>JANQES010000008.1 GCA_028278205.1 Rhodothermales bacterium
GTATTTGCCTTTGCGTTTGGCCATGCCTGAAAGGTACGGCATAGCCGACGGTACATCACCACCGTCAAAGACGGTGGGTTTCTACGGTAAACTAAAATCCAAAATCGAACTACGCGCCTTCGACGTGGGCTTTGAAGAGTTGCTCTAGCGTCTCCTCGCAGTCGCGGGTGCGGCCGCCGTGGACAGGGGAGGTTTGCAGGACCGCCGAGCGCGGGATGGTCAGCCACTGGAATCGCTCAGACGGGGGCAGCAAGGCGATGGGGCCGGCGTCGCGGTCGCCGTGGCAGATGCGTTGGAAAGCATCGAGGTAGCGTTCGACGAGCGCCATGTCGAGCGTCGGGCAGAGGGTGTTGAGGTGGTTGCGGTTGAGATAGAGGCGGGTGTCGAGAAAGCCGGCGGTACGGGCATGCATCACCACGCCGACGTTCTGAAACGTGCACAGATGCACCAGCGGCACTACGCGCACGACCGCGTAGTCGTAGTCGATCCAATCCGAAGCAGTATGCGGAGGCATCGGGTGTACGTTCATCGCCGGTACGAAAGGGGTTGTCCGGGTTGTTTGACTTCTTCCTGGGCGCGGCGGGCCTCTTGCACAAACGCGCGCGGCCCGTGGAGACGCTTCGAGAGATAGTTGAAATACGCCTCCCGATTGGCTTCTGCCGACGCGAAGGCAGGCTGATGGCCTTCGGGCGCATCCATGAGCAATTCTTCCGGGGCCAGCGCCAGCGTCCGGCGCAGCACGTCATCGTCGAGGCGTTCTCTCATGCGGGCGTCGGCGGCGTCGAGGTCGCCGGCCAGGGGCAAGAGCACGTGCTCCTTGATGAGCGCAAACGGCGCGTGGATGCGCGCCTCGTCCACCGTCCCCCAGTTGTGATGGATGTAGAGCGCCGCGCCGTGGTCGATGAGCCAGAGCCGCCGGCCCCAGATCATGAGATTGGGATTGCGCGGCGTGCGGTCGATGTTGACGGTGTAGGCATCGAACCAGACGATGTCGGCGGCGCGTTCGGGCGTGACGAAATCGGCCACGGCCACGGGGTCGAAGGTAAAAGCGCCTTCGAGATAGCGCAGGCCCACGTTGAGGCCGCGGCTGCCCTTGAGGATGTCCTGGATCTCCGGATCGCCCTCGGTGCGCCCGAAGGCAGCATCGAGGTAAATCAAGGCGAGGTCGGGCACCGGTAGGCCGGCGTGTTGCGCCAGCAAACCCACGATGAACTCGGCCAGCAACGCCCGCGCGCCCTGGCCGGCGCCCCTGAACTTGGTCACAAAAAGCCCTGCATCCTCGGTGTCGAGGATGGCCGGGAGGGAACTGCCCTCCTTGAGCGGCACCACATACCGCGTGGCGTTGTACGTCGGGAGCATCATGGGCTTTGTGCGGGGGCTTGCTGCGCTATCGGGCGTGTTTAGAGGATTTGAATGTATAGCCTTCGGGCAGGATCGTGAAACGTAAAACGTGAGGGTGCCATGGGAAAACGTTGAGCCGAGCACCCTTACGTTTTACGCCAAAGAAAAAACCCCGCCGATGTCGAGCAGATGGACGCAGTCAGCGACGTTTTGTTCGGCGGCGGCTTGCTTCAAAAGCTGAGGCGGCTCCTGAAGCGGTTCTTCGGCCAGATCGAACGTGCCCCAGTGGATGGGAATGAAATGCGCGGCCTGAAGATCGACGAACGCCTGCACGGCCTGCGCCGGATCGACGTGGACGCTTTCCATGAACCAGCGAGGCCGGTACGCGCCGATGGGCAGCAGGGCCACCTCCGGCGCGCCGAGCCGCTCGTGGATCGCCGTGAAATGCTCGGCATAGCCCGAATCGCCCGCAAAATAGAGGGTCTGGCTGCCGTCGAGGGCTTCGAGGAACCAACCGGCCCAGAGCGTGGCGTCGCGGTTGGTGAGGCCGCGCCCGGAGAAATGTCGCGCCGGCGTGCAATGAAAACGCCAGCCCTCGACATCGACGTACTGCCACCAGTCGAGTTCGAGCACCCGCCGGGCGCCGGCACTGCGGACGAGGCGGCCCACACCCAGGGGAGCGAGCAAGAGTGGATCGTGCCGCCGCACAGTCGACCGGAGGCTTTCAAAATCCAGATGGTCGTAATGATCGTGCGAGAGCAGCACGAGGTCGATGGAGGGAAGCGCAGCCAGGCGCAGCGCCGGCGGGGTCTTTCGAGCCGGCCCGGTGAACGACAGCGGGCTGGCGCGCTGGCCGAAGACCGGGTCGGTCAGCAATGAAAACGCAGGCGTCTGAACGAGCGTGCTGGCATGCCCGATCCACGTCAGACGCAGCCGCGCAGGCGGCGCAGCCAGCATCTCCGGATCGACCGCCTGCACCGGCGGCAGGACGTTGTCTTTCTGCTGAAACGCAAAATCGACAAAGAAACGGGCCGCCTTCAGGAACGACACGTCGCGCGGCGGCGCCCAGATGTTACGAAACCGGCTGCCGTTGTGATGACGCTGATGATACCAGGGATGACGATGGATTTGCATGTGCCGGGGGACGGGTGTTATAGTGTTTTGGTGTTTTAGTGTTTTGGTTGGATGAGGTAAAGAAACTAGAACACTCAAACACTATAACACCAAAACACCGAAATAACCGTTGAAACAATTAAACCGATCAACAAGTTTTTCTGACGCTTTTCTGAGGACGATACTGCTGAAACGAGGCGTATGCTTTTTGTTACTCTGGGCGATACCGAAGCTATTGGCGCGAGCTGTCATTTCCTGAAAATAGGAGAGACAGGCCTTGTGCTCGATGCCGGCGCTGACCCGGAAGCCGAAGGCCTCGCGAGCCTGCCTCGGTTCGACATTATCCATAACAACGCCGGCTGGTACATCGACCACGCCGTCGTCACGCACGCGCACCACGACCACATCGGCTCGTTGCCCGTGCTCATCGAGCACTTCCCCCACGTGATGGTTCACATGACGCGGGCTACGCGCGACCTGGCCGATTTCGTCTTGCCCGCCTCGCTCCGCCTGCAACGACGCCGCCAGCGCGAGGGCACCTCTTCACACCCACCGCTGTTCGACGAAGAGCAGTTGGAGATCATCAGCTATCTCTACCTGACCCACGAATTCGAAGATACCTTCGACGTCTCAGGCATACGCACCGACCAGACGGTGACGGCCCAGTTTTATTATTCCGGGCATATCCTCGGCTCGGCGGGCGTGCTTTTGACATTCGAAGAAAAAGGCCAGACGCGGCGCGTCTTCTACTCCAGCGACACCAACCTGCGGGCGCAATCGATCATTCCAGGCGGCCAGTATCCCGAAGGCCCCATCGACGTGTTGATGATGGAATCGACCCTCGGCGCCGACCCCGAAGCCGAACTGACCACACGCCGGACCGAAGAAATCAAGTTTCGCGAAGCCCTCAAACGCGTCATCGCGCGCCGCGGCGTGGTGCTCGTGCCGGTCTTTGCGCTGGGCCGCGCCCAGGAAGTGCTGGCGCTCATCGACCGTTTCAAGCAACGCGGTGACATCCCCGCCGAGGTGCCCGTCTACACCGCCGGCGGCATGCGCGCCATCGCCGACATCTACGACACGACGCGCTACATCACACCGCGCCTGAATCCCGACTTTCAGGTCTTCGGCGTGGCGCAGCGCCGGATGCCGCGCAGCTACACCGCCAAACGCAACGCCCTCACCGGGCCGAGCATCCACGTCGCCAGCAGCGGCATGATGTTCGAAAACACACTCTCGAACTGGGTGGCGCAGCAACTCGTCGAAGACGAAGAAAACGCGATCTTTCTGGTCGGCTATGCCAAAGAAGACTCGCCCGCCCGCCGGCTGATCGAAGCCGCCGGAAACGGCTCTGACGGCGTCTTGCTCGACCGGCACGTGGGGATGCAACCGCTCCACTGCGAAGTCGAACGCTTCCGCTTCAGCGGCCACAGCCACCGCCGCGACCTCATCCAACTCGTCGAAAAACTCAAACCCAAAAAAGTCGTCCTCGTCCACGGCGACACCGACGCCCGCCAGTGGATGGCCGATAACATCCAGTTTTTCTACCCGCACATCGAGGTCTATTTGCCGGGTGTCGGCGAGCCGCTGGAGGTTTAGCGATTTTGGATTTTAGATTTTAGATTTTGGATTGTTTATTTCCACTCATTCCTGTAACCGAAAAAGTTGCGCCGGCTGGAACCGCTGCGACTTTTTTTAACTGAGATGACGGTGCGATCCCAGACCAATCCAAAATCCAAAATCTAAAATCGAATGCCTTTTGCCGAAGTGTTGGATGATTTTGCAGCGTCGCTGCGGCCTCGCCTGGCGGGCGAACTACACCTCGACGCGATGACGCGGGCGCTCTATGCCACCGATGCCAGTGTCTGCCAGATCCAACCCGTCGGCGTGCTCATCCCCCGGCATACCGACGACGTGCAGGCGGCGCTCGAAGAGGCGGCGCGGTATCGGATTCCCGTGTTGCCGCGCGGCGGCGCCTCCTCGCTGGCCGGACAGGCCGTGGGCGCCGCGCTCGTCATCGATTTCACCCGGCACCTCGACGCCATCCTGGAGGTCGATGCCGAGGCAGGGCGGGCGCGGGTGCAGCCGGGCCTCGTGCTCGATCATCTCAACGCCCACCTGGCGCCGCTGGGCTGGACGGTGGGGCCGGACCCGGCCAGCAGCAACCGCGCCACGCTCGGCGGCATGGTGGGCAACAACGCCACCGGCACCCATTCGATTCTCTACGGCAACGTCATCAACCACATCCGTGAGATCCGCGCGCTGATGGCCGACGGCTCGGACGCCACCTTCGGCCCGCGCGATGCCGCTTCCTGGGCCGCCGCCGCCCGGCAAAACAACTTCGAAGGTAAACTCTATCGCAACCTCGGCGAGTTGCTCCGGACGCGCGGCCACATCGTCGCCCGCGATACGCCGGTACACTGGCGACGCAACAGCGGCTACCGGCTCGAATACCTGCTCGACCACGTCCACACGGTCCACGGCGACGTTTCGCAGGGCGGGTTGCGCAACGTGGCGCAGTTGCTCTGCGGCAGCGAAGGCACCCTCGCCGTCAGCACCGAGCTGACGCTGGCGCTCGTGCCACGCCCGAAGCAGACGGCCCTGGGCATCGTCCACTTTCGCACCCGCGACGAAGCCCTCCGCGCCGTCACCACCATCCTGGAGACGACGCCCTCGGCCGTCGAACTCTTCGACGGCACCGCCATCGAACAGGTGCGCCACACGCCCGGCTACGCCCACCGCCTGACCTTCGTCGAAGGCCATCCGGGCGGGGTACTGCTGACCGAATACTTCGGCGCCTCAGACGCTGAACTGCGCGACCGGCTCGACGCGCTCGAACGCACGGGCCTCGGCTACACCGTCGTCCGGGCCACGACGCCGGAGCAGATTCAAGACGTGTGGGCCATCCGCAAAGAATCGCTCGGCCTCATCATGGGCTTCAAGGGCGATTACAAGCCTGTGGCGCTCATCGAAGACGCCTCCGTCCCCGTCGAACATCTCGCCGATTACATCGTGGAGTTGGATCGGATGCTGACGGAATCGGGCACGAAGGCGGTGTATTATGCGCACGCCTCCGCCGGATGCCTGCACGTGCGGCCTTTCCTCAACACGAAAGACACGCGCGAGGTCGAGAAGATGCGCGCGCTCAGCGAGGGGTCGATGGAATTGGCGCGGAACTACGGCGGCGTGCCGGCCTCGGAGCACGGCGACGGCATCGTGCGCGGCTGGCTCAACGAACGCTTCCTCGGCCCTGACCTCTACGACGTCTACCGCGATCTCAAAAAAATCTTCGACCCGGAAAACATCCTCAACCCCGGCAAAATCATCGACACGCCGCGTCTGGGCGAAGACCTGCGCGTCGGGCCGCCGTATGAGCCGCTGCCGGTGCTCGAAACGCTGGACTGGTCGGAAGACGGCAGCTTTGCGCAGGCCGTCGAGATGTGCAACGGCAACGGCGCCTGCCGCAAGCTCGCCGGCGGGTCGATGTGCCCAAGCTTCATGATCACTCGCGACGAAGAACACTCGACCCGGGGCCGGGCCAACGCCCTGCGCGCGGTGATGACGGGTGTGCTGCCGCCCGAAGACCTGACTAGCCGGCGCATGTACGAGGTGATGGATCTGTGCATCCAGTGCAAAGCGTGCAAGACGGAGTGCCCCTCGAACGTGGATATGGCGAAGATCAAGACGGAGTGGCTGAATATGTACTGGGAGGCTAACGGCCTCTCGCGCCGCGCCCACCTCTTTGCCCATCAGCCGAAGCTGGCGCGGCGCCTCGGCGGCGGCGCGCGGGCGCGCTTCGTCAACTGGATCAACAGCCGCGCTTCCATCCGCGCACTGCTCGACCGGACGCTCGGCATCAGCGAAAAACGCACACTGCCGCCGTTTGCCCGCGAGCCGTTCACGACGTGGTTCGCCCGGCAAAACTGGCCTTCCGACGGCCCGGCGGTGGTGCTCTTCGCCGACACGTTCAACAACTACCACCACCCCGGCACCGCCCGCGCCGCTGCCGAATTCTTGCACCGCGTGGGCCTTCGCGTCGTCGTGCCCGACGCGGCGGCGTGCTGCGGGCGCCCGCTGCTGTCGAAGGGCCTCGTCACCGAGGCGCAAGTGGGCGCCCTCAACGCCGTCGACCGGCTCTATCCGTACGCCGAACAGGGCCTGCCCATCGTCGGGCTGGAGCCGAGTTGCATCCTCACCTTCCGCGACGAATTCCTGACGCTGCTGCCCGGCGACCTGCGCGCCCGCCGCCTCGCCGAGGTCACGCTGACGTTCGACGAATACGTCGCCCACCTCGCCGAGGCCGGCGCGCTCGACGCCGTGGCCTGGACGCACCGCACGCGGCAGGTGCTCTTGCACGGGCATTGCCACCAGAAAGCGCTCGTGGGCAACGGCCCGACGGAGCGATGCCTCGCGCTGCCGCCCGGCTACACCGTCGAGACAGCCGCCACCGGCTGCTGCGGCATGGCCGGGGCCTTCGGCTACGAAAAAGAGCACTACGACACTTCCATCCGCATGGCCGGTCGCCGCCTCGCCCCCGCCATCAACGCTGCCGGCAACGACGCCATCATCGCAGCGGCGGGCGCCTCGTGCCGGGCGCAGATCAAAGACACCACCGGCCGCCTCGCCCTCCACCCCGCCGAGATTTTGCGCGATGCGCTGGCGTAGAAACCACCTTCGTTGAAAGCTGTATTTCTTCAAAAGAACCAAAAGCAACAACGTGTTATGCCTGCCACGCTCCCTCTCAAAGCGGCAGAACGCAACTTCAAACGGGTGGTCGAGTGCCTCCAGCAGGGCGAATCGATCACCTTATTGGATGCTGATGGTCAGTCGTTGGCGCTGCTTGTATCGCTGAGAACGGCCGACCGGGAACCTGTGGAAGATTGGGGAGCGAGAATGAAAGCGTTGGCGGAGCAGGTCGATGAAGCCTGGCAAGGCGAGGCAAGCGCCATCAAGACCCTTTCCCAGATGCGGCGATGATCTGTATTGGACTATGCGCTTCCACTCATTCACTCCGCAGCACATCTGCCGGGTTGGCGCCGACGAGTTTGTATACCTGGGATCCTATAGCCAGCGCAGCGGTGGCGAAGACAAGTACGTAGGCCAGAACGAAGGGCAGCGGCGTCAGCGGCATGTGGGCGAGGGGAATCTCGGCACGGACGATGCTCATCAGTATGTTGAGGCCGATGACGCAGAGCGCCGTGGCGATGGCGGCAGCGAGGGCGAGCAGGCCGAGAAAGCCACGATTCACCAGGAAGGCCAGGTGAGGCACCGAAGCGCCGACGACTTTGCGGATACTGACTTCTTTCATACGCCGCGCAATGTTCTGCGAGGCCAGCCCGAACAAGCCCATACATGCGATCAACAGCGCTAGCGCGGCGATATAACTGAACGCCTGGACGACGTTGTTGTACTGCCGGTACGATTGATCAAAAACGGCCTCCTGAAAAAACTGTGTCAGGACGGCGTCGGGGAAGAGCCGCGCCCAGGTCGTTTCAACGAAGGCCTCCACCTGATCACCCGCGCCGTCGCGCAAACGCAGAGCCAGATAGGTAAACGACGGATCGCTTTCGGTAAGAAAGACCGTCGGTTGAGGCCGCGCCAGGAAGAAAAACGTGACATCTTCCACCACCCCGATTACGGTGTACGTGGTGCTGTCGAGCCGCACCGACCGGCCTACCGCCTCGGTCCATCCTTGCGCCTGCGCGAACCGCTCCGTAACCACCACGGCTTCTGCGGCATCGCTGCTGCGCGCGGCGTCGAAGAAGCGGCCGGCTCGCAGGCGCAGCCCCATCGTCTGCAAGTAGTTCGGCCCCACCCTGTAGCGCATCACGGTCTGCGTCTCGCCGTCTGGCTTCTGATGGACGACACGGGCGGACGAGCGCCCGATGTGCTGCACCGCACCGGCCAGGCTAACCACATCCGGGTGCTGCGCCAGAGCATCGCGGAGCACCGTATACTGGCTTTGCTCTTGCAGAGCAACGACGAGCGTGCCCTCGGGGTTGTAGCCCCAATCCTGCCGGATCAGGTAGCGGCTGTTCATCGTCAGCACCACGCCGAGCATCACCGTGATGAAGGCCAGCACAAACTGAAAGGTCAGAAAAGCCCGCGTGAACCAGGCATTGTCGGCCAGCTTCTGCCGCCCTCGGAAGATGCTGCTTGGCTGGAAGGAGGCGACGTAGAGTGCCGGATAGGCCCCCGAAGCCACCCCGACGAAGATCAACAACCCGACCAGGAATACCCACAGCCCGAGGTTGTCCGCGAACGTCAGGTCGAGTTGAAGGATAAAGATTGAGTTGAACAGCGGGATCAGAAACGCCTCGGCCAGGACGATACCCAGCGCCAACGCCAACAGGCACAGCAAGACGTTCTCCGTCATGAACTGTAGGACCAACTGCCGCTTGTTGCCACCGATGACCTTACGCATCCCGATCTCTTTGAGCCGCCGCGCGGCCGAGCCCAACGCGATGTTGATGTAGTTGAAACACGAGAGCGCCAACATAAACAGCGCCACCGCGATGAAAAAGAACGACAGCGCCGGGTGCGCCGCCTCGGCGATACGACTGCGCAGGCGGTGCGCATCGGGCGAGGGATTGGCGAAGTTGTCGAAGGCAAACGACTGAATCGGCCAGTCGGGGTCGGCGGCATTTTGGACCGCCACATAGCGCTCCATCTGCGCCGTGATCGTCTCGATGTCTCCCGGCTCCCTGACCTGCACGAGCAGCCCTGCCGTCATCGTCGCCCAGTCGTCGAGATCCGTGAGCCCGAAGTCGCGTTGCCGGTCGAAGCGCATTAGAAAGCCAAAGCGAAAGCCGGTATTCGAGGGAAACGCTTCCGTGACACCGCCGACGGTCACGGCTTCCCGGTATTGATAGCCAAACGTCAGCACCAGCGTCTCGCCGACCGGGTTTGCCTCCCCGAAGTATTTCGTGGCGACGGCATCGCTGAGGATGATCGCGTTAGGATCCGCCAGCGCGTCAGGCGATCCATACTTGAGCGGAAACGTAAGCATATCGAAAAAGCCTACGTCCACGAACGTGATCAACTCGTCGAACGCCTGATCGTCGTGCTGCACCGTCGCCGAATTCCAGTTGACGCGTACGGTGCGCTCTACCTGCGGGAAATCAGCGGCCATGGCCGGACCTAGCGGCAGGGGCACACGGCCCCACGTTTCTACCTGGTACTCGCGCTCGACGTCGTGCTGGGCCAGGAAGAGGCGGTCGCCGTGTTCGTGGTAGCTGTCCATCGAATGCCACGTCGCCAGGAAGACATAGACAACTACGCAGCACGCCAGCGCAATCGACAGGCCCACGATGTTGATCACCGACGGCACCTTGTTGCGTAGCAAGGTGCGGTACGCGAGCTTGACGTAGTTCATCAACATCGCCTGCCATGCGCCCAGCTCATGCAACACCATGCCCTGACGCCGCACCTTTTGCCAGTACACTTTGTCGTACTCGTCTTCGGCATCCAGGAGGCCGCCCATTTCGGCTACGGCTTCGCGGAACGCGGCCTTCGGCGTTTCGCCTGCCGCCATGAGGTCGGCCATCTGATCCCGCAGATGCCGCTCCATCTCATCGAGATCCGCCGGGCTAACGGTGCGTGTATAGGTAAACTGACGCCGCCACGAGGCAAGCGCTTTTTCCAGGTCAAACATGGCGTTTGGGGCAGTTTTTTGATCTTTGATGCCGTGGTCGGTTACCCCATCGCAAGCTCCGGCCCCCAGAGTTGGGCGAAGATAGCGTTCATCGAAAGCCACTCTTTCTTCGTAGCAGCAAGGGCCGCGTGGCCTTTCGGCGTGAGGCGATAGTACTTGCGGTCGGGGCCGCTGTCCGAAGCTTGCCAGAACGCCTCGACGAGGCCGTTGCCTTCGAGGCGATGAAGCAGCGGGTAGAGCTTGCTGTTCGACCAGCGGATCCGGTCGTTCGAGAGTTGGCGAGCACGCTTGATGATCTGGTAGCCGTACTTCGGCCCATCAGCCAGAAGCGAGAGCATCAGCGGTTCGAGCGAAGCCGCCAGGAGACGTTTGGAAAACATAAGATGGTCGCTAAAGCCCAAAAGGCTAGGTCTGTTTTTGACCTAGTAGTAGGTCCAGTTACGACATAGCAGGCCGATGGTTACGTCAGGGATAAAAAAGCCAGAGCGCGAACCTGTTCGCCCCTACGCTGCTCGCGCTCGATGCTTGCATCGTTTTGCCTTGCCTGATGATTAAAAAGCCTCGATGAACTTAGATGGAAGAACCTCCTCAGCCCACGCACTCCCTAGCTATCAAACACTCGTGGTTTGTACATGATAAAGAAGTCTTTCAGTACCAGACCTCGTTGTTGCCATGAAAAGGTCTATCGCGCTACTTATCTCGATGCTTTGCTTCGCGCTCGCAGCTTGCGACGCCCAGCACGTCGAGACTGATACCGATGCCTGCCCGGCACAACCGGCTGACGGTGAATCGGATTATTTCCCACTGGAAGTAGGACAGACCAGAACTTTTGACTATGCATTTCTGGTATTCTCGCCCCACACAACACGCACCAACGGCGAGATCACGTGGCGCGTCGTCTCGGCGGAGGCGTGTGCGTATGGCGTCCAAACCTTCCTGGTCGAAGAAACGCTGACGGCGCTGCGCCGCGAAACCTACCTCTCCGACTTCGATTCGACTTATCAAGAAAACCGTATCCGACACCTCACCTTCGCCGTTGACGACAGCCTGATCTTCCCCGGCCCTTATTTCGACGAAGGCTTACCGCGCTTTCACCCCTCCACCGCCCCGAACACGCTGCTTTTCTACGCAGACGACCCGCATTCGATTTATGGCTTCGATAACAACCACGGCTGGCGCGCCAGCGTGCAGCTCGTGCGCAACAAAGGCCTGGTCTCACGCTCGTTCTTCTACCACGGCGGGGTGCAGTTTGACGTGTATGAGGACATCGTTTTAAAGGAAGAGTGATTGGTAGTTTTTTCGTTTCGGGTTTCTCGTTTCTCGTTGGGAACACTTGGCGCTATCCCTCTACAACCAGAATCATTTGTTTTATACTTTGAAACAAATTATCAACTCATCCGAAAACAAGCGCTATGTTGACGCGCATGGAAGAACTACTGCTCCTCGCCGTCTGGCGTTTGCAAGACGACGCCTACGGCCTGGCGATCCGCCGGCTCATTTCGGATCTATTGGGGAAGACCGTCTCGGTCGGGGCGGTCTACATCCCCCTGGAACGGCTGGCGCGTAAAGGCCTGCTCGATAGTTGGGAAAGCCAACCCACGGCCCGGCGCGGGGGCCGGCGCAAACGGTTCTACAAGCTCTCGCCCACGGGCCTGGCTGCGCTCAACACGGTCAAGCAACTTCACGACGCCGCCTGGTCCGGGTTGCCGGATCTGGCGTTTGGGTAGTGCTGCTTCCGATGGCCTGTGCTGTACACGATACGCCGTGCTTCCCTCCACGAAATGCTTGTTTCAGTGTTATAGTGTTTGGGTGTTTTAGTGTTTGCGTTCACTTTCCTAAAACACCATAACACTAAAACACCATAACACCTAGAACCACCTCATGCCGAATCCCGCGCATCGCCCGCCTCGATGGGCGCAGTGGCTTTTCGAGAAGCTGCTCGCGCCGGAGTACGACGCCGTCCTCGGCGATCTCGAAGAGGATTTCCACGACCGGGCCGACTACTACGGATGGCGTCGTGCTGCCTTTCGCTATTGCCTCGACGGCTTCCGCGCGGCGCCGGCATTGGCCCTTCACGCCTTGCTCTGGCATCACATCATGCTGAAGAACTACCTCGTCATCGCCGCGCGCAATTTGCGCAAGTACAAGGGTTTCACCGCCATCAACGTGCTGGGGCTGGCCGTGAGTATGTCGGTGTGCCTGCTGATCATCGCGTTGATCCGCGACCAGCGGAGCTACGACACGTTTCATACCCATGCCGACCGCATCTACCGCGTGACGTCGGAGGTCGAGGCTCCTTACGGGCGGTTTCACATGGCGACCTCGCCAGGGCCGGTGGCGGCGGCGCTGATGGCCCAACAGCCGGGCATCGAAAAAGCCCTGCGGCTCAGAAAAATGGGCGGGCATGCGACCTTCGGCGACAAGACCTTCGACGTCACCGGCCTCTACGCCGAACCGGTGTTCTTCGACCTCTTTGACTTCGACCTGGCACGCGGCAACGAACGCACGGCGCTGGACGCTCCTTATTCACTGATCCTCACCGAAGAGACCGCTCGAATGTTCTTCGGCGAGGCCGATCCGCTGGGGCAGGTGATGCACCGCGAGGGCGTCGGCGATTTTACGGTGACGGGGGTTCTGGAAGACGGGCCGTATAAGACACACATTCAGATTGAGGCGCTGGCCTCGTTTGCCACGGTCGAGGCGCGACAGGCTGCCGGGGTCTCGCTCAACCTCGACAACTGGAACATCGCCAGCGCGTTCTACACCTACCTGCTGCTGGCCGAAGATACCGCGCCCGCCGACATCGCGGCGCTGGCCGCCGATCTCGCCGTACGCAACCACACCGACGAGAACACGTCCATCCCCGCCCTCGATCTGCAAGCGTTGACGAACATCAACCTGGGGCCGGATCTCTCAAATCAGATCAGCGGGATGATGCCATCGACGAATGCTTACATGCTCTCGTTCTTCGGGCTGATCTTGATCCTGATCGCGGTCTTCAACTACATCAGCCTGTCGGTGGCGCGATCGTTGAAGCGGGCGCGGGAGATCGGCATTCGCAAGGTCGTCGGGGCGTACCGGGGGCAGATCATCCGCCAGTTTTTGAGTGAGGCTGTGATCGTGGCGCTGCTGGCGCTGGTCTTCGCCGTGGTGTTGCTTTTCTGGCTGATGCCGGGCTTCAACAGCCTGCACGCTATCCAAAACGATCTGGACATGGGCCGGGTGTCGATCAACCTGGCACGCGACGCAGGGCTTTTTCTGCTCTTTGTCGGGTTTGCCGTGGGCGTCGGCATCCTCGCCGGGGTGTATCCGGCGTTCAAGATGTCTTCGTACGTACCCACGCGGGTGCTCAAAGGCCTGACGCAGGTTCAAGGTTTCTCCGGCCTGACGATGCGGAAAATGCTGATCGTCTTCCAGTTCAGCCTGTCCATCATCGCCGTCATCACGACGATGGTGATCTACCGGCAGTTCTCGTTTCTGATGCAATCCGATTATGGATTCGGCGAGGCGCAGGTGATCAACGTAGAACTGCAAGGCGTCGAATACGAGACGTTGCGCAACGAGTTGATGCGCCATCCCGGCGTCGTCAGCGTCGCCGCCACGTCGAGCCCTCCGTCCTCCGGGTCGAAAACCTCAACGGACATCCAGGCTGAAGGGATGGACGAGCCGATCCTCATCCAGTTTTATTCCATCGACGAGCATTTCCTGGATCAATACCAGCTCGGCCTGGTGGCCGGGCGCGACTTTTCCGAAGCCTTTTCGACAGGCGACAACGAGGCGATCCTGGTGACCGAGAAAGCCATTCCCGCACTCGGCCTGGGGTCGTCACACGAGGCCGTCGGCCAAACCGTCATGTTCGACACTTTCCCTGAGGTCCAGAGGGCGACGATCATCGGCGTGGTAGACGATTTCTATGCGCAGGGGTATGAAAAGGGCTACAAGCCCGTCGTTTTGCGGTATCTGCCCGAGGACTATGAATTCGCCGTCGTCCGCATCCGCCCGGGCGATCCCCGCCTTCGCGGGGACAGGCTATCGGGCACGCTGGCGCACCTCGAAGCCACCTGGAAAACCCTCGCGCCGACCATAACGCTGAGCTACGGCTTCTACGAAGACCAGCTTTTGCAACGCTACGTCTTCCTCCAGGATATGCTCAAGATCTTCGGGTTGCTGGCCGGTTTCATCATTTTCATCGCCTGCCTGGGGCTGCTGGGGATGGCCAGCTACACCGCCGAGACGCGCACCAAAGAGGTAGGCATCCGCAAAGTGATGGGCGCCGACGTGAAGAGCGTCGTGGCCCTGCTCTCGGGCGATTACGTCCGCCTGCTCATCGTCGCTACGGTGATTGCGCTTCCGCTGGCGTGGCTGCTCAACAACACCCTGCTGCAAAGCTTCGCCAACCGGGTAGACCTGGGCGTGTGGGTCTTCGCCGCTGGCCTCGTGCCCATCCTGATGCTGGCGCTGCTGACCATCGGCTCGCAAACCATCCGAGCCGCCCTGGCCAATCCCGTCGATACGCTGCGGCACGAATAAGTGCAACCGCAGATGGGCGCGGATGGGCGCAGATGGACGCGGATAAGTGCAACCGCAGATGGGCGCGGATAAACGCGGATGGACAAGGATGGGCGTGGATGGACAAGGATGGTGCAAATGGAACAGCGTTCTGTGTCAATCATATGCGTCTAACCGCGTTCATCTGTGGCTGCCAAGATGGAGTGGGATGGATGCGGATAAGGCAGCGTTTTGCACGGATCATCCGCGTTTATCCGCGTTCATCTGCGGTTGCAAGAAACCCGACCAATGGGACTCGACGGCGTAGAACTTTTGATGGCGGTTGAAGAAACCTTCGACATCTCGATTGCCGATGAGGAAGCCGCAACGGTTATTACCGTCGGCGATCTTCAATCGCTCGTCTTGAGCAAGGTCGAGGCGGTGGCGAACGCGCCGTGCCTGACGGCGCACGTCTTCTATCGGATGCGGCGGGCGCTGATGGAGTTGTACGAGGTCCCGCGTATGGAACTGGCGCCTGCCCTGCCCCTCACGCCGTTGATCCCGATGGAGCATCGCCGGGCGCACTGGGACAGCCTGGGCGGTTCCATGAATCTGACGTTGCCGGCCCTGCGTCGCCCACGCGCGCTCGTGTGGGCCATCAACCTGAGCCTCCTCTTCTTCATGATAAGCGCCTTTTTGGCGGGGCAATTTGGCGCGCTGTCTTTGTGGATGACGCTAGCGTTTCTGGTTGCGGGAGCGGTCCTGTGGTGGCTGGCCTATCGCGTCACGCGCCCCTTCGCCGTGCATTTCCCGAACCTGCGCACGCTGGGCGATCTCGCCCGTGCCACCCTCCACAACAACACCTCGACGCTGGCTGCAACGCGCCAGACGTGGTCGGCGCCCCTCGTCTGGGAAGTGCTGTGCGGGCTGATCATCGAGAAAATAGGCGTTGATTTCGATGAGATCACACCGGACGCCCGGATCGTTGATGATCTTGGAATTGAGTGATATCAAATCATCCGCGTTTATCCGCGTTCATCTGCGGTTACAAAGGCCATCGCAATGCAATATTGCGCGGCATAATACGTCGGCATGATGATGTAGCGGGCTATCGGGTGCGGTTCGGCCAGCACAAAAGTGTTGACGGCAATCGTCGCATCCGATAAAAAGAACACCGCCGCCCCGGCAATCAGCAGCGTCCCGCCCTGCGTGTTGAGCGTCGCCATGAGGCCCATCGACGTGATGACCACGATGTAGAGCAGCACGGGGATCAGCATCGGCCCCAGATGCGGGATGAGCAGCGCCATCATCGCCACGGCCAGCACGCCGAAGGCGATCATCACCGGCAGGCGGCGCGGCTGATAGGCCCGCGCCAGGGCAAAAGCGGCGATGTAGCACAGATGCGCCGTCAAAAACAGCCCCAGCCCCACCACGAAGTACGCCTGCGTCCCGTCGTCTCGAAAGCTCAACGCCACGTCGCCGCCTGCCGAAAGCACCAGCCCGGCGGCCAGAAGCCAACTCTGCCGGCCTTCGAGTTGGACCTTGACCAGCGCCGCCAGGCTCAACGCCGGCACGGCCTTGACCAGCCAGTGCGCCAGAAACGGCGCCCAGTGCATCGTCGCCACGTAGACAACGGCAAAGATCCAAAAACAGGCAAGCAGGGCGTTTTTCAAAGGCATTCAATCAACCATCCGCACGCGTAAGCCGTGCTCTACCGCTTCACGATACGCTTCGGGCACGGCGTTGCGAGCGAGGGTGTGGAGGTGGAAGGCCCGACGGCGCGGGTAGCTTTTGCGCAGGCCGCTGAAAAAAGCGCCCCGTTCTTCCGCAGGCCGCTCCAGGAAGCCGCGCAGGCGGGCGTCGTTGGCGGGGAGGTCGTAGAGATGGCGGGCGAGGGCGTCGAGCCAGACCGTTTCGGGGAGCGTGGCGTCGGGCGGGGTGAGGGCGAGGTAATCGTCCGGGCCGGGGGCGAGCGCGGCGGCGGCATCCCAGGTGGGCGGGCAGTCGAGGTGCCGGATCAAGGCGTGATAGAGCATGATGGCGCCCTGCATCTTGCCGTCGTGCGAATACCCGGCGATGTGCGGCGTGGCGAGATCGACGCGGCGCATGAGCGCGGGATCGGGCGTTGGCTCGTTTTCCCACACATCGAGGACGGCCGCGCCGAGCCGGCCTGCCTCAAGCACCTCGCGCAACGCCGCGTTGTCGATGACGGCGCCGCGCGATGAATTGAGCAGCCAGGCCCCCGGCTTGAGCCGATCCAGCGTGGTTTTGTCGAAGAGATGATGGGTGGCGTGAGCGCCGTCGCGCGTCAGCGGCACGTGCAGCGTCACGACGTCGGCCTCGGCCAGGACGGCGTCGAGCGAGACGTACTCGCGCGAGGCGCCGGCCTTTTCGGCCAGGGGCGGATCGTTCTTGAGCACCCGCGCGCCGAAGGCCGGCAGCCGCTCGGCCAGCCGCCCGCCGATGTTGCCGCACCCGACGATGCCGATGGTCTTGCCCCGCAACGCTTCGCCGCGTTGCGCAGCCAGGCGCAAGAGCGCCGCCAGCACGTATTCGACCACCGACTCGGCGTTGGAGCCGGGCGCATTCGCAAAGGCGATGCCGAGATCGCGCAGGGCGGCCAGATCGACGTGGTCCGTCCCAATCGTCGCCGAGCCGACGAAGCGCAGCGGGCTACCCGCCACCAACGCGGCATCGACTTTCGTGACGCTGCGCACCAGCAGCACGTCGGTCTCACGGGCGGCCTCCGGGGTGATCTGCCGGCCCGGCAACAAGCGCACCACGCCCAGCCCGCCGAAGGCCTCGCGGACCAGCGGGATGTTTTCATCAGCCAAAATGCGTAGCGACGTAGAGGGCATAAGGATGTCTCGTGGTTAGTTACATACCTCAAACGATGTGTATGATATGTAAAAATGGGCATCGGGGATGGTGGAGCATGGTCAGAAAAAACAACTTCATACAATGTTCCACAGCATGACGCAAACGCGCAATTAGAGACGAGGGTACGGCATGAAGAAGCCGCGAACGCGCCATGAAGATCACCCGAACAACTTCACTAAATCTTTAATCTAGAAGCGCTTACAGTCAACCTCGACCCTGAAACCAACCCGATAGTGCGTCGTACGTTGGGCGCTTTGAGAGCCGATTTGGTGAGCCATGAAGGCGCGATACCCCAGCATGACCGCGCCGCTGTTGACTGACTTACCAAACAGGCTCTAAGACGAAGTGACGTAGAGCCGATACCCAGATGCATACTTGCTCGATGCCTTACGTCGTCCTTCGAAGCAACCTCGTTTTTCGATGGAAAATCGCAACGTTATGATAAATCGCCAGGGGAGCGTCTATGCGCTCGCAGTGCTGGCGCTCCTGGCCGGTGTCTTTTTCTTGCGAAAGGATCTGCTGGGCAAGACCTTGCTCAGCCCGGCACCCGCTCCCGAAGACACCGTAGCTGCAACCGATTCGGCTGTTGTGGAAGACGCCGAGACGCCGGTCTTCGTGCCGGTGGTCCCGCCGGACTCCGCCATCGAAGCGGCCCTGCGCCATCCCAAAAAGGTAGAGCCCGTCCCGCCGTCGTATATCGATACGGAGACGCTCTGGCTGGCCCGCGTGATCTACTCAGAGTCCAAACGGATCGAAGAGCAGGAACTCGTCGCGTGGGTGGTGCGCAACCGTGTCGAGACGGCCTACCGGGGCAAACGCACCTACGAGGGCGTGGCGCTGGATCCGTACCAGTTCAGCGCCTTCAACCCCAACGGGCGCAAACACCGCTACTACACCAGCCTCGACGTCGATTCGAAGGCGCGGGGCTGGCAGAAGACGCTGGCGCTGGCCTACTACGTGCGCTATGCCGATCCGTTGCTGCGCCCGTTCCCGATCAAAACCCGGCACTTCTACAGCGAACAGTCGCTGCCCGAAGACGCCGTCCATCCGGAATGGACCGAAGGCCTGGAGCCGGTCACGCCCCGGCGCCCTCTCCAACTCGACGCCCAACGCTTCCGGTTTTATTCGGGGGTGATTTAATTTTAGATTTTTGTTCGCAAAAATCTAAAGGCCGACTCCCAGCCGGAGCATGGCGGTGTTGAGTTTTTGTGTGTCGTCGGTCTGGAAGGTGGCGAAGCCGATGATGAGTTCATCTTCAATGAAACTCGACAGGCCGAAGGTGAAGGCGATCTCCGGATAGAGGCGGAAACCGCCTAGAGCGAGTTGGAGCCCGAGCCCCAGTTCGCCGGCTATCGACGACGTCTTGAGATCGTCGTCGATGATATCGTCTACGCCGGCAGGGAAGCGCAGCACCGGTCCGGCAAAGACGTACGGTTTGACGACCGCCGCCCCGAGGCCGAAGCGTAGCAAAATCGGCACCTCGACGAGCGTGATGTCGAAATCGTCTACGGCGGCGGCATTGATGTCTGAGAGCCCCTCCTCGAAGAGTTTGCCGGCATTCATGTACCGAACGCCGGGCCGCAGCGTGACCACCCCCAGCGAGAAATCGGCCCACACCCCGACGTGCCAGCCGGTTTTGTTGTCGAAGTTGGCATCGACGTCGTTGAACGTGACGTCGGAGAGGCGGTCGAAGTTGAGCCCGGCGGTGACGCCGAACTGCGCGTGTGCCGGCGAGGCAGCCATCAGGCCGAAGCTGGCCACAACGGCGACGAGGAAAAGGCGTAGCAATCGGTCTTTCATGGTCATGGTATACCCGTTACTGTGGGGCGTATGGACGTTCACGCTGAATGTCAACACGCCCTGCGTGGATAAGGATGCCTCCGCCGTTATTACTTTTTTATTACGCCGCCTGGACGGGTGGGTTCGTCACAGCGGCGCAGTGCAACCTGAGCCGGGCTGGCGAGTTTGTCTTTTTGGCTTCACCCAACAGCGTAACTAGGACAACCTTCTGCGCTATGATGCCCATCTCATTTTACCCCAGGCGTTAGTCACGGTCACTGGTGTTTTTTCTTCTAACCAGTGACTAATGACCAATGACCTACGCCACGTT
Source organism: Rhodothermales bacterium (assembly GCA_028278205.1). Lineage (GTDB taxonomy): Bacteria > Bacteroidota > Rhodothermia > Rhodothermales > Bin80 > JANQES01. The sequence continues at coordinate 19,584 of JANQES010000008.1, forward strand.
GGAGCAAAGTGAGACAGGGAGAGTTACCGCTTTCGTTCGTCCCTGTTACTCAGTATAAGAAGATCCGGCTCGGAAGATTATGAAAATTGGGATCACCTGCTATCCGGTGTATGGAGGCAGCGGCGTGGTGGCTACCGAACTCGGTAAAGCCCTGGCTGCGCGGGGGCATCAGATCCACTTTATCGCCTACTCGCTGCCGTTTCGGCTGGCTCACGTCACCGAAAACATCTACTTCCACGAGGTCAGCGTCAACACCTACCCGCTGTTCGAGTATCCGCCCTACTCGCTGGCCTTGACCAGCAAGATGGTCGATGTCGTCAAGTACGAACAGCTCGATCTGTTGCACGTACACTATGCCATCCCGCACGCGACGAGCGCGGTGCTGGCCCGGCAAATCCTCCAACAACAGGGGTTGACCGTGCCCGTGGTCACGACGTTGCACGGCACCGACATCACCATCGTCGGGCAGGATCCGTCGTTTGCCCCGGTGGTGACCTACTCGATCAACGAGTCGGACGGCGTCACGGCGGTGTCGGATTTTCTGCGGCGGGAGACCTTCGACCATTTCGATGTCAACAACGACATCGAGGTCATTCCCAATTTCATCGATACCGAGCGTTTTCACCGGCTTAACAAAGAGCATTTCAAGCGGGCGCTCTGCCCCAACGGCGAGAAGGTGATGGTACATGTGTCGAACTTCCGCCCGGTCAAGAACGCCACGCACGTGGTGCAGGTGTTTCACCGGCTGCGCCAGGACGGCCTGCCGGTGAAGCTGCTGCTGGTGGGCGACGGCCCGGATCGCGCCGCCTCCGAGCACCTGGCGCGCGAACTGGGCGTCTACGACGACATCCGTTTTCTGGGCAAGCAAGAACCCGTCGAAGAGATCCTTTCGATTGCCGACGTCTTCATGATGCCCAGCGGGTCTGAATCGTTCGGTTTGGCGGCGCTGGAAGCCATGGCCTGCGGCGTGCCGGCCATCTGTAGCAACATCGGCGGCCTGCCCGAACTCCTCGGCGACAGCGAAGGCGGCTGCCTCTGCCCCCTCGACGACATCGACGCCTTCACCGAATGCGCCCGGCGCATCCTCACCGACGACGACCTCCAGGCGCACATGGCCGAAGCCGCCCGCCGCCGCGTCGTCGAAAACTTCGATGTAGACCAGATCATCCCGCGCTACGAAGCCTACTACGAACGCGTTCGCAACGGCCTGCTGGCTCAGGTTTAGGGCAGGTTGACCTTCACCGTGAGACGCGCCTTGGGGCCGATTTCGAGCATCTCTGCGTTGTTTTGCTCGCCCGATGCGCTGCATCGCGCTCACAAAACGCCTTGATCTGCCCGAAATCGACCTCAACGCCACGATCTCAGGCTGAAAGTCAACATGCCCTAATAACGATTGGAAATGAGGAGAATGTTACACGGGCCCGGCCCTTTGAAAATGCCGGGCACGTCTTGTTTTAATCCTTGTGATTCGCCTTGAAAAAGCGGAGCCGTTGCAATGTTAACATTTGCGATTTGTCTTGCGGATTAGGTAATGATTTGGTTACAATGTGGCAATCTACATTGCCCCCCTCAGTCGCCTCTTCATGGCCTAAACCCCATTCGGCATGAGACACAAATACACGCAACTCCTGGCTCGCTTTTTTGAAAAACTAAGCTGGCCCAGGATGCTCATCCGACTCAGTACGCCATGCATGGTTTTCCTGATAACCTGCATGGCGTTGCTGTATCTGCCCGCGACGGCCCACGCGCAATCGCAGGCTACCACGGGCGTTATCCGAGGGTTTGTCTCGGATCAGTTCAACAACCCCATCCCCGGCGCCATCGTCACGCTGCGCGAGACGGGCACCAACTTCGAACGCGTGATCACCACGTCGGCGGGTGGAGTTTTCACGGCGGCGCAGTTGCCGCTGGGCACCTACGACGTGAGCGTCAGCGCCACCGGCTTCGCCAGCATCCAACGCACCGGCATCGCCGTTCGCGTCGGCCAGACGGTGCAGTTGCCGTTGCAGTTGGTGACACAGTTGGACGACGTCGTCGTCACCGCCACTACGCCCAACGTCGATGTCTCGCAGAGCGAAACGTCTACGCGGCTCTCGGAAGAGGCCGTCGAGGGCCTGCCCAACAACGGGCGTAACTTCCTGAGCCTGACGCAACTGACGCCCGGCGTGGCCATCGTGCAAGGGCCCGACGGCGACGAACTCTCGATTGCCGGGCAGCGCGGCATCCACAACAACGTCTCGGTAGACGGGGCCGACTTCAACAACCCGTTCTTCGGCGAACAGCGCGGCGGCCAGCGGCCCGCCTTCACCTTCAACCTCGACGCCGTTCAGGAACTCGTCGTCGTGCCGCAGGGCGCCAACGCCGAGTTTGGACGCTCCAGCGGCGGCTTCGTCAACGTCATCACCAAGAGCGGCACCAACCAGTTCAGCGGCTCGGCGCACTACTTCGGCAAGTTCGACGCCCTCGCGGCCACGGCCAAGCACGAGGACATCGAACGCGAGCCGGACTTCAGCCAGCATCAGTTCGGCTTTACGCTCGGCGGGCCGATTGTCAGGGACAAGGTGTTCTTCTTCGCCGCCTACGATCAGCAGGAATTCAGCGACACCAAGCAGACCGACCCCACCCGCATCGACGCGAGGCTGCGCGAATTCATGGATACGGCCTTCGGCGGCGCCCTCGCCAACGACTACGGCCCCATCGACCGGACCAACGACGCGCGGGCGTTCTTGCTCAAGCTCGACTTCCGGCTCTCGCCCAAACACTACGCGTCGCTGAAGTATAACCACACCTTCTCGGAGCAGGTCAACGGCACGTTCGACGTCGATCCGTGGGCGCGCAGTTCGAACGCGTTGGAAAAGGACTGGTCGAACGCTATCAGCGGCAGCCTCAACTCGATTCTGGCTGATAACGTCACGAACGAGTTCCGTTTTCAGTATTCGCGCGAAGACCGGCCCCGGCCCTACGACGGCCCGACCATCCCCAACACGACCCCGCCGCCGGGCGTCGGCGGGGCGGATCGTCCGTTCCCCGATACCGGCATCGACTTCGGCGGCGGCTATCGGTTGGGCATGCCGTTCTTCATCCCCGTCGAGTACTACGACACGCGGATCCAACTGCTTAACAACGTCACTATCTCCAGCGGCAACCACCTGATCAAAGCCGGCGTGGAGTGGAACCGTGTTGAGTCGGTGCAGACGTTCATCGGGTTTGCCAACGCCCGGTTCATCTTCGGCTCGGTCGATGGGTTCCTGAATTACGTCGAGCACGGCAACGGCTACGTCGAGTGTTCCGACGGCAGCACCAGCCTCACCACGGGGCTCGGCGGCACCTGCCCTGCCGGCACGGATGTCACCGGCCCGGTGATCCTGTACTTGCAGCAGGCAGGTGTAGGGGGCATCTCGGTCGAAGAGGCCGGCACGCAGGGCATCCCGCAGAACGAGATCGGCGTCTTCATCCAGGATTCGTGGCAACCCACCCCGAACCTGACGCTCAACATCGGCCTGCGCTGGGAAGCCCAGATCCAGCCCGACGTGATCACCCCGGCGGATCAGGTCTTCTATTCGGATTTCATCGGCACGACCTCCATGGGCCAGGAATTCCCGTCGGACGGCGAGATTCCGTCGGACTTTATGATGTGGCAGCCGCGCTTCGGCTTTGCCTACGACGTAGCGGGCGACGGCAAGACGGTGGTCCGAGGCAGCGCCGGCATTTACTACGCGCGCATCCCCGGCCTCAACCTGGCGTCGACGCGCTCGACCAACGGCTCGCGCGGGCAAACGATCTTCCGCGCCAGCTTCCTCTCGCCCTTCGGCATCCCGCCGCCGAACTACGACGAACTGCTGCCCGACCCGACGGGCGACCCGACCAACCCCGACGTTTTCGTCTTCGACAAAGACTTCCGCAACCCGCGCACAGCCAGCTTCAGCCTCGCCGTCGAGCGCGAGTTGATCGACTGGGGCCTCGTCGGATCGATCAACGTCACGCACGCCCGGACGGACAACCTGACGCGCTTCACCAACCGCAACGACGCGGCGCTCGGCAGCCCGTGGTCGACGGGGCTCGGCTCCGACGGCTCGAACGGCGTAGGCGCGCTGACGACGGTCGAGAGCTCGGCCAAGAGCCGCTATACCGGCGTGACGCTGGGCCTGCGCCAGACCGTCCGCGAAGACGTGCAGTTCCAGGTCAACTACACCCTCTCATGGGATAAGTCGGACGACGACAACGAGCGCGACCCGTTCACGCTGCGCTACGTGGACATCAACCAGTTGGATCGGGAATACAACTGGAGCGACCGCGACCAGCGCCACCGGCTCAACGCCTGGCTGATTGCCGAGTTGCCCTACGGCATTCTGCTCAATAACCGCCTGAGCTACTACTCGGCACAGCCGATTTCTGAGAGTTGCGGCGCTAACAACCAGGGCAGCGGCCAGCGCTCGACAGCCGTCTTCGGCAACCTCTCAGACCGGATCTGCCCCAACGGCTCGATCATCAAGCGCAACACGCTGCGCAAGGATAACGAGTTCTTCTCGCTCGACGTCCGCCTGTCGAAGATCTTCGAGATCGGCACGGGCGAGGTCGAGGCCATCGTGGAGGTCTTCAACCTGCTCAACACAGACAACTTCCGCGATCCGGCCTTCGCCGGGCTGCTGTTCAACTTCGACGGCACCGTGCAGTCGGGCCTGGGCGATCCGCGCCAGGTGCAGGTGGGCGTGAAGTACCGGTTCTAGGGATGAGTCACTGGTCACTGGTCATTGGTCACTGGTTCTTAAAAAACACTAATGACCAGTGACTAGTGACCAGTGACAGTTTTACCAGGGCATTTCTTTTGAGTAACCCAGACGGCCTTTCCATTAACCTTGTCTGTAAATCGCCTAAAAAACATCCCCGGCTTTTCGATTGACCGGGTGGCGGCGGCTGCCGGGGACGATCCCGACGTGCTGCGGCTGGAAAATCTCGACACGGACCTCGCGCCGCCGCCGGGGGTGATTGCGGCGACGCAGGCAGCGCTGGGGCGGGACGACGACAACAGCTATCTGCCGTTTACCGGCCAGGAGGCGTTGCGCGCAGCGGTGGCCCGGCATGTCGGCGCGCAGACCGGGCAGGCGTATCGTCCCGCACAGGCCGTCATCACCTGCGGCGGCACCGAGGGCATGTTCGATGCCTTGCTCGCCACCACCGACCCCGGCGACGAGGTGATTCTGACGGATCCGACCTACGCGGGGATGATCTACCGCGTGCGCCTGGCCGGCGCCGTGCCGCGCCTCGTGCCCTTCGTCCTGGATGACGACGCGTGGCGGCTCGACCTGGAGGCGTTGCGCAACGCCGTGACGGAACGCACCCGCGCGCTGTTCATCATGAACCCGTCGATGCCCTCTGGCGCGGTGTTGAACCGGGCGGAATGGGACGCCGTGGCGGATCTGTGCCGGACGCAGGACCTCTGGCTGCTCTACAACGCCGCGATGGAACGCATCCTTTTCGACGGACGCGCGCTGATTCATCCGGCGGCGTTGCCCGCCATGGCCGAGCGCACGATCACCATCGGCTCGGTCTCGAAAGAATACCGGATGATCGGCTGGCGCATCGGCTGGGTGGTGGGGCCGGCGGCGATTATGGACGACATCGCCCGCGTGCATATCTACAACGTCGTCACGCCGACGGGCATCGCGCAGGCCGGGGCGGTGGCGGCGCTCCACTCATCGCCCGAAGACCTGACGGCGGCAGTAGCCGAATGGCAACGACGCCGCGACACCCTCACCCATCAACTCGAAGGCTGGCCGTCGATTCCGGCAGCCGGCGGGTGGTCGCAACTGCTGGACGTGGGCGCGCTGGGTCTCGACTCGTTCACCGCCTCGCGCCTGCTGTTGGAGCGCGGCAAGATCGCCGCCACGCCCATGCGCGACTGGGGCGAAGCCAACAGCGATCAGTTTGTGCGCCTGGTCTTCAGCAACGAACCCGTCGAACGCCTGGCAGAGATGGGTGAACGGGTGGCGCGAGCGCTGTCTTGAGCGTTGCAGAACGTTGCTGAAGACCCTTCCGAAATGATCTCCTACAACAGGTTTGGTTTGCAATCAAAAAATACCTGTTGTACCATGAATCACACGCAAAAGCGCCTAACACGGGGAGATCTCTCCCGCCAAGGATGATTCTTGCCTGTTCCTTATGGCTGATCCTATTCTCCTATATTCGACAAATACGTGGCTTGCCTACATTATTGCCCAACGCTTTTATAAGGGTGAGCGTTACGTTTGGTGTACGCCCTTTTTCGACCCCAGGTCTCTTGCTACCTATGATACCACGGTCCCGCCTACGTCCAGTCCTTCCGAGATCTATCGAAATCTTGACGCGGAGGTACGACGAGGGGACAGACATAGTGCAAAAATCAAAGAAAACCGGACAGGAATATTGAGAGGGGCCAATTATAAGAGAGCGAGTGGAATAATTACGGAGGAGGAAGAAAAAGATATAGCAGCCATCGTGGAACTTGCAGAAATTAGAGACTTTAGACCCTTACTGTACGTCATTCCTTACACGCTGGTGAGCAATCTGCTCAGGGAAGTCCCGGTGCGAGATAGAGCGGCCCCGCTTTCGCAGGAATACATGATCGAAAAGCTTCCTCGGCGGCATTTTGACATCCTCGAATTCAACCTGTAGAGGCTGACGATGTCCATCGAAGCACTCCTTGCGCCTTTACCCAGATCGGTCCTCATCGAGGCAGCCTATTTCGTAATTCAGACGATCAGGCACCGAGTTTATGTTGATTCTTTGTTCAATATCTCTCTCTTAACATTCTCAAAAGACGGGTTACGTATCGCATCACAAATCCTTGCTATAATTGAGGAGCAAGAGGGTAGACGGTTTGAAGAGCTAAGTAAAGAAAGAGCCGATTACTATATCGCTATGCTCGCGGACATCGTACAGCAGCGGTCCGTGGAAGATCTCCAATACGACAGGAATCGAGGACAAAAAATACTCAACGAATTGCGCCGATCTACTGCAAGCTAACAGGTTCATACCCCAGGCAAGCGCATTTCTAATTCACCATTTCATGACAAAGCTCCAGCATTTTTCTGTTCTACTCTGAGCCACGGCTGCGCATCTCTTACTGAAGGCACTTCGAAAAAAGAAGTACTCATCAGGTCGAAGGGCTCTTCATCACAGCAACGTAAAAAATCCCTACAGAGGTGTGCCATGAAACGCTATAGATTCTCCCTCTCGATAACGATGCTCTTTGCGCTCGTGCTGCTCTCGGCCTGCGACAGCGTGGTTCCCTTCACCGACGAAGCCGGCCAGGTGATCCTATCCGATGAACAGCCTATCGAGGTTGTCTTGACAGCCGCCGAGGAGACGCGCGTCGACAGCCGGACGCCCAATCAGAATTATGACGGATCGGAACTGCTGGTAGTCAATTATGCCGGCGGCTGGACCGAACGCAGCTACGTGCGCTTCGACCTGTCTTCGATCCCCCACAATGCCACCGTGCTCGAAGCCCGCATCGAGTTGTTCTACCATCTTTGCGACGGCATCGATTCGATCGCCGTCTATCCGGCGGCCCGACCCTGGGATGCCTCGACGTTGACCTGGGCCAACCAGCCGGGACCGGCTACGCCTATCAGCTCCGGCCCGTCCTCACCGCCCAGCCCGCACGACGTGGTCAACCTCGGCCCTGACTTCCCGCAAACCTTCAACTGCGGCGACACCGGCGAATACGTCGCGGCGCCCGGCGGCTCGGCCTCGAAGCCGGGATGGTTCATCACGAAGCTGGCCCAGAACTGGATCGACGGCTCTGCTGCGAACCGGGGCGTCGTCTTCATGGCGTATCCCGAATATGACAACCCGAATCCTCCGGGCCGGCTCCTGGCCGTCTTCGGCAGCAGCGAAGCCACGCCGCAGTTCCCGGCCATGCCGCCCCGGCTGCGTGTGACCTACACAAATTGATGGGGTTTGAACATCTCCTCATCGACAAATAGGCTAATGGGCAAATAGGCAAAAATGAACGTGCCCGGCACTTTGGAGGTGCCGGGCACGTCTCTATTTCAAAAAAATCCCCCTCTCTCCCTTTCCCCCTCTCCCCCACTCGCCTCACCCACGTGCCATCTCGATCAGCGCTTCCAGGGCGCGCGGGTCGTCGGTCTGGCCGAGCCAGAAGATGGCTTGCTTGCGGATCTTCGCCTTCGAATGCGTCCGGGCGATTTCGATCAAAAGCGGGACGCCCTGATCAGGCGGCAGTTGCGAGATCGAGAAGACGGCTTGTTTCTGGACTTCGGTGTCGCCGTCGTCATCGTTGACCACCTCGCCGAGGACCTCGACGGCGCGGTCGGAGGCTTTCTGGCTGAGCCAAAAGATGGCGTTCTCCTGGATGTCGCGCGGCCCGCTGCGCGCCAGGTCGATCAGCGCCTCGGTAGCATCCGATCCGTCCACCTGGCTGATGCCGAAGACCGCCTGTTCGCGCACGTCGTGCGAGCGGTCATTCGTGGCTGTGCGCTGGAGGATGCCGAGCACCCGGTCGTCGTCTTGCTGGCTGATCCAGAAGGCGGCGCTCTCGCGCACGTCGTCGTCATCGTCCCCGTTGAGGATGTCCGTCAAGATCGGCACGACGCGGTCCGGGGCGTCGTGGATGGCGAAGGCCGTGATGAGGTCTTCTTTGTGCTCGTCGGAGCGGGCGCGGCGGTATTGCGCTTGCACAAAGTCGATGCTTTCGCCGTCTTCGGCGCCGCCGAGCCAGAAGAGCGGGCGCCCGTCGAAGTCCACGTGGCCCGATACGTTGGTGACGCGGATCTCGGCCGGCTCGTCATCACCCCCCGCAAACTCGAAGAGCAACGCCACCTCTTTGACGACTTTACGCTCAGACGCCCTGCGGTCGCCGCGTCGTTGTCTATGATCGAACTCCGGCTTTTCGCCGTAGAGCACCTCGTGGAGCGTCTTGCGGTTGCCCCGGCTGTGCCACGAGCCGATGAATGAGTACTCGCCCATCAGCCGTTCGATGCTGTAGCCGATCCAGTAGCCCCGGCGCGCGTCGTCGTCCTGGCGAGCCTGATCTTCGGCCCATTGCCACTTCTGGCCGAGCGCCTCGTCAGGCTGCGGATGCAGCGTCGCACGCTGCGCCTGCACCGCCCCCGGCGCCAACGCCACGACGAGGAGGAAGAGGGTGAGGGTTGATAGCTGTTTCATGGCTCGGATGTGTTTTCGAGTTTGGGTGATATTTGTGGAAGGGGGCGTTCTGATTTTGGATTTTAGATTTCGGATTTTGGATTGGTCTGATGCGAGCCGTTTTGCTCAATCGAAAAAGCCTCAGCGCTTTCGACCATCTCGGCTTTCTCGATTATTGAAGACGAAGCAGGCCGCACCCAATCCAAAATCTAAAATCCAAAATTCACTCCTGTCCTCGCACGATTTCGATGAGGGCTTGGCTGGCGCGAGGGTCGTTGGTCTGGCCGAGCCAGAAGATGGCGTCCTTCTTGATTTTGGGATTTTCGTGCGTTTTGGCGATCCGGATCAGATGCGGCACACCCTCGCTACCGAGTTGGGAGAAGGCAAAGACGAGGCCTTTCTGCACCTTCTCGTCATCGCTCTCATCGATCAACTCGCCGAAGAAATCGATCACCGCCGGGCCGCCGATCTGCGACAGCCAGAAAACAGCGTCCTTGCGGATCTCCGGATTGCGGTGCGTCCGCGCGATCTCGATCAGGCGCGGGGCGCCCTCGCGGCCCAGTTGCGAAATGGCGAAGACGATACCCTCTTGCACCTCCTCGTCGTCGATCTGGTTGATCAACTCGCTGAAGAAGTCCATCACCTCCGAGCCGCCGATCTGCGACAGCCAGAAGATGGCATCTTTCTGGATTTCCGGGTTTTGATGCGTCCGCGCGATGTCGATCAGCGCCGGCGCACCGTCATCACCCAGTTGCGAGAAGGCAAAGACGAGACCCTTCTGCACCTCCTCGTCGTTCGTCTCGCCGATGAGTTCGCGGAAGAAATCCATCACCTCCGGGCCGCCCATCTGCGAGAGCCAGAAGATGGCATCCTTCTGAATGTCGGTGTCGGGATGGGTGCGCGCGATCCGGATCAGTTGCGGCACCGCCTCACGGCCCAGTTGCGAATAGGCAAAGATGATCTTCTTTTGCACCTCCTCGCTGTTCTCCTGATTGGCGATTTCCTCCAAGAGCGAAATCACCTCCGAGCCGCCGTGCTGGCTGATCCAAAAAATAGCCTCCGACCGAATCGTCGGATTGGGATCCTGCAAGGCGATGTCTTTGAGCTTCTCGGCGGCCCTGGGCGAGCCGAACTGCGAGAGGGCGAAGATGATTTTCTTGCGGAATTGCTCGCTGGCGGAATTATCGTAAAGATCGAGCACAGCATCGAGGGCGCGTTCGTCGCCCATCTGCCAGAGCGCGTCGAGCGCGGCGAGCTTGACCTCTTCGTCGCCTTCGGCCTGCATCGATTCGATGATGGTCATGTACTCGCGTTTGCCGCTGCGAGCCAGGCGCTGCGCCAGCGTCACCATGTTAGCCCGGGCGTCGTCCACCCATTTGCTCTCGTCATTGTCGTTGACGAAATCCTGGTAACATTCGAAGGCGCTTTCATCCGAGGCGCCCGACTTCTCCCGCACGTAGCACTGCCAGAACTGGGCGTCGTCTTCCCAGTCGGAGCGCCGATACTCCTGGAGGAAATCTTTGAGCGCGTCGGAGGCGCGGCTCCATTCCTCATCGAGCACGAGTTCGTAGGCGCGTTGATAGGCCGCGGCGGCTTGTTCTTGCGCCACGGCGGCGTCGGGCCAGGCCAGGCACGCCAGCCCCAGGGCCGCCAGCAGCAGGCCGTACAACCCGATTCGCGGGCGATTTCTCGTCGTGTACATGGTTGCTACACCTCTATCTAGAAGGTTGAACTGTCGGGATGGATGACCGGCACAGAGGCAGGCTGAAGCGCCGCGTCCGAACGCCGCATCTCGGTCAGGTTGATTTTGAGCAGGATGGCCCGGCGGTCTACGCCGCGCTGCACCATCTCGATGGCGGGCAGGTCGTAGCCGGCTTCGAGGTTGGCAATCTGGAGCAGGATCACCTCCAGATCTTCGATCAGCGCGCGCATCAGGCGTTCGTCGTCGCCGGTCAGGGTGGTCTTGAGCGCGTTGGATTCGTCGATGAGTTCGCGGGCCACCTCTTGCTGAGACGCCAGGCCGAGCGGCCCCGGCCCCTGCTCGTTCGGATCCATATTGACCAGACCCAGCAGCAACACCTTAGACCGTTCCAGGTAACGGTCGGCGCGCGCCTCTAGCGACGCGGCCTGCACCGGCGTCTCCACCGGCGGCGCCTCGGCGATGCCCGGCGCGTCCGTCGAAGCACTCCCAAAAAGCAGCCACCCGATCAACACGCCGATGGCCAACAGCGCCACGGTGCCCGAAAGCTGATACGCCCAACGCGGCGCCAGCATCAGGGCCGAGAAGTTCAACCGCTCCGGCACGCGCAACCAGTCGGCAAGGCGACTGGCCCGGTCCGGGCGTCGTTCTTCGCGCCGCATGCGGGCGTCGAGGCGTTCGTAATACGCCCCCCAGTAGGCCGGCGAGGGCTCCGGGCGGGTGCGCGCGGCGGTAATCTGGAGTGTCGTCTCCATCTCGCGCACGAGCGCACGGCACGCCGGGCACGCCTCCAGGTGCGTCTCCAGCCGCTGCGCCCCCTCCGGGCCGAGATCACCGAACAGCTTGTCGGCAATCAGCGCTTCGTAATGCTGGCAGTCGTTTTTCATCGTCTTCCGGTCAAAAAGACCGTGTTTTCGGTGGGTCATGAGGGTTCTTCAAAAACCCATGACCCGTGACCCATGACTCATGACCATCATGAAGGCAGCCCCAGATCTTCGCGGTAGAACGCGAGGGCGGTTCGCAGCTTTTTGGCGGCGCGGAAGAGCAGGCTCTTCACCGTCCCCTCGGCCACGTCCATGGCGTCGGCCACTTCTCTGAGCGAGAGATCCTGGTAGTGGCGTAGCACAAAGGCCGAGCGTTCGCGGGGCGAGAGTTTTTGGAGGGCGGTCTCTACGTGGCGGCGCATCACGTCGGCCTCGGCCTGTTGGTCCGTCTGGGGCTGCCGCTCGGCGTCGTGGGGGGCCTGGCTGAAGTCGTCCCACAGTTGCCGGAAGCGGAGCGCCTTTTTGCGGCGCTTGTTCAGGAAGGTGTTGACGGCGATGCGGTAGAGCCACGAATACACCTGCGCCTCCCCCCGAAAGTCGGCCATCCCCCGATAGGCCTTGATAAAGACCTCCTGCGACAAATCTTCGGCATCGTGATGGTTGCCCGTCAGGTCGTAGGCCAGCGCATAGAGGGGCCGTTTGTACTGCTCCACCAACGCGGGGAACGTACTGGGCTCACTGCGACGCTGAATCGGTTCGGCCACCAGGGTTTCGGCTAAAGGCATAGGCTCCTCGTCTACTCTCAACTGCTTAGACAGCCAGAGGAGCGAGGACGTTTACAAGAAAGGTAAGAGAGAAAAGCCGAAATGTATTTTCTACGACGCATCGTCCGGCTCGGCCACATCGCTGGCCTAACGTACGGATTCTTCCAACAGGCGATCCACGCGCTGCCGGGCGTCCTCGACCCAAACACGCAAGGCAGGATCTGCCTCTTTCCAAAGCTCGATGAATTCCGAATACATCTCGACGGCCTCAGCAGAGCGGCCCAGGGCATCGAGGCACTGGGCCTTTCGGTACATCACCAGACCGGGAAGATTGCGTTGTACCCAGCCAGTCACTTCGTACGTCTTATACCATCTCAGGCCATCTTCATAGTTCCCCTGGCCTCGAAGGAGTTCCGCCCGAAGGAATCGCCCCAACAGATTCTGGTAGTAGGCAAGACCATACCATGGAATAGCGAGTCGTACATTTGCCTTCTCCAGGAGCTCAAGCGCTGTTTCGGCATCGTCCATGCTCAGGAACGCTTCGAGCGTGTAACCGAGGATCAGGGCTATCTGGTTCTCAGGGCCGGCATGGTCATGAAGCGTCTCGGCCAGGTCGCGGGCGTTCGCCGCGTCTCCCAGGCGCCACGATGCGAGGCCCCTAACAAAAAGAGCAATGTCCTCCCGTTCAGCTTCAAAATCATCGGATGGTAAGAGCATGTCCGCGCGCCAGGTCGCGATGGCGTTCGCTAATCGACGCTGATCGTCTTCGGGCAGGGGTAGGAAGGCCAGGGCGTTGAGAAAGTAAAACTGCTCCCACCACCTGCTGAGGCCTTCCTCGTCGAGGCGTTGAATGTGACCGGCAAAGCGACCTCGGTTGAAGTCTGCATTGGCTAGCAGCCATTCGGCTCCGAATGAGGTGGGCGACACCGAAGCTAACTGCTCTATGAAGGCCGGATAGCGCTGGAAATGAAGTTCCCACCCTCCAGACTGAAGTAAGGCTTCACGCACCCTCCGTACCATAGTTGAGTCTGCCATCCAACTCGGATTCTGTATCGCTTCCGCTGCCACCGCGGTGGGCGACTCTAGCTCCCCATACGATGCGCTTAGAGAAATGTAATCGGCGTGGCGGCCTTCAAGACGAGCCAAACTAAACAGGTGAGCTACAGGCTCACGGGTGCCCGGATCGTAAGAGACCGCCTTCTCAAGCGGACCGCGGGCCTGTTCCCAGGGAATGCCGTGAAACGGTCCCAGATGATAGATCACATCCCCCAACATATTCCAGGCCACCACGTGATTGGGCTGCGCGGCGATGAGACGCCGAAGCGCACTCTCGGCTTCGTGAAAGTAGCCCTTTTTGGCCAGAAGATGCGCCTTGATCAGGTCGGCCGTCGCCGGAGGGAGCGAGCCCGAGAGTTCAACGGCTCGTTCTCCGAATGGAACCACTTGTCGCTGTTCCTCCAAAGAATGCGGATCCCACCCGATGCTTTCTGACAGACGATACCAGGCGAGCGCGAACGACGAGTCCACGGCAATCGCTTGCTTGAAGCTGCTGCTGGCCTCCGTCACAGCCCAGCGCCGCATCGCGGCTTCGCCGTCCAGATAGTGCTTGACGGCTGCCAGGGGCACCCCTGAAAAACCCGAACGCAAGACATCAAGCACCGGCGTCTTAAACTTGTCGATCACGAGCCCGAGCGTGAGTTCATCGACCGCCGCCTGAAGCCCTTCGATACTTGTCATCTCTACCTGCTCCACCTGCTTCGTGATTTCTCTCTCGCCGCTGGCCGCATACAGGGCTGCATCCATACGCGTCGAACCGCCCACGCTGAGCAGGGTGCCGAGAATGAAATAGTCGGCCTCGAAGTGCCGGGCAACGGCCTGCCCCAGTTCGGGATCGACGAACTCCTGAGAACGCATGACGTGCCCGATGACGGCATTGTAATCGACGCTCATCAGACCGGTGAGGGCATCCAGGTTCAAGCTTACCATCGTCGGCATGCCCTCCCGCCAATCATCCAACGCGGTATCGCCATGCACGTGAAACGGCAGGACGGCAACAGTAAAGTTCTCGCCACCGCTAACGGGAGCGTCGTTCTGCTCCCCCATCCAATTGAATAGCGCGAGCGCGGCTATCAGGGCAACCAGCCCGATCCCGGCGGGCACCGCGATGCGCCGAAGCCGGTTGCGGGCTTGCCCTCGTGCCGGAAGATCGGGGAGCATCGGTGCTACGAAAGTCCGGAGCGCCGGGCTTGCTTCCTCAGCGGTCTGATAACGCGCTTCCGGATCTTTCTGCAACAACGTCGCCACCACCTGCGCCACTCCCCCCGACACCTCCGGACGCAACACCTCCACCGTCGCCGGCTCCTCGTTCAACACCGAGTAGATGATTGCCGGGTCATAATCTCCCTTGAACGGTCGCTCCCCCGTTAGCATCTCGTAGAGCACCACGCCCAGACTCCAGAGGTCCGTCCGATGATCGACCTGCTCGCCCCGCGCCTGCTCTGGACTCATATAGGCCACCGTCCCCACTGTCGAACCCGGAGGCGTCAGGTTCAAATCCGACACCTTCGCGATACCAAAATCCATCACCTTCACCCTTCCGCGCTCCGTCACCATAACGTTGGCCGGCTTCACGTCCCGGTGCACGATCCCCGCCTCGTGCGCACGACCCAACCCCTCGGCCATCTGGATGGCATAGCCCAACGCCTCCTCCACCGGCAGCGCACCCCGCGCGATCTTGGCCTTGAGCGTCTCACCTGCGTAGTACGCCATCGCGATGAAGAGTCGCCCGTCGTCTGCCTCACCGATCTCGTGGATATAGCCGATGTTGGGGTGATCCAGCGACGAGGCGGCCTTCGCCTCGTGGATGAAGCGGCGCTTGGCCTCTTCGTCTGTGCTCAGGTAGGGCGGCAAGAACTTAAGCGCGACGGTGCGGTCGAGCTTCGTATCGCGGGCTTTGTAGACGACACCCATGCCCCCGCCGCCGAGCGTTTCGAGGATCTGGTAGTGCGATACGGTCTGCCCGACGAGATGGAGGGGGTCGTTCTCGGCAGCGGCGCGGGGCTGTTTCTCCGCCTGTGCCTGGGGCAACACAGCACCGGCGAGGCTGTGGAAGAAAGCGGAGGCGGGATCGGCGTGATCGAGCAGCGAGGTGAGTTCGTCGCAGAGGTCGGGGTGGTCCCGGCAGGCCTGGTCGAGGAAGGTCGCGCGCTCGTTCGGGGCAAGCGCGAGGGCCTGTTCGAGCAGTCTTTTGAGGATCTCTCGGCGAGCGTCTTCCATAGATCGCGCTCAGGTCAACAGAAGAAAAAAGAGGCGGTAAGCCAGTGTTAGTCCTCCTCGTCCCACCAATCCGGTAATGGTTTCGGCTCTACCCACGGGCCAGGGTTCGGGGTTTTGCGACGCTCGTCCAGCTTTTTTTTCCAACGCGCTAAACTGTTGCGGCTCTCACCGCTGCGACGCCCTGCAACAAGCGTAGTCACACCAATGTGTTCATCTAAATCGGGCCAGGCAAGCACGGCGCCGTCATCCCACAACGCGTAGTGCTCCCGCTCCGAGGGCGTGCCATATTCAAGGCGAGGGAACCAACTGAGGGGCACGACGAGCGCGCGACCGTCTGCTAAATGCACGGTCAGATGAGCGTCGTCCGTCTCGACGCACACGGCCCGAGGTTCCTTTTCAATTACTAAAGTAGTCATGCCAGAATTCAAGGATTGCGTCGCGGTGTTCTTCTACTATGCGCTGAATCCTACGAAGTTCATGCTCCCTGAATCCACTGCTACTGGCTAATTCAACGGGATCCAGCCAGAACTTCGCCTTGTAGCGTTCTCATTTCGCGTGAATGTGCGGCGGTTCATTTCTGTCAGAACTCCAGAAAACGAGAAGGTAGGGACCGATTCTATCATAGGTAGGCAAAACGTCACCCCGTCTTCAAGTTCATCGCCCCATTTCTTTCTGCATCTCCCGGTGCAGCCACGCCTGCGCCATCTTCCAGTCCCGCTTGACGGTCCGCACCGAGACGCCCAGGGCTTCCGCCGTCTCCTCATAGGTCATGCCTCCAAAAAACCGGCACTCGACGACCCGCGCCTCGCGCTCATTGACCCGCGCCAACCGCTCCAGCGCTTCTTCTAACATCACCACAGCCTCGGCCCGCTCCTCGGTCAACACAACCACATCCTCCAACGATACCTTCATCTCCTCCAACGACAGCTTCTGCACGTCGCTGCCGCGTTTCTCTGCCCGACGCCGCCTGGCATAATCGACCAAGATATGCCGCATGGCCTTGGCTGCTACCGACAGAAAATGGGCGCGGCTCTCCCACGGGACCTGGGTTTTATTAACCAGCTTGAGGTAGGCTTCGTTGACCAACGCCGTGGTGTTGAGCGTGTAGTCGCCGTGCCAGTCGGCCCGCTGCCGGTGCGCCCGGACGCGCAATTCTTCGTAGACCAGCGAAAACAGTTCGTCCAACACGGCCTGATTGCCATCTTGTAGCTCATGAAGAAGCCGCGTGACTGTCGTTTGCGGGAGAGGCGCCATGAAGAAACTGAACTTATTTTTCGAGAGCGTGGCACTTTTCAGCACCGAGAATTCGTGGTAAAGGGTGAAGGGGTCAGAAACCCGTCGGGCGCTTCAGGCCAGCCCGAAGCAACGTACCCCATCGTACTAACTACCACCCTGAAAAACAAGGAGAGAGCCATGAACACGAACGCACATACATCCATCGCGCGCCGCACCCTGCTCACCCTGGCGCTGCTTGTCACCCTGACCATCGGCGCCAGCACGCCGGCCACCGCCCAACCTTCCTTCTCAGACGAAGACCTCGGCCAGCTCATCGAGGCGACGGGACAACGCCTGAACCAACCCGAGGTCCGCGCCCACGTCACCCGGGCGCAGTGGGATACCTTCGGCGACAACCTGGAAAAGGCTCTGGCCTGCGGCCACGAAGGCGTGCAGCAAAGCGCTCTACGCATGATCATCTTCTATGGCGATAACTTGTCGATCAGTCGCACCGGCGTCCACGAGACGGTGCGTATCTACCGTGATCATGACGACGACCGTGTGCGCCGGATGGCAGTAGTCGCGCTTGGCAAAATCAAGGACCCATGGGGCCTGGACATGCTGAAGCGCTCGGCCCGCTTCGAGAAGTCGCCGGGCGTCCGGCACACCATCCAGGCAGTGTTGGCGGAGTCCAGCACCATAGACCTCGGCCCGGCCAAGGTTGGGTTGTGATGCGGCGCCCTCACAGGACCTCTTACTCATCGGAAGCAAGCACGATAACCTCGACCTGTTATCCTACCTCCACTCCATAGGTCGAGCAGCAAGCCCGGTGCCTTGTGGCTGGCATCGGGCTTGCCCTGTGTATGAGAGGCCATTTTGGATTATTATTGGGCCACCGGCCTCTTTAAAGATTCCATTGAAAAAAACCGAATGAGCAACGACACCCCCCTGGTCAAGGGCGCGGCTCTGCCCAACATCCCCTGGGAAGACCGCCTGGACGATTGCAGCGACATCGTCTGGCGCTCCGAGCGCAACCCTATCATCCCGCGCGACCTGATCCCTCGCTCGAACAGCATCTTCAACAGCGCCGTCGTGCCGTTCGAGGGCGCCTTCGCCGGGGTCTTCCGCTGCGACGACAAGGCGCGCTACATGCGCCTCCACAGCGGACGCAGCACCGACGGCATCGACTGGCAAATCGATCCCGACCCCATCCGCTTCGTCTGCGACGACGACGAAATCGGCGCGTTCGACTACGGCTACGACCCGCGTGTGTGTTGGATCGAAGATCGCTTTTACGTGACGTGGTGCAACGGCTACCACGGCCCCACCATCGGCGTGGCGTATACGCACGACTTCGTCACTTTCCATCAACTCGAAAACGCCTTTCTGCCCTACAACCGCAACGGCGTGCTCTTCCCCCGCAAAATCGGCGGGCGCTACGCCATGCTCAGCCGCCCCAGCGACACCGGCCACACGGCCTTCGGCGACATCTTCTACAGCGAAAGCCCCGACCTCTGCCACTGGGGCCGCCACCGCCACGTGATGGCGCCCTACGGCCCCGGCTGGCAAAGCACCAAGATCGGCGCCGGCCCCACCCCCATCGAAACCACCGAGGGCTGGCTGCTGATCTACCACGGCGTGCTCACCTCGTGCAACGGCTTCGTCTACAGTATGGGCGCGGCGCTGCTGGATCTGGATGAGCCCTGGAAGGTCGTCGCCCGCGCCGAGCCCTACCTCCTCTCGCCGCAACACCTCTACGAATGCGTCGGCGACGTGCCCAACGTCGTCTTCCCCTGCGCCGCCCTGTGCGACGCCGCCACGGGCCGCCTCGCCCTCTACTACGGCGCCGCCGACACCGTCACCGCCCTAGCCTTCGCTCGCGTGGATGAAATGGTGGATTGGGTGAAGGAAAATGCTATCCGGTAATGCTTTTTTATCTTGAAATGGATCAGACCATTTTCAAGCCTGAAACTCTGGAAAAATGCTTCATATTGAGGGTTTTGACCGAATGACCATGCACCAGGGCCGTGGCCGCGATAAAGATGTCTCGATGACCAATCAACCGATTCCGATTTCTCAAGTCTTGAAAAATGCGGGCCGCTTCTTCGGAAATACCTCGCGTTAGTGGAAGTATCGTCAGACCACTGGCCAAGAGAGATACATCATTCCACTTCTTCAGATTGGTAGCACCCATATACAGTTCATAAAGCGTTACGACCGAAACGTGCAGGGCGGTGCCGTCGGGGATTCGCCAAAACGTGGTCTTGGTTTTATCGGCCGCCCGAAGATATTCGATGAAGATGGAGGAATCTAAGACCATTCGGGAGCCTGCCATTGCCAGAGGGATTCAGCATCTTTAAGCGGCTGCAAGTCTTCTTCCGTCCAGACACCTACCTGCTTCAGGCATTCACGGTATTCTGGAGACATCGTGGAAGCCTCTCCCTCCTCGCCATCCCCATCTAGCCTCTCAAGAATGAAACGCGCAACAGAGTCTTGCTGCGCCTCTGGAAGCGCGCTGAGGCGTCTGATAGCTTTTTCCATCAGATTCGTCATGACGCTATTCGGTGAATTTAACACGCAATGTCGAAATCTTACTATCTACCCTTTTAGAAAGTTTTGTCTGATGATTCTATCCCCAAAAAGGAGCCTCCACCGGCCCGAAAGCCGATGGAGGCTATCCTCCCTCCCTCAAAACGCGCCGAAGCGGCCTAGCGGCTGAGCCAGTAGGTGAACTTCAGCATGAAAATGTTGTCGGCCCTGGCGCCGAGGAGGTTTTCGAAGGACCGACCGAAGCGGAAGTCGCCGATCTCCTCGAAGTCGTCGCGGGTTTGCGTCCAGACGAGGTAGAGCGTCGAGCCCTGGCGGAATTCCCATCGGAGGACCGCCGTGCCGCGTAGCGACTTGAAGTTGAAGTCCGGGTTGTAGAGTTCGAGCGGGGCGGCAGGGCCGTCGCCGTCGGGGTCGGCGATGAAGGTCTCTTCGTCGAAGGTCGAGCCGTTGTCTTCGCCGTAGACGTTGAAGCTGAAGCTCTTGGGCTGCTTCAGTTCTTTGAAGTTGGTGTAGTCGCCGGCTGAGATCAGCGGCTGGGCGAAGAGTTGGAGGCTCAGCAGCGGCGTGAACGTCCAGTTGAGGCGGATGTTGGCCGAGAACGTCGTCTGGTCGAGTTCGCCGAAGACGTAGCGCTTGCCGAACGTGGCCGTGGCCGTCGGATCGTCGTAAGCGCCGACCCACTGCGCCTGAGCCTGGTTGAAACTCAGCTCTGGCCCTACCGAGAGCGAGACGTTGTCCGCCGGCTTCCACGTGGCCGATACTTCAACGTTGGCATCGTTGCCGGTGCCGGCACGGTACGAAAAGCCGAACACCTCAAAGACCCACCGCTTGCGCGAGTCGGTCTCGATGCCGCCCATCACCTGCCAGCCGGGCAGGTTTTTCGTCAGCGGGCCGCCGCGCGTGCGCCGGTTGCTGGTCGTCTCAGGGTTGTAGGCCCAGCCGCCGAAGAAGCTGTAATAGTTCTTGAACAAAATGAAGCCGTTGCCAAACAGCCCCGTCCAGGTCGTGTTTTTGTCGAAGTCCATGCTGCGGAAGGCCGCGGTGTAGATCGACATCCGGCGGTAGAACGACTTCGGTTCGGTCCAGCGATAGCCGAGGACGAGGTGGCCGTTGATGACGTCGTTGCGCCACTGAAAACCGAGGTCGTTGACGTCGAACCCCGGCGTGACGAAGCCGATGGCGGCGTTCGTGTAGAAATGGCCGCGTTGCTTGTTGAGCATCACCCGCCCGGCGTAGCCCGAGAGCGAGGTAGCGCTGCTGTCTACGCTGACGTGCCCGGCGTCGGGGCGCTGGAAGTAATGCTGCGAGTTACGCTGCAACGCGGTGATGCGCTCTGCAGTGCCGCGCACGTGCGAGGCCCCCATCCACCCGGTGACCACCCACGTCTTGTCCTTGTCGAGGAACGTCCATCCATCGACGCCGAAGCCAAAGCCGTCGCTGTTGATCTCGTTGCGCAGGCGGCTGTCCGAGAAGTCACGCATGGCCGCCGTCGAGATGAAGCCGACGGCGCGGCGGCCTTCCTGAAACTCGCGCTGCGCCCGCAGAATGCCGTAGTAAGCGCGCGGCTCCACTTCGGCCTTCGATTGCACGCCGTCGAGGTCGTAGTCGGCCATGGCGCGGCCCGTGAGGGCCTGCACCGTGCCCACGTTCCAGTTGCCGGCGACCTTGCCGGTGAGCTTGGCCGCGCCGAGGATGCGCGTGCCGTCGGGGCTGTCGGCGTAATCGTTATCGGGCAGGCTGCCCTGCGGCGCGCGCCCGATGCGGCGGCTGTAGAAGAAATTAGGATTGCCCCAGTTGAAGCCCCAGTTGTTGTTGGCGCCGCCCCGTCCGAAGCGGAAAATCTGCGCGCCTTCGATGAAGAAAGGCCGCTTTTCGGGGAAGAACGTCTCGAAATCGCTCAGGTTGACCACCGCCGGGTCTACCTCCACCTGCCCGAAGTCCGGGTTGACCGTGCCGTTAACCGTCAGGTTGCTCGTCAAACCGATCTTGAAATCCGCGCCGATGTCGGGTGTGTAGGTCGAGCCGTCGTTGAACGGATCGCCGTCGGCGTGGTCGGTAAACGAGGCGCGCGTGGTGACGTACGGCGTGATTTCGAGCTGGCGCGGCGGCGCGATCTGGTCGATACCGACGAGATCGACGAAGCGCGAGACAAAACCGCTTTCGCTGCGCGGGGTGTAGACGAGGTACTGCTGCTCGTTCTTGCGGGCGATGTCGCGCCGGAAGTTGATGCCCCAGGTGTAGCGATCTTTTTTGTGGAATCGAAGCTGCGAATACGGAATGCGGAATTCCGCCGTCCAACCCTCGTCGTCGATTTTGGCTTTGCCCAGCCAGACGCCGTCCCACGAGTCGTCGTCCCAGTCGTCGTTCATCAGCACGCCGTCCATGAGCGTGCCGGCGGCGTTGATGGCAAAATAGAAGCCCGTCCGTCGGTCGAGATACGGATCGATGAAAAAGCCGAAGAGGTCGGCGTCGAGATCGGCGTCGCGGCGTCCGAGGCGGGCGATGATGGAGTCGGGCGAGGCGTCGTACATGCGCGCGCCGATGAAGATGGCCTCGTCGTCGTAGAGGATGCGCACGACGGTTCTTTCGCTGGGCTCGGCGCCTTCGTCCGGCTCGCGCTGCTTGAAGCCGTCGATGACGGGCGCCTGGAGCCAGGCCGGTTCGTCGAGCCGTCCATCGACCGAGACGGCCAGTTCGCGGCGCATGGCCTGCACCTGCCGGCGCGTGGTCGTGCCGGCCTGTGTCGTCTCGGTGTTGTTGGAGGCCAGCGCCGCCTCGTTAGCCGCCTCCTGTGTCTGAGCCCAGGCGGGCAGGCTCCACATCCCCAAAAAAAGCAAACAAAACAAAAGCGTGAGATCCCGTAACGATCGCATCATGACGAAGTCCCTCCCTGGGTTCGATCAGACGAGCGGGCGATACCAAATGCCGGATGCTCGGCAGCGTTGGGTGATGGTTGGCAGAGATGCTAATTTCCTAGCACTCCTTGCTCTACGCTAATTTTTTAGCAGGGATGCACACAGCCGCGAAAAAAGTTGTTTTTTTTCTCGATGGGCGCCTCCCTCCCGTTTCGGGCGTTTTTTCGCCGAAAAGCGCCGTCCTACCTCTTGAGACACCGCCCTCTCCCAAAACGTTTACACGCTGTTGATGAGCAGAACGCTTTTATGCCCTCTCCGACGTAATCACCCATGTCATCGAACAGTCCTTTTTTGCTTGACGGCCCTGCGCAAGAGAAGATGCGCCTGCCGATGTGAAGGTGCGGGTAAGAAGGAAATCAAAAAGGCCGCATAAACAAACAAGCCCACGCTCGAAGAACGCAGGCTTGCAGAACTGTTGTGTCCAGGCTGCTCACTCCAAAATAGCCGCCATAGGCGAACCGGCTTTCACGCGTGTTTTGGTGCGCATCGTCGTACCTCCTGGTTTGATAGGATGGAATCAGGGTTTGGGGATCAACAGGGACATTAAAATCCGCCGCCGAAGCCTCCCGCGCGGAAGGAACCAGCCTTCAGATGCGTCTTGATCGGCATCGTCGTACCTCCCTGGGTTGGATGGAATGAATTCAGCAGGCGTCTTAAAACCTGCCGCCTGCGCCTCGGACGCGGTAGGAACCAGCTTTGATATGCGTTTGCACGTTCATCAGAACACCTCCTGGGGTTGGTGAGTGAAGTCAACAAGCCGTGCCTGTGAAGGACACGACGGCCCCAAGAAAGCCTCACCACGACGGCAGAGTCCTCAAGAAAAGCTCAATTTAACCTGAAATAAACCTTCAATATTCCTGAAAATTGAAACAGGGACGACGCCTCAAGCGCCGCCCCTATCTTTACAAGGAGCCTAATCGTTCCAGAGATAGCCTCCCGCCTTGACACTCGTTTTTGCTTTCATCGATAGACCTCCCGTTGTTGAGTTAGACAATGCACGATAATGAATAGGCATTTTGCGCATTCTATGCAAGCTTCGAAACAATTTTGGGCTTCGCGCGAAAGGAGGATGTTAAATCCTTCGCCTGCTACCAACCCCCGCCGCCATGCACAACGGCCTTTCGACACGATGGATGGGAATCGGCACCGCGCTGCTGATGGGCAGCGTGTTGTTCGTGTTTGGATGTGAACCGCCCGAAACGATCAACCCCTTCGCCCGGCCCCTGACCCCGCATCAGGCGTATGCCGCCTCGCTGGAACAAGCCGGCCTGACGGCGACGGCGCTGGGCCGGTCGTGGCTCGACGCCGGCGCCGGCGTGCTCGAAACCGCCGCACCCATCCCGCTGCCTTTCCGCGAAGTCCGCTACCTCGACCCGGCGCAGCCTGCCGCCGCCGGCTATCGCTTCGACCTGCGGCGCGGGCAAAAGCTGTTGATCGACGTGGCCACGCAGCCCGGCGACACCACCCGCGTCTTCATCGATCTCTACGAAGCCCCCCGCGACTCGACGTCGCCGCCGCGGCATCTGCGCAGCGCCGACAGCACACGGGCCATCACGTACAACGTCCGCCGAGACCGCGCCTACATCCTGCGCGTGCAGCCCGAACTGCTGTGGGGCGGGCGCTTTCGCATCACCATCCAGACCGACGCCTCGCTGGCCTTCCCGGTGGCCGGCAAAGACACCGGCGCCATCCGCAGCTACTTCGGCGACTCGCGCGACGGCGGGCGCCGCCGCCACCACGGCGTCGATATTTTCGCCGACAAAGGCACACCGGCCCTGGCTGCCGCCGAGGCCACCGTCACCCGCGTGCGCAACGGCGGCCTCGGCGGCAAGGTGGTGTGGCTGCGCGACAGGCGCGGCCATGCCCTCTACTACGCGCACCTCGACAGCCAGCTCGTCCGGCGCGGTATGCGCGTCTCGGTGGGCGACACCGTCGGGCTCGTCGGCAACACCGGCAATGCCCGCACCACGCCGCCGCACCTGCACTTCGGCATCTATCAGGACGGCCCCACCGATCCGTGGCCCTTCATCCACGTGCCGCGCGCCCAACCCGCCGAGGTCCGCGTCGATACGAGCCGCCTCGGCCTTTCGGCCCGTGTAGCCCGCCGCGACACCCGGCTCCGCGACGCCCCCGGTCGCCGGGCCGACGTCCTCCGCGATTTGCCCATCAACACGGTGCTTTACGTGAGCGGCGGCAGCGGAAGCTGGTACCGCGTCCACTTGCCCGACGGCGCCGCCGGCTACGTCTTCGCCTCGCAACTCGAACCGGCCCAGGAGCCCGTCCGCGAAGTCCATCTGGCCGATGGCCGCGCCGTGCGCCGCCGCCCGGCCCCCACCGCCCTGCCCATCGACAGCCTCGCCGCCGACGCCACGGTGCCGGTGCTCGGAGAATTTGAGGATTTTCTTTACGTGGAAGCCCCCAGCGGGCGGGCGGGATGGATTGCGGCGGAGTGAGTTATTGAGCCGGAGAGTCGCGGAAGAAAAAGCAATCTCCGGCTCAACAACTTATCCATTCACTTCACGAGCAGCATGCTCCGAACCAGGCTGCGGCCTCGGACGTGGAGGCGGTAGAGGTAAACGCCGCTGGCAACCTGCGTGCCCGCCGCGTCGGTGCCGTCCCACGTGATGCGGTAGAAGCCCGGCCTGTGCGGCGCATCCACCAGCACACGCACCTGCTGACCGAGGACGTTGAACACCTCCAGCCGGACCACCGCATCGGCCTCCTGCGCAGGCACCGTATACTCGATGATCGTGCTCGGATTGAAAGGATTGGGATAGTTTGCCATCAACGCCAGCGTCTCCGGCACCATCGCCTCGGTCGTCTCCTCGACAAACGCTGCGCTGCCCACGACGAGGCTGTAGCGGCTCTGCCTCGGCGAGACCGCCAGTGCCAGCGTGGGCTGCGCGTGCAGATCGTAACGCTTCGACGTCTCTCGGTCAACCAGATAGACCTCGGAGGCGGCGAAGGCCTCCAGCCCTTCCGCCCGAAGCGTGATCGGGGTGTCTTCTTGCGCCCGGAGCATCACCTCGAAGACCTCGCCGTCGCTGCCATCGGGCCTGAACTCGGCGGCCAGGGCGCTGCGCGGCGTGGTGAAGTGCTCGTTGACCAGGCGCAGGCTCACCGCTTCGAAGACGCCGGGCGGCCCGACAGTGTCGTAGGCGTCGCGTCCGGGTTTGGCCTGTCGCGCGGTGCCGGCACGCACGGCGGCAACGCGTTGGTCGTCGTGGTAGGCTGCCAGGGTGAGCACGCGGGTGGGCGCCGGCAAGGGCGTGGTTTCGGGGATCGTCGCGAGGCCGGGGTAGGGTATTTTGAGCGTCGTTGCCGCCGTGGGATTATTGAAATAAAACGCCTCGCCCGTCCTTGCCGAAGCGAAATTATCTGTGCTCATCCCGTCATAGCGATAGAGCGACGGATTCGTGTCGATTTCGTTGACAGCCAACACACTGTCCCAACTCACCGGGGTGTCAAACGGGTTCGAGATGATCGTCCAGCCGTTTGCGTTGACCTCGATAGCATAGACGCCATCCGTGAGTTGGACGGGCGATGCTGTTCCCGATGGCGTCCACCGCTTCTTGCTCAACAGCCAGAAACCTCGGCCCGGCTTGAAGTCGAACAGGGGGGTACCGTCATTCTTTACCAGATAGGCGGGATGATCGACCTCCTCCCCGTTATCGTGGTACGCGATCCATTCATCCGAGGACTGCCCGGCCAAGGTAGACGCCAGAGAGACGACGTCGTTGCCGGGCAGCGCGACGAGGCGGTAGCTCGACGTCTTGGTCGGATCGTCACCGAAGTCCTCGACAATGGAGTACGTGAATGAAACGCTGATCGTCGCGGTGGTGTCACCGGTGGCGTCGTCGTCGTCGGTGACGGTCAGCATGAGGGTGAAGTGGCCCGCCCGCGGGTATTGATGGCTCTCCATGGGTGAGGCCCCGCTGCTGGTCGAGCCGTCGCCGAAGTCCCACGCATAGGTTTCAATCGATCCGTCGGGATCGCTCGAAGCCGAGGCGTCGAAGTTGACCGTGAGCGGCGCCGGCGACGGCGTGGCCGTGAAGCGTGCCACCGGTCTCAGGTTTTCGGGGGGTAGCGTCACTTCAAGAGGCTCGGAGAACTCCGAGGTGTTGCCGGCGTCGTCGGTGGCCGTGGCGACGAGGCGGTCACCTGCGTCGATGTCCAGCGCCGTCGCGTTGCCCAAGCTGACCTGCCTGTCGCCGGTGTTTGTGTAGTTGTCGCTGCCGAGCACGAACTCGCCTTCCTCCAAATCGACGTCGGTCTCGAAAAATTCGACGGTCAGCGGATAGACGGCATTGTTGTTCGGCGTGGAATCGACCGAGTAGGTCACGATCAGATTACCCGACCCATCGATCACGGCGTCGGTGATGACGGGGAAGTTCTGGAGGTTGTTGGGTCCGGTGTCGTCATCGCCGGAGTCGTTGGGGGTGGCGTCGTCGTCATTGAGATCGATGCCGATGCCTATGTTTCCGTAGATCCGGTTGCCTCGGATGGCATTGCCGGTGCCGGCGTCGGTGGCAAGGATCACGCCGTCGAAGTTGTTGAAGGCGATGATGTTGCCTTCGCCCAGCGTCGTGCCGCCGATGGTATTGCCGCCGGCCCCACCCTGGATAAGCACTCCGACGCCGTTCGGGAGGGCGTCGGTGCCATTGGCTTGGAGGCCGATGTAATTGCCCTGGATCTTGTTGTCCGTCGTCCCTTCACCCTGGATGACAACACCGGCTAAACCCAAACCCGAGATCACATTACGCGCTGCAGGCGTGGCACCGCCAATCGTGTTATTCGCCGCTCCTGATAAGATCTCTATACCGTTGTTTCCACTATTTAAAGACGCGTTGCCATTGGCTGTGACACCGATGTAGTTGCCCTCAACCGTGTTGTCATTCGTACCCTCATCCTTGATTTGAATTATCCCCTCAATGACGTTACACGCGCCGGTGCAATTGCCCCCCGGCGTTGTGCCTACCGTTCCACCGATGGTGTTGTTGCTCGCACGCTCCGAGAGCTGCACGTTGCCATCTGCAAGAAACTTGGAGCCCGTGTGATCTGTGCCGATGTAATTGCCCTGGACGACGGTGTAAGTCCCCCCTGTGATGCCAACACCGATCACTACATTGCGCCCGGCTGACGTCGTGTCGCCGATCGTGGTGCGGCTGGCCTCAATGATTAACACGCCGCCACCCAAACCCAACGCTCCCAGACCACTGGCATCGATGCCGATGTAATTGCCCTGAATGATGGTGCCGTCCGTGCCGCGATCTTCAATATTGATACCTCTAATCAGATTGCCGGAAATGAGGTTGCACGCCCCGGCACAGCCATCCCCCGGCGTCGTGGAGCTCGTCCCGCCGATGACGGTATTGGTGGCTCTTTTGACTAACACACCGTGCACACCATTAGCACGGGCTTCCATACCTGTCGTGTCGGTGCCGATGTAGTTGCCCTCGATGCGGTTGCCCGTCGCGCTGGCATCCTTGATGTGCACGCCGTCCATCTTATTGCCCGAGATGACATTCCCCTGGCCATCCCTGTCCCCCCCGATAACATTGTCGTTGGCGCCATTGTGGATGTAGACACCATGCACACCGTTGCCGAGAGAATCTCCAGCGGCATCGAGACCGATGTAGTTGCCCCAAACGAAATTGCCATTGGCGTTTTCGATACGGATGCCGCTTTGACCATTGTCTACAATGACATTGCGCGCTGCGGGGTCGTTGCCGCCGATACGGTTGAAGCTGGATCCACTTTCAATAACGATGCCGTTTTTCCTGAATCCCCGGATGACGAGCCCTCGAACGACACTGGTGTTGCTGCCCTGCCCCAAGAGCGTCAGCCCATCGACGCCATCGCCTGCCTCGCTACCGTCGAGAACGATCTGCCGGGCGCCGTCGATCACCACGGGCCGCGTGATAGCGGGTAGGGCGCCCTCCAGGAGGATGGTGCACACGCCGTCACCACCACAACCCGGATCCGAACCGGGGATATTGAATGTGATGCTATCGGCGTCCGCGGTGCCAGGGCCGCAATCCTCTCCCGTCGCATCGCCCACCATGTTGGCGTTGGTGATGGCCTCGCGCAATGTGCACTCATTGTCGCCGGAAATCGATGGATTGTTATCCGCTGTGCTGTTGACCACGATCATCCTCGGCGGCAGGGCAAACAGTGCAGAAAACTCCGAGGTGTTGCCGTTGGCGTCGGTGGCCGTGGCGACGAGGTAGTCGACCTCGCCCAGTGCCAGTGCGTTGCCCAGATTGGCCGGTATGGAAGTACCGGATCGATAGTCAGATTCTAAGTAGATACTATCTATGATCCAGGCCCGGCCTTCACCGCCGGCGTCAGCCTTGAAAAACTCGACGGTGAGGTCGTAGGCGGCGTTATCAGGGCGACTGTTGACGCTATAGGTGACTATCAAGTTGCCTGCATCATCAATCTCGGCCTGGCTAAAACGAGGGGGATTCTGCAAGTTGTTGGGGCCGGAGTCGGGATCTCCGTCGTCCTCGCCTGAGGAGCCGTCGTTGCCGAGGTCGATGCCGAGCAAGTCATTTTCGAAGATTGCGTTGCGGGTGATGATGTTGCCGGTGCCGGCTGTGGCATCGAGGGTCACGCCGTTCTGGTGATTGAACGCGATGGTGTTGGCAGCCGTGATGTTGTCCGAGGATTCATCCGTGATAAAGACCCCGCTTAAAGCGTTGCCGAGAGAGTCTCCGGCAGCGTTGAGGCCAATGTAGTTGCCCTCGACAAGGTTATTGATGGTGCCGGCTTCACTGAGACGAACGCCGTCGTTGCCATTGCCTGCGATGACGTTGCGCGCGCCCTGGGCGCTCCCACCGATGATGTTACTGCCGGCTCCAAGCCTGATGACCACACCGGATCTCACGTTGCCGAAATTCAGGACGCCGTGAACGTCGGTGCCGATGTAGTTGCCCTCGATGCGGTTGCCCGTCGAGCCATTGTCCTGGATGACAATCCCGCTTTCACCGTTAGCCGAGATCACGTTGCGCGCTCCAGGCAAGGTGCCGCCGATCATATTAAAGCGAGACCTTTCTTCAATCAAGATGCCATCTTTGCCATTGCTTTCGACAACCGTGACGTTGTTATCATAACTAACGCCGATGCGGTTGCCCTGAACCAGGTTTCTGTCCCCTCGGATCCAGACGCCGCTCTCGGCGAAATTGATAATCGTCTGCCCCATAAGGGTATCTTCCGTCGCGAGGTTATACCCCGGGTTGGGTCCTGCATTTATCCCGTTCAGTATGATCTTGATTTCCGCATTAGAGCCTACCTCCATCGTGTTCGGCGAAGCCCCCGGTTGCGTGTAGCCATCGATGGTCATCGACTCTACGAGGGGAGGCAAACCGTCATTCGGCGAGATGATGCACACGCCCTCTTCATCGCAGCCCTGGTCCGTCGAACTGGGAATCGCGAATTCAATTCTATCGGACGCTTCATCGTCGCCGGCTGCGCATTCCCCGACCTCAATGCCCGAAGGCTCGTTGATATTGGCTGCTATGATGGCCTCGCGCAACGTGCAGAAGCCGTCGTCGCCATTCTCTACGTCGGCGGTGCTGTTGACGGTGATGACCTTCCGCGTCACCTCGATAGCCTCGGAAAACTCCGAGGTGTTGCCGTCAGCATCGGTGGCGGTGGCAACGAGGCGATCGCCCACGGTAAGCGAATCAACGTTTTGTATGTCCGATACACCGTCTGGATAGTTGGGCGTAAAGTAAATATCGCTGACTAGAAAGATCTGCCCTTCCTCGCCGTCACCGTCCGCTTTGAAAAAGTCGACGCTGAGGGGGTAGCTGACGATGGCCGGGTCGCTGTCAACACGGTAGGTCACATACAGGTAGCCGGCGCCATCGAGTTCAGCAGCGGTAATGACGGGGGTGTTCTGGAGCCTGTTGGGGCCGTCGTCGCCGTCGCCGAGATCGTTCGGCGTGATGCCCGTCGCATCATCGGAAAAAGCGGCTAGGTTGATGCCGAGGCCATCGTTCTCGAAGATCGCATTGAGCCGGATGCGGTTGCCCTGCGTGTCGTTGTTGAAAAGACGAACGCCATCCCCACCGTTGTAGGCGATGGTGTTGCCGGCCCCCTCCATGATCCCGCCGATGGTGTTGTCCGAAGCATTATTACTGATAAACACACCGGCAATGCTGTTTCCAAGATTGTCATCCCCCCCGGCGTTGGTGCCGATGAAATTCCCCTGGACCAGATTACCCGTCGACCCAATGCCTCCGATCACGACGCCAGACGTACTGCTGCCGACGATGACATTGCCGGCCCCGGCCATAGCCCCGCCGATTATATTGCCGCTGGCGCCAAAGTCGATCGACACGCCGACGCCATTACCCAGCGTGGCAGTGCCGCTCGCATCGAGGCCGATGTAGTTGCCCTCGACGCGGTTGCCCGTGGTGCTGCTGTCTTGGATGGCAATGCCGCTAGAACGATTGCCGGAGAGGACGTTGCGCGCGCTCTGGATGACCCCGCCGATGATGTTGTTGCTGGCGCCATCGAGAATGTGGACGCCATGTCTGCCGTTGCCGAGGGAGTCTCCGGCTGCGTTGAGGCCGATGTAGTTGCCCTCGATGCGGTTGCCTGTGGTACCGCTGCCCTGGAGGACAATGCCGCTAAAGAAGCTGCCTGCGATGACGTTGCGCGCCTCAGGGGTCGTGCCGCCGATGACGTTGCCGGTGCCCGCTGTAATCAACACCCCTGACCCGTTGAGGCTTGCTTGCATGCCTGTGGGATCCGTGCCGATGTAGTTGCCTTCGATGCGATTTCCCTGGCCGTTAAGCAAGATGCCTGAACTGTTGAATTGATGAATCACCAGCCCCCGGATGGTGCTATTTGACGCCATGACGACCAGACCTTCCACCGGGAACCCTTGATCGGTATTGCTACCGTCGATTACGATACAAGGGCCGGTGCCACAGTTTTGTGTCGTCCCGTCTATCACTACGGGTTGCGTGATATCGCGCAGGGCACCGACGAAGGGCATGATCGTCTCGATACTCCCGCCGCCGTTGATCTGGAAGAAAATCGAATCGACGTCTGCCGTTGCATTGGCAGCCCCGATAGCCTCTTGTAGCGTGCATTCTTGCTGATCGCAGACGCCATTGCCAGGATGGGCCGTAGAGTTGACGATGAAGGTCGTCTGCGCCGCCGCAGGCACCGCGTTGGCGGCAAACAGGAAGGCGAGCCAAAAAACAAAAGCGCGCGCGCGGACGGGTAAAATCATTATCCTGATCATCGGTCTCACCCTTGAATCTTTAGTCGATGAGCAAACGATATCGCAGAGCAAGAGAGAGCAGCGCGGTTACTGCGCGCTGGGCCGGTGTGGGGGCGGCGGCGGGAAGTCTTCGCCGCCCTTGCAAGGAGGCAAATCAAAAAGGAAACAGGCCGCCGTCGCCAGACCGCCGGCAACGCCGGTTCCGCCGAGCACGTAGCCGAGGATGGGGCGCTGCCGTTTCACAGAGAGTTGCACTGCCGCTACGTTCTGCGTCATCGAATAGTCCGGCATCCAGAAGAAGCTGCACCCGTTGCCGGGGCGGATGCCTTTGCGGTCGCCCCGGAATTCGCCCGGCAGCGCGCTCACCGGCACGTCGTTTGAATCCAGCAACGCCAGCGTCACTTTGTATTTCTTGTCGAGATCACTGATGAGATCATACTGCACCTGGATCATGGAAGGATTGATCTCGTCCAGGGTAAACCGTACGTTTTCGAGGCGCGCCTCCGGGCTTTCCGAGTCCGTTTGAACAGACCACAGCCTGTAGTGAGGCTTCATGGTGCCGGCGCTGGCGTTGAGGGTGGTCGTCACGGGCACGAGGCCGGCGCGTTCGAGCGTCAGGGGATAGGACACGTTGGCTGCGAGCGTGGTATCCAACGGCGTGACATCAGCTACGGTGCCGTTGAGCCGTACCGTCGCTCCTGCAGGATCTGATGTCAGGCTCAACCGGGTCATTGGCGGCGCATCGCTCAGCGGTAAGAGCAACCACGGAATCTCACTCCACTCTTTGATAGCGTTCTCGATAATATCGATCGACAACGCCTGGACCGTTGCAGCATCATCGGTGACGATCATCCCGACGATCCCGTCATCGCTGATAACAGGCGCACCGGATGTGCCGCGTTTTACGTCGAGCTTGTCGAGATTCATCACCCTCTCCACCCTTCCGACACGGTTGATGCCTCCAGCAACGGTCGGCACATACCACTCGCTGCCGCGTCCAATAAACCAGACCGGCGTGGGAGCCTTGATGCTATCGGGAGGCGCCACGCAATATCTTCGCCATTCCAACTCACTCGGCGCTGGCACACTCAGCACTGCAAGATCCGCCAGAAGCCCCACGCCCGTACGGGCTTCCTCGAACCGAGCCTCCTGGTGGTTATCCTCATCATCGAAGAAAGCCACAAACCGCTTGTTAGGGCCGTCTTGTATCACGACGTGCCGGGTTGTGACGATGTAAAGCCTGCCGCCCTGCTCCCCGACGATGAAGCCGAAACCGCCCGCGCCGGCATTTCCATTTTCCAGCTCCGTCGTAATGCGCACGACGTTCACCCGCAGATCAATCGCCACGTCATACCCCTCCGATTGCGCGTGGAGCGTCGTCGCCGGTAGCGCCAGCAGCGCCGCCAGCGCCAGGATCCCGGCCTTTCCATTCATAAAGCGCTTCATGGCCAATACCTCTTGCGCTTGTGTTGAATCTTCGAATAAATCTATCTGATCGCCCTTTACTCAATATCTCGGATGAAGCATCGCACGTTCATGTCACGATTCTCGGACGAATAGCAGCTTTCGAACGCTCCAGAGAAAGGCCCACAACGACCCGACCACACTCAAGAACAACGCGATTCGGCTATTATGATACCAGTATTCGAGCCAGGACGGCGCCAGATTGCGCTCGAAGCCTTCCGGCCCCACACGCAGTCCGCCCACCTTGCCCATAAACATGATGCTGATTTGTTCTGCGACAGTTATTTCGAGCCGTTCCGCCTTAATCGGCCCGATCAGCAACACCCAATCTCTACGATGCAACGCCACGCTCTTCGAGGGAATATCTAAGAGCGTGAGCGTTCCGTCTCCGATGGCCGACCTGAATTGCCCGGACACCGAGGGATCGTCCTCCCTAAAGTAAATCTGTTGAACCTTCAAGCCTTCGAGTCGAAGCGGCTCTTCGTGTTGAATGCGAAACCGCGTGGGTACCGCGCCCTGGCCGTTGGAATACAACGTGATGGTTTCGGGATAGGTGACATCCAACAAGGCCGACACACTATCCGCAGACCGCGTGCCGAAGGTCAACCGGGCCGGGTGACGCACGATAATATCGCCGCGAAGTTGGCCACCCCTCGAGGACAACTCCAACTCGTCACCCTGGACGCTTAGCTCCAACGTGCCGGCGCCGGGAGCCTCCGGCGGATCGAGCGGGGTGATCTCCAGGTTGGCGACAATAAGCGCACTATCGCGAACTTCTACACGGACGTCGCGCTCGGCCCGTTCGTAGCGCAGGTCGTCTAAGGCGGCCACGCCGATGCGAGACAGACCTTCGACCCGCACGCGCCGGGTCGTCAGATCTTGATCAGCATCCCAGCGTTCGGCCAGGTGAAAAGAAACCGCTTCAGTTTCCAGGCGCAACATCACATTGACGCTGCCGATCCGTTGCGTCCAGAGCAACCCTGCTAACAGGATACAAACCGCCGCAATGACAACCGGGGCTACCCAGGTCCGCGACGGCGGCTTGTCAAGCGCCGCCAGCAACTTCGCCGACGACTCGATCCACGTAAGATTGGCGGCGATGTGTGCGGCATCGCCATCGTGGTTCAAAAACAAACGGGCTGTATCCTCGACCTTTTTCCGGCGCGCTCCTTCGATTTCTTGACGAAGCGCCAGGGCATCGAGCGGCTGATCGTCGTGCTGGTCTTCAGCGTCTCGCGGTTCTGTCATGGCACGTCCGACCTCCGTATGCGAATTTTGAACGGTTTGTCGAGCCAGTCTCCCCCTGCTTCTCTAGAAAAAATCTCCACACACTCTACGGCAGTGTGTCTGTCTGGCAAGACGATAGGGATGAGGTCGCCCTGAGAAAAGCTGATGCTATCGACGCGTGAACTGAAGACCTTTTCAGGTTGGGTCCACGCCATACAATCCCCATCGACGAAACGGGCATGGCGCCAGGACACGTCTTCCATATCTACCGCCGGTCTCACTCCAAGGTGGATGGGTGCGGTGGCGTCGGCGGTGCTGTCTGCGTGCACCACCTGGACGGGCACAAACTCTTTCCCCCGTTCCGTATCCACCCAGCCGAAGACCCCGACATCCCCCGCCGCCAGCCGTTCCTGCACCAGCACGTCGCCTGTGGACCACGTCAGTTGGCTCTGGGGAGCCAGCCGGCTGTCCATGCGATAGTAGGTCTTTTCCGGCAGGGCCACAGCGCGTATGTTGACAACCGAATCCCTCACGTGCGGCGAGGAAACGGTTAAATCAACGTCCTCTAGCCACGGATAGTCGAGCGTGCCAATTAACAGCGAGACGACTTCGAATTGTCCTCCGACCCTGGCCGTATACAACCCTTCGCATCGATTGCCACGTCCGGCATAGGCAAGGGGATCATTGGGAACGGGCGTCAGCGCCGCATCGCAAAACTCCCTCCCCGACCGGTTCTGGCCGAAGCTCAACGCCGGCGCTGCGAAGAGCAGGATCAACATCCAAGAAAAAATTCTCTCGCTCCCTCTCTTCTTTTGCCGGAGCATTCCTCGACTTCTTGAGGGCGTTCTTTGTGATCTGATGAGCCTGTTCATAACAAGTCATACCCTCTTATAACAACAATTTACATACTTACTCAATACTCCTAACTATGCAAAATATTTTTGTACTTTGCAAGAGAATTATCAACATTCGCATGGACTGCCGGCGTCAGACCTATAAAATTATCGCACCAACACTACGGCGCGGCTGTCGTGGAAGCGCTCGCCGACGACGCGGTAGACGTAGACGCCGCTGGGCAAATCATTGCTTTCGATCATGAAACGATGCGGCGTGCCGGCCCGGAGCACCCCGTCGAAGAGCGTC
Organism: Rhodothermales bacterium; assembly: GCA_028278205.1. Classification (GTDB taxonomy): domain Bacteria; phylum Bacteroidota; class Rhodothermia; order Rhodothermales; family Bin80; genus JANQES01. The sequence continues at coordinate 54,989 of JANQES010000008.1, forward strand.
TCGACCCGGCGACCCGTGAGGTCGTAGAGGACAATGCGGACGGTTTGGGATTGGCGAACTGTGAGGGTGAAAGCGGTTTGCGGGGTGAACGGATTGGGAAAGGCATGGCTCAGCACGTGCGTCTCCGGCAGATCGGGCAGGTCGTCTTCGGCAGCCGTAGACACATCTTGCCGGACAAACGTGAAGGTGCCGACGGCAGGCACCTGATCGTTGAGCAGAAAAGGCGCTGTCTCAATCTTCGCGATAGGCTCCGGCGGATTGGTGACCTGATTCGAGGCCGTGTACGACGTGCCGCTGTCGGTGCCGGCGTCGTAGACGAAGAGTTCGACGGTGAGCGTGTCGATCCATTGTCCCTGCTCCAACAGGCTCAATCCGCCGACGCCCACAAACCAGTCGGGGCTCGGCGCCAGCATCGACACGAGCGTGACGAGCGGATAGGTCTCGCTGAGATCGAACGTCAGCCGCACCACGCCCGGCGACCTACCGATGAAGCTGCCATCGAGCACCGCCTCGGCGCTGCCCTGCTGGATAGCCGCTTCCACCTCGCCCCGCAACGCCGACTTGGTGCCCAACTCGGCCATGTTTTTGATACCGAGCGAAGCCGTCTCGCCCGTGGCCCAGAACGTCACCGTAGAATCGTGCGTCCCGCCGATCAACCCGGAAAAGTGCGGGTTCGACGGAAAGCCCTGCGGGTGCGTCGCCGCGCTCCACGTACTCGCAAAGGTCACCTCGTAGGTGGCTGTGCTTTGCGCCGCCGCTTCGGCGCCAAGGCCGAGCAGGAGTATCACTAACAGCGTTCTCATGGTCATGGGGGGGCGTAGTATTTTGGATTTCGGATTTCGGATTGGCCTTTTCCCGATCCGTTTGGCTTAATCGAAAAAGCCACAACGGTTCCACCCGTCGCGACTTTTTCGATTATTGAAGACGGAGCAGGCCGCACCCAATCCAAAATCTAAAATCCAAAATCCAAAATTGCCCTCCCCTTAGATCGCTTTCTTCTTCCAGTAGCCCAGGCGGAAGATCCAGACGCTGATGATGGCCAGGACAGCCTGCGAGATGGCGCCAGCGGCAAAGACCCCCGAAGCCTCCCAGCCGACGGGAAGCGCCAGCACGTAGGCCAGTGGAATCTGGAGCAGCCAGTAGCTGATGAAGTTGATCCAGGTCGGCGTGGTGGTGTCGCCGGCGCCGTTGAAGGCCTGCACCGTTACGATGCCGAAGGCAAAGAGCACATACGTATAGCTGATGATACGCAGGCAATCCATGCCGATCTTGATGACCTCAGGATCATCGCTGAAGAGGGCGATCAGCGGCTCGGCGAAGACATACATACACACCGCCACGATCCCCAGAAACACCATGTTGCTGAAGCTGGTGATCCACACGCTGCGCTCGGCGCGGTCGGGTTTGCCGGCGCCCAGGTTTTGCCCGACGAGCGTGGCGGCGGCGTTGCCCATCCCCCAGGACGGCAACAACGCAAAGATCAGAATGCGGATAGCCACGGTGTAGCCGGCGGCGGCGGCTTCGCCAAACTTATTGATGATGGTAAACAGCACCAACCAGCTCGCCGTGCCGATGAAGTATTGCAACACGGCAGGCCCCGAGATGCGAATCAGCCGCCACATCACCTCGAACACCACACGCGCTTGCTTGAGGTGGAGGTGAATACGACTCTTGCCGCTCACCAGGATGTAGACCTGAAAAGCCACACCCAATCCGCGCCCGATGGACGTTGCCACGGCAGCGCCGGTGACGCCCATTTCGGGGAACGGCCCCCACCCGAAGATCAACAAGGGGTCGAGGATGATGTTGAAGCAGTTGGCTACCGCCAGCGCCTTCATCGCCAGTACGGCGTCGCCGGCGCCGCGAAAGATGGCGTTGATGAGGAAGAGAAACATGATCACCGCGTTGGTGCCGAAGAGCACAGCGGTGTATCCGGTTCCGACTTCGACGGCGCTTTCGGGCGTGCTCAACAGGCGCAGCATATCCGCCGCGAAGAAGATCCCCAGCAGGCTGATGGGGATCGACAACGCCGCGCCGGCCACGAGCCCCTGGAAAGCCGCCACCCGGGCGCCTTCCTCATCTTTTTCGCCGATGCGCCGGGCCACCATCGCCGTCGTGGCCATACTCAAGGCAAACCCGACGGTCAGCACCAGGATCAAGAGCGAGCCCGCCACGCCGACGGCGGCCAGCGCATCGGCGCCGAGCTGCCCGACGAAGTAGGCATCTACCAGTTCGAAGACCGACTGCATCAGCATCTCCAGGACCATCGGGATCGCCAATAAGACGATGGCCCGGCCTATGCTGCCGGACGTATAATCTTTGTGCCCTCCTTTGAAAACGGTGCGCACCTCTTCCCAAAAGGGTGGATGCTCCTGGGCAACAGAAGCGTCTTGTTCTACCTGAGACATAACGTATTCTATGGAAAAGGCGCCGGCTGGAGGATGAACCACCTGGGGGAGCAAAGAAAGCCTTCAGCCGCTGCCGTGAAGGTAAGAGAAAAAACCAGAAAGCTCGGACGGGCTACGCGCAGCCTCAGAGTACGATCAGCCATTGACACCGTGCCGTCATCGGGCACTGGATGGGCAAACCCGTCACCCTGAGGGGACGGCGGGGACGACGTCACCATACGTAAATCCGTCGAGAGGACGCGGCAGAGCGGTCATCGAAAGGTAGGGATAGCACAGGCTCCCCTCGACGCGCGATGGACCGGCTGCCGCTACGCTGGCGTAGCCTCGCTGAAGTCGCGTGTTCGTACGATGATGATTTCCATTGTGGCCCCCGTAATAGAAGTGGAGGTGATAGCCTGCCGCTGCGGCAAGGCACGTGGCAAAGTAGATTATTTACAACACCGGCACAAGGCACACCGCCGGGTATGGCTGCTTCATGACGGCGCGCACCGTAACCTGTTTCATAGATAGACACAAAACCTTCGGAAATATAACCTCTCTCATCGATTCTTCACGAAGGGTCTGCTTTTCGCTGTGTGTATGCCGTGGAGCAAGAGGGAGAGAGGGGGATTTTGAATATCGAATTGCGAATGTCGAATAGCGAAGGATCTGACCGAACCTTCAACATTCTAAAATCCTTGTTCGATATTCGTCATTCTTGAAATTCACCCTTTCTCCCTCTCTCCCTTTCCCCCTCTCTCCCTCTCCCCTTCCCGACCCGGCTACTCCTCCCAGCCGAGCAAATACAAAACGAACGGCTCGGCCTCTTTGACGCGGGCGTGGAAAAAGAATTGATCCTCCACCGAAAACGCCGCCGGATCGATGTGCGCGCTCAGAAGCAGGCGGGCGCTTTCGTCGCCGGGCGTCTTGACTTCGGCTACGTCTTCCTCAAGCTTTGTGATCTCGGCGTCGAAGGCGACGATCTTCCCGACGGCCTGCTCGCCCGCGCGGCGCGCATCGTCGAGCGTAAAATAGGCGATCTCCCAGGCTACGCCTTCATTGTCGGCGATGATCTGCTCGAAGCCGGTGCGCAGGCCTTGAAAATAATCACCCTCGCGGAAGGAAGGCGTCATCATTTCGATGATCTCGGCAGCGCGCGCATCGCTGATCGTCCATTCCATGCCGCGCCCCAACTCGATGCGAACCTGCCGCTCGCCAGGCGCCACGAGCACCATGATGCCGTTGTTGACGCCCGCCACCCCGATACCCCACACGCTCGCCAGTTGAAAGGTATAGGCCTCGATAGACTGCCCGCCCAGGTCTTCCACCGTCACGCCGACGAGTTGAACGGTCGCGCGCTCTTGAAACGCCGTCACCATATCGGTTAAGTCTGCTTCTTGCTGAGCCGTCAATACATCGGCGGCATCAACAATCCAACCCGGCTGCAAGGGAGTCTGGCCGCCGCCGCAGACTAATCCGCCGAGGCACAACGTGCTCAGGAGCAGGAATAAGAGGATGCGATGAGCAGGCATGGGCAATCCAAGGATTAGGGCGTGTTTGCAAAGTCCCGTAGGGACGACCTGTTTGTAGCAAACAACGCTTTTTTTACCCGATAAGCCCCGTAGGAGCGACCTGTTTCTCTCTTTAACAGGCCGCTCCTACGGAGCTATTTGTTGAGAAAACGCGAGGCCCTACAAACAGGCCGCCCCTACGGGGCTTCTTCGATGATACAGTTTGCAGACACGCCCTATTCGCGTGCGAAATCGAAGATCGTCGCGTCGATGAGGTTGAAATAATCATCGGCGGCCATGATGATCGAGTCGGTCAGCGAGCCGGCGTTGAAAGCCACGCGGTCGTTGGCTCGGACCGATGTATCGACGTAGAGATCGAGGTCGAGGATAGGGCGTCCGAAGGGTGGGACGGCGCCCGGCGTCAGCCCCGTCAGTTCCATCAGTTCATCGGGGGTGGCAAAACGCGTCTTTTTGACGCCCAACTGCGCGCGGATCTTGCGCCCGTCGATGCGCTGTGCCGCGCTGATGACAAACAGGGCAAACTGCCCGCCGGCTTTCATGACGAGGGCCTTGGCCCCCACCGCCAGCGCCTCGCCCCGCACCGCCGCCGACTCTTCGGAGGTACGCGTGGGCTGATGATGAAGCGCCCTGAAAGAAACCGCCTGCTCCGTGAGCCACTGCCGGATGCGATCGAGCGTCGTCATGGGTATGCTGAGTGTTGATTGTGTATTCGATAAAAGCTCGTTGCCAGGATCCTCCCCCCCATACCCCCACACTCCCACACAAAAAATCCCCGGCTTACCGGCTCTCCGATTCATCGCCATAGACCTCGTCGGGATCGAAGACGTGAACGCCGGCCTCGACGAGGCGGTCGTCGTCGAAGCGACGGAAGAAGCAGGAGCGATGGCCGGTGTGACAGGCCGCCCCGCCGTGCTGAAGCACCTTGAAGACGAGCGCGTCGCCGTCGCAATCGAGGCGGACTTCGCGGACTTCCTGCGTGTGGCCGCTCGTCTCGCCTTTAACCCAGACCCGCTGCCGGGATCGGCTCCAGTACGTCATCAGACCCGTTTCGAGGGTTTGCCGCACGGTGGCCTCGTTCATAAAAGCCACCATGAGCACCTCGTTGGTCTGATAGTCTTGCGCAATGGCCGTCACAAGGCCGCCGGCGTCGAAGGCTATCTGGTCGATGAGCGCGTCGGGATTCATGGTGTGTTGGTGTCGGATTATCGGTATACGCCACCGGGCCGGCCCGAAGGCGAAGCCGTGCCGGGTTTTGCCAGGGCGTTAAATCGCCTTTAAAAGTACATGAAGGTGGAACTCTATCCAAGCCGATTTGGTTGTGTCTGGACTTTGACACGGTTCAATCCGGCACATCCCCATACGCAGACACAGCCTTTCCTCACAGGGTAAGGGCCCCACTTTTAGTTCCTGAGGAAAGCTGGTCTTGATATCCACAAACGAACATACCACACCTGAGTACCACACTTGAGGAGGACGGACCCATGCCAGCCAGTGCTACAACAAAGTCTAATGCCGTAAAAAAAACGACGAGACCCCAGGCCGTGGGAGAATCGAATCCGGTGGACGTTGCGTTCAGCGTGCCGGAAAATGAACACGCCTGGGGCATCAGTCTTTTGCAATCGACCTCTGCGATTGTCATCACTTACATCAACCGGCACGGCATACCGTACGAGGACCTCGAAGACCTGATCGATACGGTGAAAGGCGCTTTATCGAAGTAGGTAAAAATCCGGAGCGTCCTGCACCTCGAAGCATACGCGTCTGCCGCGAGAGGCGGCATATTTTTCCTGTCATCCCCTGGCTGAGGCGGTCCTCTCCCCCGCCTGAGAGGCTGTTCAGGTTTTGGATTCTGGGCCGCGCGCGGCTCTTTTCGATCCAGCGACATCCGCTTTTTCGGCCCGTAGCGCTGCTACGCGCCTCAAAAGTCGTCTGCCGCTGGATCGAAAAGCCCTCGCGCTCGCCTTCAGACCCAAATCCTGAACAGCCTCTCAGGCAACGGCACATCGTTTGCGTAACGCCCCGCGGCAGTGATTATCGCAAACTTTGAGCAGGCACGTATGCTATCTATGTACCGCTGGCTGGCCGTTTTTACGGTGCTGGTTCTTCTGGCCGGAAGCCAGGCCGCAGCCCAACCGGCCGAGGCGCCGTCGGGCTCTGCGCTGAGAGCCCGGCTGGGGCGGCTCACGCCGTTTCAACAAGACGAAGTGCTGTGGCTGGCCCGCTGCATCTATTCCGAAAGCGACCGGGGACACGAACAAAGACTGGTGGCCTGGGTCGTGCGCAACCGCGCCGAGACCGACTATCGCGGCACGAACTACCGCGAGGTGGTGCTCGAACCGCGCCAGTTCAGCGCCTTCAACGAGCCGTCGATCCGCCGCAACCATATTCTCAGCCTCACGCCCCACAGCCTCTCGAAAGCCTGGCGCCGGGCGCTGGCCATCGCGCTGGAGGTGTATCAGGCGCCGGCGTCCAAACGTCCCTTCTCCATCACCACGCGCCATTTCTACAGCCCCGTCTCGATGAAAGGCGGGCGCACACCACGCTGGGCTAAAAACGTCGAGTCCCTCTCCTCCGTCCGCCTCGGCGTCGATCCGCATCGTTTCCGCTTCTTTGCCGGTGTCGACGAGACCGCCGACGCGCCCGCCCAGACCGTCAACACCCCCGACACGAGCGTGCTCGCTTCCGGACGCGCGCTCCAGCGGACACCCAAACGCAGAAGCACCCGAAGCCGGCGCTTCAGCGGACGCGTCAAACGCCCGGTCCGCCCCCACATCGACCGACGGGGACAAAAGTAGGGTTTGAGTGTTATGGTGTTTGAGTTATGGTGTTTTGGTGTTTTAGGGTGATCAACTAAAAGGGCGCACGACAATTTGTACACCTGGCCTCGTTGATTCAGGACGGTTTTATATTGCTCCGAGAGCAACGTTCCTGCTAACAAGCCCAGAGCGTCCCAT
>JANQES010000002.1 GCA_028278205.1 Rhodothermales bacterium
GCGCGGCCAGACGCTCGGCCAGACCCTCGAACACCTGCCCGGTGTGACGACGCTGACGACGGGACCCTCCATCGCCAAACCCGTGATCCGGGGGTTGCACAGCCAGCGTGTGCTCGTGCTCAACGCCGGCGTGCCGCAGGAAGGCCAGCAGTGGGGCGGTGAGCATGCCCCCGAGATCGACCCCTTCGCGCCCGTACGCATCGAAGTGGTGCGCGGGGCTGCGGGCGTCGAGTACGGCGTCGGCGCCATCGGCGGGGTCATCCGCCTGGAACCGCGTGAGTTGCCCACGACGCCGGTGCTGCGGGGCTCGGTGTCGATGAATGGGTTCTCGAACAACCGGCAGGGGGCGGGCTCGGTGTTGCTCGAAAGCGGCCTGCGCGCGTTGCCGGGCTTCGGATGGCGCGTGCAGGGCAGCTTCCGCAAGGCCGGCGCCTCACGCACGCCCGATTACGTCATCGGCAATTCGGGCTTTGAGGAGTTGAACAGTTCGGTCGCCGTGGGCTACCACAACGACCGCTACGGCCTCGACGCCTACTACAGCCACTTCGGCACGGAACTGGGGCTCTTCAAAGGGGCACACATCGGTAACTCCGACGACCTCCAGCGGGCCATCGCACGGGGCGAGCCGAGCGTCCGGTACGATTTCTCCTACGGCATCGACCCGCCGAAGCAGACCGTCCGCCATAACCTGCTCACAGTCCGAGGCCATCATACCCTCGGCAGCGGCGACCAACTGGAGGCGCAGTACGGCGTGCAGTGGAACCACCGCCAGGAGTTCGACGCCCACCGCCGCTTCGGCAACCCGCTCGACGATCCGGCCTTCGACCTGACGCTGACGACGCAGACGGTCGACATCAAGCTCAAGACCAGGCCGCGCGGTTCGATCTTCGGCGTCGTGGGCGTCAGCGGGATGAACCAGGGCAACATCAACGGCGAGGCGGGCTACCTCATTCCGAATTTCCGGGCGCTCACCGGCGGGGCTTATGCCCGCGCTACCTGGGTGCGGGGGCCTTGGACGGTCGAGGCCGGCACGCGCTTCGACCACCGGTGGCTGGAGGCCTTTACTCGGGAGAGTCGGCGGGAGAGTTTTGAGGCGCGTACGCATTCGTACACGAGCCTCTCTGGCGTCGTCGGGGCTATCTGGCAGTTCGCCGAGTCCTGGTCCGTGGCGGCTAACCTCGGCACGGCGTGGCGGCCCCCCGGCGTCAACGAACTCTACAGCTTCGGCGTCCACCACGGGACGGCCCAGTTCGAAATCGGCAACGCTGCCATTGGCGGAGAGCGTAGTTACAACCTCGATGTGACGCTGCGCCATGCGAGCGAACGGGCGCGGCTTGAAGCGAGTGTCTTCAACAACAGGATGGATGGCTATATCCACCTGTTCCCGGAGCCGGAGCCCAGGGTCACTATTCGAGGCACGTTCCCGTCGTTCCGCTACGTGCAGACCGACGCACTGCTGCGAGGCGTTGACGGGTTGATCGAGTATCAAGTGCTCGACTTCCTCACGCTCGGCGCGCAAGCCTCGGTCGTGCGCGCCGACGACCGCGCCGCCGACGAGCCGCTGATCTTCATGCCCGCTGATCGCTTTTCGCTGAACGGTGCCGTGAGTCTGCCCGATTTCGGAGTGCTGCGCGCCTCGCAGATCGAACTCGAAGGCTCATTCGTCAGCCGCCAGAGGCGCTTTCCCGAAGGCGTCGATTATGCCGATCCGCCCGGTAGCTACACGCTATTGAGCGCCGGATACCGCACCGAGCTGATGTGGGGCACCACCCCTATCCAACTCAGCTTTTCTATCGAAAACCTCTTCAACACAGCCTATCGCGACTACCTGAGCCGCTTCCGGTATTTCATCGATGATCCGGGGCGCAACGTGGTCTTGCGTTTGCAAGTCCCGCTCGGGTTGAGCGATTCTTGACGCGCCGTCTCGGAAAAAGCGGCCCAAACCAGGGTTGCGAGGCGTGCGTCTTACCACACACGAAATCAAGGAGACCTATGTACAGACCGCTTTCGAAGTACCTGACCTTTGCCCTCTGCCTCGTGCTGTTCACCGTCGTCTTCGCGGCGTGCGACTCCACCGAACCCGATGACGAAGGCCCCGGCGATGTAGAACTCATCACCCGCGTCGTCCTCACCCTCACCGGCGGCGGGCAGACCGTCACAGCCACGGCTAACGACCCCGACGGCGACGGCACCAACTTCCAGATCGACACGATCAACCTGACCGCCGGCACGACCTACACCGGCTCCTTCGGAATCTTCGACGACATCAACGGCGAAGACATCACGGAAGAAATTCGAGAGGAGGCCGAAGAGCATCAGCTCTTCTTTACGGTAGGGGGCGGCGCGAGCGGCCGGGTGACGGTGACCATCACAGACCAAGACGACAACGGCCTGCCCATCGGGCTCAACTTCACCGTAGCCGTTTCCGCCGGGGGCGCGGCTTCCGGGACGCTTCGGGTCATCCAGGGTCACTACGACGAAGGGCCGAAGGATGGCGTGACCATGAGTGACGAGACCGATTTTGACATCACCTTTCCGGTCAATATTCAGTAGCTCGGTCCGGTAGGCAGAAGAGCCGAAGATATAGCCGCTCGATCGGCAGCGATTGAGCGGCTATACTGCCCCCCTAAAAAACAGAGCCACCGATAAGACGTTCACGCAACCAAACGGTTTTGATCGTCTCTTAACCTCAACGGAGTAATCCTCATGACCACCAGTATCACCCGCCCTCCACTCGACGCGACGGGCATCATCCTTTCGACCCTCTGCTTCCTCCAC
>JANQES010000081.1 GCA_028278205.1 Rhodothermales bacterium
CTGGGGGTGTAAACAAACCGTTTTACACCCTCCGGCCCTGCGGGCCACCTCCCTCAAGGGAGGACTGTATTGTGCCATCAACACCTTTCGATCACCACCTTTCCCCAAAACCCCACTGGCCACATCCCATTGGCCATTCCCCACTGAAACAAGGTCATGAGCGCCATCCGCGAATATCAAGACACGGATCTTTCGAGCGAACAGGTCCGGGCCATCGTCTCCTTGCTCAACGCGATCTGGCCGAGACCGGAGAAAACCGTCGAAGACCAGATCGAGGCTTTCGTCAACGCGGCGCAGGCGCCTGAGCGAGAAGGCATCGGCCACCTCCGGTTTATCATCTGGGAAGGCACGCAAGCCATCGCCCACGCTCGCACCTTCGAACGCATCGCGCACACCACCGCAGGGCCGATCCGGGTGATGGCGCTATCGGGCGTCTGCGTGGCCTCGACGCATCGCGGCCAGGGTCTGGGCGCGGCGATGACGAGAAAAGCGTTCGAACGGGTGGATCGCGGTGTTTTTCCTGTGTCTTTATTCCAGACGCTGGATCCGGCTTTCTATGAAAAGCTGGGCGCCCGCGTCGTCCACAACCGATTCGTCAATTCGAAGAACGAAAAGGATCCCGACGCCAGCCCCTGGCACGATGCACACGTGATGATCTACCCCGCCCCCTATCCCTGGTCCGACGGCGTGATCGATCTCAACGGACCGGGCTACTGAGGGGAATGACAAATGGGCAAATGATGCAAATGGCAAATGATGCAAATGGCAAATCGCAGAAAATGTTAGTATGCTCATTTGCCCTTTTGCCCATTTGCCTCATTTGCCCATTTACAATGAATCGGAGAACAAGGTTTTCGCCCGGCAGCGATGCGCATCGAGAAGACGTGCGCGGGATATTCATCGCCCTGCTCATCAATGGGTTTTTTCTAGGGCTGGCCGCTCTCGTGTTCTGGCTCCTGGGCCACGCTTCCCTTGGTTTGACGTTGGCGCAAGGATACGGCGTCTTCTGGCTGCTGCTGATCGTGAGTATCCTGCTGCTGGTCCTCGTCGACCGGCTCACCGGCTTCAACGCCGACGACCATTTTAACACGTACGTGTCGGTGAACCTCGTCGTCAACGTTGTGCTGGTGGCGGGCTGGGCGGCGTTTGCCGCGCTGACGATGGGCGCTGCCGCTACGGGCGAGGCGATCATCAAGGCAGGAGGACTCTACGTGGTGGGCTTCCTTTCATGCTACATCGCCTTTGCCGTGACGAGCGCGTTTTACATGGGAAGCATCTACAAAGTGGTCGATCTGGCGGTGGTGTTGATCGGGTTTATCGTGTTCGCGTTGTGGCCGGCGCTGGGGCGGGTGCTTTACGGCTGGTTCTTTGCATTTTTCGTGTAACGCCGAGGGGTGTCTTGACATTTCGGGTGCCGCGCACTACTATGTAGATAGTTGCTCGTAAAGGGAGCCTCTCCGCGTCCGCAGCAAGGGCCAAGCCCACCTTTCTCTATCGCATAGCGCGAACCTTCTTTCTGCCTGAAGAGCGGACGCCTGGCATAACCGAGAGAGGGTTCTTATGGCTAAACAATTCCCGCATCAGCCCAATCTGGAGCAACTCAAGAAGCAGGCCAGGCAGCTCCTCAAAGCCCAACGCGCCGGCGATTTGCAGGCCTGCCGGCGGTTTCAAACCTCACTCCCCCGGCTCGCCCGCGTGGCCGTCGAAGACGTCCTCGGCGCCAGAGTCACGCCCCGCGAAGCGCAGCACGTTCTGGCCCGCGAATACGGCCTTGCCAACTGGAAGGCCCTCGTCGACATCATGACGGCCTCGGCCCAGGACGAGACGTTCCGCAAATTCAACCAGGGCCTGGAGCAAACGATCTGGTCGAAAGATCTCTACACCTTGATCCAGGAAGCCCATTCCGCCGATTCCGACACGACGGAACTCACCATGACGTCGGGCGCGGCGGTTCGACTGGAGCACAACCCGGCTCCAGGCATGGGCCTTCGCCTGTCGAAACCCGGCGATCCTACGTGGATGATCCTGCGCGTCGAACCGGCGCGGGAACGCCCCGGCTGGTATCCCCCGGAGATCCCCTTTATGGCCGGTCAGCCCGCATGGATTGCCCGCGACGGCACGCGGCATTTTGCCGTGTGGAGCCTCGCTTCGGTGGATGATGGACGTGCCGAAGAAGCAGAACGGCTCGTCAAAGATCATCCGGCCTGGAAAACCTTCACCCAGACCGCCCAGCCTCTCATCGCCGGGATCCGCGAGGGCAGCGCCGAAGCCAGACAACGCCTGTTCGCCATGTCGCAAGACGAGGAGGCCACCCGGTCCTGGGCCGGCGATCTCGCTCAACTGGTCCAGCAGTTCGAAGCCCTGATCCGTGGCGACGACCAGATCGAAGCGTTGGTACAGGCCGTCTTAGACCAAAGCCTTGAGGACGGGTGGACACTCGTGGAAGAAAAAGGCACCGGATTGATCCGCTTCTTCGTGCTGGAGCGCCGGGGCGCCCTCCGCACGATCCAGGTCCTCAATACCGCCGGGACCCAACGGCTGCAACTGTGGGATTCGGTTGAAGCCTGATCTGAACGGCAACCTGCCTTCGTATCATTCCAACTGAACAAAACAAGGAGAGAGATCTCGCCGTTTGAGCCATTTTCAAAGGGCGAGATCCCTCCGTGTTTACCTGGTTTCCGAATTTCGTGCCGCGTTCTGCCACCCTGTTCGCCGCGCCGCTGCTGGCGCTCGCCGCCTGCCTCTGGCTCGCCGCCTGCGACACCACGGAGCCAACTCGCGAAGATCCCCTCGAAATCCGCGGCGCGCGCGCAGACAGCCTGCTCAACGGTCTCTTTTTCCCCATTCCCCTGCACGTCTACCCGGAAACCATCTACGAGATCCTGGGGCCTCCTTCCTCGTACTTCATCTCAGACGGCCCATTCGCCAGAGCCGAGTATGACGAAGGCCCGTACGCCGGGCTGCGGGTGCATTTTTACGACAACTTCGCCGTCGATTCCACGGGCCAGGAGTGGTCGCTCCACTGCGCTTATTCCCTCGACGTAGCGGCTCCCTATGCGCTTGAGACCACGCAGGGCGTTCGCCTCGGCATGCCTCAATCGCTTGTTCATGACCTCATCGGCCCACCGAATGCCGACAGTGTCTACCTGGACGTTGTGGGGCGCGGTCTATTTTTCGGTTACTTCGACTTCCTCGGCGCGATGTATGCCGTCGGAGACAGCCTCGTCTACATCCTGGACTATGACGAAAACAACGCCCTGGAACGCGCGCGCAAGCGGACGCTTCAGTACCGCATGGAAGAGACAAACCCACGCAGCCCGACCTGCGGCAGGCCGGGCTAAGCGCTGGATCATGAAAAGAAGGATTTGTCTCTTAGCGGCTTCATGCGTATTAATGAAAACATCGGAGGGTAACACCTCTCCGAGCCGCTCGGCCTGATGTTCCTAGATGTAGGAACTTGCTGCTAGATCCAGGAACTTGTTCCTACATCTAGGAATGTTTATAGGGCGGATATACACAAGCTATGCGGTCTATTAGACAATGCCTTGGAAAATTATCAAACGTAAACTTGGCCGTGCCGGAGGGCTCAAGCAGCGCTCTGCAAGACAACGCCAGTGGGATCAGCAATTCGGCGAGGGGATGTGGACTATCGGCTATCTCATCGATGGTCAGTTTGTCGAGCAGGAAGAGGCCATCCACTCCGTCTACTCCAAGAGCTATGAAGCCTACTTTGAGGCCCATCCTGAAGATGTTGCAGAACTGATAGCCCTCGCCAAGAAGCTGCGCAATCCACACGCAGAGGCTACCTCATCGGTTGATCTTCAGGTACCGGCCATCATGGCTTACTTGGACAAGAAAGGGTTGACCTTGTCTGGATCGGAGATCGTCGATATAGGAACGTGGCGGGGTGAGCGATCCCATGGGCTCAGTGTTCGGTTGAGTCCCTTGCAGATTCCTTGTGTTGAGAATCCACGTTGGACGTTGGAGAAGTATTGGCAGGAGAAGAAGTGTTTAGCGGTGTGGGAAGAAGAATGAGGGAGGGTTTACTGTAGCCGGGTCGGGGCTCGCATAACCAGGCGCTCCAGGTGAAAATGGGCCAGACGGTCTTGCCTTGGTGAACGTTGGTGTCTATGTTACTTTGAGTAATCGACATGCCCTGAGCCCATTTCACCTGAGCTTGGCCGTTAGACGTCAAAAAAATATTCAGCGCAATGAAGGAAATAGATCGAATACAATTTGTGTCTCGCACACCGAATAAACGCAAACGCAGAAGGCACTATATCAATGAGGAAGACGTAAAAGTCGTACTCTCTCGCCTTCCTCATGAATATTGGCATCGGCTACGCAAGGTTCACTTTTCAGATGATTCATTCACCTATAGATTAGGCTATACAACCGTAAGGGGAAGGCGAGAAATAAATCTGTGTGCTTTACCGTATCGAGTAAGTATAGGTGGACATGGGCCACTTGAAGAGTTTGGCGCGATAGAAGCAAGTCAATGGCCGACGCTGGCGGTGCGGCGGTACCTGCTATATAACACCTTTCTCCACGAGATCGGTCATCTCCAGATCATTTACCCCAAAGCCTCGAATCCCCGGCGTAAATTCGCCCACGAGACAAAGGCTCAAGAGTTTGCTGAATTGTGGCGAAGGAAGATGTGGTCCCAACCATTCGACCATCCGGATCCGGCCCACAATCCGCCCAGCAAAGAAGAGATCCGAGCCCTTAAAGCCGGTTGGGTCGATTCTCATCTAACATACAAGAAAGGCTATAAGATGGAGCAAGCCGGAAAGCTCGATGAAGCTCGAGAAGAGTATCACCGAGCGCTTGTATTGTACCCGAATCACACGTTAGCCCTGGAGCGATTGGGGATTTTGATGTATGAGGAAGACAGAGAGGATAAGGATTTCCTGAACATGGCAGCGTCCTTTCTTGAAAAAGCATTGAGCTTCGATCCTTTGCTTCCAGATGCTAATCTGTATATGGAGAGAATTAATGAGATAAGGAAACCGCAATGACGCCTAACCCCCGCTTCAGCCGTCAGGCAGCTTATCGTGGAAGTATACGCATGAATGAGCGGGCCTAGCCGCCCCTCAACCCGTCGCCAGTTGCGCTGCGCCGCGAACACCTCTCCCCCACCCCGCTCCACGTTGCGCCAGCCGCGCCCGCAGCACCCGGAAGGCAATGTCTGGATAGAACAGCGACACCGGCGATTTCAACAGGTGCATCACGTTGATAAACGCTTTGTAGACCGCCGGGTCGTTCAACGTGGCCTGGTGGACTTTTTTCATGTACCAGTTGACCACGTCGGTGCCCGGCATCTTGACACCGCGCACCTCCGGATAGCGGAAGTCTTCGCACGCCGCCAGACGCCAGGGCCGGTCGATTTCTTTGGCGACTTGCCGGAAGAAGCGTTTCGGGAAACCGGCTAAACTGCCACGGCGGCGTTGGGCGCTCAGGCAGCGGTCGAGGGTTGCGGCAGCGAGGGCGCTGGAGGTCATGCCCTGGCCGTAGACCGGGTTGACGCTGCACAGCGCATCGCCCAGCACGACGTAGCCGTCGGGGAACCGCTTCATCGCCTCGTAGCGCCGGCGCAAGTTCGAAGGGAAGCGGTGGATGGCCAGGCCAGTCAGGGGCTCGGCGTCTTTGATGGCGTGGTAGAGATCCTGCGCCGGGAGCGTCCGGGCGAAGTCGAGGAATTCGCTTTCGTCCTGGGGCGCCGGTTCGCCGAGCCAGCCGCCGAGGGTGACGAGCCAGGTGTCGTTTTCGATGGAGCAGAGCGCGCCGGCACGTTTGCCGCCGTGCGGCGGGGCCGGCAGCATGTAGGCCGCCTTCGCCCCGCCCAGGGCGCCGGGCTTGCGCCGGTAGAGGCGGCTCGTGTACATGAAGTCGATGTCGATCTCGTGCTCGTCGGGCCGCCCGTAGCCGAGGGCCGCCAGCCACTTCGGCGAGCGCGACCCGCGCCCGGTGGCATCGACGATCAGGTCGGCGGTGAGCGTCTCTTCGGCCTCGCCTTTTTGCTGAATCCGCACACCCGCAATGCGGCGACGATCCGGGCTCGCGACGAGGTCGCGGACGCGGCATTCCTGCAAAACCGTCAGCCCAGGCAAGGCCAGCACACGCCGCCGGATCTGCCACTCGACGTACGGACGGCTCGCCATCACGGCGTAGATATCGCTTTCCATCCGGGGTTTGTAGCCGCCGTAGTGAAACCAGCACAACGCGTGCGGCCAATCCACCGGGGTAATGCCGTCCTCGCCCGGCGCGTCGATGTCGGGGAAATAGTGTTTGATGACGTTCCAGCCTTTCGACAGCAGCGTGTGCACGTGCCGTCCCTGCGGCACGCCTTTGCGCTGCGCCGCGCCGCCGGGCAGGCGGTCTTTTTCGATCAGCGTGACGCGGTCGAAATGATCCGTCAACACCCGCGCCGCCAACAACCCGGCGATGCTGCCGCCCATGACGAGGGCGTGGCTTCGTTGCATATCCTGTGACCTTGTAATGCTCATTACGTTTTGCTTTTCCGATCTGGCAGTGTTGGGGTGATCAAATTTTGGATTTTGGATTGCGGATTTTGGATTGGATGCTTGAAGAAAACAATCCAAAATCCAAAATCTAAAATCCAAAATCAGGCGCCCTTCCTTTTCTTCGGCAACCGGACCTTCTTCGCCAGCCCGATTTTTTTCAACAGCCAGATGGCATACCACGCCGGGTCGATCTGGTACCAGCGGAGGCCGTGGCGAGCCGAGGCGGGGAACGCGTGATGGTTGTTGTGCCAGCCCTCGCCGAAGATCAACAACGCCACCAGCCCGTTGTTGACCGACTCGTCGTGGCCCGCCGTCTTGTAGGGCCGCGTGCCGATGAGGTGGCAGACCGAGTTGATCAGCCCGAAGGCGTGCAAGAGCGCCACGCGGTTGAGCAGCCCCACCCAGACGAAGAAACACACGGCGCTGTAGACGTCGAATCCCGGCGCCTCGCCCACGAAGCCGCCGATGACAAATGAGATGATCAAGAGCAGGAAATACGTCGCGTAGTCTTTGCGCTCGTCGTCGAGCCAGACGTAGAAGCGGTTGCGGGCGAGGTCGGGGACGAGGCGGCGGTAGAGCGTCCGGTTCCAGACATCCTTGCGGCGTTTTTGCGTCCAGCCGAAGTGGACGTGCCAGAGGCCTTCTTTGGGCGTATGCGGGTCTTTGCCGGGCACGTCGGAGTGTTTGTGGTGGAGCCGGTGCATGGCCACCCAGAAGAGCGGCCCGCGCTGGATGGCGAGGTAGCCGCAGAGGCAGATGACGTACTCCAGCCACATCGGCACGACGTAGCTGCGATGCGCAAAGAGCCGGTGATACCCCGCCGTCAGCCCCAGCCCGGTGATCGTGTAGAAGATCACAAACGCCGCCAGCGCCGGCCACGAGAAGAAGAAAAACGGCAGGATGAGCGCCGCCACCGTCGTCGTGACGTTGATGACGGTGAAGGGCACGTCGAGCTTCGAGATTTCTTCCTCGACGAGCCGGCCCGCGCCGTCGCCGCCGGGTATTTGTTGCAGGTCTATGAGGGTTGCAGTTTCCATTTCAGGCATCGTTGTTAGCACACCGGTGAGAACACACCCCTTTCAAAAGGCAAGACCGTTAAGCTCTGCACAGCGTAACAGTCCAAGTTCCCCTCCTGGACAGGAGGGGTCAGGGGTGGTTGATCGCCCAATTTGTAAAGAACCATGACGTTTGGGGGTATTTCCAACGGTTGTCATCGACCACCCCGTCCCTTCGGGACACCCCTCCTGTCCAGGAGGGGAATTTGGTTGGCGCTTTTGAACCATCGTTGTCAAGAAACCTTAGCATGCCCGTTCAGCACCAGTTCGCCCTCAGGCGGGATGGATTCTGAACGCGGCGCCGGCTTCGCTTCGCGACGCTCGAAAGGCGCGAGGGAGCGCGTCGATTCTTGCTTGAGCTTCCAATCAAGATTCCAGGCTTTGAAGACGTCGCGGACGTACGATTTGCGCTGGCGTTTGGCCCGTTTGCGCTCGGCGAGGATGGCTTTGAAGACGTATTTGTAGCCCGTCCACGCGCTCCAGTCGTAGAGTTGTTTGCGGACGTGGCGCGGCGCCTTGAAGACGTACCAGAAATACATCCGCGTCATCCCCCAGACGTTGAAAGCGGGCGTCGCACGCACCGACGGATCGTGGAAATTCCACGAGTGCGGCACGTGGTTGGTCTCTTTGAAAAGCAGGCGGATGGCAGCGGCGGCGGCTTTCGGATCGGCCTTGCCGCTGCGCACGGCGTCGATCTCGGCCAGCGCCTGATCGTAGACGGCGCGGAAGTCCGAGAAAGCGAGGCCGAGCGCCCGGTTGTAGGGCGCGCCTTCAGACCGGCTGAAAAGCGACCGGTCGCCGGTTTCCTGATATTTCATGTAGAGATTGGCGTTGAGCGCCGTAGACATCAACAGCCCGATCACCCACACCCGATACCACGCATCCCACAGTTCGAAATCCTGAAAAGAGACGAACGCGCTGGAAATCACATCGTCGAAATGGGCCAGGTTGATGCGGAAAAATTCGTCGATGTCGCGGAACGGCTCTACCGAAAAATCGCCGGTTTCGAAGGCGTGGAAGAGGCGTTTGGCCAGCATGTCGATGCCCGAAAGCGTCAGGTTGATGCCGGACGAAAAGAGCGGATCGATGAAGGCTGCCGCCGAGGGCACGAGGCAGTAGCGATGGCCCGTCATCTGCTTCGAGCAATACTGAAGCCGCCCCCGCGAGGCGATCCATCCGCGAACGGCCCGCGCCCCCTCGAACTGCCGCGCTACCGCCGGGAATTTGTTGACGAAATGGAAGAATTCCTCCTCCGGATCCATCCCCGTCTCCGGGTACACGTTCCGGTCGAGGATCAGCCCGACGCTGCACAGCGGGTTGACGGCGTCGGCGTGGTTGTTGAACGGGATGATCCAGAACCACCCGCCGTGGAAGACGTGATGCAGCGTCCCCTGCGACATCGCGTGCTTGAGGCCGTAGGCTTTCTTCGGCTCGGCCACCTCGTCGTAGAGCTTGACGCCTATCATGTGGGTGAACATGCCGCGCGAGTTGGTGCGGAACGTGTCCGGATCGCCCCGCAGATCGAACTGTTTTGCCAGCGGCGAGCCCATCCCGGCAGCGTCGATCACGTACTGCGCCGTCACCGTGTCGCCTTTGGTGGTGACAACCGTGACCTGATCGTCGTCGATGGTCAGTTCTTCGACCCAGGTTTTCTGCCGGACGTCGGCGCCGTAACGCATCGCCACGGTGAGCAGGTAGGCGTCGGTGTCCTGCCGGAAAAAGTGGCAATCCGGCCCCATCGGCGGCGCAAGCGTCGGATACTGGTGCGATTCCAGCGGATTCTGATCCTGCCCGTCGCGGTGGTAGAGAAAACTGAAAGCGCGCTTCAAGCCCGACGAAGGGCCAACGTGGTCGCGCAGCTTGTGGAAAGCCGCCAGGTTCATGAACTCCGGCACGTCGTACTTGAGCGAGAGATTCTTGAACCGAAAGCTGATGTCCGGCGTCGTCGCCTCGCCGATGGCAAAGCGGGGGTGCATGCCTTTTTCAAGGATCAACACGCTGAGGCCGTGCCGCGCCAGGACGGTCCCGGCCATGGTGCCGCTGAGGCTGCTGCCCAGGATGATGACGTCGTATTCGTGGTTGGTTTTCATGGTGCTATGGGGTGCTATGGTCTAAGTAAGGTGGTATGTCTATGCGTTGCGCTTCGTCCGTGCGATGGTATTGGTCACTGGTCATTACGCTCCCCCTGCCTTCGCAGGGGTCGCTGTCACTGGTCACTGGTTCTTGAAAGAAACCCTCACCAGTGACCAGTGACCCATGACCAGTGACCAACAAAGCCCTTGTCACACGTTGCCGCACGAGCAGGTAGCTGCGACCGCCGCGTTCGAAAGTATGAGGCAGCCCGGCCAGCACGCGGTCTTGCTCGGCGTCTACCCAGGCGCCGGCCTCGTAGGCTGGCATCCCCAGAAAAAGACGGCAGACGCGCTCGGTCCAGGGCGAGAGGTTGTTGGCTTGCTGCCGCATACTCGCGGCGAAGAGCGCGCCTGAGCGAACATCGGCGTGGTAGACCCCCGCCGCCTCAGGCAACGCCTTCGCCTGATCTTCGTCGACGCCGCCGGCATAGGCGCAGGCCAGCCCCACGCCGCACCACAACTCGGCCCGTCGAATTTCGTCAAATCGATCGATGGCCTGCCTGATGCGCTCGGGATCGGCGCCGCAGACCCACCAGAGGCTTCGCCCGACGCCCGCGTCGAAGAGCCGGCAGGCAAAGTTGGGCCACCCCGACGGCGGCGCGGCGCACTGCTCGACAAAACGCCGGTGGTGAAAAAAAGCCTGATGAAAGCCATAGCCGTCGGGCACACACCGCGCCACCACCGAATCGAGCTTGCGCATGGTGCGGCCCAGCGCGCGCCGGCCCCACGGCATCCGCGCCAGGGCAAAGCCGCCCCCTACCGAGGCGATGTAATCGTACTTGCGCGCGGCATCGTCGGTGAAGGCGCGCAGCCGGCTCTGCCGCCGGGGCATCAGCACGTCGAGCAAGGCGTAGTAGAACCCGGCGGCTTCGTAGGCAAACCCGACGTGGTGCGCGTCGAAGCGCTCGTCCAGCGCCGCTGCCAGTTCCACATGGTCGGCTATCTCCAGCGCCATCGTGTAGCCCTCCTCGAACACCCGCCCGATCTCTTCCAATCGGTCGCGCATCTCAGGATCACAGTCGCCGAAGCCACGCTTCGCAAACGTGCACTCGTCGGGCGGCATGCGGAATAGTATTTTTTTCAACGAAACAGCCATTTTTCAACGATTTGCAAGGTTTATTCCATTTTCTCCCTCTCTTGCTCCTTCCCACTCGAAACGCTCACCCTTTTTATAAATCGTCAACGTCCCATTGGCATACTCCGGAAGCGCCAGCCGCGTCACCGCGCGGGCTTTGTCGGGCCAGCGGATCTCCACCGAAGTAGCCGTCTCTTGATCGAGGCCGAAGAGCAGCGGCCCCACATAGTTCGAGATAAATCCGCCGCCGCCGCTGCGCGTGACCTGCATGTGCCGGTCGTTGATCGTCACCCGCGCGCCGACGGCGTCGCGGTTCAGCGCGCCCTCGGTGTCGTCGATGAGGCGGATCTTGATCCAGTGATTGCCGGAATAGGTGTTGAGAAAGACGCGGGTGCGGCCCGGCTCGTAGTTGGTCGGCGTGGGGAAGTTGGGATCGTGCGCCGGGATGACGGCAACCCTGCCATCGACACGCGCCTTCAGGTTTTGGGCGTTGGAACGGCGGCTGTCGTAACCGCCCATGTTGCGCAGGAGCAAGTCTGCAAAGCCGTCGCTGTTGAGGTCGGCGGCGACGGTGGCGCGACCGTTCTCCGCCGTCTGAATCAGGTCGTGATTGGTGATGCGCTCGACGATGCCCGGCCCCTGGAAGCCCCAGACGCTGACGTCGTGGCTGTAGACCATGCTGCGCTTCCCCCAGTTTTGCAGGGGCGACTTGCGGAAGATGTAGCCCGCGCTCTCTAAGCTGTCGTAGTTGAGTTCTTCGATGTTGAAGACGTGATGCTCTGCCGTCAGATCGACGAAGCGCAGCGCACCGGGCCGGGCCGTGGCGTTGACCAGAAGGCGTCCGGGGCCGGTGCCCATGATCGGGAAGATGCCGCCGCCGCGTCCTTGCAGGCAGCCGCTCCAGTAGAGATCCATCCGCCCGTCGTTCTGCACGTCGAGCGTCGCCGAGCCCCAGGTGAACTCGTACGGATCGAGGCTGCGCGGGTCGAAGCGCGTCCATTCGCTGCCGTCCGAGCCGAACTGCCGGAGGTTGTTTTCGAGCGAAGCATCCGGCGGCAGCACCGTCGAATGGCGAACCCGGTTGTCCATCTCGGTGGTGAAGCCGGTAGCCCCGTCGAGGAGCGCGTGCGTAGACCGATGCCCGGTGCCGAAGAACTCCTGCGACATCGTGCCCGACGCAATGACGGGGTCGAACAGCGAAAACGGATCCGGCAGCGGCATCGCCAGGTTCATCGACGCGCCGCCGATGTTGCCGGCGAAGAGGTCTTCGGCGCCGTCGCCGTTGAAATCGCCGGGCGAGAGCGACATCCAGTAGCCGGTCTTGCGCGCGCGGGGATGATTCATCGACTGCTCGAACCGCCGCCCCTCGCGGTTGACGTAGAGCCGGAGAAAACCCAGGTCGTTGGCAATCCACAGATCCGGATACCCGTCTTCGTTGACATCCTGCGTGACGGCGGCCCACGAGATCTGCCCCGGCTCCGAGGTCTCGCCGCCAATCTCCAGAAAATCGGGTTGATACGGGACGAACCGGCCCAGCGCCACCGAATAAACCTCCGGCAACAGCGGCATCTTCCACAGCCGGTGATACTCCGGAACCGGGTTGTTGTGATCGTACAACCCATCGACATCCATCGCCGCGGCCTGCTCGATGAAACGCAGCTCACCTGTCTCGGCGAGCTGGTTGATGTAGAGCGCGTTGGCGGCTCCGGCCAAGGCGGTCGCGCCGCCGGGCCAGTAATCGAGGTCCATGACGTTGGCCTCGAAGATATCCAGGTCGCCGTCGAGGTCAAAGTCGGCGGCGAGGAGCGCGGTGGTGTGGCGGCGGCCTTCGAGGCCTGTCTCGCGGCTGGCGTCGCGCCATTCGGGCAGGCCGTCGCCGTCGCGGTCGCCGAGGTTGAGGAAAACCGAGTTGGCGCCCATCGGCTCGGTGCCGCGCGCCGAGCGGCGGGTGTCGTCGATGTCGTCGTTGGGCTGATAGTTGTGGATGAGCGAGAGGCCCTGCCCGCGCATCGGCGTCTTGGTGCGGACGGCCTCGCGCCCGACGGGCCGGACGAACTGCCCCATCACCCGCTGCGTCTTCGGATGCGACCACGGCATCCCCGGCATGCTGTTGCCCACGACCAGATCCTGCCGCCCGTCGCCGTTGAGATCCGCCGCCACGGCCAGCGCCGAGATCCGCCCGACGCGCCGGGCCGTATCGGCGACGGCGGCGCGGGGAAAGAGGAAGTTTTCGATCAGAAGCTCCTCCTCGACGAACGTATCGTTGCCCGCCGCGAGGGTCTTCGCCTGTTTGAAAATCGGTCGCCCCTCGGCGTCGTTGCCCAGGTTGAGGTAGAGCCCGTTGCCGGAGATGCGAGACCGATCCACGATGACGCCGTCGTCGCCCGTAGGCCGGACCCACGTGTCGTTGTTGTGGGTGAAGTAGGCGTCGAGCCGCCCGTCACCGTTGGCGTCGAAGACGAGCGCGCCGCTGGCGGTGTAGCCGTCAAAATAACTCGACCAATCCTTCGCATCTTCATCAAAAACATCGACCTCGCGGAAAGGCGTAGCGGATGCCAGCGGGGCAAAGCTTTCGCTATCGCCCGCATTTTTTTGTCGATCCTGGCTAACCTGAAACGCCGCGCGGCTTTGCTTTTCATCGAGGTCGCTGCCGAACTCCACCGTCACGTTCATCATCGCGTCAGCCCGGTCCATCACCCATCGATGCACGCCCAGGAGCGCCATCGCCACGATCCCGGCTACGGCCAACAGCTTGCCGTAGCGCGGCATGCCGAGCAGCTTTCGAATAACGGGTATGTTCAAAAATTCTCTCATTAACTCACGTTGTCGTCGCGATAGGTGAAGTAGATCGGGGGGATGTATTCGTCGGAGGCTTGCCGCTGCTGTTGCCGGAGCGCTGCCGGCATCTCGATCCGGTATTTCACCAGATCGACGATGCGCTCGTAGGAGGTGATGACGACTTCCCAGTGCGGCACGGCGGCGCGTGGATGGCTGCGGATGAAAACCTGCTCGATGCCGCGCCCGTGCGAGTTGAGGCCCCACAACTGCTCGCCGTCGCGGCGGGCCAGGTAGGCATAGCTCGGATGCGGTCCTTTTTCGATCAGAAAAGCGCGACGCTCGGCCAGCCCGGAGGCGCTCAGGATGCCGACGCCGAAGCCGGGAATCACGAAGTCCTCTTTCTCCACCATCAGCCGCAGCGGCAGATTGCCCAGAATGAGTTCTTCGCCGCTCGCCAGATCGATCCGCATTTCGACGTACGGGCCATCGTCCGATCCCACCGAACCGCTCTCCTTCCATCGATAGCTGGTCTTCGGTTTGACAAGCTTGACTTCGGCGCCGCGCGGCGCGTCGAGAAACGCAAAATCGAACCGGGAGCGCTCGTCTTCTTTGCTCGAATAAATGCCCGGCTCCTGAAAGCTCGACATCGCCACGGGATGCCGGAGCAAATCGCGCAGCGCGCTCGGTTGATGGAGTTGCCCGTCGGCCTCATACAGCGCGTAGGCCCGCTGAATCTTCCGCCGCGATCCCTGCGACGAGAAGCTCACCGCGTCTTCCTTCACTGTCACGCCGACCGTGCCCAGGCTCTTCACCTCGTCGCGCAACCGATCCAGATCCAGCGCGGCCTCCTCGTCTCGCCACGGCAACGCGTCGCGGACGAAAGCCGGCGGCAGGCCGTTGACGCGGGCGGTGAGGTCGTAGTAATACGCCTCCGGCATCGTAAACCAGGCATGGTAAACCTCGCCGGAACGATCCGTCGCGTTCAACTCCCAGAGCCCCGGTTTCAAACAATTGTTGATAACACCGACGCGCTGCGGGCGATAGACGCGGTTGGGCGCGAAGTCGTAATCGCCGCGCAGGATCCAGGGGACGGTCTCGATCAGGTTGGTCTGGAAGTGCGCCATGCGGTCGCCCGGCGTGCCACGCGGGACGCTGAGGCTGTTGCGCGAATACTCCGCCAGCATCAGGTTGAGCGCGTCGAAATCGTCGGGCGGATCAGCCGGCTGGTAGTGCAGGCGCGGCGTGAGTTGATCCAGCGGCAGGTTTTCGACGGTGAGATAATACGCGTCGCCGGCCTCGAACCGGATGGAAGCCCGGTCGTCGCCGTCTGCCCGGATGCGGATCGTCTCGACGTCCTCCAGCCAGCTATGCGTGCGCAGCAATGATTGCGTGGCCGGCGTATAGAGCCCGCCGTCGTCGGTGCGATGTTCCAACGTCGGATGCACCTCGATGACGCCGAGATCTTCGCCACCGCAGGCTGCCAGGAGGACGAGGGTGAGTACGAGGGGGAGGGGTTTCATTTTAGGGATAACTCTTTGTCTATTTTGGATTTTGGATTTTAGATTTTGGATTGGTCTGATTCGATTTGGTTGGCCCAATCGAAAAAACCTCAGCGTTTCCAACCGTCGCAGCTTTTTCGATTATTGAAGACGAAGCAAGCCGCACCCAATCCAAAATCCGCAATCCAAAATCGGCTGGCTCACCATCCTTGCGCCGAGATCCCGCCGTCGAGAACCAGCACACTGCCCGTAAACAGCTTCACCGGTTCGCTCAGCAGGTAGGCGATGAAGTGCGAGACGTCGCGGGCTTCGCAGAGGCGCTCGTAGGGCGTGTTGCGCTCCCACTGCGGGATCAGCCGCTCGCTTTCGGGCCATTTGTGCATCAACTCGCCGTAGACCGGGCCGGGCGAGACACAGTTGACCTGGATGTTGTACGGAGCGAATTCGACGGCCATGCTGCGCGTCAAACTCTCTACGGCAGCCTTGACGGCCCCCATGCAACCGAAGTAATCGACGTAGCCCTGCGAGGCGGGCGACGAGAGGGTGATGACCTTGCCGCCGCCGCGCCGTTTCATCATCTCGACGGCCCGTAGCACGCCCTGATGCAGCCCGATGATGTTGGTCCGAAACGCCTTTTCCCAGTGCTCGACGGTGATGTCTTCGAGACGCGCCAGCATCCCATTCGAGGCGTTGCTGATGAAGAAATCAAGCCCGCCATAGGTGGCCTCGATCTCGTCGAAGATGGCCTGCACGTGGTCGGGGTTAGCCATCGATCCCCAGATGTGCCTCGCGTCGCCGCCGCGCGCTTTGATCTCGGCGGTGGTCTCGATGCCGCGCTGGCGCGAATGGAACGAGTTGACGATGACCGACGCGCCCAACGCGGCCATGTATTCCGCGATGTCTTTGCCCAGCCCGTGCCCCGATCCGCTGATGAAGACGACCTTGCCTTTGAACGGCTTCGCCTCCGGACGCGCCGGGGCAAAGGAGGCATTGATGGACGGAACAGGCACCGCGCCCCGCGTGCCGTCGCCGTTGATCGGGATGGCCTCCAGACGCGGCGGCACAGGCGCGACAACCTCCGAAGCCGGAGCCGCTGCGCCGTGGAAATACGTGCTCAGCGCCTCGGCGACGCTGCTGATGGTCTTGAGTTGATCCTGCGTCACTTCCAGCGTCTCCGGCAAGGCATACCGCTCGCGCAAAACCGAAAAGACTTCGCCGAGCTTGACCGAGTCGATGCCCAGGTCTTCTTCCAGGCTCGCCTCCGGATCGAGAATCTCCAGC
>JANQES010000104.1 GCA_028278205.1 Rhodothermales bacterium
CGACTGGGGGTGTTCACCAAGCTGTTTTACACCCTCCGACCCGCCTTCGGCGGCCCACCTCCCTCAAGGGAGGAGTCAAAGACTGCTTCGAAAAGTAGCGTGCGCTCGCCCTAAGTACGCAGTACGCATTCCACCTTTTGCTTGGCTATTTTTCCGTCCACCCTCCCCCCACGCCTATGCCTGCCTTCGTCGCCTTCGAATCGACCGTCATTGCGCACGGCTTGCCCTATCCTCAGAACGTCAAAACGGCGCTGCGCCTGGAGACGATTGCGCGTACAGCCGGCGCCGAGCCGCGCACCATCGGTATCGTCGGCGGCGAGGTGATCGTGGGGCTGACCGAGTCGCAGATCCTGCACCTGGCCCAGGCCGAAGACGTCCGAAAAGTGAGCCTGCGCGACCTGCCCGTGGCCACGGCGCAACAGCTCGACGGCGCCACGACGGTCGCAGCGACGATGCATCTGGCCCACCGCCACGGCATCGGCGTGATGGCTACCGGCGGCATCGGCGGCGTGCATCGCGGCGCCCGCTTCGACGTCAGCGCCGACCTCGACGCGCTGGCCCGCCTGCCGATGACGGTGGTCTGCTCCGGCGCCAAAGCCATCCTCGATTTGCCCACCACGCGCGAGGTGCTCGAAACACGCGGCGTGACCGTCGCCGGCTACCAGACCGATGAGATGCCGGCTTTCTACAGCCGGTCGAGCGGCCTGCCCGTAGATGCGCGGTGTGAGACGCCCGAAGACGTAGCGGCCCTCGTGCAGGCACGGCGTCGTCTGGATTTGTCGGGCGCCGTGCTCGTCACGGTGCCGGTGCCCGAAGACGCCGCCCTGCCCCGCGAAGCCGTCGAACCCGCCATCGCCCAGGCCCTCGACGAAGCCGAAACGCTCAACCTCCGCTCCGCCGAGGTAACGCCCTTCCTCCTCTCCCGCCTCCGCGACCTCGCCGGCGACGACGCGCTCTGGGCCAACGTCGCCCTGCTGGAAAACAACGCCCACATCGCCGGGCTGATTGCCAAAGCGCTAGAGGCACCGCGAGGCGCTTAGTATATTGTAAAGCCCTCACCGGAGGGACCAATTTCCACTTCACAGACGGCCCTGAGCGCAACCGCAGGGACCGGTTTTTCCAGACTACACTAAAAAAACGAACACTGCGAGGTATGCGATGAGTCCGCCTGGAAAGGCCCTCAGTCTGGAAGCCAACGTCTTGCCCGTCTCCGGATGGGCTTCGAGAGGATGGTTGAGGCATGGCCTGCTAGTGCCGCGTCCCGGCAGGGTCCCCCTCCTTTCGGCCATCGTATGCTTCACGGTTTTGGGCTGTGCGACTGTGGCACCTCCCCCGCCCCTGCCCGAAGTGTCCATCAGCCCAAGGGCTGAAAACGAAACCGCTGAGGTGCGGTTTATCTGTTTTGCTCCCAGTCCCTACACGAACCGTCACGATGCGCTTCGCGCGGGATTCGGCATTTTTCTCTCTTTGCAGCAGCTCATCGAAGCGCATAACCTTCCCCTTAGCACCAGCTATTACGATGGCGCCTCTTTTTTTGAAGACACTACCCAGATCAATAAGGTTCTGCAAGATCCACAGGTGCTTGTGTTGGGTGGTTCAACCTGGGTGCAGGGTCCTGCCTTCTACATACGCCGCTTCTTCGAATTAGCGGGCAGTCAAAACCTCGGAGGCGTTTCTGCAACAGCATGGGCTACCGCCGGAGGATATCATACCGGCGGCGAGGTCGTCGTCTCTACCATCCTCCGGAGCCTGATGGGGATGGGAGCAAAGACGTTCACGATGGGGCAAAAGTATATGGTTTTCTCTACAGACGAGCGCCTTAGTCCGTCCCAATCGGGTGCCTTCAGCTTATTCGATGTCTGGTATATGGATCAGTTTGCCCGGTATATCGCCGTGGTTGCCCTTGCCCATCATGACCGCCAGCAATTTCGGATGCTGTCTGAGCAGTTGGGAGCGAGCCCTTTCTATTACCGAAACAATTTTCCCCCTGACGAGCGCACCCTCAAGCGTTTTAGCCCTTTGCAAAAGGAACTCAATGCTGCGGCGGATCCTGACTCGGATGCCTACCGGCGTCTGCGGTCCTTGCTGTCCAACGCCGGGCAATAGAACCAAGCAGGTAAGAAAAAATTATCGGGTTTTTAGCCGTTCTACCTCGTAGCATGGTTGGCTTAGGTCATGGGTCACGAGTCATGAGTCATGGGATTCTTACTCATGACCCCATGACTCATGACCGACTCCTGCGGTCGCGCAACGTGTCATCGGCGAAAATACCGCAAAACATAGTCCTGCCTGCTTAAAATCCCCGCCATCCCTTATCACTTCCTCCCCGGCGGCAACGACTGATCCCAGCCGAGCACGCCGTATTTCCGCAAAATCGCGACAGTCTCATCCAGCGGCAGCGCTTCGATGGTGCCACGATGCCCCTGCACCGTCGTGGCGCGGAAGAGCGAGTTGTAGACGGCTTCTTCGGCGGCCTCGGCCACGGCCTGGAAGAGCGGCGACATGGCGTTGTTGCCCACGAGCGGCTCGGCGGCGCCGGTCGTAGAGAAGGCGATGACGTAGTCGCCGGAGCCGTTGGTCATGCTGGCGCCGGTGCGGGCCAGGCCGGTGAGGGCGCGCTTGGCCAGGCGTTCGAGGTTGCGGGCGTCGAGCGGCGCATCTGTCGCTACGACCATCATGATGCTGCCGTCGGCGCTTTCGCCCAGGGCGCGTTGGAACGCGAAGTTGCCCAACTCCCGCCCCACCGGCGCCCCGTTGATCGTCAACACCCCGCCGAAGTTGGATTGGACGAGCACGCCGACGGTGTAGCCGCCGAGCGAGGCCGGCAACGCCCGTGAACTCGTGCCGAGGCCGCCTTTCCACCCGAAGGCCCGCGTGCCGGTGCCGGCCCCGACGGCGCCTTCGGCAACCGGACCGCCGGCAGCTGAAGCCAACGCCTCGACGACGTGCTCGCGCCGGATGGGGCGGGCTCGGATGTCATTCAAAAATCCGTCGTTGGTCTCCCCGACAACCGGGTTGATCGACCGGACTTGCTCCATGCCCGGCTGCGCCAACAACACATCGACCATGGCATCGGCGGCTTTCCAGACGCAGAGCGTGCAGGTCAACAGGATGGACGTCTCTAGCTCGCCCAGTTCGCGGACCTGAGTGACGCCGAGCAGCTTGCCGAAGCCGTTACCGGTATAGATGGCCGCCGGCACGCGCTCGCGAAAAAGGTTGCCGCCATGCGGCACGATGGCCGTCACGCCCGTACGCACCGAGGCGCCTTCGACGACGGTGACGTGCCCGACGCGGACGCCGCCGACGTCGGTGATGGCGTTAAAGGGGCCGGGCGATAAGATGCCGACACTGAGGCCGAGATCGCGCGCGCGAGGCCGCTGATCGACAGGCTGGCTCATCACAGAGGGAACGACTAATAACATCGGAAGCAACACCAGGAGTAGGCGCATGGCAACATCCGGCAAGATCAGAGTTCTGGTGCAGCTTCAAGCGATCTGTTTTGCAATCAATGCGTCGCGCTCGCAGAGGAAGTGAACGTGTTTTAGTGTTCGAGTGTGATCCACTAAAACACTATAAAACGATAACACTAAAACACCTTCCAACCGACGGCGGCTTTGCAAGCAGACTCCTTGAAATCACACCGGGATTGTTTCCAGTATAGGCAGAACGATCCGCTCTAATCAAACCGACGCGCCGTTAGCCCCCAGCAACGACGCTTCGCTCAACAAAGAAAAGCCATGGCACCGACGGGTGTCCATGGCTGAATGTCGATTTTCCCGTAACAAGTTGACCAGCCGGCACGATCCGCGCAACAGAAAAGCCAAAACCTATCGGGGGATGTCAGCGACCCCACCGTTGCTGACACCCCCCGGTTCTCTCTTCACGGGTCGCCGGCGAAATATGCCCGTGAAGGGAGCACTGCTGGTACGCACACTCTCCGCGCGCGCGCCTGCTGTATGTAATTGTATATCACCAGCAACGACGCCCGCGTTGCGCGTATTTGAACTACCACTCATTAGTACTACAGATTTTCTCTCCCAAAAGGCTCACCTTTTTCAGATTTTGGTCCCAAAATCTGAAATCCAAAATCGGCAACCGCTTCGGTCACGGCCTGGGCGAGGGCGCGGCGGCGAGCGGCGAGCATAGCCACCAGCCCGCCGCGTCGCTCGCGCAGCCATTCATAGGAGAGGAGTTCGCGCAAGGCCTGCCAGCTTTCGCTCCACCGGAGCACGCCATAACCCAGCAGCGGCGCCAGGGCGAACAACAACACCCCCCAGAGCCACCCGAACACGATCCCCACCACGACCGCTTCGATGATCCATGCCAGCAACACGAGCACACTGCCGCCGAGGAGTTTGATGGTGCCCGTCATCGTTCGGTCGTCGGGGTTGACGGCGCGTTCGAGAACGCCGGCTAGGCGGTACGGGCCGTAGTTCATCAAGAAACCCAGAAGCGCCAGCGGGGCCGTCAGCACGAGCACCGGCACGCGCCAGACCAGCCGGCTCCGCCTGATGGACGGCTCCTCCAGACGCCACGGATCGGCGACGCCCACGGCCTGCAACAACGCGGCATACCGCCGCGCCTGCTCGGCGACGCGTTCGAGGCGGGCAGGGTCGGTGCGGCGTATTTTTTTGTAGGTCGCCAGCAGCGTAGCCGCCCATTCGTGCGTCCGGGCGAGGTCCGGCGTGCTGGCTTCGGGCACGGTCCAGGCAGCCAGTGCGGGGATGCCCATCAGCAGCTCGGCATTCTCGGCCTGAAGCACCACCGTATCGAGGCCCTCTTCGATGCGCTGGGTGACGGTTCGCGCCGCCTCCCTGGTATCGGCGGCGTAGTCATCGGCATAGTCATCGAGTGAAAACGGTTCGCCGACGACGAGCAGCACCTTCGAGCGGAAGCGTGTTTTTTTCTCGTACCACAACCCGACGGGCACGACGTGGAGATCCATCGTCCAGTTGGTCTCGGCCTCGGCGCTCAGGGCAATGCGGGCGGCGCCGGTACGCAGCGGCAGCAGTTCGGGCTCGGAGTGCGAAGTGCCTTCGGGAAAAAGCGCCATCACCCAGCCCTTGCGCAAGAGCGCCCGGCACCGCGCAAAGGTCTCCTCGTTGCGCGCGGCCATATCATCGGCATCCTTCGCCCCGCCGCGATGCCCGATGTCTCGCTTGCGAAAAACGGGCAGGGCGCCGAAGATCTCCCAGACCCATCGATTTACCGGATTGACAAAGAGAGTACTTTTGGACAAAAACGCCACCGGCTTACGCAACGCAATCATCAACAAAGCAGGATCGAGCGCGCCGTTGGGATGATTCAACACGAAGATCGTCGGCACGTCGCCTGGCAGGTTTTCGCGCCCGCGCACCTCAATCTTCGAATAAAACAGCCGCACGAGCCGGAAGGCGAGGAGTTTGGTCAGGCGTTTTAGCACGAGATGATTCGGGATTGGAGGTAAACCGACACAGCGAAGGCTTTAGGCCTACCTTACCACTCCGTACGATAGATTGCAAGAGGACGCGCGTGTAAAGAATCTATCGTGAAGACGACGTCGAGCGTCTGATCCAGAAGCCTGGTCTCAAAAAGGTGTTTTAGTGCGAATCCAGACAACCACTATAACACTGAAACACCATAACACTAAAACACTACATCACCCCACCCCGACGGCATGGAGCGCGGCGAGCACGTCGGCGTGCAGCGGCCCGTTGGTGACGACGACGCCGCGATTGTTGTTGAGCCTCGGCCCGTGATGAAACTCCAGCGGCGCCCCGGCCACATCGGTGACGGTCCCGCCGGCTTCTGTGACGACGAGCATCCCGGCAGCGTGGTCCCAGATTTTCTCGACGTAGCCGGGCCGCGTGGGCAGCCGCAGGTAGATGTCGGCATCGCCGCGCGCTACGACGGCGTACTTGGCCTGGCTGTCGAGCCGCGCGGGCGCCGCCGTGATGCCCAGCCGCTCGGCCACGGCGGCGGCATCGCTGTGCGAACTATGACCCGATTCGACCGACTCGCAAAAGCGGGCTTGCCCCGCACCCTCCAGCCTGCTGACGCGCACGACCTCGCTCTCGCCGCTGCCGTTGAGGGAAAGACGAAGCGCGCCCTGACCCCGGACAGCGGTGTAAACGCAGCCGGCCTTACCGCCGGGCGCGTCGAGGTGGATCGGGAGGTTGGGGCAGGCCAGCGCTGCCACCTGCACCTGCCCCTCCACGATGAGCGCCAGCGCCACGGCATACTGCTGACCGCGCAGGAAACCCTTCGTGCCGTCGATAGGATCGAGCGTCCAAAAGCGTTCGCTGTAGGCCTGCGCATCGCCGAAATCGATCCAGTCGAGGACGGCCTCCGGCGTGGCGTCGAGGCGAAGCGCCTGCACGTGGCTCACCACCTGCTCCCGCACCGACGCCTGATCGGCCTGCCGCAGCGCCGTGGCGTCTTCCTCGGCGATGATCGGATCGCCGGGGAACGCCTCGCGGATCATCCGGCAAACCAGCGCCTGGCTGCCGAAGTCAGCGACGGTGACGGGGCTGCGATCTTTTTTCTCGATGACGCCGGGATCGATGTGCGCCTGGACGGCCTGGCACAACCGCGCCGCCTCGCGCACGGCTGCTACAGCGATGTCTTGCTCCCGTTGGTAGATCTGCATGGTCATGAAAATGGGCCGATTCGTCGTGTCTGGTTCGAAGAAGCGGCACATTATAAATCCTTGCCCCTTCACAGATCCTCATACACAGGAAGTTCATCCAAAAACCGATACGTGTGCTGGGCGTGGTCGAGCATGCAGCAGTAATGGACGAGGCCGTTGGTGACGACGAGGTAGCGCGCCTGCACCACCTTGTTATACCGCGCCACCTGGTCGAACGCCTCCTGCCGCACCGCCACGTCGGGCGCTTTGCACTCGACCATCATCAGCGGCTGGCCCTGCCGGTCGTAGACCACCACGTCGGCGCGGCGTTGCATGCGCTGATACGTAAACCCCATCTCGACGGCCACGAGCGCCTGCGGCACGCCTTGCTCCTGCACCAGATATTGCACGAAATGCTGCCGCACCCATTCCTCCGGCGTCAACCGCACATACTTCTGCCGCACCGGGTCGAAGATCATCTCCTTCCCATCGATCTCGCGGATGGTGAAGTCGTAGGCGGGGAGGTTGAGGGGGTGCATGAGACAAAAGATTCGGGGAGTATTCCCGCAGAGGACGCTGAGTTCGCGGAGGATGATCCGACTTTCTCAGCGCCCTCTGCGAACTCAGCGGTTCAATCTATACGAGGTTTTGATATCAACCACCCGGCCCCCTCCTACCTCGTTCCTCTTCATCGCTGCCCTCACCGTAGCCTGTCATCTCCACGTAGCCGTTGCCGGTGACAGCCTCGCCGCCCGCCGTGCCGTCGATACGAACGGCGCCCTCCCAGTAGCGAACCGAGACATTCATTTCTTGATCGGGCATGTGGGGCGTGATCTGGAGATCGAGATCCTCGGACGGGATGCGGAAGCGCCAGCGGGCGGGGTAGGTGGCGGCGCTGCGGGGGCTCGTCCAGGTATCGAGAACCTCAAGTTCAACATCGCCGAGGGCGAGCGGGTTGGTGGTGCCGTCGGGGGCGACGAGGATGCCGTTGGTGAAGGGGCTCGGCGTGCCGTCGCGGCGGCGGAGTTGGTAGTACATCAGGTCGCGCCCGTCGGAGAGTTGGAGGGCGAACCAGTCCCAGCCGACCTGCTCGTCGCCGAGAGCGCTGGTGCTCCATTCGTGGTCTTTCCAACTGAGGCCGCGCACGGCGTAGGCGCGCTCGCCGACGGTGATGGTGCCGGTGGTGGGCAGGCGGGTGAACGAGTAATAATAAGACGCGTTGCCCGGCTCCGGCCCTTTCGGATCGAGACCCCGGTCGCCCTGGAGGACGATGGGTTTGGCGGCTTCGAGCGTGAGGTCCATCGATACGCCGTCTTCGGCGGCGCGGAGGCGCATCGGGAAGGGATCGCCCGCGACGCCTTCCATCGACCAGTCTTCGAGCCAGACGCGATACGGCGACGCCTGCGCCCCGGCCAGGCCGACGGCACCCCGGCTGAAGCGTTCGAAGGCGTAGAACCCCTCCGCTGCTACGTCGGTCAGCGCGAAGTGGGCCATGAAAAGCTGGTTCGTCGCCCAGGCGGAAGCCCGCTCAGAAGCGGTATCAGACGGGGCCAGGGCGAAGCGGAAGATGGTAAACTCGAAGCCGAAGTGTCGCCCATCCTCGGCGTTGAGGTTGCCGGTGTAATACCACCATTCGGTTTTGTAGCCGGGGTGCGGGCCGTAATCGTCCGGAAAGATCAGATCGCGGACTTCGACGGCGCGGGCATAGCCCGTCGTGTCGCCGCCCATGGCTTCGGCCAGGGCCAGCGACGCCTGGATCGGCTCGCCGCTGTCGGAGCGCAGCAGGAACGCGCCGGCACCGAGCGCCACGACGAGCAGCAGAATCGCAAGGAAAGCGTATCGAGACAAGGGTTTCTATTTTCCAAGTTTTACATGCGCTGCCTAGGCCATATTGACATTCAGAATGAAAAATCGATTTGAGTACGATTTTGATCGAATCAAGGCGTTTTGCGAGACGCGATGCCGAGCATCGTGCGAGCAAAACAACGACGAGTCGGTCAAAATCGGGCCAAATCGGCTTTTCAGAATGAATGTCAATACGGCCTAGCACACGGATGAACAACGCATTCGTTCTTGAAATTATTCTTGATTTTCCTATGCACGGAATGTTATCGTATTTGTGCGCCCTAATCATTGCCCCAATCCGGACTATCCAAACACATTTCCCCGCGAGGTAGCGACATGACCAGGCTGTTCTTTTTACTGGTGCTTTGTGTGCTCTGCGTGATGAGTTTGCTGGCCCAATCAAGCCAGGCTCAGCAGGTCTCCGATGCCGGTGAGGCCGCGGCCCAGGTACGGGCGATGTATTTCATGCGAGATTATGAAGGCGCCCACATCGAAGCCAAGAAGCTGCTCGAACAATTCCCGGACGCACCCGAACTACGCGCCTGGTACGTCTTCAGCCTCTGTGGAGACCGCAAGGCCGAGGAAGGATTGCGCGTGGCCGAAGAGATGACGACCGCCGATTCGACCGAGGCCTGGAGCCTCTTCGCCCACGCCGCCGCCGTGAGCTGGCACCCCGACCGAACCGCCGAACAAGGACTCGAAGCGGGCGACAAAGCCTTTGCCGCCGCTCCTGACCATCCCGACTTCGTCTGGCTTCAGGCGGAGATTCTGAGCCGGATGGACAAGAAAGAAGAAGCCATCGCGCTGGTGGATGAGCACGAGGGGCGGTTCGAAAATCCGGTCGAATTGATTGTCACCAAAGCCAATGCCCTCGCCAGTCTCGGCCTCGGCAGGAACCCCGACCCGGCCCGGCGCGACGAAGCCCTCGCCGCCTTCGAGACGGCCCGCGCGCTCGACCCGGAAAATGTGCGCGCCATCTACCTCAACGGATCGGCGCTGCAGCGGGCCGGACGACGCGGCGAAGCCTATCCGTTGCTTAAAGAAGCCGCCGCTCGCTCGCCCAGCACCGGCATCCACTTCACCTTCTGGCGATGCGTTATGGGCTTGCCGGATAAATCTTCGGAGGAAAAACAGGCTGAAATCGAAGCAGACATCGAGGCCTTGCTCGCCCAACGCGGCACATCGACGGGGTTGCTGTTGATGGTGAGCCAACAGTATGAACAACTCCAACTCAATGACAAAAAAGAAGCCATCGAAGATCGCATCCTTGAGATCGATCCCTACGGCGAGAATGCGGAATGGGTTCTGGTGAACCGGTACCGGGCGTTCAGAAACATGCATCGGGAAACCCTGAACGAAAATGACTCCCTCAAAGCCATCTACCGTTCGATGTTGGAGGCGTTCATCGACCGCCCGGAGCACCGGCGGGATCGCCTCCTGGGCGATGCTTACCGAAACCTGTTTTACATCACCCAAGACGACTCGACGGTCTCCAACGAAGCGCTTCTTGAGATCATCAACGGGATGATTGCCTACGAGGGAATCAATCCGCACACGACCTACGCCGGCAGCGCCATCGCTCTGGCCGAACGCAAGGCGTATTTCCGCGAAGCCGAGCGCATCGCCCGCGAAGGCATCATCGAGGGGAAGAAAAAGATCGATGAACAAAAAGAACACGGTGCCTATGATACCGAGGGGGATTACGAACGCGGCCTCAACTGGATGACGGGCATCATGTACGACGCCCTCGGCTGGGTCTTCTTCCACGAAGGCCGCCTCGAAGACGCGGAGAACGAACTCCTGCGCGCCTACGATCTGCATCACGAAAACATGAAAAATCTCTATCACCTCGGCCAACTCTACGAAACCAAACACGCCGCCGTTCAAACAGAAGCAGGGCAAGGCGCGCGCGCCGAATCTGCGGCGATGCTGCCTGAAGTGGTGAATTATTTGGAGAAGGCGGAATCGTTCTATTTCAAAGGCAGCACCGTCCAATCGCCCGGCGAAAACCCCAACGACGAAGCCCTCAAATTGCTCTACGAAAAACAACACGGTTCGCTCGACGGCTACGACGACTACCTGGCTACGTTCGAAGAAAGAGACCGGGCGCGGCGCAAAAAAGAGGTCATGGAAGCGCGTTTCGAAGACCCGGAACCGCTCGAAGCCTTCACGCTCACCGTCCTCGACGGCGACTCGCTCTCGACCGCTGACCTCCAGGGCAAAACGGTGGCGATCAACACGTGGGGCCTCTGGTGCGGCTGGTGTCTCGAAGAAATGCCGGACTTGCAAAAGCTCCACGAAAAATATCAGGACGACGCCGACGTGCTTATCCTGACCATCAACAACGATCCCAATCTCGACGAGGTGCGCGCGTGGATGAAGGAGCAAGGCTACACCTTCCCCGTACTCATCGACGACGGCTACCTCGCCCGCGTCGGTTCCCACACCTTCCCCACCACCTGGTTCCTCGACCGACAAGTCCGCAAAGCCTTCGAAAAGATCGGCTGGAGTGAGAAGCTGATCGAGGAATTCTCCTGGCGCCTCGACGTGCTTCGGGAAGAGTAAGGTTTCCGATTTTAGATTTCCGATTTTGGATTTTGGATTGGTCTTAGCAGGCACCGTCATTTCAACAGAAAAAGCCGCAGCGGACCCGACCGTCGCGGCTTTTTTGTTTGCAAAAAGGGATCAGAAATATCCCAATCCAAAATCCAAAATCGGAAATCTAAAATCGGAAACCTTACTCTTCCCGAAGGGCCAGCGCCGGATTCGACCGCGCCATTTTCCACGAGGGATAGAGCCCTGCCAGCATCGCTGCGAGGAGGGCCAACACGACGGCCTGGGCCAGGATCTCCGGCGAGACGTCCACCTGCAACGTCCAGCCGAAAGAGCGTTTGTTGATGACGTAGATGAGCACGGAGGCCAGCGCCAGGCCCAGCGGCAGCGAGAACAGGCCCGCCATCAGGCCCATCAGGCCCGTCTGCATCGTCACGTAGCGCCAGAGTTGGCGGGGCGTCAGGCCGTTGACGCGCAGCACGGCCAGCTCGCGTGCGCGTTCGAGTTGAAGCGCCATCAACGCGCTGAGCACACCGACGAACGCCACCAGCACCGCCAAAAGCCGCAAAACTATCGTAACGGTGAACGTGCGGTCGAAGACATCGAGCGAGGCTTCGCGCAGGGCGCGGTTCGAGCGGATGATGACCTCTTGCGCATCGCCCACGCGGGCGCGCAACGCCTCCACGAGCGCGCCGACGTCCTGACCCGGCGCCGCATAGAGCGCCAGCCCCGCCACGCCCGGATCGTCGTAATAGCGGTCGTAGGTTTCGCGGCCCATCATCACCACGCCCAGATCCGAGCCGTAATCGTAGAAGACGGCGCGGACGGCAAAAGGACGCGATCCCTGGTTGGTTTGAAGCGTGATGGTATCGCCCACCGCCACGCCGTACCGATAGCTGTAGGGCTCCGAGACGATCACCATGTCGCGCCCCTGAAAACCGGCCCAAACTTCATCCGGATCGCCTTTTTTGAAGCGGAATGTGCGGCGCGTGTTGGGTCCCTGGTCGATGGCGACGAGGTCGGTGCGGCCTTCGGACGAGGTCACGCGGATGGTCTGCACCGAATAAACACCGGCCACGCCGGGCGCCGTGGTGAGCCGCTCGACGACGGCGGGATCCAGCGAGGCGTCGTTGCGGCGGAAGACGAGGCTCGGCGGCTGCACGTAGACGTCGGCCTGGAGCGAGTAGCCCAGCCACACCTGCACCGTCTCGCGAAAACTATCGACCATCACCCCGACGCCCACGGTAGCGGCGATGGCGATCATCAACGCCGCCACCGCCACAGCAGTCCGGCTCAGCGTAGTGACGACGCCGCGCGCTGCCATCCGTCCAAGAATCCCGAAAATACGCCCCATCACAGGCCGCAGCACGCGGGCGAAGACGACGACGGCGGCAGGCGTCAGCAGCGCAAAAGCCAGCAGCACGCACAAGAGTGCGCCGTAGCTGACGGTGATGCTGCGACCCGGCAACAGCAACAACGCCCCGGCCACAACGCCCAGTGCCACGCCGCTCAACGCCATCTTCGGCACCCGGTCTCGGACGCGCGATTCTTCTTGCGAGCGCCGCAAAACGGCACCTGCCGGCGCGTTCGTCGCTTCGCGGGCCGGCGGCAGCGTCGCCAGCAACGTCGCGCCGAGGCCCAGCGCCGCACCTTTGGCAAGCGTCCACGGCGACAGGTCGAGCGTGCGCACACGCAGCACGTAGTAAAGGTCGTTGATGGTCTGGGTGACGAGTTGGACGAGGCCCTGCCCCAACACGATCCCCAAAAGCAACCCGACGGCGGTGCCGACGATGCCGATGAGCAATGCCTCGCCGAGGATCAGCACAAAGACCTCGCGCCGGGTGACGCCCAGCGCCCGCAGCCGCCCCACCAGCGTACGCCGCTGCACTACCGAAAACGTCATCGTGTTGTAGATCAGAAACATCCCCACCACCAGCGCCAGCAGGCTCAACGCCGTCAGGTTCAGGTTGAAGGCCCGCGTCATCTGCTCGACGGTCCGGGTGCGGGCGGCGGAGCGGACGATCTCGGCGCCTTCGGGCACGGCGGCTTCGAGACGCGCCATCAACGCCGTCCCCTGCGCGTCGTCCGGAATCAACACGTCGATGCGGCTGAGGCGGCCCGGCATGTCGAACAAATCCTGCGCCGTCGCTACGTCGACCACCAGCAGGTTATCCATGGCCTGCGCGCTGCGGTCGTCGCCGGGGTCCAACAGGCCGATGAGTGTGAGGCTTTGCTTGACACCGCCGACGGTGAGCGCCAGCGTATCGCCGAGGGCCAGGCCCAGGGCGTCGGCGGTGGGCCGTGCCATCAAACCCGTCTGCGGCTGCGCGATGAAAAGCGACAGATCCAGATCAGACCCCACGCCGCCAGTGTAGCTGCGAAAGGGGGCATCGGCCAGCGGATCGATGCCGAGCACCTGAAACGTCCGCCCCGGATAGGCCGGCGCCCGGGCAAAGCCTTCGACCACCGGCGCGGTATCGCGCACGCCCAGCCCCACACGCACGTCGCGGTAAACCCTCTCGTCCAGCCCCTCGCCCGCGCCGATCACCTGATGCGTCGCCTTGCCCGTGACGGTCTCCGCCGACAGCGAAAACGCCTCGCGCGCGCTCGTATTGGCCAGATCGATAGCCACCACGACAGCCACGCCCAACGCCACACCAAGCACCGAAAGGCCGATGAGCAGGGGATGCCGGAAGAGGTAGCGGAGGCTATTTTTCCAGAGAAGGCGTTTCATTCGTGCGTTTTCGTTTCATCGATACAAGGAAGAGTTTTTTGAATGTCGAATATCGAATTACGAATGTCGATTGTTGAAGGTGTTGTCAGATCCTTCAACATTCAAAAATCCTTGTTCGATATTCGATATTCAAAATCCCCTTTCCCCTCTCTATCAAAACGAGGTCGCCACTTCGTCCGGGGTGTGGGTTTCGAGCGTGCCGTCTTGCAAAGTCAGGACACGGTCAGCGAGGTCGAGGATGTCACGGTCGTGCGTGGCGATGAGCATGGTGCGGCGGGCCTCGTGGATGAGACGCTGGAGCAGGTTCATCACCTGGCGGCCTGTTTTGAAATCGAGGTTGCCGGTCGGCTCGTCGGCAAGAATGAGGAGGGGGTCGTGAGCCAGTGCGCGGGCGATGGCAACACGCTGCTGCTCACCGCCGGAGAGGCGATCCGGAAAGCTATCGGCGCGATCCCGCAGGTCTACGTCGTCGAGAAACGACAGGGCTTGCTCTTGCTCCTCCGGGCTCATGCGCCCGTTGAGTTCGAGCGGCAGCAAAATGTTTTCGGCGACGGTGAGCGTCGGGATCAGGTTGAACGATTGAAAGACGAAGCCGATGTATTCGCGCCGGAAGAGCGTCCGTTCCTGCTCGGAGAGGCGCGTCAGATTCGTCTCCTCGAAAAACACGTCGCCGCCGGTGGGCAGGTCGATGCCGCTGATGAGGTTGAGCAACGTGCTCTTGCCCGATCCGCTGCGGCCCAGGAGCACCACCAGTTCGCCTTCGCGGATCGTGAAATCGACGCCGCGCAAGACGGCACGCTCGCGCTCGCCCTCGCGGTACGTCTTCGTCAAGGCACGCACACGAACCAGCGGATCGCCCAGCCCCGGATGTTTATGTAAGGTCATTGAATTTGAAGCTTACTTCCAGGTTTTTGCGCCCGATAGGACGCAGCGCCTCAGCTTAAGTTCGACGCGTTTCTTCATCTAACCTGATTGTTACGACCCCGGTTAAACCAGGCAAAACAGAACGCTGATGAGAACAAACGCCAGCCCGATCATCAGAAACATCTGGCCCCAGATGAAATTGTCGTGCCAGACCGGATCGAATGAAGCGTCTGCAACGCCGCTGCGCATCAGGAGCCTGGCAAAGAGCCACGCCAGCCAGGCACACGGGATGAGCCCGAAGACCATCACCCAGAACAAGGGTTTGTAGACATAATCCGAGACCGCCTCGCTCCATCCATAGACGAACGGTTCGCCTTCAACAAAGAGCGTCACGAGACCTCCTGCAAACACCGCGAGGATCAGGCCCGTCACAGCCAGGAACCAGCCTGTCCAGACCCCGGTCCACCCTCTGGCAAAGACGGCCCGCCCCCCCAGATCGCCCAGCGTCCATGCCGAGACGAACAGGATCGTCAGCGCCGTCGCAAAACTTGACGCATAGGGCAACACTAATGCTTCCATCGCTCCCAGCGGGACCAACAACGCTGCTGCTATTGCTACCCCCATCAGGGCGCAGCACGAAGCCGTAACACTGCCTCGTCTTCCATAGACATCGTACGTTTCCATGATATCACCTCGGTTTAGGATTTGGGAAAAAGGGATGAGGTAGTTCTCAAGGTTTCATTTCATAAAATGGTTGGCGTGGGTCACTGGTCATTGGCCACTGGTCACTGGTGGAGGTCAAAGAACCAGTGACCAGTGACAGCGAGCGCCAGCGAGCGTAATGACCAGTGACCGGCGCCCTGGCTCAACCAACGTGACGAGGCCGCGCAATACCTCATCACTCATTTCCGGCTACACCCAAGCGGCCTGCCCATCCAGACGTTGCGGGCGCCGGGCGTGTAGTGCGCGCCGATGAACCGGGCGTGATCGTGCCACGCGCCCGTGGCGGCCAGGAGCGAATCGTCGTCGAGCCGCAGGTTGAGCGGGGTGAGCGCCCAGGGCGGATGCCAGATGCGGAAAAGCCGCCGGGACGAACCCCACGCCGTGAACGCGGTGTAGCGCTCAGCCACGAACTCCGCCAACGATCCCCTTTCGCACAGGCCGTAGCGCGCCTCGCGGTCTACCGAGGCGTGGTAGCGGATCGCGCCGGGCGTGCCTGGGGCCGTCGCCTGCCCGGCCAGGCGGCCCGCCTCATGCCGGTGCGCATAGTCGAGCCGGCCCAACCGATACGGCAAGCCGAAGAGCGGCCCGCCGAGCGGCACACTGAGCCGGTTGGGCAACCACTCGGCCAGAAAGTAGATACCCGGCTCGCCGCCGTGGCAGACGTACGTGCGCACATTCAGATAGGGATGCGTGGCGATGGGCGCCGTGAGCCACACCGTCGCCTTGCCGCCGCGCCGAAACCGCAGGCGATGCATCACAAAAGCCACCAGGCTCACATACGCCCGCCCCCCATAACAGTCGAGCGCAAACGGCACCTCCGGCTGCAAGCGCTCCGGATCGACGGCATAATGGATGAAGACCAGCCGGAGCCAGTCCGCCAGAAAGAGCGGCTTGCCCTCCCCTTCAATCAAACGCCGCTGCCCCGCCTCACTCGGCGTCTCGACACGTCGTTTGACGACGGATTCTATCAGCGTTTCATCAAGCGTATCAACCAGCATGGCAGCCTCCGTTTGGGATCGTTCAAACTGTTTCCCTTGCTTCCGTTATTTCTGTCAAAACAGAAATCATAAAGCCAAAAAAAATGGCAACCGCAGATGAACGCTGATGGACGCGGATAAAGGCGAAACGCTGTTCTATCTGCGTTAAAACGCTGTTCTATCTGCGTTAAAACGCTGTTCTATCTGCGTTAATCCGCGTTCATCTGCGGTTGCATTAGGCCCGTTCATCTGCGGTTGCATTATCCGTGTTCATCTGCGGTTGCATTCGTTTATCTGCGGTTGCATTAGGTCGCTTTCGTGAGCAGCGTTTGGACTTTGTCGCCGAGTTTGAACAGCTTCAGCAGCACGCTGCGCGGCAAGCGTTGCATCTGCGCGTACCAGCCCGACATCGTCTCCATGAACGAGAGGATCTCCGAGAGGCGGGTTTGCACGTGCGCGTCGCCCTCCTGTTCGGCTTCGGCCACGCAGTCACGCAAGAGCGCCAGCGTCGGGTCGATCTCGCGGCGTTTGCGTTCTTCGAGGATGCGGCTGAACATCTCCCAGACGTCGGTGTGGCTCGTGTAGTGATCCCGCCGGTCGCCCAGCACATGGATCACCTCGACGACGCGCCAGGCCTGCAACTCGCGCAGGCTCGTGCTGACGTTCGACCGCGCCACCGACAACGTCGCGGCGATCTCTTCGGCGTGGAGCGGCTCCGGGCTGATGTAGAGCAGCGCGTGGATCTGCGCCACCGTCCGGTTGATGCCCCACCGGGTGCCCATCTGCCCCCAGTGCAGGATGAATTTGCTGGCGCTCGGCGTGAGGTTCATCGGCTCGTTTCTGTTTTTTCTGTCTTTACTGAAAATAGAGAATTTTGTTACAAATGTCAAGATTTTATTGAATTGCAAGCCACCATCGCACTGCATGAACCAATCCGGCGCAGATTGACGATTATATAAATAGAAGGCATATTAAAACCCGGCCACCGATGCGTGAGATAAAGACGCCATCACGTGCGCTCATTGATTTTCATAAATCTAAAAATGACAGACCCATGGATCTCTTAAATTCAGGCTTTATCGCGGTCGTCTTGTCGTTTGCGCTCTACACCATTTTTGTGTTGTTGCCCATGGTGCCAGCCATCAAGATCTACAGGTTGTTCCCCGACACCAAGGTAGGCATCAGCGGGCCGTTGCAGGGCTTGAGCGTCAAAGCCACGGGGGCGTTTGCCGCCTATGTCGTCACCGCGCTGCTGGGCTTCTTCTTGATCCAAAACGCCCAGCACCTCATCTCGGACTACCAGAAACACAATCAGAGTTGGGTCGCCAAATCCAGGGTTGAGTTCTTGGATGCAAACGGTAAGCGGATCGAGGGTTCAGACCTTGAATTCCTGATTAAAGGCTTGAACGTCACCGTCGTGCCCGATCAAAACTTCAAGACCAGCGAATTGGTGAAGGTCGTTATCCCGAGGTACGACGAAGACACCGTCGTCCAATACTCGGTGGAAGGCTATCTCACGACGTCGAAAACGCTCTCCGCTGTGGAGCGCCTCGACGGCAACAAACTCGATCTGGGGCTCATCACGCTGCGTCCGGACCTACAGCACTACAACCCCGAAGCGGATCAACTCGAGGCGTCGGTGGATGCGGCTCCAGCCGTAGAGCACGACGCTGCCTCCGGCTCGTCAGGCGAGCCTGAGATCCTGGCGACACACCGATGACCATCCAGCACCGCTGCTCGAACATCCTTCGTTTTTTTACGCGAATATTTAGCTAGAGAGAGATACCATGAAGACCAAACTGATTATTGCAAACTGCCTGGGCCTGCTGACCCTGCTACTCCTGAATGGCACTTCCCTTGGTAATGCTGGCGACGTTACGCTGCCCGATACGGACATTCGGGGTCGTGTGATCTCGGTTGTTCAGGGACGCACCATGGCCGTGCCTGGGGCCCGCGTAGACATTTACAGAGAGGAAACAAAGGTGGCGACGACCTACACCGATGCCAAGGGTTTTTATTTCGTTTCGAACCTTGCTCCAGGATCGTATACGGTTCGGGTCAACGAAAAGAACTATCAGATATCGGTAGCACCGCCGGAACCCGAACGCCAATTTCAGGACGTCCCGCCAATCAAACTGAACTGATCGCTTCTTCTCAGCGCGAAATGACCAAGACAGCTAGCCCGGCGGCCTAGTTGACGATTCGTTCGAACCCCTCGCCGCAGGGCTGGCTGGCGCCGTGTGCCGATTTTTTAAGATCATATATTCACTTTTGCCCCTCACACCCCCTCGCCAAACCCCGGCGTAGCGCCCGCGTGGGAGCCGGTGACGGCGCGGGCCCACTCCCGGCAAGAAAATCTCACATCGAACCAAATCAGGACTGATTCATTAACCTTTTTATGCGCAATCAGCCTTAGCCTGAAAC
This sequence comes from Rhodothermales bacterium, assembly GCA_028278205.1. Taxonomy (GTDB): domain Bacteria; phylum Bacteroidota; class Rhodothermia; order Rhodothermales; family Bin80; genus JANQES01. Next base: position 18,728 of record JANQES010000104.1, read on the forward strand.
AACACAATGACCTTCGACCGCATCACATCTGACCCTGCCATCCTCGGTGGCGCGCCTTGCATCAAAGGCACGCGTATCAGCGTGGCGATGATCTTGGAGTGGATAGCCAGCGGGGCAGAATCCACCCAGATCACGACGGCGTATCCGCACCTGACCACCGAGGACGTTACCCAGGCTGTGCATTATGCCGCCCGCTTTCTGCAAAATGAGGTTATCATCACAGCCGAGGTGCGGGAGTGAGGTTGCGAGATTCCAGGCTGCTGGCTGATGAGAATGTGCATCCCGAGGTCGTACACTTCTTGCGATCACAGGGCTGTGACGTGCTCGATGTGAAGGAAGAGGGGCTCCTCGGCACCAGCGACGTAAGATTGATGCGACTGGCTTACCTGGAAGATCGAATTGTTCTTACACACGACCGCGATTTTGGCCGGTTAGCAATAACCACGAATGAGCCCATGAAGGGCATTATCTTCCTTCGGCCAGGCCACATCGATCCTCGTTTTACGATAGGGACACTCCGCGTACTTTTCTCTCAGCCTGCGTTACCGGAACCGCCTTTCATCATCGTTGCTGAACGCAGTCAAGGAGAAGTAAGAATCCGCACTCGATCTCTTTAGAATCCTATCGAAAATCCCCCTCACACCCCCTCGCCAAACCCCGGCGTAGCGCCCGCGTGGGAGCCGGTGACGGCGCGGGCCCATTCCCAGCCTTTCAGGTACACCTCGACGGTAGTGCCGGCTTTGAGTTCGCTGGTGATGCGGAAACGCCCGTCGTGGAGGTCGGTGAGTTGGCGGACGATCTGGAGGCCGAGGCCGGTGCCTTGCTGCTCGTGCAGCTTGCGCTCGAACTGCATGTAGGCGCCGATGCTTTCGAGTTGCTGCGCGTTCATGCCGTAGCCTTCGTCGTGGATGCGGATGAGGTATTCGCCGTGGATGGCGTGGGCTTCGACGCGGATGGCGGCGCCGGGCTCAGAATACTTGAAGGCGTTGTCGAGCAGTTCGTCGGCGATTTTTTCGAGGTAGCGTTCTGAGATGGAGATGGGCAGGTTGCCCAGGAGCAGCGTGAGGTCGTCTTCGCGGTTTTTTTCTCTGGCTTTGCGCTCGGCCACGCGGCGGAGCACGGCCTGCGGGTTGTACGAATATTCTTGCTTCAACAGCGCGACGGTCTCGGCGTCGCGTTCGAGCATTTCGAGTTGGGCGAAGATCAGGAAGTTTTCGACGAGGCGGCTGAGGCGTTCGCCGGCGCGGTAGATGAGGCTGGAGAGTTCCTGGATCTCCTCGAATTCCATCCCCTCGCCGTAGTTCATGATCATCTCGGCACCGCTGATGATGCTGCTCAGGGGGGTGCGCACCTCGTGCGGCAGCGCCATGCTGATGTTGGCTCGCAGCGCCTCCATCTTCTCCTCGGCCTGCTGGCGCATGACGGTGTGCTTCTGGAGCCGGGCGTTGACCGTCGCCAGCAGATCGGTGATGTTGAAGGGTTTGGGCAGGTAGTCGTCGGCGCCCCGGTTCATGCCCTCGCGCATGCCCTCGTCATCGGGCATGCCGGTCATGAGGATGATGGGGATGGTGGCCGTCTCCGGGTCTTCGCGCAGCGCCGCCAGCACGGCATAGCCGTCCATCTCCTGCATCTGCACGTCGCTGATGATCACGTCGGGGCGATGTTCGCGGGCCAGAGCGAGGCCGTCGCGACCATGGACGGCTTCGAGGGTTTCGAAACCGGCTTCGCAGAGGGCCATCGTAATCATGTCCCGAAACAGGTCGTCGTCTTCAATGACTAAGATCTTCGGCATAATCAGAGGGAGCGCTGGACCCCCACGGTGTCCGTCCCGTTGAGGATGCGGTCGAGGGTGGTCAGCAGTTGTTCGGTTTCGTAGGGTTTGGGGAGGAACGCCTCGACGGCCACGCCGGTGGTTTGGGCGAGGTTTTCGTTGGTCGTCAGGCCGCTGGCGGCGATCACTTTGAGGCCGGGATCGAGGCCGTGGAGGGCGCGGATGAGATCGCGGCCATCCATCTCCGGCATCATGATATCGGTGATGACGGCGCGTATTTCATCCTGGAACCGCTGGTAGATTTCGAGGGCTTCGATGCCGTCGCAGGCCGTCAGGGCGCGGTAGCCGTGCTCTTCGAGGAACTCGCGGGTGATCTCGCGGAAAGCAAGTTCGTCATCGACGACGAGCACCAGTTCACCGCGACCTATGTCGGATTCTTCCTCGGTGCCGTGGCCGGGCAAGGTCGCGGCTTCGGCGGCGGCGGGCAGGTAGACCTTGAAGCACGTGCCCCGGCCCGGCTCGCTGTAAACGTTGATGAAGCCGCCGTGGCCGGTAATGATGCCGAGGGCCGTCGAGAGGCCCAGGCCAGTGCCTTTTTCTTTCGTGGTGAAGAACGGCTCGAAGAGCTTGTCTTGCACCTCCGCCGTCATGCCCTGGCCGGTGTCGGCCACCTGCACGAGCACGTAGGGGCCGGCCTTGGCATCGACGTGGAGGCGGGCGTAGGGCGGTTCCAACACAATGTTGCTCGCCGTCACGTCGATGACGCCGCCGTTGGGCATGGCGTCGCGGGCATTGAGGCACAGGTTCATCAACACCTGATGCAACTGCGTCACGTCGCCGTCAACAGTCCAGAGACCGGGAGCGACGTCGAAGCGAATGCGGATGGATCGGGGGACGGCGCGCTGGAGGATCTTCGCCAGTTCGGCTATGAGCGGCCTGAGCGGCACGACCACGCGCTCGCCCTTGACGCCGCGCGCAAACGAGAGCACCTGCCGCACGAGGTCGGCGGCGCGCTGGGTGCCACTTTCCATGGTGTGGAGGAGGCGCCGGCTGCGCTCGTCCTTGAGCTTCATCTGCAACATCTGGGTAGACATCAGGATCGGCCCCAGGATGTTGTTGAGGTCGTGCGCGATGCCGCCGGCGAGCGTGCCGAGGCTTTCCATGCGCTGAGCGCGCAGGAATTGCATCTCCAGCACCTTCTTCTCGGTCACGTCGGTGTTGACGATGAGGATCGAGCCGAGTTCGTCGTCCGGCCCCTGGACGAACGTCCACCGGCTCTCGACGGTCAGGTCGGTGTTGTCTTTGGTGACTTGTTTGAGTTCGCCGGTCCACTCGCCGTCGGCCAGGACGAGGGCGCGGGCTTCGGCGTACTGGGCGTTGGCAGCGCCGAAGAGAAGATGGCCGGCGCGGCGTCCGAGGGCTTCGGCGCGGGTCCAGCCGTAGAGCCGTTCGGCGCTCTTGTTCCAGTAGGTGATGCGCTCGCGGACGTCGAGCACGCAGATGGCGTCCTGGGCGTGATCGAGCAAGGTGGCCTGCTTGCGGATCTGCCGCTCGGCCTCACGCCGTTCGGTCAGTTCGACGAGCAACTGCTGGTTGGCCTCGCTGAGTTCGGAAGTGCGGGCGGCGACGCGTTTTTCGAGATCCTTTTTAGCCTCGCGCAACTTATCGCGTTCGGCAGCGATGCGGCTCTCGGAGGCTTTTTGCAAGTTGTCGTAGAGTTCCTGCATCTCGCGAGACGAGATCGCCAGCGAGCGTTCGAGCAGATAACGACCCTGGTCACTATCGTCGTACGCGCGGCTGATGCGGTCGAGCAAGGCCTGCCATGCCTCGTCGGTAGCCGGCCTCTCGTTGGGGTCGAGGCCGAGCTTTTGCAATTGCCGTTGCAACATCCGATGATGCATCGTCCTAGACCGTTTCGGTGATCGTCGTCAGGGTCATCGTCTGGTTGTGCAGGTCGCAGTGCCCGGTGGCGTAGGGCGAGATCTCGCCGTAGGAGTAGAAGCCGACCTGCTGCGTATGCTCGGGCAAGACGTCGAGGGTGGCTTCCAACTCTTCCTCGCTGCGTTCGCCGAGCACGAGGCGCCGCCCCACGCAACTGATGGCCAGCGAGAGCACCGGCGTGTCGGCGTCGAAGCCGTTGCGCGTCATCAGGGCCGCCTGCGAGGCGCCGTCGACGAGGCGGTCGAAGTTGGCGCGCATCAACTGGGCCAGATAGCCCTCCGGGATGTCGCCGGCAAAGACCATGGCGTCGTTGGCTTCGTCGATGTCCAGCACGGTGCGGACGATGCTTTTGGTGTCGGAGGCATCGGCCCGCAGCGACAGCGGAAACAGCAGGGCCGTAGCCGGCAGCCCGGCAGCGCGCTCGCCCAGATATTCTTTGTAGAGTTGAAGCGCCGGGCGTCCGTCGAGTTCATAGAGCACGTGGCCTTCCGAGCGCGTCACGCGGCGTTCGATGCCGAAGATGTCCCACCCGCCCTTCGAGCCGTGGCCGATGAGAATACGATCTCCGTAGAAGCCCACCGCCGAGACGTAGCCGCTCTGAGGCCGTCCGTCTTTGAGCACCCAGGTGCGCTCGAAGCGGTCGCCGTCGCCGGCCAGGCCGCCGGTGACCACCACGTCGTCGGGCAGCACCGCGTTGAGCCCGCGCACGAGTTGGCTGCCGTTGACGTTGTGGCCGTCTGAGAGCACGAGCACGCCCCGCAAGCCGGGCTGGAAAAGGTTTTGCGCGAGCGCCTCGCCGGCGGCATACGAATCGGCGGCCTCCTCGACCGGAGCCAGCGCCGTAGCCAGATCGGTATACTCAAACCGGGCGACCGCCACCGACAGGCTCATATCGGTGACGGCGGTGCCGAAGATCTCGCCGGCTGTCGAACAACCGACCAGATGCGACTGCGGATAGGCACGGCTAAGTTCGGCGAGGGCGCCGGGATCGTCGAAGAATTCGGAGGCGCCGAAGGCCATCACCAGCGTCGAGGGCGAGTCGAGGGCCGGAAGCCGTTCGACCGACCAGCCGGCGTCGGCGATGTAGGTAAACGTGTCGAGGATCATGGCGAGCCTCTTGCAGGGGATTCAGGTATCGAGATGCACATCGCCGGGCGGCGTCACAGCAATGACGTGGGGATCGACGCCTCCCTGACTAGAGAAAATCGTCCATCTCGCGCTACTCTTAACCTCAATACCGTGATTAACAGGGACTTGGGGGCGAACCGGCGGCACGCGGCGCGCACGGCCTCCCATAATATGACAATTTTTGTTAATTGCAGCAATAATATTCGGTTCGAGGAAAAAGCCTCTGGCGAGGCTTTTTGATTTGGAGCGTGTTGTAAATGAAGTCGGCGCTACAATCCTAAATCTTGTTTTCGCTTTTGGCTTTCATGAATCTCAGTGCTTGACAATAAGCATTGCCTTTTCTGCGGATCTCTGTGCAGTCCTCATACTGTTCTGGAGTATATCCTTCTACCTTAAGCGCATTGAAAGCGACGGCTGCATATCCGGGAGAATTCTTGTGCTCCTCGGGCGCGAAAACAATAGTTTTTCCCATCATAATATCTCCATATTTCGATATTTCTGTATGAGGTCCTATAGAAGTGTCGAGCACAACGACGGCATCTACAGCTTTCACTTGAAGGGCCTCTGCTACTTCCAAACCATGCTGCTCAACCATTCCTCGAAATGCCTCATCTTCACTCATAAAAACAGCCTGAGGACCGAACCTGTTGGCATCGGCAAGATGGTCACGAATAGCACATCTTTTGTTGTAATATTCCTCGTTGCCCTCTCCGGAGCCCCAGACCAGAATGTAAAACTCGACTGCCGCCAGTTTCTTCTCATGTTCATCTATACGCCTGCGAAATTCCTCTGGCAGATCTAATCTATCCATAGCTTCGCCACCACGTTCGGCTTACCGGAATCATCCCGCCCCAACCTCCTTAGTCAATAAGACCGTACGCTTTCAGAGCCGTTTCTCCTTGCTTCTTGATGGCCAGAGCACCGTCTTTAAAAGTGATCATATCAAGCCTTACGAGTCTATTCATACACTCGAAAGCATCTCGATCATGATCATAGGCATTTAAATAATCCTCAACCGTGCATGGCCCCCTCAATTGCAAATATCCCAACAACTCCAAAGATATGGTGTTCGACAGCGCCAGCGCTTCTTCAAATGAAACAGCTCCAACGAGCTGCTCGTGAGGACCCGTTTCGCTTCCCCTGATCTCCGAACCGTAGTAATTCAACTTACGCATGTTTGCGAGTTCGCTTCCGTAAACAGCATTGAATTTATCTAGCGCTGAGACTCCATCAGCAAGGACGGCGCGGGTTTTTCGCAACGCGGCAAGTTCTTGGTCGTAGTCGTCCTTTATGTCTCTGCGCTCTCGATTGAGCTTTCCGACCTTTTTGATAAGCCTGTGCAAGGCATCCTCGATCTGTTCGAGGCGCGAGGACTCGGAGTGCCCACCCCGGCGGTTACGACTGAGACCAGAGGTTGAATCTTTGCGTTCCTTCATAGCACCTACCTTCTTCTAGCAACCGATGGTGTTTGGCATCATTTTGCAGACTCTATGCATGATGCAAGCCCTACCGATGCCCCTTTCATAGTGATGGGGGGATTTCTTCAATCTAACTCAGCATTCACCCATATCCAAACTTTTTCCCCCAAAGACAGCGAGGTATTCCGTTAAAAGCCTGAAAATAAGAATGCTGCCAAGCTATTAAAAAACAAATAAAAGGAATAAAAGATTCAACCCGGCCGGGATTCCTCCTCCCCCGGCGGCTCGGCCAGTAGGTAGAGCACGGCCATGCGGATCGCCACGCCGTTGGTGACCTGATTGAGGATGATGGCGCGCTCGTGATCGACGACCTCGCTGGCGAGTTCGACGCCCCGGTTGACGGGGCCGGGGTGCATAATCAAAAGGTCGGGATGCCGCACCATGTGATCGAGGGTGATGCCGAAGTGGTCGTGGTATTCGCGCAGGCTGGGGAAGAGGCTGGATCCCTGCCGTTCGAGTTGGATGCGCAGGGCCATCGCCACGTCGCAGCCTTCGAGGGCTTCGTCGAGGCGGTGGGTGACGCGCACGCCCAGGTGCTCGATGTCGTAGGGGATGAGCGTTTTGGGGCCGCAGAGCGTGACGTTGGCGCCCAGCGTGGTCAACGCGAAGATGTTCGACCGGGCCACGCGGCTGTGGGTGATGTCGCCGAGTATGGAGACGTTGAGGCCCTTGAACGAGGAGAAATGCTCAGACATGGTGAGCAGGTCGAGCAGCGCCTGCGTCGGGTGCTCGTGGGCGCCGTCGCCCGCGTTGATGACCACGGCATCGACACAGCGGGTCAGCCAGTGCGGCGCTCCGGGCGATTTGTGCCGGATCACAGCCATGTCGATCTTCATGGCCTCGATGTTCTGCGCGGTGTCTTTGAGCGTCTCGCCCTTGGAAACCGACGACCCGGAGGCCGAGAAGTTGACGGTATCGGCAGAAAGGCGTTTTTCGGCCAGTTCGAAAGAGATGCGGGTGCGGGTGGAGGGTTCGAAAAACAGGTTGACGACGGTCACGCCGCGCAGGGTGGGCACGCGTTTGATGGGCCGCTCCAACACCTCGCGAAACTCGCGCGCCGTCTGCAAAATGAGTTGAATCTCCTCGGCGCTGTAGGTGGCTAAGCCCAACAGGTGCCGGTGCTCCAGCGCGCTGATCGATGTGGTCGCCGTGTCTGCCGTGTCTATCGTTTCTGCCATTTACTAAGTGTTTCAGTGTTTTAGTGTTTTGGTGTTATCGTGTTTTAGTGTGTGGGTAAGAGTCACTAAAACACTATAACACGCAAACACCATAACACTATTTAGCCCTTGGGTTTTCGACGAGCCACACGCCTTCGCGGTCGTCGATCTCGTGGAGACGCACGCGGACCTCCTCGCCGGGCATGGTGGGCACGTCGCGCCCGATGATGTCGGCGCGGATGGGGAGTTCGCGCAGGCCCCGGTCTACGATAGCCAGGAACCGGATGGAGGCCGGGCGGCCCAGGTCCATCAAGGCATCCATGGCGGCGCGCACGGTGCGCCCGGTGTAGAGCACGTCGTCGATGAGCACGAGGTGGCGCTCGGTGACGTCGAAGGGGATGCGCGTTTCCCGGACGACGGGTTGTTTCAGGCGTCGCCGGAAGTCGTCCCGGTACATCGTCGCGTCTAGCACGCCCACAGGCACCTCGAAGCCTTCGACCTCCTGGATCTTGGCTTGCAGGCGGCGGGCCAGAAACACGCCGCGCGTCTGCATGCCGATGAGCGCAAAGGCACGAGCCTCTTCGCTGCCGGGGTCGATGAGTTCGACGATGCGACGCGCCATCCGGTCGAGCGTCCGGTCGAGGTCGCGCGCATCCATGAGTTGGGCTTTGATGACATCTTGCGGTTCCATGCGGGTAAGTTAATGGTTTCTTGTTTCTAGTTCTCGGTTTAAGTGTGTTGATTTTTTTGAAAAATGGAATGGAACGCGGATGACGCAGATTGAGCGGATTTTCGCGGATCTAGCTGTCCGTAAATCCGCGAAAATCCGTCCCATCCGCGTCATCCGCGTTCCATTCACACACAAATCGGGAACCCTAGATCAGCACACAATTCTAACCTCTCGCTTCCCCATATCCGAAAACTCACGTTACAGCCATTCCTTTGTCTCAAAAACAAGATAGCGCACTTCGGTATCTCGATCCGGTCATCGTCTCGCGACTCAAGAATATGGAGCTTCGGGCGCGGCTCATCGTCGAGGGGTTTATCACCGGGTTGCACAAAAGCCCGTATCACGGCTTCTCGGTCGAGTTTGCCGAGCATCGCCCCTATAACCCCGGCGACGAACTGCGCCACGTCGATTGGAAAGTCTATGCCAAGACCGACCGGCACTACGTCAAGCAATACGAAGAGGAGACCAACCTGCGCCACTACGTCGTCCTCGACACGTCGCCGTCGATGCGGTACAAGCACGCGGGCAATCTCTCGAAACTCGAATACGGCGCCTATCTGGCAGCGGCGTTGCACTTCCTGATGGTCAAACAGCGCGACGCCACGGGGTTGATTGCCTTCGACGAGACGGTGCATACGCTGATGCGGCCCAAGAGCACCACGCGATACCTGCGGCAGCTCCTGGCCCGGCTCGAAAACCTGTCCGACCTCTCGCCCAACGGCAAACAAACCAACGCAGCGGCGGCGCTCGACGAGGTGGCCGAGCGCATCGCCCGGCGCTCGCTCGTGGTGGTCATCACCGATCTTTTTGAGAACATCGCGGCGCATGAGGATCTGCTGCGGGCGCTGCGCCACCTGCGCCACCGGGGCCACGAAGTGCTGGTCTTCCACGTCTTAGAGAGCGAGACGGAACGCCGCTTCCTCTTCCCCGACGTGCCGATGGTCTTCCGCGACATGGAGACCGGCGAGGAGATCTCGCTGCAACCGGCGCAACTGCGCGCGCACTACGCCGAGGCCGTCCGCACCTTCAGCGAACGCTTCCGCCGCCGCTGCCTCGAACAAAACATCGATTTCGTCGAACTCGACACGCAGGAGCCCTACGACACGGCGCTGTTAGGGTATCTGAATAAACGACGGAAGTTGATTTGATTTGTTGAACAGGCCGCCCCTACGGGGCTTTTCTCTGAGAAATGAAGCGATGGCTACAAACTGTTCAAATTTCCTGCATAAAGCGATACCCTTGCGAGGTTGACGTGAATTCGTCGCGGACCATATCTCGACGGCCCGTCACCCTGAATCTTACCCCCCTCCGCTTCGTCTATTAGAGCCGGTTTCATCCCTCCATCTCATTCGACAGACCTATGCAGCTACGCACGTTGCGGCGGTATGCCTTGCTCAGCGCCGCTTTTCTTTGCCTCGGCACCACCCAACTCTGCGGGCAGGATACCGACGCGCCCGCGCCCATGCCCGCCGCCAACACCCCCACGGCTTTCGACAACCCGGACCTCGTCAAGCAATATCAAGCCACCATCACGCCCAACGAGTTGTCCGCGCATCTGTATTTCTTTGCGTCCGACTTTTTCGAGGGCCGGGAGACGGCCCGGCGCGGGCAAAAGCTGGCCGCGCATTACCTCGCCGGGCAGTATCGCCGGATGGGCCTGACGCCCAAAGGCACCGTCGAGACGGATAATCCCAGCGCGCCGGAGACGTACTTTCAGCCGTTGCCGCTCTACAGCACCCGCCTCAAACACGCCGGCCTGAGCCTGATGGTCGATGGCGAAAAACGCGCCGCCAGCACCTTCGCCCCGCCGAAACACGACGGCGATATGTACCTCTTCTTCGGCACCATCGAAGCCGTCGAAGGCGGCGTGGTCTTCGGCGGCTACGGCATCGCCGACGACAACCTCGGCTATAACGATGCGAAGGCGCTCGAAGCCAAAAACATCGACCTCTCGGACAAGTGGGTGATGATCCTTCGCGACGAACCCCTAGCGAACGACTCGACGAGCCTGCTGCCTACCCAGGACGGCAACGTCTCGCGCTGGACGAGAAGGTGGTTCACCAAGATGGGCGCCTTTCGCGGCAGCAGGCCGGTGGGCTACCTCATCGTCGGAGACGTCGGGCCGAGGGGCGTGGACGTCCATCAGGTAGCCGAACAACAAGCGCAGACGGCGCTGGAAGGCAGCGGCAACCTCTCGCTCAATGAAGGCGCCGGGCGCCGGCCTTCGCCGCCGATCTACACGATCTCGTCTGAACTGGCCGACAAGATCCTCGCGCCCAGCGGGCGTACCGTCACCGAGATCAAGCGAGGGATCGATGCCTCGCTCAAACCGGAGGTCTTCGAGGTGCCGGGCGCCGTGCTCAAAAGCACCATCGAACATGAACCGTTCGCGACGTCTTCGGAAAACGTGGTGGCCTTCATCGAAGGCTCCGACCCGGCCTTGAAAGACGAGGTCGTCGTCATCTCGTCGCATTACGATCACGTGGGGATGAATCCGAATGCCGAGGGCGATGGCATCTTCAACGGCGCCGACGACGACGGCTCGGGCACGGTGGCTATCCTGGAGATGGCCGACGCTTTCAAACAAGCCCAACAAGACGGCTACGGACCGCGCCGCTCCGTGCTCTTCCTCAACGTGACCGGCGAAGAAAAAGGGCTGCTCGGCTCGCGCTATTTTACCGACATGGAGCCGCTCGTGCCGCTCGAAAACATCGTCACCAACCTCAACATCGACATGATCGGGCGGTTCGACCCGTCGCATCCGGATCCGAACACGAGCGAAAACTACGTCTACATCATCGGCTCGAACCTGATCTCGCAGGAACTCCACGACATCAACATGAAGCTCAACGAGATCACCGGCATCGACCTCGATCTCAATGAGCGCTTCAACTCGAAGGACGACCCGAACCGCTTCTACCGCCGCTCGGATCACTGGAACTTCGGCAAGCACGGCATTCCGTTCATCTTCTTCTTCACCGGCACCCACGAAGACTACCACGGCGTAGACGACGAACCGCACAAGATCGCCTATGACCGCATGGCGCGCATCACCCGGTTGATCTTCGCCACCGCCTGGCAAGTCGCCAACCAGGACGAACGCCCGGTGGTGTCGGGCACAGGGTTTAATTAATTTTGGATTTCCGATTTTGGATTTTGGATTGGGCTTTGGCCGATCCGTTTTTATCAATCGAAAAAGCCGCAACGGTTCCGACCGTCGCGGCTTTTTCGTTTATTATGGAGACGTTGACTCTGTTGGATGGGGAATGGCCAGTGGGATGTGGCGAGTGGGGATTTTGAGTCACGGGGAAAGGGGGAAAGGGGAGAGGGAGAGGGAGAAGAGGAAAAGAAACCAAAAAAGAAAACGCGACCTTAGCCGGTGGGCCGTCTCGGAACGGAGCGCAGGCACGCGAGAAGGAAAATTTGCTGTCTGAGCGACGAAGGAGCGAGTTTCAAATTTTCCCGCGTGCCGGAGCGTAGTTCAGGCCCAGCGG
>JANQES010000136.1 GCA_028278205.1 Rhodothermales bacterium
GGGGTGTAAACAGCCCGCTTTTACACCCTCCGGCCCTTCGGGCCACCTCCCTCAAGGGAGGGGTGTGTTGTGCCCATCAACACCTTCCGATCACTACCAAAAACTCTAATGACCAGTGACTAGTGACCAGTGACCGACGCCAACCCCGGTTCAAAGTAGAACGCAGAGAAATACCGAAAACGCTTTTTGCTTAGCCGGCATCATTTTCCGAAGAAACAGGCGGTTGCTGCACCGGCAGCATGACCACGAACTGCGCGCCTTCGCCGGGGGTGCTATGCGCTGTAATGGTGCCGTGATGGCGTTCGACGATGCGGCGGCAGATGGCCAGGCCCATGCCTGTGCCGGCATACGAGCCCCGGCCATGCAACCGCTGGAACGGCGTAAAGATACGATCTAGATACTTCTCATCGAAACCGATGCCGTTGTCGCGCACTTCGAGGCGGCACATGGCGCGGGTGTCTGCGCCGTTCCGGGCGGGGTGCTTTTCCAGAACGCCGGAGACCTCCACCACGGGCGCTTCGCCGGGCTTATGAAACTTGAGCGCGTTGGCGATGAAGTTCTGCAAGAGCCGATGCATCTGCGTCGAGTCGGCGTCGATGGTGGGCAGCGTGCTCACGGTGATACGCCCGCCGGTCTCCTGAATCTGCATCTCCAGATCCGAAATCACGTCGGCCACGACGGCGTTGAGATCGACTTTGCCGAAGGGCCGCACTTTGGTGGTAACACGGGAATAGACCAGCAAATCGGTGATGAGCCCGGCCATGCGTTTGGCCGCATCCTGCATCCGGTCGAGGTAATACTTGCCCGTCTCATCGACGTTTTCGCTGTAGTCTTCCTGCATCAGATCGGCGAAGGCGCGGATCTTGCGCAACGGCTCCTGGAGGTCGTGCGAGGCCACGTGCGCGAAATCTTGCAACTCGCGGTTGCGCTGTTCGAGCTTGGCGTTGATGCGGGCGAGTTCCTGTTCGGCCAGCTTGCGTTCGGTCACGTCGGTGTCGGTACCGACCATACGGACGGGTTTGCCCTCGACGTCGCGCATGGCCGTGCCCCGCGCCACAAACCACCGGATGCCGCCGCCTCGATGCAGCATCCGATGCTCGACCTCATAGACCGGCGCCTTGCCTTCGAGGTGCGCCGTGGCCGCCTCCATGACTTTCTCGCCATCGTCCGGATGGACGTAGCGGCCCCAGTCGTCGAGTTCGTTTTTGATCTCGTGATCTTCGTAGCCGAGGATCTGTTTCAAGATGGAATCGATGTAGATCTCGTTGGTCTCCAGGTTCCAATCCCACACCCCGACGTTGCCGGCGCTGACGGCCAGCGTGTAGCGTTCTTCGCTCTGCCGCAAGGCATCCTCGACCTGCTTGCGCCCGGTGACGTCGCGTTGGATGCCAACGTAGTGCGTCAGGCGCCCCGCCGCATCGTGCAGCGGATACATCGTCAGTTCGTTCCAGAACAGCGCGCCGTCTTTGCGGTAGTTGCGCAGCACCACGCGGCACTGCGTCTCGGCCTTGAGCGCCTTGCGGATCTCGTCGAGGGCCGGCTGGTCGCGGTCGTCATTTTGGAGGAAGCGGCAGTTGCGGCCCAGCACTTCATCGGCGCGATAGCCCGTCATGCGTTCGAAACCGGGGCTGACGTAGATCAGCGGATAATCGGGTTGATGCACGTCGCTGATGGTGATGCCGTCGATGCTGGCCGAGACCGAGGCTTCGAGCATGCGCAGGCGTTGCTCGGCCTGCCGCCGCCGGGTGATGTCGCGCACCTGCAACAAGAGCGCCGGATGCTGATCCTGGGTGATGCGGCTGACCCGGATCTCGACGGGGATCTCCTGACCGTCGGCGGTCCAACTGGCGCTTTCGAGTTGATCCACCTCGCCCTTGACCAGTTGCGCGAAGGCTTCCATGGCCTCTTCGCGCAGTTTCGGCGGCACCAACGCCCGCACGTTGCGCCCGACGAGGCGCTCGGCGTCGGTGTGATGCAAGCGGCAGGCCGCCGGGTTGACGTCGAGGACGTTGCCGTCGAAATCTTCGACGAAGATGGCGTCGGGCGAGCTTTCGAAGAGATCGCGGAAGCGCTGTTCGCTCTCGCGGAGGGCTTCCTCGGCCCGTTTGCGCTCGGTGATGTCGTGCGAGATCCAGACGACCATGCGTCGTTCTCCGTCAATCCCCGGCATCGGGGCCACCTGGCCTTCAAACCAACGCTTGCCGCTGAGCACCTCCAACTCATACTCCAACGTCGTCGGTGCACCGCTGCCGATAGCCTGGTGAATCGTCTCAAGGAACAGATCAGCGGCTGCTTCGGGCAACACGTCGTGGAGGCGGCGGCCTTTCAACTGCGCCGCCTCGTCGTAGAGCAACGGCTCCTGGGTCGTGAAGATTTCCACATACCGGCCTTCTTCGTCGAGGATGAGCGCCAGGCCCGGCAAGGCATCGACGAAAGCGCGCAGCCGCTCTTCGCTCTCGCGGAGGGCCTCCTCGGCCTGCTTGCGCTCGGTGATATCGTGCAGGAAGCCCTCCAGATACAGCAACGTCTCGCCTTCGAAGACCCCCACGCCTCGCTCCTCTACCCACCGCCATTCGCCCGACCGATGCCGGATCCGGTAGGTGAGATGGAAGGCTTTCCGCGCAGCCAACGCCTCATCGACCTGGCGCGGGACGGCCGGCGCATCGTCCGGATGGTAGAGTTCGGTAAAACTTATGCGATCCGTCAGAAAATCCGCTTTCGGATATCCGGTGAGCACCTCCACAGCGTCGTTGAGGTAGAGCATCGAATACCGTTCGTCATTATTGCAGAGATAAATGACGCCCGGCACGTTCTCGGCCAGCGTCCGGAAACGTTGTTCGCTGGCGCGGAGGGCTTCCTCGGCCTGCTTGCGCTCGGTGACATCCTGAATGGCGCAGACCATCCGAACGGGCTTTTGGTCTTCGTCGAAAAACACCACGTTGTTGCCCCAGACGCTGCGTTCCGAGCCATCGGGCCGGAGGATGCGATATTCAAGCGGCGGCAGATCAACGTCCGGCCCCACGCGCGAGGCGTCAAGGCGCTGCGAGAGCATTTCTCGGTCGTCCGGGTGGATGGCCGTCTCGCGGATCGCGTCCCAATCGATCTCGCTGCCGACGGGCAGGCCGAAGATGCGATACAGTTCGTCGGACCACTGGATCGTGCCGGAGGCGACGTCCCATTCCCAACTGCCGAGTTGGGCGATTTCCTGGGCCAGCCCCAGCAGCTTCGTCCGGCGCTGCGCCACCTCCTTGGCCTCCTTGCGCTCGGTGATATCGACGAGGATGCCGTCGAAGAAGATCGACCCGTCCGTCTCGTCGGTGATAGCGCGGGCGTAATCGCGCACCCAGAAGACCGTGCCGTCCTGGCGGCGCATCGCAAAATCTTCGGTGATGGTGCCGTCTTGCATGAGTTGCTCGACGTACCGATCCCGGTCTTCAGGATGCAGGAAAAAATTGCGGGCATTGAGCCCCTGCAACGTCCCGGCATCATCCACCCCAAACAACTCGGCCATGGCGGGGTTGGCCTTGAGGAACTGACCGCCGGGCGCGGTGCGATAGACACCCACGGGCAACTGGTTGAGCAGAGTCCGATGCCGCTCTTCGCTCTCGCGGAGCGCCTCGCCGGCCTGTTTGCGCTCGGTGATGTCGAAAAAGACCAGCACGGCGCCCTGCAACACCCCGTCCTCGCGAATCGGGTTCAACGTGTAGGAGACCGGCAGAAACGTGCCGTCTTTGCGTACGAAGACACCGTCTTCCTCCCGGCACGGCAACCCGGAGGCGATCACTTCCTCCAGCGAACACGCAGCGCGACGCACCTGTCCATCTCCGGACGCCGTACGCCACGCCCAAAAAGGCTGCCCCAACACGTCGGCCTCGGTGCATCCCAGCAGGCGCTCGCCTTCCGGATTGATCGACAAGACGCACCCCGCCACGTCGAGCGTACACAACCCGGCGCCGAGCGAGCTGATCACGGCGCGCAGCTTATCGCGTTCGGCGGCGATGCGGCTCTCGGAGGCTTTGCGCAGGTCGTCGTAGAGTTCCTGCATCTCGCGCGACGAGATCGCCAGCGACTGTTCCAGGAGATACCGGCCCTGGTCGGCCTCGTGGTAGAACCGGTCTACGCGTTCCAGGAAATGATTCCACACCTCCTGGTCGCGTGGCGGCTGGTCGAGGCTGATGCCGAATTTTTTCATCTGCCGCTGCAAGACGCGGTGATGCATGGTCTCGTCTCCAGGCTTGTCGTCAAGGGGGTCACGGTCAAGCATCGAGCGGGGGCCGTATGGTTACTCAATAAAGCAAAACAGCGGGAAAGATCGTACTTCTGCTATGATACATGAAAACGCTTACATCAGGCTCAACCTGATTGTTACATCCGTGCATGAAATGTAAAAAATGAGCGGGCGCCGGCAGAACAGTCTTCTCAGCGCATCCTTACGTCTCCCGCTCAAACCGCCCCCGAATCTCGTCCAGGCTGTCGCCGCCGTATTTTTCGAGGAAGGCGTTGGCGATGGTGAAGGCGACGGTGGCTTCGGCGACGGTCGAGGCAGCGGGGACGCTCGTGACGTCGCTGCGTTCGTAGCGCGTCGGCTGGGCCTGGCCGGTGGTGATGTCGGCGGTGTCGAGGGGTTTGATGAGGGTGGGGATGGGCTTCATGAAGCCGCGCACGATGATGGGCATGCCGTTGGACGTGCCGCCCTCGATGCCCCCGGCGTGGTTGGTGCGCCGGGGAAAAGCGCCGTCGTCGTGGAGGATGGGATCGTGGACCAGCGAGCCGGGCATCGAAGCCGCCGCCACGCCGTCGCCGATCTCGACGGCTTTCTGGGCCTGGATCGACAGGATGGCCTGGGCGAGTTGGCCGTCGAGGCGGCGGTCCCAATGAACGTACGAGCCGAGGCCCGGCGGCACGCCCGTCACGACGACTTCGTAGATGCCGCCGAGCGAATCGCCTGCTTTCTTTGTTTCGATGATGTGGTCGATGCAGCGGGCCGTCAGGTCGGCGTCGAGCATGCGGACTTCGCTTTCGTCGGCGGCGCGGTTGATGGCTTCGGCGCCGTCGGCCAGGAGGGCGTCGACGCGGTCGCGCCATTGGCCGGCATCGTCGTAGCCCACCTCGCCGAGCCGGACGACGTGACTGCCCACTTCGATGCCGAACTGTTTGAGAAACAGCCGCGCCACGGTGCAGCACGCCACACGCATGGCGGTCTCACGCGCGCTGGAGCGGTCGATGACGGGCCGGATGTCGTCGAAGCCGTATTTCTGGACGCCAACCAGATCGGCGTGGCCGGGCCGGGGCAAGGTCACGCGTTCGACGCCTTCGCCGGTGCCTTCGACGGCCATCACGTCGGGCCATCCGGAGCGGTCGCGGGTGTAGGCGGCGTTATCGAGGCGCAGCGCGATGGGGCCGGCGATGGTCTTCGAAAAGCGGACGCCGGAGTAGATGTGTACTTTGTCGCGCTCGAATTTAGCGCGGCCTCCGCGTCCGAAGCCGAGCCAGCGCCGGGCCAGATGATGGTTGATCTCGGCAGCCGTCAGCGGCACCCCGGCGGGCATCCCCTCGACGATGCCGATGAGCGCCTCTCCGTGCGACTCCCCCGCCGTCAGATAACGCAACATGCGATTTTGGATTTTGGATTTTAGATGGGGCACTGCTTGTACTCATAATGGCACACGGATGAACGCGGATTAGACGGATCTTCGCGGATTTTTGCCGGCAGCGACAGGATCAATCCAGAAGACGTTGGACGAAACAACCTGGCTGAGGATGATCCTGTCGCTGCCGGCAAATCAGATCCGTGAAAATCCGTACAATCCGCGTCATCCGTGTGCCATTACACGAAACAAGCTACAAATCCAAAATCCAAAATCTAAAATCCAAAATCCAACTACCGTTCCGCCGGGACGTTCATTTCGTAGAAAGCCTCCAGGCCGTTGCGTCGTTTGACGCGCAGGAGCACGGCGTCGGTGCCCGAAGCGACCAGCGCCAGCAGACGCACGGCGTCTTCAATCGATGTGACCGGCTCGTCGTTGATGCCGGTGACGACGACGTTGCGCGGGATGCCGGCCTCGGCGCCAACCCCGCCCCGTGCGACGTAGGACAGAAACACGCCGGCCTCTACGTCGAAGCCGTTGCGTTCGCGGTCGGTCAGTTCGCGGATGCCCAGGCCCCAGCCTTCCAATTGAAACACTTCGGCATTGGGCAGATCCGGCGTCTCTTCCGGCGCAGCCTCCTGGCGCAGGTCTTCGAACCCGCTGATCCAGCTATCGACGGCAGGGTCTTCGCGGCCCAGCAGTTCGACGAGCACCCGGCGCGTCTCGCCTGCGCGCCAGACTTCGACGGCCACCTGATCGCCGGGGCGATGGCGGGCGATGGTGCTTTGCAATTCGTTGGTCTCGTTGACGCTGCGCCCCTGGACGGTGAGCACGACGTCGCCTTCGCGCAGGCCGCCCCGGAAGGCTGCGCTGCCCCGCTCGACGCGTTCGAGATACACCCCGCCGATGCGGTCGAGGCCAAGGCGCCGGGCCGAGACGGCGTCGATGCTGCGGATGGTCACGCCCAGGTAACCGCGTTGCACCTCGCCGTAAGCAATCAGGTCTTGCACGATGCGTTCGACGAGGTTGACGGGCACGGCAAAGCCGTAGCCTTCATACGAGCCGCTCTCGGTGGCGATGGCCGTGCTGATGCCGATGAGTTCGCCTTGCAGATTCACTAGCGCGCCGCCCGAATTGCCGGGGTTGATGGCGGCATCGGTCTGGATAAAATCTTCGATGCGAAATTCGTCTTCGATGATGTTGACCTGCCGCCCAAGCGCGCTGACGATGCCGGCGGTCACCGTCGAGGTCAACCGAAACGGGTTGCCCACGGCCAGCACCCATTCGCCCACCTGCACCTCGTCTGAATCGCCCAGCGCCACGACGGGGATGGGATCGTCGTCATCGACCTCAATCTGGATCACGGCCATATCCGTGGATTTGTCGATGCCGACGATGCGGGCTTCGTACTCGCGTTTGTCGGAAAATGTCACCCGGATCGAACTGGCGCGGTCTACGACGTGGTGGTTGGTGACGATGTAGCCCTGCCGGCTGATGACCACGCCGCTGCCGACGCTCTGCCTGGGCATCTCGCGGAAAAAACGCCCGCCGAGTTCTTCTTCGTCGAAGTTGTGGAACCAGTCGCGCGGCATATCGCGCGCGTTGCTTTCGACTTGAATGTAGACGACCGCCGAGGTCACTTCGCTCGCTACTTCTTTGAAAAGCCGGTTGAGGGTCAGGATGTCTACGGTGGCCGGGGCCTGCCCGGAGTCCGGCGTCAAGGCCGGGCGCGGCTGCTGCCGGCCCAACTCGACCCGCTCGACCACCCGCGGCACAGCATCCCCTTGCGAGGGCACATCAACCAGAAACAACATCACCAGAATCCCGCTCAGCAGACCGATGAGGACCAGCCCTACGCCGATCAAGATGGGGGTGTGACGATGACGGGACGACTTATCCATGAATACAGCGGCTACAAGATGATACGGCTACCCTCTTCCAAACACCCGACACAGCGCAGTTTGTTTCGGCCAGGACCGGTCTATGGAATGATTTGAAGCGTTAACAACGCAACGCCCCGGTGCTTGTTGCAGAAAAAACACACTTTCGCGGATCGCCTCCTCCCAACCAGCCCTTCTAGTAGATCGGCCAGATCCCTGATTTTTCAAGCCCTTGCAACCGCAGATGGTCGCAGATAAACGCGGATGATGCAACCGCAGATAGACCCAGATTAACGCAGATTGTGGATAACAAGCCTTTTCCCCTCTGCTATTTGCCAACTGCTATCAGCCATCCGCCTGATTCACCAACATCCATCCGCGTTCATCCGCGTTCATCTGCGGTTGCAATATCCGCTTCGGCCAGGGCCAGCCCGCCGAGGGCGTTGACGGCCTGATGGGTCAGGCGAGCGAGTTCTTTGCGGTTGCGGCCATCGGCAAGCACCGGCTCACCGACGCGCACCTGGATGTCGGCGTTTTTCAGGCCGAACAGGCGCAGGCAATGTTCCATGAACGCCTCTTCGTTATGCGAGAAGACGCGGCGTCCTTTCTCGCGCTCGGTCGGCTGGTTGTCTACCGCCGTCACGTCCAGAAAGAGCGGCAGCGCGGCGCCGTCTTCGCGCCCGGCCACGGCCTCGAAAGAGCCGGTCTTGAAAGCCTGCACCACGTCGCCCCAGCCCGTGGTGCCTTCGGGAAAGACCAGCACCGACACGCCGGCTTTGAGCTTCTCTTGAACCTGTTTGACGAACGTGGTCGTGCTGGTGCGCCGCGTTCGGTCCACAAACAACATCCCGTAGGTGCGGCACACCCATCCGAAGAACGGCCACGTGTTGAGTTCGGCCTTGCCGGCAAAGGCTACCGGCGCCTGAGACCCCAGCAGGATAGGATCGAGCGCGCTCAGGTGGTTGCACACGTAGAGCATCGGCTTGTCCACCGGCGGCACGCCCTGCATCGACACGCGGAACCGCACCGCGCGGCACAACAACTGCGATCCGATCATCTGGTGATACGCCTGCAATGCCGGGCGCTCTGCCTCCGGGCGCAAACGCACTCTCAAGGCTGCGTACGACGTGTACACGAGGGTGATCACCATCACTTTGAAGAGCCGCCAGTAAGAACGCATCGGTTCTCCGATTTTGGATTTTAGATTGTGGATTTTGGATTGTTGATGTCCACCACATCACCAAACCGAGAATGTCGCGACGGTCTGAATTGTTGCGGCTTCTTCGGCTGCGATGGCGGTGCTGAGCAAGACCAATCCAAAATCCACAATCCAAAATCTAAAATTCAAGGGTGTACTGTTCCTGGCCGCCGACGACGGTACGGAGGACGCGGACGGCCTTTATTTCTACTGGATCGATCTCGAAGAGGTTGCCGGAAAGAACCACAAAATCAGCCCACTTGCCGGCCTCCAACGTACCCAGACGTTCTTCTTGAAAACCGGCGAAGGCATTGGCAGCGGTGTAGGCCCGCAGCGCCTCTTCGACGGTGATCTTCTCTTGCGGCACCCAGCCATCGGGGTTGGCCCCGTCGAGGGTGCGGCGGGTGACGGCGGCGTAGATCCCTTCGAGCGGGCTGATGGGCGCCACCGTCCAGTCCGAGCCGAAGGTTAGCGGCGCCTCGGCGTCGAGGAGGGCGCGGAAGGCGTAGGTGGTTTGGATGCGTTCGGGGCCGATGCGTTTCTCGGCCCAGCGCCCGTCGTCGATGGCGTGATAGGGTTGCATCGACGGGATGACGCCCTGCCGGGCGAAACGGGCGACGGCAGTGGGTGCGAGGTGCTGGGCGTGCTCGATGCGCGCACGGCGGTCGCGCGGGCCGTTCTGAGCCGTCGCCTCGGCGAAGGTATCGAGGAGCCAGTCGTTGGCGCGGTCGCCGATGGCGTGGATGGCCAGGTGTAGCCCGTGGGCGTCGGCTTGCAGGATGTCCCGGCGCAGCGCCGTCGTGTCGGTGATGATCAGGCCCGTCGTCTCCGGCGCATCGGTGTACGGCTCGTAAAACCACGCCGTGGTCGAGCCCAGCGAGCCATCGACGAACCCTTTGAGGCCGCCCCACCGCAGCCAGTCATCGCCCAGGCCGTTCTCACGGACGTAGGCGTCGAGCCGGGGCCAGGTGGCAAGCGGGACGAACGCGTAGATGCGCAGCCCAAGCCGCCCCTCGGCCTGCGCCCGGCGGTATGTTTCGAGGTCGATCCAGCCGCCGAGGCTGCCTACGTCGTGTACCTGCGTCACGCCCAGCGAGAGAGCGTGCGCCGTGGCGCGAGCCAGGGCTTCGTCGAGTTCTTCCTCGGACGGATCGGGCATGACCCGCCCGACCAGCGACATCGCCTCGTCTTTGAGCACACCGGTCAATTCACCCGTTTCGGAATCCCGAACGATGGCGCCGCCGTCGGGGTCGGGCGTCTCGCGGGTGAGGCCGGCCAGCGCCAGCGCTTTCGAATTGGCCAGCGCCATGTGCCCGTCGAGGCGGCTGACAAAGACCGGATGCGCGGCGGTGAGGCTGTCGATCCATTCGCGCCGGGGCAAGGCGCCGCCCCAGCGTTCGTGATCCCAGTCACCCCCGGTGATCCAGCGGCCTTCGGGCACCGACGCGGCAAAAGCACCGAGGCGCCGGGCAAACTCCTCCGGCGTATCGGCATCGCGCAGATCGACGCTCGCCAGTTGAAAGCCGCCGCTGAGAAAATGCGCGTGGTTGTCGATAAAACCAGGCGCCACGAAGCGGCCTCCGAGGTCCACCACCCGCGTCTGCTCCTGCCGCAACGCCTCGACCCGCGCCGCCGGCCCCACGTCGAGCAAAACACCTTCGGCCACGGCCAGGGCTTCGGCCCACGGCTGCGCCGGATCGCCCGTCCAGATCCGGGCATTCGTGTAGATGACGTCGGGCGCCTGGGCCAACACGGCGTTCATAGGCAAAATCAGGATGAGGATGAGAAGGCTGAGGCGAGACATGGGGGAAAAGTGTTTTTAGTGTTATAGTGTTTTGGTATTATAGTGTTTTAATATTTATAGATGTTTGATTAAAAACAACTTAAACACTCAAACACCATAACACTCAAACACCATAACCCCTCACTCCGCCATCACCGGACGAGGCTCGGGGGAAGACTGCTCGACGGATCGGTGCAGGGGGAACGAGACGGTGAAGACGCTGCCTTTCCCTTTCTTGCTCTCGACCTCGATGGTGCCCTCCATGAGCCGGACCAGCCGCGCCGTGATCGTCAGGCCGAGGCCGCTGCCTTCGTACGAACGCGCCAACCCGCTCGACTCCTGTTTGAATTCGTCGAACAAATGTGGGATGAAATCCTCCTCGATACCGATGCCCGTGTCGGCCACGCTGATGTGCGCGTGGTCGCCTTTCTGCTTCACCGCCACACTGACGGTGCCTTCCTCGGTAAATTTGATGGCATTACCGATCAGGTTGTTGAGGATCCGCTCCAGAAAACGACGGTCGAGGTTGACCATCAACGGCTCCGGCGGCGAAATCAATTCGAGCAACAACGACTTCTGATACGCCAGCGGCGCCAGCAGCCGGTTGACCTCCTCGGCCAACTCGCCCACGTCGATCACCTCGCGGCGGATTTCCATCATCCCGGCCCGCAACTTCGCCAGTTCGAGCAGCGAGTTGACCGTCTGCAAAAGACGCTGGCTGTTCGATTCGATGGGGTCGAGGAATTCCTGAAAGCGTCCGGGCAGTTCGTCTTGCAAGACCGAGGTGAAACCCAGGATGGCCGTCAGCGGTGTGCGCAGTTCGTGCGAGGTCGTCGCCAGGAATTCGTCCTTGAGCTTATCGACCTTCATGAGGCTGTCGTTGGCCTCCTGAAGGCGCCGGTTGGCCTGTTGGAGGCGTTCGTTGACGACGCGTTCGCGGGCCAGTTCGCGGGCCTGTTCCTGCGCCTGCTTGTTCTCTGCGACGATGGTCCGGTAGCGCGCGTAAAGCGCCGTCGCTGCCAGAATCATGGCCAGATACAAGCCGTAGGCCCACCACGTGCGATACCACGGCGGCAGCACGTGAAAGGCAAAAACCGCGTCCTTGCTGAGCACCCCCTGCGCATTGCGCGCCCGCACCCGGAAGCGATAGGCGCCCTCGCTCAACCCGAAATAGGCGTGTCTCTTGCGAACCGTCCACTCAGACCACTGGCTGTCGTAGCCTTCCAAAAAATACTGGTATTGATTGTCGTCGACGGCGTTATAGCTGGGCGCGGCAAATTCAAAGCGGAGGTCGTTGTGGATATAGTCCAGCTCCGGCTCCGGCCCTTCGGGCTGCCCCGGCGTGGGGGCGCCGTCGAAGATGAGTTGCCCCGTCGCGGAAGTAACCCGGCGCACCAGGGCTGAGAACGGGATGTCGTAACGTTTCTTAAAATGGGGATCGTAGCGGATAAGCCGGTTGCCGTCCCCGATCCAGGTGATGCCGTCGTCTTCTACATAGACCTGCACGATCTCGCCTTTGGCAAAATGCAAAACAGGCGGTGTCTCGCGGGCATAAGAGCCGTCCACCTGGAGCCGGGCGATCTCAATGCGATCCGGATAAACGAGCCAGAACGAATCCTCATCATCGACAAATACATTCAGCAGGGGGTCGTCGAAGGGCGCCTCGTCGTCCGCATAAAGCGCGGGATCCCGATAAAAGCGAGGGGCTGCGCCTTCCGTGTCCGGAGCATCAAACCGGAAGATGCCTTGCGGGGATGAAAAGAATATCTGTCCGTCGACAGCAAACGGTTGAATGACGCCTTCGGGCAGGCCGTCTTCTTCGCCAAAGGATTTGAGTTCCTCTACCGTCTCTGTTTCAGATAAACGAAGGCGCAACACTTTGCGATTCATGGTAGAGAGCCACAGGGTTCCGTCGGTCGCCTCGGCCATAGCCACGACAGACTCCGTAATGCCTCCGTCGAAAGGCCGCTGCTGCCACCCCGCCGGGGTCGATGCCAGAAAAGAAAATCCATCTTTTTGGCCGAAGTAGATCCGGCCTGTCTTTTCCGAGTAGAGCAGGCTGAAGACCGCGCTCCGATCTTCGGTGAGCAATTGTGCCTGGTCTTCTTGCCACGCAAAAAGCCCGGCATCGGTGGCGACAAACAAGACACCCTCTGCCGAGAGCAACGCCCGCGACGTTCTGCTGAGAATTTTGGTAAAGGAAAGACGCCCCACCTTTTCCCGATCCTCCCCGGTGACCTCTTCAGACCGATACAGGCCCGTCGTCGTGGCAACATACAACCGGCCTTGATGCCGTTCCATCGTGTTGACGTGGCCCTCTAAGCCGAATCGGCGATCATAAAAAGAGAGCGGCGACGAAAAATCCATCCGAACCAATCCGTCATTGTTGAGGGCCAGCCACAAGCCGTTCTGGGCATCGCTAAAGACATTATTGACCCACCCATCGGGTAAGCCGGTCGATTCATCGAAGCGTCGTACGAGGCGGCCCTGTTTGTCGATGAGCACGACGCCGCCGCCGTCGAGAAACGCCAGGGCAAAGTGTCCATCGGGCAGGGCGCGTCCATGGTAGAGCCGATGGTTACGCCACCAGGCATCGATTTCTGTGGGAAAGGCGAAGGCCGTCGTTCCATCATAGAGAAACAACCCCTCCTGGCGCGTGGCGATGAGCCAGCGGTCGTCGGGGTAGGGCGCCATCATGTAAACCCGCAGGTCGGCAAACCGCTCGCCATCGGGCACCAGATGCAACGAGTCGCCGTCGAGGCGCAAAAGCCCCCGGCCCCACTCGCGGACGAAAAGCTGATCGCGTACCCAGAAGGAGGTATGAAAACCCCGTTCGCTTTCCCATACCTTCATCGTCTTTCCGTCCCACCGAAAAAGGCGATCAGCCGTTTGAAAATAGACCCCTTTGCGGGTGGCATGGGTGGCCCAGACGTCCCAAAATTCGTGATGCGCCGGCGCTATTTTATCGCGCAGGGACATGAAACGCAGCGTGCCGGCGGAATCGGGTTTGAGATAGCCGAAGTCGCCCTGCACGCCGGCATAAAGAACCCCCTGATCATCGACGGCCAGCGAGCGGACGATGGTTTTGGCCGGGGTTTCGACCAGGCGCCACGTAGCGCCGTCATATTCGAGGATGCCGTCGTAGTTGGCAATGTAGATGAGGCCGCGCGGGTCTTGCGTGACGGCCCAGTTCTGATGGTGCTGTCGGTAATCCTGCCGGGAAAAATGTTCGAAGAAAAATGGCAGCCCCACCTCCGGATCTTCCAGCAAATGTGGAGCGTGGGCGCCTTCGGGCACCTCCTGTTGCGTCGCCAGCGGTTGCCCCTGGGCGGCCAACGGCCCCAACAGCAGCACGAGCAAAGCCAGATATCCGCCGGCAAGACGCATAGCCCTGGAGGTTGAACAGTTCGGTAAATGCAGAGGTGGCGAGGAAGAGACGAATGCGGTCATCGGGGGGCGGGGGTACTAAAGGTCGCGCGCCGCATGAAGAATTTCAACAACAGGGCGCTCAAAAAAACCATTTTTTTGTTGGTAAAACGTTGGAAAACCCGAAAATGAGGGCAGCATAAACCACAGGGCACCACTTTTCGTCCCATAATCTTTACAGAAAATGAAAAGGGATTTACCTTGCGTCACGAGATTTTTACACAAATTATCCCAGATTTTGCGGAATTAGAAAGCCATAGAAAGAAAGTCTTAGTGCCGGCAGGCTTTTGTAATTTAATGGCTTGCTTAAACACAAAAAGCAGCGCGCGGAGCTTTTGTTCAGCCGGAAGGAACCGCACAGTATAACCGGCTCCCGGCCTGGGTCTGCTCTTCTTCTCCATCGCGCTGTCTCACGACGAGGGATGTCTTTTACCCACCATCCCGTCGGCTCTTTGCCCCACAATCACCCAAATAGGAGGACCTGTTATGAAACGCATAGCTGACCTCACCCAGCCCGTGATCACCTTTTTCTTCGCCCTCTTTTTTGCCGTCGCGCTGACGATTGCCGGTTGCAGCGCCAACACCATCACCGGCCCCGACGTGACGCCTTCTGAGGAAGAGGCCACCGTGGAGGTGCTTCCGGCTGCCGGCCCCAACGCCCCTCATAATGAAGGCGAAGACGCCGGAAAAGTAACACACATTAAAAACGG
Organism: Rhodothermales bacterium; assembly: GCA_028278205.1. Taxonomy (GTDB): domain Bacteria; phylum Bacteroidota; class Rhodothermia; order Rhodothermales; family Bin80; genus JANQES01. Next base: position 14,586 of record JANQES010000136.1, read on the forward strand.
CGGCGATCGCAATTAAGACGGAGAGGTAATCTTTTTAGACGCGCCCCAGGCGTAGCAGCTCTCCCGCCGTCGTCGAGTAACAAAGCATAGCATCGCCTATCTTGCGCCTACGCCAAGATCGATGGTGACCTCTGCCCTTTTTTCTCGACGAACGGCCCCGGTCTGCGCATGTCGTCTCCAGATGTCGTGTTCGCTTTAACAGGCGACGTACGCCGCAACTCGCGCGCGCTGAAGCAGTTGCGGGCGCTGGCGGCGTTGGGCGCGACGGTCGAGGCGCTGACGTTCGGCCCGGCGGCAGACGAGGCCTCGTTGGAAGCCGGCATCGAGCTTCGGGTGCTGGCGCGTCCGCCGGGCAGCGGCCCGCGCTTCTTCGCCCGCGTACACCGGCTCTTCGCGCAAACCGCGCGCCGGATCCCGGCCCGCGTCTACCACGCCAGCGATCTCTACACGCTGCCGGCCCTGCACGCCGCAGCCCGGCAGCACGGCGGACGGCTCGTCTACGACGCGCGCGAACTCTACCCGCACGTCGCCTCGACGGCAGGCCGACCCTGGGTGCGCGCGATGTGGCGGCTCTTAGAAGGCCGGCACATCCGCCATGCCGATGCCGTCTTCACCGTCAGCGACAGCATCGCTGATCGGTTGGCGCAGGCGTATGGCCTGCCGCGGCCTGCGGTGTTGCACAACGTGCCGCCCTACCGGAACGTCGCGTCGTCGGGTTATCTGCGCGAACAGACGAGCGCGGCGCCCGGCACAGCGGTGCTGCTGCACCAGGGGCAGATTCAGAAAGACCGGGGCTGCCTCTTGCTCGCCGACGCCATGCGCGACGTAGACAGCGCCGTGCTAGTCTTCCTCGGTGGCGGCCCGCTCAAGCCGATGCTGCGACAACACGTCCGCGCGGCAGGCCTCAACGAACGCATCTTTTTCCTCGATCCGGTCTCGCCGGACGCCCTGCTGCCCGTGACGGCCTCTGCCGACGCCGGCATCACGCTACTCGAAGACACCTGCCTCAACCATCGTTTTGCCCTGCCCAACAAGCTCTTCGAGTATTTGATGGCCGGGCTTCCGGTGCTGGCCAGCGATCTGCCGGAGATCCGAGGCGTCGTCGAGGCCTTCGACGTCGGATGCGTCGTAGACCCGGCTAACCGCACCGCGCTCGTCGAAGCGCTGCAACGCATGGCCGATGACAGGGAGGCCCGCGCCCGATGGGCCGCAAATGCCCCGCGCGTTTTCGAAACCTTTAGCTGGGAAAAAGCATCTCAACGGTTCAAACAGGCGTATCAGAAGCTGCTGAATATGTAGCGCTGAGATAGTCCGTTCACGTTGTCTTACCCGATCAGATAGCCCCATGAACCGCGCCCTCTTGTTCATTCTGATCCTCGCTGTGCCCGCCCTGCCGGGGTGCGCGCAATCCTCGTCGGAGCCTGCCCCGGATGCCGAGGCAGCGCAGGCTGCCGCGTCCACCCCCTTCGTCTGGCCGACGTTCGACGAAGCCGTGGCTGCCGCCGAAAAAAGCGGCAAACCCATCCTCATCGATATCTATGCGCCCTGGTGCGGCTGGTGCCGGAAGATGCAAAAAGAGGTCTACGGCAACGACGCCATCGAAGCCTACGTCAAAAAACATTTCGAATACGGACGCCTCAACATCGACGACGGTGAGACCCAGCACCAGTTCAAAGATTACGTGCTCACCTCCCAACAGCTAGGCCATGCCCTCGGCGCCCAGGGCACCCCCACCACCGTCTTTCTCGATACCAACGGCAACTACATCACCCGGCTCGACGGCTACTGGAATCTCGAATCCTTCGAACAAGCCGTCCGCTACATCGGCAGCGGCGCCTACCACGAGCAAGACTACGAGGAGTTTATCGAGGCCTCCGCCGAGGGTCAGTAATTTTGGATTTTAGATTTTGGATTTTGGATTGGGTGATTTCTTGCCTCTCTTTAACAATCGAAAAAGCCGCGACGGTTGGATCCGTTGCGGCTTTTTCGATTGAGAGGACGGTGCTCAAAAAGACCAATCCAAAATCCAAAATCTAAAATCCAAAATCAGCAGCTTCTGCCAGCCGCACGGCGCCGCCGTCGTACTGATCCGGGCGGCGGTGTTGCATGAACAACTGCCGGGCGGGCGAGGCCTGGCACCGGCTAAAATCCAGATCGGCGTAGAGGATGGCCTCTTGCTGTTCGGGCGCCTGCGCCACGACGTGGCCGAAGGGATCGGTGACGAACGAGCCGCCGGCAAACTCCAGCACCGCTTCCTGCCCCACCCGGTTGGCCAGGGCCATGAAAAAGCCGTTTTGAAACGACGCCACACGCAGTTCGGCCTCGAACAAACCCTCCGGCCACTCGCCCAGCGCGCCGGCCTGCGGCACCACCACGAGGTCGGCCCCGTCGAGGGCCAGCGCACGCAGGTATTCGGGATAGTGGCGGTCGTAGCAGATCGCCACGCCGAGGCGTCCGGCGGCGGTGTCGTAGACGGGGGCGCCGGTGTCGCCGGGGGCGTAATAGCCCTGCTCGTAAAAGCCCTCATAATCGGTGATGTGCATCATGCGCGTGCGCCCCAGCAGCGTCCCGTCGGCGTCGATGATGGGCGAGGTGTCGAAGGCGCGGTCGCCGTCGCGTTCGTAGAGGTTGAGCACGACGACCACGCCGAGGCGCCCGGCGGCTTCGCAGAACGCGTCGGTGGTAGGCCCGGGCACCGGCTCGGCCAGATCGAGCACATCAGGCCCGGAGCGGTGTTGTGGGTAGAACGGGGTAAACGCCAGCTCCGGATAGACGACGAGGCCGGCGCCGGCTGCTGCCGCCTCTTCGAGCGCCGCCAGCCCACGTCTGACATTCTGCGCCAGATCGGCGCCCGGCTGCTGCTGAATCAGGGCGATTTTTGTCATAACGATGGATTCGGTTTGAGAGGGGAATGAGCAAATGGCAAAAGGCAAATGGCAATCAACCCACTATTTGCTCCTTTGCCCTTTTGCATATTTGCCCATTTGTCCATTTGCCCATTTCCTACCGGGAAGAGACTCGTTGAAGCACCCATTGATCCCCCAGGCGCATCAGCGTCCAGACGTAGGCCTGGGCGCGCTGTTGGGGCTGATTCTCGTTGTCCTGAAAGGCCAGATCGAGGTAGATGTCGGCGGTGACGTTGTCGCCGCTGGGTTGCAGGTTATCGTAGCGCACCGCCGCGCTGATGGCCTCGGCCTCGTCGAAGAACGGCGCCCAGCCCCGGTAAAAAAGCGCCTGCATCCCCGTGACATCTTCGCGCTCGATGCTGAGCTTGAGTTGACGCGTCAGTCGTCCTACGACCGTACGGGCCTCTTCCAGGGCTGCCTCAACATCCTCCTCCGGCACGGGTTCGACCGGGGCCTCTTCTTCGGGCTCAGCCGGGGCTTCGTCTATGGGATCAGGCGGGGCTTCCTCCGTAGCCTCAGCGAGGTCTTCCGTCACGGCGTCGGGGGGATCGTCCGGAGGCTCTTCCTCGGCCAGGGCACGGTCTTTTTCATCGAGGCGTTGCTGTATTTGATCGAACAGATCGCGGGCGACGCGGAATAATTCAGCGGCTTGTTCGAAGTTGCCGTCTTCGAACTGTCTCAAGGCAGTTTGCCGCGTCGCCTCGGCCTGTTGAAAGAGCGCCTCCACCTCCGGCTCAGTGCTCCGGTTGAGGATAGCTTGCCGGGTTCGTTCCATCGTGATGCGATCGAGGCCGGCAGCCTGCCGCCCGGCCTCGATGGGGGCTGCGAAGTCGTCGGGATCGTCCGGGGGTGTCTCAGAGACGGAATACAGCGCGTCCTCACCAGGCGCGTCTTCGGAGGTGACCTCGGCAGCCTCTACGGGCAGATCGGCGGAGGGCGCGGAGACTGCCTCCCCGGTTGCCCCGGTCATCGCCTTGAAACCGTAATACGCGCCGGACGCTATGATCACCACCAGCACGATCCCCATCAGCGCCATGCCTGCTCGCCGGAGCCCTTTGCCCCCGCCCGCGGGAGCCTTCGGGGCTGGCTTCGGCACAGGCACAGCCGCCGCCTCCGGCCTCGACGGCGCGGAACGACCCTGGCGCTTCGGACGCGACGCGCTTTGCGGGCGCGGCGGGGCCGGCGGCACCTCGCCCGGAACCATCCGGCACGTCCCGTTGAAAACCGCCCCGTCCTCGACGACGAGTTGGCCTGCCTTGACGGTTCCTTCCACGTGCGCCCCGCTGCGCAAGATCAGGTGCCTGGCCACCTCCAGGTCGCCCTGCACATCCCCGTTCACGTCGGCAGCGGCAGCCACCACCTCGCCGTCAATGAGACCTGCCGAGGCCACTACCAGACGCGCTTCCGCCGTCACGTTACCGACGATACGGCCGCTGATCTGCACGTCCCCTTCTGTATGCAACGTGCCTTCGAGGACGGTGCCCTCTGTCACTATGCTGACCTTGTGGGGAGGCCAACCACCGGCTTGTTTCGCCATGGGTTACTGCTTCGCGATGACTATTGACAAGAGGATAACGCCCGTAATATTAAGCTTTTTCTATTAAAAAAACGTTTTCGTGACGCGATGCTCACGAATTGGGCAATCCCCTGGCAGCGATGGAAGCAGCAAAATCGCTGAGATCGGCAAGGTGATCCAGCGCTGCAAACAGGAGCGCGTCATTTACGTCGAGGTACTCGTGAACAAGGATGTTGCGCATACCGACAGCGCGGGCGAGACGCTGCGCGAGGTCATCGTTGAGATATCCCGCCTGACCGAGCAGACGCAGGCAATCCGCATAACTCTTCGGATAGCCGAGATTGTCGTGGCTGACGACGGCGCACGCGATGCCGATTACGATCTGAATACTCTCAAGCACCCCATAGCGCAACGCCCAGACGAGCTTCCGGTCCGCTTCGATCTGCTCCAGCGTCAATTCTTTGAACCGGCTCAGTTCGCGCACATTTTTTTCAAGCTCCTTTAATCTAGCCAGCAGGCTTGCCATACCTCCCCTCTTTGATTCGTTGGAGCATGTCTTTGAGCAGGCGGTCGTGCGTCGGTTTGAAATCCAGATATTCCCGCATGACGCGAAACTTCTCCTGCTTGAAAAAAGCCTCATCCCGCATCAAAAACATGATGCCGGACGCCAGCGCCTCGTAATAGATCAACGCCGGTTTGCCCTTGAGATTGACCACGTCGATGCGATGATCGGGAAACGCTTCATCGGCGGCGTTGACCACGTCCAGAAAATCATCGATCTCCTCGACATAAACTGCCAGGTCGATGTCGCTCACGGGCGTAGGCCGGCCGGCGGCGTACGAACCGTAGAGCACGGCAAACCGCACCGGAAACGGCGCTAACCGATCTTCCAACCGGGCGATGATAGTATCTTTGTCGAGTGGCATAGACGCCTCCTGGCGCGTGGACTTCGGACGTATAGTGATTAATGAACGATGCGCGCGGGCTAAAGATCAACCCGCCCCCGTCGCGCGATGACGATGCGAGGATGCCCGGCCAGATCGCGCTTCACCTGAACATCGAGGAAGCCGGCCTCGGCGAGGAGGTCGCAGACGGCACCGGCGTACTCGGCGTGGGTTTCGAAGACGAGCAGGCCGCCGGAGGCAAGCAAGGCCGGGGCGTGGCCGGCGATGGCTTTGTAGAACACCAGCGGATCGTCTCCCGAAAAGAGCGCCAGGTGCGGCTCGTAGTCGCGCACATCGGATTCAAGCTCAGCAGCCTCATCAGCAGCGACGTAGGGCGGGTTGGAGATGACAAGGTCGAAGGATCCGGAGGCGTGGCCGGGGAAGCCGGGGGCGAGGACATCGGCCTGAAGGAAGGAGACGGCGAGGTGATGCGCTTCGGCATTTTCGCGGGCGACGGCGAGCGCCGCCTCGCTGACATCGCAGGCGAAGACCTCGGCGTCGGGGCGTTCGTGTTTGAGCGCCAGCGCGATGCAGCCGCTGCCCGTGCCGATGTCGAGCACACGCGGGCGCGCGTGATCCGCCAGCATCGCCAGCGCCGCTTCGACGACCTGCTCGGTCTCCGGGCGCGGGATCAGCACAGCCGGTGTGACGCGCAGGCGCAGGCCGAAGAAGTCGGCGTAGCCCAGGATGTACTGCATCGGCTCGCGCTGCAAGCGGCGATCGAGCAGGGCGGAAAGGGCTTCGGCCTGTTCAGGCGTCGCGGCGCGCTTCGGGTAGGCAATCAGGTGTGCCTGATCGCACCCCAGCACGTCGCCCAGCAGCCACAGCGCCGCGCGGCGCGGCGCAGGCACGCCGCCGGCTTTGAGCGCCTGCGTCGTCTCGCGCAGCAGGCTTCCCCAGGTTAGAGAGTTGTTCAATTTTGGATTTTAGACTTTGGATTGGTCTGATTGACACCGGGTAGGTAGGGGTAAGACCAGACCTGGAAGGTCTATGAGGCTCCATTGGCCTCGACGAACCGCCCAAAATGAGCGATTTTAGTCAGTTTGCACAAGCGCCAAAGACCTTCCAGGTCTCGCTAAAATGCGACTTTTCCGGTTGATCAAACTGATTCGGCTGAGACCAGTCCAAAATCTAAAATCCAAAACCCAAAATCACATTCCTTTTGCACCTGAAGGCGGAAGCGGATATATTAGGCGCCGTTGTTAACGAAAGGTTACGATGCTGGTACGTCTCCCGCAGGTCCTGATCTGATGGGAGATCCTTTTTGTTGAAGCATGTAAACGTTTACATGCCGGGACGTTGCGTACATCATGGCCTTCATTTGTATGAAAGTCATGATTGTTCGACAGCCCCCTTCCCCCTCGAAGCACAAGCCCTCATTCCCGACAGCCCCCGAGTTACTGCATGAGCACCTTGCTACAGCTTGAGACCATCGCGGCGAACCTGTGGTGGTCTTGGAATCCTGACGCTCAGGATCTGTTCTATCGCCTCAACGCCGAGGCCTTCCGCGCCGCCGGCAACAACCCCTACGCCGCGCTTCGATCTGCCGATGCCACGGTCTTAGCGGACCCGGACTTTGCCCGAGACGTCGAGGCCGTCTATGCCGCCTTCCGGCGGTACCTCAGCGCCCCGTCGCGCCGCGCCGACGCGCCTCAGATCGGCTATTTTTGCATGGAATTCGGCCTTCACGAGAGCCTTCCGCTTTATGCCGGCGGCCTCGGTGTGCTGGCCGGAGACCACACTAAAGCCGCCTCGGACCTGGGCCTGCCGTTCACGGCCATCGGCCTGTTTCTCAAAGACGGCTATTTCAAACAACACTTCGACGAGCACGGCTGGCAACAAGCTACCTATCCGTCGCTCGATCCGGACGATCACCCCTTCACGCTCGTCACCGACGCGCAGGGCGAGGCCGTCACGGTGACGGTGCATCTGGGCGAGCAGCCGCTGCGGCTCCGGGCCTGGCGCCTCGACGTAGGCCGCGTACCGCTCTACCTGCTCGACGCCGACGTAGACGGCAACCCCGCCGAACTGCGCAGCCTCACCCACAAGCTCTATCAGGGCGACCGGCTGATGCGCCTTCAGCAGGAAATCGTCCTGGGCATCGGCGGCCTGCGGATGCTGCGCGCGCTCGGCGTCGAGCCGGAGGTCTACCATCTCAACGAAGGGCATTGTGCCTTCTTGATGTTCGAACTGCTGCGCGAGCGTCTGGCGGCAGGCGACCACCGCGCCGAGGCCGAAGCCTGGGTGCAGCGGCACTGCGTCTTCACCACCCACACCCCGGTAGCCGCCGGCCACGACCGCTTCGTCCCTGCCCTCTTCACCGATCAGATGGCAGGCTTCCGCGAGCAGATCGGGCTGACCGAGCAGCAATTGCTGGCCTATGGCCGGATCGACCCGAACGACCGCGGCGAGTCGTTTACGATGACGGTGCTGGGGCTGAAGCTCTCGCGCAAAGCCAACGGCGTCTCGGCGCTCAACGGCGAGGTCGCCCGGCGTCAATGGCATCACCTCTATCCGGACCGCCCGCTCGACGAGGTGCCCATCGACCACGTCACCAACGGCACCCACCTGCCCACCTGGACGGCGCCGGCAGCGCGGGCTTTTCTCAAAAATCATCTCGGCAACGGCGACGCCTTCGTTTTCGAGCAGGATTTCTGGAACGCCATCGATAACATCACAGACGAAGACCTGTGGGCCTATCGCTGTCTGCTGCGCCGCCGCCTGATCGACTTCATCCGCGAACGCGCGCCGCAGCAGAGCCTCGCGCAGGACGTGGCGCTCGATCCCGATGCGCTCACTATCGGTTTTGCGCGGCGGTTTGCTACCTACAAACGCGCCACGTTGCTCTTCCAGGATCTCGAACGCGCCCGGCGGCTCTTCGGGCATCTCGACCGGCCCGTGCAGGTGGTCTTTGCCGGCAAAGCCCATCCGGCGGATAACGGCGGCAAACGGTTCATCCAACTCATCTACGAGACGGCGAAGGACGCGGCGTTCCGGGGTAAGGTGATCTTTCTGGAGAACTACAACATGGAGATCGGACGGATGCTCGTCTCGGGCTGCGACGTCTGGCTCAACAACCCGCGCCGCCCGTTGGAGGCCAGCGGCACCAGCGGCCAGAAGGTGGCTGCGCACGGCGGCATGAACCTCTCGGTGCTCGACGGATGGTGGCCCGAAGGCTACGACGGGCGCAACGGCTGGGCCATCGGCCACGCTCCGACGGGCCTGCACGAAGACCCGGCCACCCAGGACCACGACGACGCCCTGGCGCTCTACGACCTCCTGGAACAAGACGTGCTCCCGGCCTTCTACAACCGCGACGCCGACGGCCTGCCGCGCGGGTGGATCGACCGGATGCGGCGGGCGATGAAGACGCTGCCCTATCCGTTCAGCGCCGGGCGGATGGTCATCGACTACGTCGAGCAAATCTACCGCGCCACACATCCGGCGCGACGGGAGGATCTGGCAGCGTAGATACCGGGGGATGCGAAGTTTGCTATTCGGCCCGGTTGTGCGCTATGAAACGGTTGGCGTCGGTCATCCGTCATCGGTCATCAGGAAGGTCTTTTACTGATGACCGATGACCAACGGGTAGGTATGCGCAAAGCGGTGAAAGCTGCCAACTCCCTCCAAGAAAACTCGTCACGATATAGCTTTTTCGATAACTACGCCTCAAAAAGATAGCCTCCTTAAAAGGCGGCAAACTTTTACCCTTTTTGAATTTTGACAGGGAAAGAGGATAAAGAACTGCGGCTTCCTAAACCGAGATGCCGTTTCGCCGAAGTGGCATGTCAAAATTCAAAATCAAAATTTAATAGTGAAGCCGTCGTATTCGCCGGTGGCGTCGGACCAATCGGCAGCGACGTGATCGACGCGAGCGCCAGAGGGGCCGCGCCGTATGGCCACGAGCAGGTGGTCCAGCACCTCGCGCGGTCCTTCGGCCACCAGGCGCACCGACCCGTCGTATTCGTTGCGCACCCAGCCGCTGAGCCCCAGCCGCCGCGCCTGGTTGCGCGTGAACGCCCGAAAATAAACGCCCTGCACCCGCCCGGTAACCTGAGCCGTCAGGCGCTGATGCGATGATACAGTGGAATCCATAGCCCTCAATAGAAAAATCCAACAGCCGAGAAATAGAAAAATCCAAAATCTAAAATCTAAAATCCAAAATGAAAAAGCCCCGCTCCCGCCGTGGCGAGAACGAGGCCTTTCCTGTAATACCCTGCATCCCCTCAGGTAAGCAACCCTTTGCTGCGCGTCCAAGAGCGGAAGCCGTCTACGAGTTGTTCGAACGATTCGAGGGCGAAGAGCACTGGCTGGAGGTGCCACACGTCGTATTCCTGCTCGACGACGCGATCCGGGTCGAACGGATGGACGGTCACGGCGTCCGAGAGGGCGTGGACCACTTCGCCTTTCGACGAGAGGATGCCTGCGCCGAAGATGCGCATGCCCTCGGCCTGCTGGATCAGGCCAAACTCGACGGTGAACCAGTGGAGCGTCTCCAGGCGCGTCCGGTCGGCGCCTTTGGCGTTGAGGGCCACCTGGCCGAAGAGTTGATAGAAATCGGCAAAGGCCGGATTCGTCAACATCGGCATGTGGCCGAACATATCGTGGAAACAATCGGGGGCGGGGGTATAGTCGAGTTCGTCGGTGCCCCGGATGTAATCGGTGGACGGAAAGAGGCGGTTGGCCAGCAGCTCGAAGAAATCTTTTTCGTGCAGCAGGCCGGGGATGCGCGCGATGCGCCAGCCGGTGGCCGCTTCCATGTTGCGGCTGAGATCGCGCAGGGGCGGGATGCGCTCCGGCGTCATGCCCAGAATCTCGACGCCTCTGAGAAAGGCTTCGCCGGCGCGGCCCGGTAACAATTCCATCTGGCGGTTGAAGAGAAAGCGCCAGTTTTCATTATCCAGATCGGGATAATCGGGATAGGCAATAGCGTCGCCCACAGGCGGAGGGCCATCGAGATGTTGGGGAATACAGCGGGGATCGATGCCTTCTTCAGCAGCCCGTTCATAGGCAGAAACTGCCCCGTTCTCAGGTTCGGATGTCGTTTCGACGAAATCGCTAAAGTCGCCTTCCTTCATAATTTCCCTCCATGGACTTTGGGCGCAACGACCTTCATGGTGGGCGATCGATACGCCTCGGAAAAACGGATGATTGGAACCGCTTCCAGAACGCTATACGGGGATACTTGTTGCCGGAGTATCAGAATTTTTGCCCACCTTCACGAAGTCCACACGATTGCCTTCACGAAGAGCCCGATCGGTCGTCGTGCCGCAGCACGATGGCGGCACCGACGTAGGCGACAAACGCCGCCAATCCGAAGGCCATCGCCCCCGGCGTCATCTCGAAAGCACCGTCAAACAACACTTCCGTCATCATTGCTGCGATCATGAAGAGCATGGCAAACACCACCCCCCCTATGAGGATGACTGCCCAGGATTGAAACGCATGATTGCCAAACATACACGGGGCCGGAATGAGAAGAAGGCGGGGAAGGCTTAATGTAATCATCAACCCCCCACGCATTCCACTGATCATGAAGGAGTACCATCTTTTGCCCTGATTCGACTTTCTACCTTCGATATTCGATATTCAAAGCCCTGCCCACTACGCCACCGACGCCCGATGTTCGATACGCTTCGCTTTCTGCTGCTCCAGGCCCGCAATCTGGACGACCCGATGTGCGCGCAAGAAGTCGGGTGTTTCGCGCAGGCTTTGCAGTGCGCGCCCGAGCAGATCCTCACGTTTGATCTGATCAACGGGCGGCCCAGCCGGCAGCAGTTGGACGCGGTAGACATGGTCCTGCTCGGCGGCAGCGGCGACCACTCGGTGGCCAAAGGCGGGCCGTGGCTCGAACGCGCCCTCGACGCCATGCGCGACCTCCACGCCCTCTCTAAACCGACGTTCGCCTCCTGCTGGGGCTTCCAGGCCATGGCCGAAGCCCTCGGCGGCGAGGTGGTCACAGACATGGAACGCGCCGAACTGGGCACCCTGAACCTCCGGCTCACGCAAGCCGGCCTGCGCGATCCGCTTTTCGGCCCGCTCGGCCCTACGCCGCTCGTGCATATGGGCCATCAAGACATCGTAGACCGCCTGCCTTCGGATGCCGTCTTGCTGGCCTCGACTGACCGCGTCGAAAACCAGGCCTTCTGCTTCATCGATAAACCGATCTACTGCACGCAGTTTCACCCTGAACTGACCGTAAAGGGCATGACCGAGCGCTTGCAGGCCTATCCCAAATACGTCGAGCGAATCGCCGGCATGTCGCTGGAGGCTTTTCTCGAAACCCTTGCCGAGACCCCGGAAACAAACAAGCTGCTGGCGCGCTTCGTGCAGCAGGTCTTCGGAGACTAATTGGACTTTGGATGAATCCAAAATCCAAAATCTAAAATCCAAAATCGCCATGAAGCCCTCTTTCCTGCTCCTCTTGTTTCTCGTCTTCGTCCCGTTGGATCTGCATGCCCAGCAAGTCGGCCCGGCGCGGGGGGCGTTGGTGGTCGTCGGCGGCGCAATGCAGGACGAAGCCATCATCAAGCGCTTTTTTGACCTGGCCGGCGGCCCCGACGCTTCTATCGTCGTGATCCCGACAGCCGGCGGCGCGGACGACTATGACCAGTCGTTCTACAGCCTGCGGCTCTTCCGCGATCACGGCGCCACCAACCTGACGCTCCTGCACACCCGTGACCGCGCCGTGGCCGACTCCGACGCCTTCGTCGCGGCGATCCGAGAGGCCGGCGGCGTGTGGTTTTCGGGCGGGCGCCAGTGGCGGCTGGCCGACGCCTACCTCGGCACCAAGACCGAAACCGAACTCTGGAATCTGCTGGCGCGCGGCGGCGTCATCGGCGGTTCTTCGGCGGGCGCGACCATCCAGGGCTCGTACCTCGCCCGGGGCGATACGAAGACCAACACCATCATGATGGGCGATCATGAGGAGGGCTTCGGCTTCCTCAAAAACACCGCCATCGACCAGCACCTGCTCCAACGCAACCGGCAGTTCGACTTGATCGAGATCATCGAGGCGCGGCCTGAGTTGCTCGGCATCGGCATCGATGAGAACACGGCTATCGTGGTGCAGGGCGATTGGTTCGAGGTCATCGGCGCTTCGTACGTCGCCATCTACGACCATCAAAAGATGATCGGCGATGCAGGCCGGTTTTACTTCCTGGCGCCGGGCGATCGGTATCATTTGCCGGAGCGCAAAGCCTACCGCGCCGTCCGCGAGATGCGCCCGCTCGAACGCGTCGAAGAACGCCCGTGGGGGCAGTGAGAAGGTGGGGCGTGGCCAGTAGGATATGTGGCGAATGGCCAGTGGGATATGGCCAATGGGGTCTTTGATCCCTGGTCTTTTCCCCACTGGCTACTGGCCATTCGCCATCTTCCCCACATCCCATTGGCCACTGGCTATTCGCCACATCATCGTTCACACATCGATTTCACGCCCCGGCATTGTTTCGGGGCGCGCGGATGCGTTACTTTTGGATATCTGGTATGCGTGGATTTATCCGAAGGCGGCCTTGAAAGACTTTTTCAAGCGGTTAAACAAACATTTTTCGTCCAGCAACGGCCAGGTTGTCGAGCGGCCACCCGTTAATCTCGAAGCCGAGATCGACCGGATCCGGCGTGTTGAAGCCGCCGAGGAGATCGATCCGGGAAAACGCATCCACTGCTTCCGGCATCAGGGTCTCGAACTGCGCCTGGACCGGGATGTGCTGGGCCTATATCGGGTGACGGTCAACGAGGGCGCGGAGCGGCGCTACAGCTTCACGATTGTCTGCGCCCCCGGCGACTACGATACGCTCCGCGCCGGCTACGAAGAGATCACCGCCTTCCTCGACGGCGACCGCCGCCTCGCCAACCTGCCGCGCCACGACCGCCTCAAAGGTCATTATTACGGCCACTGAGTGTGTGAGAGGGGAAAGGGGGATTTTTGTGTATTGCCTCCCTCTCACCCTTTCCCCCTCTCGCCCTCTCTCCCACTCACCCTCTCCCCCTTTCCCAATAACAAATGCGCTTGAAACGTCTCGTTCTCCTGCTTGCCGTTACGACTACGCTGAACGCCTGGGCGCAGCCTCGGCCTGAGCTTGACTGCACCGACGTGCCGGGGTTGGCGGCGTTGTTGAAGCCGGGACAGATCGTCTTGCTGGGCGAGATGCATGGCACCAACGAAAGCCCTCGGTTCCTCAAGAATGCTGTCTGCGTAGCGCTCCGAGACAGGCAGAGCGTCAGCGTAGGGCTTGAAATCCCTCGTTCAGAGACGGCGCGTGTCGAGGCTTTTTTCGGGGGAGCGGGCGGGGCAGGAGCCGAGGAAGACCTGCTCCAGGGGCGGATGTGGCAAAAGCGGTATCAAGACGGGCGGGCCAGCCGCGCCATGGTCGATCTCATCGATAGCCTGCGGGTCTATCGCGCTGCCGGGCTGCCTGTTCGCGTCGTCTTGATCGACGATCCGACGATACCGGCGCGGCGAGACAGCGCGATGAGCGCGCAGATACATTCGGCCCTGGCTGCCTCGCCGGACGACGTGTTCCTGGCGCTGACGGGCAACGTCCATAACCGCCTCACACGGGGAACGCGCTGGAACGCTGCGTACGAGCCGATGGGCTATCTGCTGCGCCGCGCGGTGGATGCACAACGCATCGTCTCGCTCGACGTGGCGCACGCGGGGGGCGAGGCGTGGGTGTGTTTTGGCGGCACGCCGGCCTCCTGCGGCGTCAAGCGGCTTCGAGAACGGGGCGGTGATGAAGAGGGCGTCGTGCTTTTTGATGAGCGCGACGGTCAACCCTACAGCGGGCGCTATCAGGTAGGCCGCCTGACGCCCTCGCTGCCGGCCTCCGGCCCGCGCCCGGCGGTCGCCCTCACCATCGACGACCTGCCCTATGCCGGCGGCCCACAACGCCTCGAAGACGCCGCCGGCACCGCCGAGGCGTTCGTGGCGGCGCTGGCCCGGTACGAGGCGCCCGCTTCCGGCTTCGTCACCGGCGCCTCGGTGATGATCGACGGTCAGATCGATGCGCGGCTCGACGTGCTGCGGCGGTGGCAAGACGGGGGCGTCCGTCTCGAAAACCACAGCTTTAGCCATCGTTCGTTCCACCAGATCCCCCTGGCCGATTATCTCGACGACGCCGCGCAAGGGCTGCTCTTCCCCGAACACCTCATGCGCGCCCAGGGCGACTCGGTCCGCTACTACCGGCATCCGTTCAATCACACGGGCAAGACCGAGGCGGCGCGGCAGGCGTTCGATGTCTTTTTGGAAGAACGCGGCCTGCGCCTGGCGCCTTTCACCGTCGAACATGCTGATTATGCCTTCAACCAGCTCTATGTGGACGCCCGCGCGCGAGGCGACTCCATCGTCATGCATCGCATCGGCGAGGCGTATCTGGCCCAACTCGACACCGCCTTCGCCTTCGCCGAACGCCTCGCCGATGAGACGTTTGGCCGCGCCATCCCCCAGGTCTTTCTGATCCACGCCAACGCTATCAACGCCGATTATCTGGAACGGATGCTGGAACGGCTCCAGGCGCGCGGCTACCACTTTGCTTCGCTCGACCAGGCCCTGCTAGACCCGGCCTACGCCACACCGGAACGATACCTCGGCGGCTTCGGGATCTCGTGGCTCCACCGCTGGCGCGACGCCCTCGCCCTCGAAAACCGCCTCCGCGACGAACCCGACCCACCCCGATGGATCATCGACGCTTATCGAAAACTTCAGAATCAGTAACCCAGGCGATTTTGGATTTTGGATTTTAGATTTTGGATTGACTTTTTCTGATCCCTATCAATCAAACGAAAAAGCCACGCTGGCCTCGACCGGTGTGGCTTTTTCAATGATCGATTGGATCAGGATTGACGACCAATCCGCAATCCAAAATCTAAAATCCAAAATGGATTCATTCTCCGGCCTGCATCGCCTTCACCATGTAGGCCGTCACCTCGGGGTCAACCATGCCGCGGCTGGCTTTGGCGGGGCCCTCTTGCTGGTACATCGTCTTGAGCGATTGATAGATGCCCGGATCGCCGCCGGTGAATTCCTGAATCAGGCCCTGCCAGCGCGCGGCGAGGCGTTGCATGGTCTCGCTGGCCGGATCGGTGCCCTTTTCCATTTCGGCCCGGACCTCTGCGATGAGGTCTTTCCATTCCCCCTCTGCCTCGCGGATGCGTTCTTCGCCGATCTGGCGCCCGCGCTCTTCAAGCTGTTTCAACTGCTCCGGGGTGTAATATTTCTCGATCATCGTCATCACCTTGATGGTTTGTATGAATGTTTCGATGGAGACGTCTTCTGCCGCGCGTAGACGGGCAGCTATCGTCTCCAGCCGGCGGTGGAGTTGCTGCTGCAACGCTATCTCCTCCTCCAGACGCGCCAGCCGAAGCGCAACCGCGCGCGCGAGCGAGGCCTCGGGCTGATCGAGACAGGCCCGGATTTCTTCGAGCGAAAACCCGAGTTGCCGCAGCAACACGACGTGCTGCAACCGGGCCACCTCGGCGGCGCCGTAGAGCCGATGCCCGGCTTCGGTACGCTGCGCGGGCGCGAGCAGCCCCACTTCTTCGTAGTAATGAAGCGTCCGTACGGTGAGCCCTGCTTTTTTTGCCAGCGTGCCTACTTTCATCACACCGGATCGTCTGGATGAATGAGAACAGCTATAGGATAAGACCTTACGTCGCGTGAGGATCAAGGGGGATTTTGATGAAGTTTGGGTGAAGGACGGGGGTGGCGAAAGGGAGAAAGGGGGAAAGGGGGAAAGCAACGAAAGCTTGAATGTCGAAGATGTGACAAAACCTGAAGAAAGCTCGTCACGAGGCAGAGCGCGGGAACGAGCAGCGAGGAGAGTTTGACATTCCTTGTTCAATATTCGAGATTCTCGCATTTCTCCTACTCTCCCTCTCCCCCTTTCACCCTCTCTCCCTCTCTGTCAACCCAGGGCACACACTCCGAAGAAATCGCACAAATCCCCCAAAAACCATGACGCCCTTCGAGCGCTTTCTGCATCAGCACACCTTCGCCCTCACCGAAGGGTCGATCTATGAACGGTTGCGGCGGCATGCATCGCTCGAATTCGATCCGTATCTGGCGCACGCGGGCCTCATCTATGAGGCCTCGGCGGCGGACGTCCTGGCGCAGGTGCATCGCGAATACCTCGCCGTCGGCCAGCGCCACGGACTGCCGATGATCGCCCTGACCGACACGTGGCGGGCCAGCCGGGAACGCATCGAGCGGTCTCGGTTCAGCGGGCGCGCGGTCAACCAGGATAACGCCCGCTTCTTGTGTGCGCTGCGCGACGAATACCCGGCGGGGGCGGCTCCGATCTTCATCGCCGGCCTGCTGGGCTGCCGGGGCGATGCCTACCTGCCCGGCGAAGCGCTCTCGAAAGATGAAGCGACGGCCTTCCACGCGCCCCAGGTGCAGGCGCTGGCCGAGACCGAGATCGATTTCTTGATGGCTTCCACGTTGCCCGCGTTCTCGGAAGCCCTCGGCCTCGCGGCGGCGATGGCCCAGACGGGCCGGCCCTACACGCTCAGCTTCGTCCTCCGCCCCACAGGCACCTTGCTCGACGGCACGCTGCTGCGCCGCGCCATCGAGGCCATCGACGCTGCCACGGCCCGTCAGCCGGTGGGCTATTTCGTCAATTGTGTGCATCCCACGGTGCTCCAGGCCGCACTCACGGCAGACGGGATGGACGAGCCGGCGCTGCTGCAACGCCTCATCGGCTTCCAGGCCAACACCTCGGCCCGCAGCCCGGAAGAACTGGTGGGCTTGACCGACCTGGAAACAGAAGAGCCCGCGCTGTTTGCCACGTCGATGGTTGAGATCCACGAACGCTTCGGCTTCCCCATCCTCGGCGGCTGCTGCGGCACCGACACCCGCCACATCGAAGCTATCGCCCAGGCTTTTGAGAGCCGGGGAAGAGAATTTTAGATTTTGGATTTTAGATTTTGACACGAGCGAAGCGACTGACGAAGTAATTAGGTGCATACCCATCCGTTTTCGACAATCAAAAAAGCCGCGCCGATCAAGGCCAACGCGGCTTTTTCATTGATTGATAGGATCAGGACTGGCGACCAATCCAAAATCCAAAATCGGAAATCCAAAATCGGAACCCCTTCGTCTCAACCTGAATCTCCAAAAACAAAATCTCAATATGGAACTCACTTTCCAGATGTGACTAAATATTTCTTCATCTAGTTAAGCAAACGTTTATTTATTGGAAAAAAGGTAATCACTTAGGTAGGCATCTTTCCGGCTAAACGGCACTTGTGCTATATTGAGCTATGTCCGAACTCGATGCCTATATCGCCCAACTCAACCAAC
>JANQES010000047.1 GCA_028278205.1 Rhodothermales bacterium
GGCAAATGGGCAAATGGGCAAATGGGCAAATGGGCAAATGGGCAAATGGGCAAATAAGGCAACCGCGTCACGATTTGCCATTTGCCTTTTGCAATTTGCCCTTTTCCATATTTGTAGAAACAATAAATGTCTAAACACGTAACAGGCTGAGTGTCGCCCAAAAACATCTTCTTCCACCGGGTTTGTGCCATGACGCCCGATACCGAAAAACACCCGCCGGTCTATAAAAATCGGTACCACAGACTGGCTGTGAACCTGCATTGCACGACCAGTTGGTTCAACCGGATCAGTGCAGCGTGGCTGGAGCCGTACGATCTGTCGCTCCAGCAATTCAACGTTTTGCGCATTTTGCGCAGGCAACACCCGAAGCCGTCGCGGGCGATCCTGGTGCAGGAGCGGATGATCGACCGGATGTCTAACGTCTCGCGGCTCATCGAGAAGCTGCGGCTTAAAGGGCTGGTCGAACGCCACACCTGCCACGCCGACCGCCGCGCCGTAGACGTGGTCATCACCGAGGCCGGGCTGGCTTTGTTGAAAGAACTGGACGAGGCCGAACAAGCCTGGCTCGACTCGTTCAAAACGCTAACCCCGGAAGAAACCGACACGCTCAACCGGCTGCTGTATAAGCTTCGCAGTTAGCTATTGCGTACTGCGTGAAGGAGACAACCATACGCAGTACGCAATACGAAGTATGAATTGCCCCCAATCAACGAAAACACGAGCCGTACCGTCATGATCAACGACATAGACACCCTCAGCATCACCGTCTACCCCCCGGCCCGGCAAGGGCGCGGCGCCTTCGACGGAGGCCGGATCACCGAGTTCAAACCCATCGGCTTCCCCGGCGACGGCGCCGAGGTCAAGCGGGTGGGGCCGCTTTTTTACTGGGCCTGGGCGTCGGCGCATGCGCCCAGCAAAATCGCGCTGCATCCGCACAAAGCGTTCGAGATCATGAGCTACGTGCTCGAAGGCGAGATCGGCCACTACGATACGCTGGGCACGCGCAGCCGCGTCCGGCAAGGCGGCGCGCAGGTGATGCAAACCGGCTCCGGCGTCATGCACGAAGAAGAGATGTCGGAGGCCGGCACCGAGTTCTTTCAGATCTGGTTCGAGCCGTATTTGCAGGAGGCCGTCCGCCGCCCGCCCACCTATGCCGAGCATCACCACGACGCGTTTCCTATCGAGGAGAACGACGGCGTCACGATCAAAACGATCATTGGCGACGGAGCGCCCATTTCGCTGGTGGCCGAGGTGACGATGCACGACGTGACGGTGGCGCCGGGCGCCTCGTATCGCCGCACGCTAGCCGCCGGACAAAGCCTGGCCGCCGTCGCTATCGACGGTGCGGGCACCTGGCGGGCCGGCGATAACAGCGAGACGGCCTCTGTGACGACGCGGGACTTCACGGTCGTACGCGCCGTCGAAGACGCCGAGATCACCGTCACCGCCACCGGCGCCGGGCCGCTGCGCCTCGCCATCGTCGAGGTGCCGTCTGAGGTGGCGTATCCGTTGTATCCGAAGTGAGGGTTTCTGGTCTTTGATTAAGTCGAAACCCGAAACATTCCCCAGCCTCATGTAACTAAAAGACATGCTGCCAAAAACCCCGATTCTGTAAGCAACCCTTTAGTCTAACCCGCGTTGGAATGTAATCACCCATAAACCGCGACGGATCCGTCTCGCAAAGCCATGGCTAAGACTACCACAGCGTTCCCCTTTCGCAACACGCTCAGCCTGGAGCCCTTGTTCGAGTTCTGGCGTTCGGTCGAGAAAGACAAGACGTCGCCGCGCACGATCGTGGCGCGTCAGATCCAACAACGCCTCGACGAGAACCCCGAACTGGCCCAGCCCATCGAAGACCCGGCGATCCTCGAACAGCACCGGGATCTGCTCGATCTGATGATGGTGGCCCTCTTCCCACCGGCGCTCTGGGACGAAGCCATCATGGCCGTCTCGTCGCCCTTCAACATGGAGCCGTTCTACACCTCGCCGGCCTTCGACAGCCTGAGGATCTTCGAACGGGGCTGTCCGAACCACATGAAGAAGGCCGACTACAACGAGGAACGTCTCAACGAGATGCGCACCCTCTACGCCGCCTATTCGGTGCTTCAGGAGTACTACAAGGTCGAGATGCCGGCGAAGCACCCGATGGTCTTCATGATGACCGATGAAGAGACGGGGCTGGATAAATATTACAAAATCGACTGGAACACGCGTTTCACGAAGATTAAGCCGCACGGCAAACCCAGAAAGCTTTCGGAGGAGCAGATCGCGCAGCTTCTGGATAATCCGCAGGACGGGAAGCTGTGGATGGAGATGATTCCGCCCGAAAAGTTTGAATTTCAGGGGTTCGTGGTGATGGCAGCGACAGAGGTGACCGGGCAATCGGTGCTTTCGGGGTTGAAAGACGATCTGCTGCGCAAGGATGCGATGGCCTCGGCGGATAACATCGACCACCTGCAACGCCGCATCCGCAGCCTGCTCCGTGAGCCGGACCTGGAGCTGGGGCTGATCTGCCTGCGACGCGACGACATTGAGGGTATCATGTCGGCCAAAGCCGTCGGGCGTAGTTTGCTGCTGGGCGAGACGGGCGCGCCGGCATGTTCCTACAAGGGGAAGTCGTTTTACGCCCAGGCCTATGCCCGCGAAGAACCCGTCATCGTCAACGATCTGACGGCGGGCGACCTTCCGAGTGGATTCGAGTATCATCTCAAAGAGCAAGGCCACCGGACGTTGATGCTGGCGCCGCTACGCCACGAAGGCAAGCTCATCGGGATGCTGGAGTTGGCCTCGCCCCGCCCGAACGTGATGAACGTGCTGATGGCGACGAAGCTCGAAGAGGCGATCTCGCTGTTTGCCACGGCCATGAAACGCACCCTCGACGAGCAGCAAGACCGGGTGCAGGCCATCATCAAGGAAAACTACACGGCCATCCATCCCGCCGTCGAGTGGAAGTTTCGCGAGGTCGCGCAGCATCACCTCGACCGGCACGAGCAAGACGGCGTGGCGCCGGTAGAACGCATCGTCTTCAAAAACGTCTTTCCGCTCTACGGCCTCTCCGACATCCGGCATTCGTCCTCGACGCGCAACAAAGCCATTCAGGACGACCTGCTGGAGCAGTTGAGCCTGGCCCACAACGTGATCGTCGAAGCCGCCATCGACCGGCCGTTGCCGGTGCTCGATCAGATCAGCTTTCGCATCACCCAGTACGCCGACCGCATCGCCGAAGGCGCCAGCACCGAGGACGAAACGACGATCCTCGAATTCCTCAAACACGACGTCGAGAGTCTCTTTGCCCGCCTCGAATCGTTCAGCGAGCGGGTGCGCGAGCGGATTGCGACGTACAAAGACGCCCTCAACGAAGAACTCGGCGTCATCTACAAACAGCGGTTTGAGTTCGAAGAAACCGTCGAAGCCATCAACCGCACCGTTTCGGCTTTTCTCAAGGAGAAAGACGATCAGGCGCAGGAGATGCTGCCGCATTACTTCGAATTCTTCAAAACCGACGGCGTAGACTACAACATCTATGTGGGCGCCTCGCTCGTGGCGCCGGGGCCCAACGCGGTCAGCGACGAAGACATCGCGTTGCTCTACCTGCCCAACATCCGCCTGTGGCAGTTGATGACGATGTGCGGCGTCGAGTGGGCGTTGCGCAATCTGAAGCCGTCGCTGAAGATGGCGCTCGACGCGACGCACCTCATCCTGGTGCAAAACGTGCCGCTGTCGATCCGTTTCCGCGAAGACGAGAAGCAGTTCGACGTCGACGGGGCCTACAACATCCGCTACGAGATCGTCAAGAAACGCATCGACAAGGCGATTGTGAAAGGCACCGGCGAGCGCCTGACGCAGCCCCGCAAAATCGCTATCGTCTATTCGCAAAACCGCGAAGCCCAGGAATACCGCCGCTACCTCGAATACCTCTCGGCGGCAGGCTACATCACCGACGAGGTCGAAGAACTCGAACTCGAACCGATGCAGGGTGTCTACGGCCTGAAAGCCATGCGCGTGACCGTCAGCGAGACGACGCCGGAGTCGGGCTTCCAGATCGAACCGTCAGAGATTCAGGCGGCGACGAAGAAGCTGGCGGTGTCGGCGTGATTTTGAGTGTTTTGGTGTTATGGTGTTATCGTGTTTTAGTGCATGAGGTGCAATCACACTAAAACACGATAACACCATAACACGCAAACACTTTAACACTTTCGATGGAAGAGCAATCGATCCCCCCGAACAAACCCCGGCGGCGCTACACGGCGTTGATCCTGGCGGGGCGGCGCGGGGGCGAAGATGCGTTGGCGGCAGCAGCGAGCGCACCGCACCGCGCCTTGCTCGACGTGCAGGGCGAGCCGATGCTCGAACGCGTGGTGCGAACGCTCGAACAGACGGCCTGTATCGAGCAGCAGCTTGTGAGCATCGACGCGCCGGCCCTGTTGGTGCAGTATCCGGGGCTGGCGCTTCGGATCGGAGAACGGCGTCTGACGGTGGTGCCGAGTGAGCGCTCGCCCAGCCGCAGTGTGATGTGCGTGCTCGCACTCAACCCGCCCGGCGAGGCGGTGCTGGTTACGACGGCAGATCACGCGCTGCTGACGCCCGCGATGGTCGACTACTTCCTGAGTGAAGCGGAGGAGAGCGGCGCAGACCTGGCGGTGGCGCTGGTCGCGGAGACGCGGTTACGGGCGCGTTTTCCGGAGTCGAAACGCACCTACCTGCCCTTCCGGGGCGAGCGTTTTTCCGGCGCTAATCTCTTTGCCTTCCTGACCGAGACGGCGCATCGCGGGGCCGAGTTCTGGATCCGCGCCGAGCAGTTTCGCAAGCAGCCCTGGCGGCTGGCGCGTGCCTTCGGCCTGAAAGCGTTGCTGTTGTTTCTGCTCCGGCGACTCGATCTCGATCAGGCTATGGATTATGCCTCGCAGGCTATCGGCGCGCGCATCCACGCCGTGCAGATGCCTTTCGCCGAAGCCGCCGTAGACGTTGACCGCATGAGCGATTTAGCCGTGGTCAACGAGATTCTTTCGGAGAGAACATCTCCCTGACGAACGCGTAGCCCTCGGTTGTTGCGAAGTCTGGGAGAAGCGTTGTAACAGGTATGGAGACGGTCGAACATAGCAGTCAGACGAGGCTTAGCAGCCCTCAGACAATCACCCCCACCCCTTCGTCTTGCAGGAGCAAACTGGTGCGTACGGGCATCCTTAGTAATCTGCGCGCCGGGCGCAGCGACATGCAGGTTCCGAGGCTTCGGGCTTTCTTGAAAGCCCACCCTCAGGTAGTACACGCCGAGACCCACAACGCCGAAGACGTGCCCGGTGCCCTGGCCGACCTGGCCGACCAGGAGATCGATCTGCTCATGGTCTACGGCGGCGACGGCACGTTCCAACACGTGCTCACCGAGCTCTTAGGCCGGCGTATCTTCGGCGACCGCGTGCCGATGATAGCGCCCTTGCGCGGCGGCAGCACCAACATGACCGCCCTCGACCTCGGCGCCCACCGCGATCCGATCAAAGGCGTCGCCGACGTCATCAAAGCCATCGAAGAGGGCCGGCTCGACGAACGGGTCTGCCAGCGCCACGTGTTGCGCGTGACCAGCAGCCAGGGCGACGTCGACCAGTACGGCATGTTCTTCGGCGCCGGCATCGTCTATCACGGCATCGAACAGGTCAAACGGATGTTTCCCACAGGCCCGGCCCGGGGCCTCTTCGGCTCGGCCCTGGTCACCGGCGGGCTGATCTTCAAACGCGCCCTCCGCAAAAAAAATAACGGGGTGGTCTTCTCCAACAGTTTCCAGATCCGGCTCGACGGCAAGCCGGCTGCCGATGAGGAGTACAACATCGTGATGACCTCGACGCTGCACCGGCTCATTTCCGGCATTCGCCCATTCTGGGGCACCGAACCTGCGCCCGCGCGCTTCACGGCGGTCGCCTCGCGGGCCGAACGGTTTGGGCTGTCTGTGCCTAACTTACTGCGGGGAAAGCCCAACGAGCGCATCACCGCCGAGAAGGGCTACATCAGCCACAACATCCACCAGGCCGAGTTGCGCATGGATTGCGGCTTTACCATCGACGGTGAATTGCACGCGCCCGAAGATAATCGCACCCTCACCATCACCGCCGACGACTGCCTTCAGTTTGTGCGGGCTTGAGGGGGTGGAAATAAGCACGGCTGTATTCTTCAATGTCTTTCTTCGTACACAGCCTGGCATTGGTCATGGGTCATGGGTAGAGGACAAAGAACTCATGACTCATGACTCGTGACTCATGACCCGCGCCACCATCCGGGCAACGCGAAAATATCATAATCATCTAAAAAAGCACGCTCGCCTGCCGCCTTATGCCCATCACCCTGGACGCGCCGCTGGCCCAACGCATCGCCGCCGAACTGGATCGACCGCCGCCGGACGGCGTCGAGGGATTCTGCGAGGCCGTTCGTACGCGTCATGGGGAGGCCGTCGCGGCAGTGCTTTTCTACGGCTCCTGTCTTCGCAAGAACACGCTCGAAGGGGTGTTGGATTTTTACGTGTTGGTGGATAGCTATCCGGCGGTCTACCGGCGGCGGGTGCCGGCGTTTTTCAACCGGCTGATCCCACCCAACGTTTTTTACCTCGAATGGCAAACCGAGCACGGGACGCTGCACGCCAAATACGCCGTGATCTCCGTGGCCGACTTCGAGCGATGCATGAGCCCTCGGTGTATGCATGCCTACATCTGGGCGCGGTTTGCGCAACCGGCGCTGCTGGCCTACACGCGCGATGAAGAGACCCACGCCCGCGTCATCCGCGCAACGGCCCGCGCCGTCATGACGCTGGTTCAGCGCCTGGGCGTGTTTTTGCCTCACGAAGACGGGGCGCAGCGCTTTGCCGCTTCGGAGTTGTGGCAGGAAGCCTTCCGCCGCACCTACGGCGCCGAACTTCGTCCGGAGTCGGCGGAGACTGTGAAGACGGTCTACGAGGCCGATCCGGCGCGCTACGACGGCGCCGCCGCCGAAGCGCTGGTCGCGTTGCGCAAAGAAGGCTGGCTCGACGCCCTCGACCGGCACGACGACGGCACATTTGCCGTGACGATGCCCGCCGGGCGGCTCCGTCGCGCGCGCTGGACGTGGCGGCGGCGGCGTCCGGTCGCCAAGACCATCGCCGTCGCCCGGCTGATCAAGACGGCTTTTACCTTCGGCGACTGGGTGCCCTACGCCAAGTTTAAGCTCGAACGCCACACCGGCACGACCATCGAACTGACGCCCCGCCAGCGCCGCCACCCGATCCTCTTCTTCTCCCCCGTCATCCTCCGCCTCCTCTTCCGGGGGTACCTTCGTTAGAAAATCGCAGGGCGATTTTCTAAAATTTTTTGTTGGGAATACGGAGGGGGAGGAAAGCCATCACTTTTTCAACACTTGCGCTACGTCGTCATAGCCGTTTTGCTCGGCGATGCTTAAAGGGGTATCTCCTTTGCTGTATTTGCCCCAATCTTTTTTCAGTTTGGGATGCCTTTGGGCGCCGTGGTCTAGCAGGAATTGGGCAATCTCCGGTTTGTTCTCTTCGGCGGTTTCATGAAGCGGCGTGAACCCGTAATTGTCACGAGGATTGACATCGGCCCCCGCCGTCACCAGCAGTTCGACGATGTCGTCGAAGCCTTTGCGGGCGGCATAATGCAGCGGAGTCACATTCCAGTTGTCTTTGACGTTGGGACGCGCGCCGTGGGCCAGCAGCAGCGCCACCATTTCGGTAGCCCCCGACCGGGTCGCTGTAAAAATCGGCGTGAAACCGTCGCTATCGACCGCGTGGACATCCATGCCGTGCTCCAGCAAGAGTTCGAACGTGCGCACATAGCGAAAATATTCGTCGTCCGGATGGCTGCCGTGGATTTTTCGGATGGCATCCGGGTCGGTGAGGGTGATCGTTTCGCCGTCTTTTTTGAGGGTGATCGATGCCATGATGGGCCGCCCCTCCCCTTTTTCAGCCAGGCAATGCAAAGGCGTCGTGCCGTTTTGCAGCTTCACCGTCAGGTCCGGATTCTTATCCAGCATATATTCGACGGCTTCCAGGTGCCCGTCCGCAGCGGCGGTAAAAAAACCGCTCTCTCCATACTGATACGACCTGTTGAAATCGCCCCCGTTATCCACCAGTAATTTGACCAGTTCGAAAACCGGCTTATCGGGTAAATAATGAACATTCAGCGTGTGCATCGCGAAGTAAAAGGCATTGACGTCCTCGCTGTTAGGCTCGTTGACGTCAATCCCCTTTTCGATCCATTCGCGTGCTTTTTCGACATTGCCGGCATCCAGGGCTCGATGAAAGGCGTCGATGTCTGCTTTGTTGCTCATGGTGCTATCTCGTCGAGCGTTGGTTCTAATTTGATAGCCTATGCGCCCAGGAAAAGAGCTTCGTACTGCGTACTTACTTCATCAGTCGCTTCGCTCGTGTCGTATTGCGTGGCACCCATACGCAGGACGAAGTACGCAACGTTGCAAAAAAGCGAAAGTTTAGCATTTATGACCACCCCTATGCTAGACCTGCCCTAAATCCAACGTCAACCCTTCATAGGCGGCGGTGCAGGCGATGCCGTGGGCGTCTAGACGAGCGCGGGCGTCGGCCTGGAGGGCGTCGAGGGCGTCGTCGGTGCGTTCGGGGTCGTGATGGAAGAGCACGAGGTGCTTGACCCCGGCGGCGACGGCGAGGTCGCAGACCTGATGGACGCAACTGTGGCCCCATCCATGCTTGTCGGGCATATCGTCGGCCAGGTATTGGGCATCGTGGCAGAGCACGTCGGCGTTGCGGCAGAACGCGGCGAGGTCGTCGAAAGACGTGGTTTGCTCCGAGGCGCCGAGTTCGTTGTCGGGGATGAAGACAAAGCGGCGTCCTTCATGCGCGAGGCGATAGCCGAAGGCGCCGCCGGGATGATTCACCGCCAGCGCGTCGATCTCAAACCCGTGGGCGCGCAGATAGGCCATGCCGTCGTCTTCGACGCGGGTGTAGTTGCAGAGCAGATCGTCTTGAGACAGTGGGAAGTGCGTGCCGTCGAGCATGGAGAGCAACGACCAGGGTTGCCCGTCTTTGTGATAATCGATCAGATGAATACGACGATCCGGCTCGTAGAGTGGATGGAAATAGGGAAAGCCGAGGAGGTGATCGGTGTGGAGATGGGTGAGCAGCAAGAAAAGCTCCTGGCCGGCGTCGAGCACATCCAGGCCCAAAACCCGGATGCCCGACCCGGCGTCGAGGACCAGCACCTTGCCCTCGATCTCTACACTGACCGAGGTGGTATTGCCGCCATAGCGGATGGTGTGGGGGCCGGGCGTCGGGATCGTTCCGCGTACGCCCCAGAAGGTAACGATCATAGAAGCACGGTGCAGGTCATCGCGAAGCGTCTACGAATACAGGGGTAGAGGGCGCTCGGAGACACGCCCTATGGCGCGAAGCTCAGGGGCGCCTCCGGCGAAGCCACAACCACCCAGACGAAAGTGACAATGAAAGCCAAGACCCCCACGATGAGACCGATCATGAAGACCGTGTAAGAGATTCGCAGCAGGCGAAACTTCTTCTGGAGCACGCTCCCCAGCCCGTAGATGTCGCGGATCATGTTGTAATAGAGCCGGTCCGTGTTTTGTAACAACTCCGTCATGCCCTGTACGTAATCGTCCTGGGACAGGTGGACGAAGTTGCCGAAGAACAGAATGTTGGCGCTGTTCTGGCGTACGTCGTCGAGCGTGATCACGTGGCTGTTTACACGCGGGCGAGCCGCCAGCACGGCATACGTCATCGAAATGAGGCAGCCCACCAGCAGCACGGGCGTAGGAAAGAGCAGCCAGTAGTTAGCATCGATCTTCGAGGCTATCGTGCCCAGAATGATCGAGATGATCAGGCCGTTGATGCTGATCATGATGTTAGACTTGGTGTCGGCCAGCGCGCTCAAGTCCATATTGACGCGATACGACGTGCGAAACATCGTCTCGATGCCGCGCGAGGTGCCGAGCTTGGCGACGCCCGCCTTTTCCTTGTCTTTCTTTTTCTTTTTCTTCTTCTCGGAGGGGGCCATCGACGCTACGGAGGCGGCTTCCGGTGGATGCGCGCCATCCGGCGTCTGCCCCGGCGACATCGCCACCGGCGGCGCTCCGGATACGTTTTCCTCTGCCATAAGACCTCAATCGCTTGTTCGTGCAGATTCAAAGCGTCTGCTTTGCATCGGTGTTTTAGTGTTATAGTGTTTTAGAGTAGTCAACTAAAACACTATAACACTAAAAACACAGCCTGGCTATCGCAAAACAAACTGCTTGAAACGGCATCAGGTGTTAAGAGTTAGGTATAGACTCCCCCTTTTAAGAGCCTGTTTGGAATTGTGTTTCTTGGAACCATGATCAACGCCCCTGTTCCATCCCGTACGCGCTTTGTTGCCATGCTCCTGCTGCTGGCAGCCATAGTGCCTGCCTGCGCGCAAGAAGGCACCTTGCAAACGAACGCCGCCCCGGCCTCAACCGATTCGCTCGCGATGCCCCCGCCGTATGCCTTCGACCGGCCCGACACCGTCTTCCGCCTGCCCAACAGGCTGCGCGAAATCTCCGGCCTGACCGTGCTCGACGAAAACACGCTCGGCGCGGTGCAGGACGAAAAAGGCAGACTCTACCTGATCAACATGCACACGGGCGACGTCGAAGACGATTCCCGGTTCGATAAAGACGGTGACTATGAAGACCTCGCGCGGGTGGGCGAGAGCGTCTTCGTCTTACGCAGCAACGGCACCCTCCATGAGATTACAAACTGGCGCGCAAAGAAGCTCGAATCGACCAAACATAAAACAAAGCTGAGCGAAAAGCACGACACCGAGGGGCTGGTCTACGACGCCGCCAACAACCGCCTGCTCATCGCCTGTAAAGAATTTGCGGGCAAGGGACGCAAAAATCAAAAAGCCATCTACGCCTTCGACCTCGCGCAGCAGGCGCTGATCGAAGAGCCGGTCTTTACCATCGACCTTGCCGCTTTCACCAAACGCGCCGGTTCCGAAGGCGGCCCGAACGACGCCGTCCGCCGGGCGCTGGGGCCGGCCTTCGACCTGAGCGGCTTCAAACCCTCGGCGCTGGACCTCCACCCCATCACGGGCCGTCTTTACGTGCTCTCGTCGGTCCGCAAAGCCATCGTGGTGCTCAACCCGAATGGCGAGTTGGAGGATGTCTGGCTGCTGCCGGACAAGCTCTTTCGCCAACCCGAAAGTCTGGCCTTCCTGCCCAACGGCGACCTCTTCATCGCCAGCGAAGGCAACGGCAAGAAGGCGACGCTCATGCGGTTTACGTATCGCCCGTAGCTGATTTTGGATTTTAGATTTTGGATTTTGGATTGTTTTATTTAGGGTCGTGAGAACAGTACAGAGCATCTCCTCTCTTCGAGACCGCCCGGCGGTGAACCACCGGGCTCAGCGCTGAAGGCCCGTTGGGCCTACATGCTCTTCGACTATTGAATCGATAATCGAAGAGTCCCCTCTCCCTCGACGGGAGAGGGACAGGGTGAGGGTGATAAAAAGCCATGCACAACGAAAACTCAAACACCATGAAAATAACCCTCCATCGCCTCGACGATGCGTTTCACTTTCTGGCCGGCAACGAAGCCGGCAACGAGGTCCGTCTCGACGTAGCGCCCGAAGAAGGCGGCACCGGGCAAGGCGCCGGGCCGATGCAGGCCGTCATCATGGCTCTCGGCGGGTGCAGCGGCATCGACATCGTCTCGATCTTGAAAAAAGGACGCCAGGATCTTGAAGGCTTCGACATCGAGATCGACTATGAGCGGGCCGAGGGCGAGGTGCCGTCGCTGTTCACCCACATCCACGCCCACTACCTCCTCACCGGCGATCTCGATCCCGACAAAGTGCGCCGGGCCGTCGATCTGAGCCTGAACAAGTATTGCTCAGTCGCCAAAATCCTTGAGAAGACGGCGCAGATTACGGCCTCTTTCTCCGTCAACGGCACACGCTACGAGATGTGATTGCGTATTTCGTACTGCGTATTGCGTATTTTTTTAGCGCCTTTGCGCAATACGACACGAGCGACACGAGCCGAAGGCGACTGACCGAAGTAAGTACGACGTACGAGCAGCATCACCTCAAAGAACCGTTATTCGATGAAAACCCTCTTCAGCGCCAAAGATCGTCAGGCATTTGCCGAGCGTGTGAAACGGCTCACGCCCGACGCCGAACGCCGCTGGGGCACGATGTCGGCGCCCAAGATGATCTGCCACGTCGGCGATCAACTCCGGATGGCCCTCGGCGACCTGCCCTCGTCGTCGGGCTCCGGGCCGATGAGCCTGCCGGGCGTGAAGCATTTTGCCATCTACTTCTTGCCCTGGCCCAAAGGCAAAATCAAGACGGCCCCCGTAATGCTCACAACCGATCCGGACGACTTCGAGGCGGATTGCAACGACTTGCTGGCCTTGATAGATCGCTTCGCCGAGCGCGGCCCCAACGCCCCGTGGGCGCCGCATCCGCTCTTCGGCACGCTTTCCGGTAAATCCTGGGGCGCCCTTGCCGCCCGCCACATCGATTACCATTTTCAGCAGTTCGGGGTGTGATTTTGAACCAATCTTCTTTGTGAAACCGCAAAGAGCACAAAGAAGGCGCCGAGTTCGCAAAGTAACTGCTCCGCGCCCTTTGCGCCTGCTCTGCGCCCTCCGCGGTTAAATCCGATCCCCCTTATGCCCGAAAACCAAGACCTGCAAGCCATCGAAGCCCTCCATCGAAAAGACGTGGAGGCCTCGAAAGCACGCGATTTCGAAACCCTGCGCGGGCTCATCGACGACGACGGCGTGCTCATGCCGCCCGGCGAACCGCCCTGCCGGGGCCGCGAGGCGCTCGACGACGCCTTCGGATCGATGAAGGACCAACATCAAAACGTCGAAGTGCTCGAATACGAGCAGCACTTCGAGGAAGTGGTCGTCCTGGGCGAGTATGCCTTCGAGTGGGGCACCCTCACAGGCAGCCAGCGCGGCGACGGGCAGATCATGGCGGGCCGCTATCACCTCATGCGCATCCTCAAAAAACAACCCGACGGCGCCTGGAAAGTCTATCGGTCGATTTGGAACGAGATCGAAAGCACGACGGAGCCTGCGCCTGGTTCTCATCAAGATTAGGACGTCAACCAACGGGATCGTCAAAGAAGCCCCGTAGGGGCGACCTGTTTGTAGTTCGCCGCGTTTGTTTCCAGAAAAAGCTCCGTAGGAGCGGCCTGTTCAAAAGAATCTGCCTCCCCTCTTTGAACAGGCCGCCCCTACGGGGCTCATTTTTAGGAATGGACGGCCTTCTACAAATAGATCGCCCCTACGGGGCTCTAAAATACGGGATGACTCATGTTTGCAGACGCGCCTCCGGCTGACTGATACATCACCCCACCTCAACCGGCGACG
Source organism: Rhodothermales bacterium (assembly GCA_028278205.1). Lineage (GTDB taxonomy): Bacteria > Bacteroidota > Rhodothermia > Rhodothermales > Bin80 > JANQES01. The sequence goes on from JANQES010000047.1 coordinate 13,361, forward strand.
ACGCCACCTTCTCCTTGAAATACCGATACGTATCGACCTGCGCGCGGATTTGCTGGCCGTTGCCGGTGGAGACGAAAGCGTTTTGCTGCCCGGCATCGATGACGCGGGCACTGGTGTTGTCGGCGAGTTGGAGGGCGAGGACGGCGCGGAGGTCGCGGCGGACGTCGGGGTCGTAGAGCGGGAAAGCCACTTCGACGCGGCGGCTGAGGTTGCGCTTCATCCAATCGGCAGAGGCGAGGTAGAAGCGTTCTTCGCCGCCGTGGTGAAAGGCGTAGACGCGGGCGTGCTCCAGAAACCGGTCGATGATGCTGGTGACGCGGATGGTCTCGCTCTGACCCGGAACGCCCGGCGCCAGACAGCAGATGCCCCGGACGATCATCCGGATATCGACGCCCGCGCGGCTGGCTTCGTAGAGCCGGTTGATAATCTTGCGGTCTTCGAGGCTGTTCATCTTGAGCAGCATCCCGGCCTCGTGCCCCTGGCAAGCCTGTTCGATCTCGTATTCGATGAGCCGATAGAACGCTTTTCTTAGATAAAAAGGCGCCACCAGCAGGTGCTCGAAGACAGGTTCCTCGACCTCGCCGTCGAGGTAGGCGAAGATCTGGCGCACCTCATCGGCCAGGCGCGGGTCGGTAGTGAGCAGGCCGTGGTCGGCGTAGATGCGGGCGGTTTTTTCGTTGAAATTGCCGGTGCCCAGGTAGGCGTAATGGCGCAGGCGCGCGTCTTCGCGCCGCGCTACGAGCGCCAGCTTGGTGTGGACCTTGATGCCCGGCTTGCTGTAGAACACCGCCACACCCGCTGCCTCCATCCGCGCAGCCCAGTCCAGGTTCGATTGCTCGTCGAAGCGCGCTTTGATCTCGACGAAGGCCGTCACCCGTTTGCCGCGCTCTGCCGCCTTCAGCAAGGCGTGGGCCACCGCCGAGTCGCGGCTGACGCGGTAGAGCGTCATCCAGATCTCTTCGACCTGCGGATCCCCGGCGGCCTCCTCCAAAAACCGCACGACGTAGTCGAATTTCTGATACGGGAAACTCAGGAGCCGGTCTTTCTCAGCCATGGCGGCGAGCATCGACGGCGCGGCGTCGAGTTCGGGATGCGGCAACGGCGGCAGCGGTTCGTAGGTCCCCCCCGCCACCCCAAACGTCGGGAAGCCGAAAAAGTCGTTCAGGTTATGATACCGCCCGCCTTCGACGAGGTCTTCGCCGGCCAGATCGAATCGATCTTTGAGAAAAGCCAGCGTGGCCTGCGGCATAAGCTGGTCGTAGAGGAAACGCGTCGGCACGTTCGTCTCGCGCCGGGCCAGGCTCCGGGCGATCATCTCTTTGAGGTTGCCCGAAAACTCGTCCTCCAGGTATAGATCGGCATCGCGCGAGAGCTTGACGGCGTAGGAAGCGACGACTTCGTAATCAGGAAACAGCGACGGCAGGAAGAGGCGGATCACGTCGTCGAGGAACATCACCTGATGCAGCGGCCCCTCGCCCGGCACTTCGACGAAACGCGGCAGCGGCGGGCCTGGGATTTCGACGAGCGCGTGCCCGGCGTCCATCGCCCAGAGGCTGATGATGCCTACATTTTCGCGCAACTCGGTGACGAGATACAGCCCTTTGTTCTTCAGAAACGGCGCCTCGCCCTCGCGGTCGATCATCAGCGGGCGCAAATGCGGCGCGATGGTTTCGTCGAAATAAGGCCGCAAGGCCTCGCGCTGCGCCTCGGTCAGGCGACGTTCGTCGATCAGGGCGATGCCGGCGCGTTCGAGTTCCGGCAAAATCATCTCGCGCAAGATGCGTCCGAATTCTTCCTGCTGCGCCGTCACGGTGGCGTGGATCTGCGCCAGCAGCGCCGCCGGGTCGAAATGGAGCTTTCGGGTCTTCTTTTTTCTGAGCCGCAGCAGGCTCCGCAACGACGCCACCCGCACCCGGAAAAATTCATCCAGGTTCGACGAAAAGATGGCGAGGAACTTCAACCGTTCGAAAACTGGAACGGCAGGATCGCGCGCTTCTTGCAGCACACGCCCGTTGAAAGCCAACCAGCTTAGCTCACGGTTGACGTAACGGTAGGCCGGCGTATCGTCCATGTGATGGGGGCTATAATTGGTAGCGGATCTCCGGTGCCGGCATGGTAGGCAACGAGCCGCTGAATCGCCAGACAGACCTGAATATGTTTGTGTTAACCTTTGCGGCCTCGACGTAAAAATGGTTACAAATCGCGAAAATCTGGCGAATGGCTGGTTTTTCTGCTGATGGATTATTAAATGAGTCGTGCTCAGTGCTCCCTTCAACAAAAAACTCCGATCAAGACATGCCTGTACGAACCTCCGAAGCTGTCTGGCACGGCGATCTGCCCTCAGGAAACGGAACGATGAAAGTGGGCGACGGCGTCTACGAAGGACCTTATTCGTTCCCCTCTCGCTTTGAAGAAGGCGACGGGACCAATCCCGAAGAGTTGATTGCGGCAGCGCACGCCGGGTGTTACTCCATGGCGCTCTCGCACGTCCTGGCGAGCGCCGGCCACGTGCCTACCCGCGTGCATACCGTCGCCAAAGTCCACCTCGGCCCGGATCCCGACGGCGGCTTCCACATTCCCAAGATCGAATTACATACCGAAGCCGAGGTGCCCGGCCTCGACGACGCGGGGTTTCAGGCCCATGCCGAAGACGCCAAAAACGGCTGCCCTGTCTCCAAACTCTACCAAGGCGCCACCATCACGCTCAATGCAAAACTGGTGGATTAACACCCTTTTTTGAAATCCGGAACGGATTTCAAAACATCAGTCCTGCTCTACCGGCTCGTCCTGCGCCTGCTCCTTATTCTGGGAGGTGGTGCGGATCTGCTCCACCTTGTGCTCCCAGGCTTCCAGGTTCTTCCGCGCGTTCTGCACAAACGGCGACCACGCAATCAGCTTGATCACGCCGTTGTTGATGGCCTTAACTGGCTGGCGGAACGGGCGCACGAAGTCGATGAAGAGCACCACGCGCTGGCTGTCGCCCTCGTGCCAGACTTCGTGGTTGAACGTGTCGTCGAAGACCATGCATTTGCCTTCTTCCCAGTGCCGGAAGTCGTTGCCCACACGGATGCGGATCTTCTCACGGGGTTCGGGCACGATCAGGCCGAGGTGGCAGCGCAGCACGCCTTTGTACGGCCCCCGGTGGTCCTTGATGTGCTTGCCCGGCGCCAGAATCGAAAACATCGCCGATTTCATGCCGGGGATCTGCTCCATCAGCCGCGCGGTCTCCGGGCATTTGGCGCAGTTGGTCTCCGATTTAAAGCCGTAGCCGTAGAGGAAGAAGGTTTTCCACTTATCGTCTTGCGAGAGCGCGATCTGATCGGTGGATACGTCCTGGAAGCTGGGCACGAGTTCGCGCTCTTTGAGCACTTCGTCGAGTTCGGCCCGGATAATCTTCCAGTTGGCCTCCAGGTCTTTGACCCAGGGGAAGTCGTCGTTGTCGAAAAACGTTTTGTCGCCGACTTTGGAATAGCGGACGGTGGCCCGCTCGACGCCTTGCAGGAGTTTAAAGGCCGGCTGTTTGACTGCTTTCCAGAAGCGTTCTCTGGCGGGAGGTTTCGTCTCCATAACCGTCTATGTGCGTTTGTTTTTTGGCGAAAAAGAGGCCAGACTTTGCTTGTATTGGAGCTATAATACGACAGGGACGGCGTTAGACGCCGTCCCTGCCGCTTTAATTCTTGACATTTCCATTTTCTCCCTTCTCCCTCTCCCCCTCTCTCCCACGCTCCCTCTCGCTCTAATTCACCAGCCGCCCGAACGGCGCGACCTGTTGCTCGATCTGCGCTTTGTCGCCGACGATGACGATCATCATATCTTCGGCGCGTAGATGCTGCTGGGTCATCTGCTGCACGGTTTCAGGCGTGACGGCGTAGACGGTATTGACATAGCTGGTCAGGTACGAAGCATCGAGCCCGTGCAAATCCAGAAAGGCAAGCTGGCCGATGATGCCGCCGCGCGACGAGTTCTGGAGCACGAACGTGCCGGCCATATAATTCTGGATGCCTTCGAGTTCGCCGGCAGGCGGCGGCTCGTTCTGGAGGCGATCTATCTCTTTGAAGATCTCCTCGATGGCCGGCCCCGTCACAGCGGTCGTGACGGCGGCCACCTGCGCCCAGTACGCATTGCGATAGCGCGACGAGAGCTGGCTGAAGGGCGAATAGGTGTAGCCTTTGTCTTCGCGAATGTTGCTGGTGATGCGCGAGGCAAACGAACCGCCGAGCAGCGAGTTGGTCACCTGCAACGCCACGTAATCGGGCTGCGACGGATCGAGCACCGGCAGGCCGATATACACGTTGGACTGCGCCGCCCCCGGCAGATCGACGATGTGGACGGCCCGCTCGCTCTGGGGCGACGGCGGCAGCATCACCGAGTCGGCCCCGCGCTGCCAGTCGCCGAAGGCTTCGCGGATGGCGCGTTGCATGGCCCGCATGTCGAAGCGCCCGACGACGTAGACGTGCGTGCGCGCTGCGCCGAAGTTCTCCTCATAAAACGCCCCGACGTCGTCGAGCGTGTAGCCTTCGAGCATGGCCTCCTTCGGGAAGATCCGGCCATAGGGATGATCGCCGTACATCAAGGCGCGGAATTTCTCCAGCGCCATCGTGCCGGGCTGTGTCTTCTGGATGCTCAACTGGCGAATCAAGTCTCGCTTGACCCGCTCCAACTCAGACTCCGGAAATGCCGGGTTCTGGATCACATCAGCCATCAACGCGATGAGATCCGGGCCGAATTCAGACAACACGTCGCCGCTGATGTAAGTCTGATCCATCCCGACAATGACGTTGACTTCGCCGCCCATTTGCGCGGCCTCTTCGGCGATATCCAAGGCGCTGCGCGTCGTCGTGCCTTCTTTGAGCAGTTCGCCCGTCAAGTCAGCCAGCCACACCTGATCGGCTTCTTCGTTGATGTTGCCGGTACGCACGACGACGCGGGCCGTCACTTTGGGCAACGTGCCGTAGGGCACCAGCGTGGCCTGGAGGCCGTTGTCGAGCGTGAAGGTGGTCTGTTCGGGCAGGTTAAAATCCTTCGGCGTCCCGCCCTCAGGCGGCGTCTCTTGCGCCATCGCCGGCACCGCCAGGGCGAGGATGAGGAGACCGGTTAGCAAGGTTTTCGTGGGGTTCATGGCTAATCGCTTATAGAAAGGGTTGAAAGAAGTGTTTTAGTGTTTGGGTGTTAGGGTGTTTTAGTTCTTTTTCTAGAACACTAAAACACCATAACACTAAAACACTACCCCGTCGGCCGCTGCACCTCGCCTGCTTCCGGCTCGACGGTCAGGACGGTGCGATTGGTGGGGCGCAAGTATTCCTGCGCCGTCTTCTGGATCAACGCCGGCGTGATTTTGGTGAACTCGGCCTCAAGCTGGTTGATACGCGCCGGATCGTCGTCGAAGAGCGCGAAAGCGGCCAGGAGGTCGGCCCGCCCGAAGCCGAAGAAGCCGCCCATCGAATCGTAGAGCCCGGAGCGGAGCTTGACCAGGGCGCGGTCGAGCGTGGCCTGATCGACGGGCTCGGTGCGGACGCGTTCGATGACCTCGTTGACGGCCTGCATGATCGTATCGGCGGGGACGTCGCTGTCGTGGAAGAGCGATCCCATCCAGAGCATGGGGCCGTTGTAGTTGAACATATTGCCGAGCATGTTGATGCCCCCGCCGACGCCGCCGGTCAGGCCTTTCTCTTGCACGAGGTGTTGATGCAACATGCTGTCATCGCCCTGAAGCAGAATCTGGTCGAGCAAGCCGAGGGCGTAGTATTCGGGCGTGTTGCGTTCGGGCATGTGATAGGCAAAAGCCAGGGCCGGGCGGTTGGCGAGGCGGTCGGTCTTGCTGAAGATTTTCTCTTGCTCCTGCCTCGGCTCCGAGATGTCCGGCATCTCCGGAATCTCCGACGGCTCGATGTCGCCGAAATATTTTTCGACCATCGCTAGCGCCCCCGCCGAATCGATGTCTCCGACGAGGACGACGACGGCGTTGTTGGGCGAATAATAGGTGTCGAAGAAGGCCTGGACGTCTTCGAGCGTGGCGGCGTCGAGGTCTTCGAGGTCGCCGTAGAAGTTGTGGGCGTTGTACCAGTTTTCGTTGGCATACTGCGGCATGTCGAGCCACGGAAAGCCGCCGTAGGGCTGGTTGATGACGTTGACCTTCACCTCGTTTTTGACCACGCCCTGCTGGTTGGTCAGGTTTTCCTGCGTGATGGCGAGGCCGCGCATCCGGTCGGCTTCGGCCCAGAGGGCGGTTTCCAGCTTATGCGCCGGCAGGATCTCGAAATAGTTGGTGAAGTCGAACCGGGTAGATCCGTTGAGGATGCCGCCGTTGCTCTGGACGAGTTTGATGAATTCCATCTTGCCCAGGTTGTCCGACCCCTGGAACATCATGTGTTCGAAGAGATGCGCAAACCCGGTGCGGTCTCTCGGCTCGATGCGAAAGCCGATGTTGTAATAGACCGCCACGACCACCGTCGGCGAGGTGTCGTCGGGCGAGAGCACCACTTTCAACCCGTTATCGAGCGTGTGATACTCGACCGGGACGTTAAAGCTGCTGGTGGCTGTAGAACCGCCCTGCTCGCAAGCAGACAGGGTCATCGCCACCACAGCCATCGCTAGAAACGCGACGGACCTACGCATGGGACCTCCTTGGATGATGAAAAGCGTTGAAACGGGGGATGGGCGCTTCCGAGTGGGGTGAAGCACGGTGATACGAGAGGGCGGACGGGCAAGTTACGCAATGATTCATCGCAGATCTATTCTGAGGTGATGTCCTCTCACCCATTGACAGCCTCCCTGCTTTCGCTTATAGTTAAAAGAAATCAACACTTGCTGCCCGTCACCTCGCAGAGGCCGCGGCGCTGTGTCGTGGGCTGTTCTTTGCACAAACCGGTGGGACCTATGGACAAACTGCACGCGTTACGCCACCGTTTCGAAGCCCATCAAAGCCTCACCTACTTCTTCATCCGCGTCTTTCTGGGCTTCGCGCTTTTCATCCGGGGCATCATCTTCATCGGCGACCAGGAAGCCCTGATGAGCCTGATCGTCTCAAGCGGCGTCGATTGGGCGTTCCCGAACGCGCTGATCCATTACATCACGCTGGCCCACCTCGGCGGCGGCCTGATGCTGCTCTTCGGGTTGCTGACGCGGGCGGCGGCGCTGGCGCAGATTCCCATCCTCTTCGGCGCCGTCTTTTTCGTACACTGGCAGGAAGGCCTTTTCGCCGCCGGGCAGTCGCTCGAACTGGCGGTGCTGGTGCTGTTCCTGCTCGTGCTGGTCTTCCTGGCCGGCCCGGGCGATCTCTCGATGGATTATTACCTTTTTCGAAAAAAGGAAGCGCCCGAAACAGCATCAGCCAGCCTCCCACGGACGGGCACCTCGGCGCCGAAACCGCGTCCCCTCTCCATGCCGGAACGCCAGACGGAAACGAACGGCGTGGATGTTTTATGAGCCGGGGAGTCGGAGAGCCGGGGAAAAACATGAGTCATCCCGTATTATCGAGCCCCGTAGGGGCGTCCTGTTTGTAGAAGGGCTTCTTTCCCTAAAAATGAGCCCCGTAGGGGCGACCTGTTCAAAGCCGATGCGGCGCATTCTTTTGAACAGGCCGCTCCGGAGCCTGCCCCCGCGAAGGCGGGGGGAGCTATTTGTTTTTTAAAGCTTTTTGCTACAAACAGGAGGGCGCACGACAATTTGTACACCTGGCCTCGTTGATTCAGGACGGTTTTATATTGCTCCGAGAGCAACGTTCCTGCTAACAAGCCCAGAGCGTCCCAT
>JANQES010000109.1 GCA_028278205.1 Rhodothermales bacterium
AGGGTGTAAAAGCGGGCTGTTTACACCCCCAGTCGCTACGCGACAGCCCCCTCAAGGGGGCGGTTTGTTTGCTTCATCAACACCTTTTAAACACTACCAAAACCGTTTAGCGAGTCATGGAGGGTAATTTTACAGAACGCGTGCGCGACGTCATCTTGTTCAGCCGGGAAGAGGCCATTCGGCTGGGGCACGATTACATCGGCACGGAGCATCTTTTGTTAGGTCTCCTGCGCGAAGGCCAGGGGATCGCGGTGAAAATCCTGCGCAACCTCGGTTGTGATCCTCAAAAACTCAAGATGGCCCTCGAAGATACGGTGCGCAGTACCGGCGGCACGCTCACGGTGGGCAACATCCCGCTCACGAAGCAGTCCGAGAAGGTACTCAAAATAACCTATCTCGAAGCCAAAACGAGCAAAAGCGATGTGATCGGCACGGAGCATCTGCTTTTGAGCCTGCTGCGCGACGACGAGAACATCGCCGCCCAGATCTTGCAGCAAGGTTTCAGCATCACCTACGACGCCGTCCGCGCCGAACTCGAAGCGATCTACAAAGGCAAAGGCACGGATCCCAGCAAGAAAGGAAGCGGTGCTGCGAGACGTGACTATGCGCAGGCGATCGTCGAAGATTATGCCAGAACGGTTGCCGAACGAGGACGCCGCGAGACGCGCCCGCACAAAGCAACACGGGCGGACGAGTATTGTCGTGATCTGACGCAAAAAGCCCGGCTCGACCTCGAAGCCGGTCGCCGCATCGTAGGCCGCGAAAAAGAGATCGAAGCCCTGGCGCGGGTGCTGTGCATGAAGCGTAAACACGCCCTGCTCGTCGGCGATGAAGGCGTAGGAAAGACGGCGATTGTCGAAGGGCTGGCGCAGGCCATGATCGACTACGACGTCCCGGCAGCCCTGTTCGATCATCGGATCGTCGAACTCGACGTCGAGGCGATCTTGACCGAAACGCCGCAATGGTTTCAGATGGAAGACCGGATGCGTAAAATCATCCGGAGCATCGACAACCGCGAGCAGGTGATTCTTTTCATCAAAGACTTGAACGTGTTCGCCGGGCGGGTTTCGGTGAAAAGGCAGCGGTTTCTCTCGATGCTGCATTACGTGCTCAAGCGCGGCGGCCTCCGGTGCATCGGCGCCGCCTCGATACCGCGCTACGACGGTTTCCTCCGGCCCCTGGTTCAACTCGAACGGGCCTTCCAGGTTATCCCCGTCCAACCACCGCCCGACGACGAGACGCTCGCCATCGTGACGGCGCACCGGCAGCGCCTCGAAAGCCGCTATGAATGCACGATCACCGATGAAGCCTTGAAGGCTGCCTTCGAATTATCGGTGCTCTACCTGCCGGATCGCCGTCCGCCGGGCCGCGCCGTCGATCTGTTGGACGAAGCCGGCGCGTGGGTGGGCTACCGGCATGCGCGCCAACGTGGGCAGGCGCTCAAAGCCGCCCTCGCCGACATCCTGGCCCAACTCAAAAAGACCAAAACGGCCAAAGAAAGCGCCGTGCAAAGCCAGCAATTCGAAGACGCCGCCCGGCTTCGCGACGAACAAAAAGAGTGGGAGCAAGCCAAAGCAGACGCCATCGAAGCCTGGCACGACGAGGAAACCGAAGATGTGATCGTCGATGAAGAGACGGTGTGTCAGGCCCTCAGCGAGATGACGGAGATCGCCGTCGAGGCCATCCGCGCCCGCGAAGCCGTGCCTGCGCCGTCTGCTCCGGACGAGGCGGAAGGTGAGGACGACGCTTCGGAGAAGGGGGAGTAGGGAAGAGGGCTCTGGAGCGGGTGAATATTTCAGCGTAGGAGGACGGAACGTGGGCGTAATGGAGCCGGGGCTTGATTCCTTGGGGGCGTCCGTCTACATTTACATTTGGATTTATATGTTTGGATTTAATAGAGGATTACTATGACACGTCTACCGATCACCCTATTGTGGGCTGTGCTGTTGATGACCCTGAATGGACTGAAAGTGCAGGCCCAGGTCGTAGAGCAGGACTCACTGGCGCTGGTGGCGCTCTACAACGCCACCGACGGGCCGAACTGGGGCGACAACACGAACTGGCTCACGACGCCAGTATCGCAATGGAACGGGGTTACTGTTACAGGAGACCGTGTGACCAGCCTAAGCTTCAACAGCAACCAACTCACAGGGTCGCTCCCGGCAGAACTTGGCAACCTGGCCAACCTCACAAGCCTGAATCTTCCCCACAACAACCTTATGGGGTCGCTCCCGGAGGAGTTAGGCAACCTGGCCAACCTCACCGAACTGAATCTCAGCGCCAACCAGTTCACGGGGTCGCTTCCGGAGGAGTTGGGCCACCTGGCCGGCCTCGAACTCCTGAGTCTCCACAGCAACCAGTTCATGGGGACACTCCCCGTGGAGTTGGGCGACCTCACCAACCTCAAATCCCTGAGTTTCAACCGTAACCAACTCATGGGGTCGCTCCCGGTGGACTTGGGCAACCTGGCTAACCTCGAATCCCTGGATCTCAGTGGCAACCAGTTCACGGGGTCGCTTCCGGAGGAGTTGGGTAATCTGGCCAACCTCGAACTCCTGTTTCTCAGCAATAACCAACTCGCGGGGTCGCTTCCGGCGGAGTTGGGCAATCTGGTCAACCTCACCAATCTGGGCCTCAGTGCCAACCAACTCACAGGATCGCTCCCGGAGGAGTTAGGCAACCTCACCAACCTCACATGGCTGGATCTCGGCGGCAACCAGTTCACGGGCTCGCTCCCAGTAGAGTTGGGCAACCTGGCCGGCCTCGAATTCCTGAGTCTCAGTAGCAATGAGTTCACGGGCTCGCTCCCGGTGGAGTTGGGCAACCTCACCAACCTCACATGGCTGGGGCTCACCAGCAACCGGTTCACGGGGTCGCTCCCGGCGGAGTTGGGCAATCTGGCTAACCTCGAATCCCTGCTTTTTGGCGTCAACCAGTTCACGGGGTCGCTCCCGGCGGAGTTGGGCAATCTGGCTAACCTCGAATCCCTCAGTCTCGGTAGCAATCAGTTCACGGGGTCGCTTCCGGCGGAGTTGGGCAATCTGGCCAACCTCACAGTCCTGAATCTCAGCGTCAACCAGTTCACGGAGTCACTTCCGGTAGAGTTGGGCAATCTGGCTAACCTCGAATCCCTCAGTCTCGGCATCAACCAGTTCACGGGGTCGCTTCCGGTGGAGTTGAGCAACCTGACCAATCTCACATGGTTGGATTTCAATCGTAACGAACTCACGGGCTCGATTCCGGCAGAGTTGGGCAACCTCGTCAACCTCACCAACCTGAATCTTAGCAATAACCAGTTCACGGGCTCGATTCCGGCAGAGTTGGGCAACCTCGTCAATCTTAAAAACCTGTTTTTCAACAACAATCTCTTAGATGGGACGCTCCCGTTGAGCCTGATCAACCTGTCGCAACTCGAATTTTTTTGGTTCGACAACACGAACCTCTGCGAGTCTCTCGACGATGCTTTTCAAGCCTGGATCAATAGCATTCCCAACGTGCTTCGCACGGGTTGCACCAACGTTGCCACGGAGGAGGCCGCTGAGATCCCGGCAGTCTTCACGTTGGAGGCGAATTATCCCAACCCGTTCAACGCAGCCACGATGATCCGCTTTACGCTACCGCAACGGGCGCCCGTGCGCCTGTTGGTCTACGACGTGCAAGGGCGGCTCGTGGCCGTGCTCGTCGAGGCGGAACAGGCGGCGGGGCGGCATGCCGTACGGTTCGAGGCGAGCGCCTTGCCGAGCGGGGTCTATTTCTACCGGCTCGAAGCGGGCGCCTTCCGAGCGGTGCGCCAGATGCTTCTGCTTCGGTAAGAGTTTCAATTCTCGTCAGCCACGCCGGGAGGCGGCTCTGTGTTGATGGGCAGGCCCTCGCCCTGGCGGAGGCGTTCGTCGCTGATGCGGTCGAGCACGGTCGTGTAGAGGGCCGAGTAGGCTTCGGGGTGGTCGGCGTAATAGTCGAGGATAGCCCGGAAGCGGGGTTCGTCGAGGCCGTGTTTGAGGAGGATCGAGTCGCGGACGGCGGGCAGGGCATCGTATTGAAGATCGAGGCGGGCGTCGGCCAGGTGCAGCTCGATCAAGACCTCGACCATCGTGCTATCGGCGATGGGGGGATCTTCGGAGGTGATGGCCGAGCAGGCCGAGAGGGTGAGCAAGCCGGCGAGGAGGATGGCAGAGAAAGGGGGAGAGGGAGAGAGGGAGAGAGGGGGGAAATGCTTTTTTTGTCTCCCTTTCCCCCTTTCTCCCTTTCTCCCTTTCAACATCGTCTGGCTATACTTCTCTGAAAAGGACATAGGGTTTAGAATAGCTCACCGGGCGGCTACCTGTTCGGCTTCTACCACCTCTTGCTGCGTGCGGAACGTGTAGGCGATGACCTCCAACTGGCGTAAGAATTCGCGCTTGGGGTAGTTGGGCGCAAAGACCATCCCGTCGAGCATGTAGAGGCGCCCGGTGGGTTCGTCATAGAAGGCATAGGTCAGGAACGGCCCGCCGGCGCCAAACGGGAATTTCTCGCCGTTCTCTTCGCCGACCATATGCCAGAGGCCCCGCACTTCGTAGGCATAGCGATCTTTGAAGTTGATTTCCTCGGCTTCGAGCGGGCGGCGCTGGTCGATCTCTACCCAGCCGCCGAGGGTGCCTTGCACGTAGCGTTTCGTCAGGGCGTCGCGGGCCTGATAGATCCATTCGGGCGAGAGCTTCGACGGGTCGGCGTCTTCTTCGTAGTAGATGAAGAAGCTGCGCCAGGTGTCGCTGAGGTTGCGCCGGAGCCAGATGAAGTTGCTCGTGTCCATCGCGACGATGTAATCGTGCTGGCCGTGGACGGCAAAGCCGTGATGATTCATCAGATACTCCTCGATTTCGGGTTGCCGCCCGATGTCGAACATCTCGCGCTGGAGGCGTGTACGGGTCACTTCGTTGAATTTGTAGACGATGCCGGGGCCGTCTTCTTCGATGGCCGAGACGAGGCCTTCCGGCGTGGCTGCGGTCACGTAAAAGACCTGCTGGCGTTGGCGCCACACGTTGTCGCGCGGCACCACGGCGGTGCCGCCGTCGAAGATCGCTTGCTGCGCGTCTTCGGAGAGGATGCTTCTGATGAACCGGGCTTCGTTGGTCGTCGTATCGTCGAGCGAGGCGACAAAGACGATGTTTTTGCGGCTCTGCGCCATGTCGAGGACTTGTTGCGAGATCAGGCTGAGGGGTTGCAGCGAGAAGGCCGGTTCTCGTGTGGGCAACGTGAAGATGGGGGCGCCGAGTTGATCGCGCAGCGCTTCGCCCACGGCGCCGTCCCAGAGCGTCGAGTCGATCACGACGGTGATTTGTCCTTCTTCGCCGACGGCTTCGGGACGGAGGTCTATGTCGCCGCACCCGAAGAGTATCAGGAGCGCCGGAATCAGGCCGAAAAGCGGCCAAAAGCGTGTTGCGTCGTGCATCATCGTATGATTTCTTTTGAAGAGGTAGAAACCACGCCGTCTCTACAACGACTCAGAGGCGGGAGGGTTCGTGAAACGTGGGTGTATTGCGTACTTCGTACTGCGTAAGGGTGCCACGTAATACGCAGTACGCAATACGCATTACGTCCCCCCATATTTCAACGTATGGGCGAAGGCGCGTACCTGCGCCAGGCGTTCGTCCGGCGTCAGTGCGGCGTCGTCCCAGAGGCGTTCGATGAGCCGGATGAGCGCCGATCCGACGATGAAGCCGTCGGTGTGCCGGCTCAGGCGCATGGCGTCGGTGTGGGTTTTTATGCCGAAGCCGACGAGCACCGGGTTGCGCTGCACCAGGCGTCGCGCCCGTTGGAGGTAGGCCGCCACGGCATCGAGGCGGTCGTCGAGGCCGCTGCCGGTGATGCCCGTAATCGAGACGGCATAGACAAAGCCAGAGGCCAGCGCATCGATCTCAGCGATGCGGTCGTCCGCCGTGTTCGGGGCGATCAAGTAGACCATCGCCAGCCCGGCTTCCTGCGCGTGATCGGCCACGAGGCCGCGCTCTTCGGGCGGCAGGTCTGGCAGAATCAAGCCGTCTACTCCTGAAGAGCGCGCAGCCCGGCAAAAGTTGCTCACACCGTAGCGCAAGATGGGGTTGATATAGCCCATCAGCAGCAGCGGCGTCTCACTCTTCGCGCGAAATTCCTCCGCCGTACGAAAGGCATCCTCCATCTTCACCCCATGGCCGAGCGCCCGCGCACTCGACCGCTGGATGGGCAGCCCCTCGGCCAGCGGATCGCTAAAAGGCATCCCTAACTCGATAAAATCAGCCCCGCCCGCATCGAGGGCCTGGAGAATCGGCAGCGTATCCGCCGGCGTAGGAAAGCCGTTCGTCAGAAACAGCCCCATGGCTTTTTCCTTTTGCTCCATGAGGCCGTTGAGCGTATTTCGCAGTCTGGACATTTTAAGAGATCGTTGAAGGAAAGGGAGAAAGGGGGAGAGGGAGAGAGGGGGAAAGGGCGATCAAGGGTCGATATTGTAATCCGCACCGTCTTCCCGAACAAGGTAGGAGGGGCCGCACCACTTGTCAGGATTCGCCATCATATTGACCAGGCCACCGCTAATCCGATCGTAGGTTTTATCTAGATCGATGTAATCTGATTCTTCCAGATAGCCGCAATGGAACGCAAAACTCAAAAAAACGCGCGTCCCAGCAGCTTCGCCATCTGCATCGGTAAGTTTGCTGATGAAATGCCGTTGATAGCGCCTCTTGCGCCAACCCTCTGCGATATTCGCACACACCGACCGCGAAGCCCGTCTTATCTGGTCCGTGAGCGAATATTGCTCCTCTTTGGGCCAGGTTTTCGAAAGCTCGAAGATTCGCATCGCCGCCTCGAACGCCATTTGATACACCCGCAATTCCTCAAACCGCTTAATAGCCATAACACCACCTCCATACTTTATTAAAACGTTCCCCCTTTCTCCCTCTCTCCCTTTCCCCCTTTCTCACCCTCACAGATACGCCGTAATCGTCCCCATATCCTTATCCCCCCGGCCTGAGCAGTTGACGACGATGATCTCTTTGCTTTGCATCTCCTGGGCAAGGCGAGGCAGGATGGCGATAGCGTGAGCCGTCTCCAGCGCCGGGATGATGCCCTCGGTGCGCGCCAGCAGCTTGACGCCCTCGACGGCCTCGGCGTCGGTAGCCGTTCGGTACGAGACGCGTCCGAGGTCTTTGAGATAGGAATGTTCGGGGCCGACGCCCGGATAGTCGAGCCCGGCGGAGATCGAGTGTGCCAGTTGAACCTGGCCGGCGTTGTCTTGCAGGAGGTAGCTCATGGCGCCGTGGAGCACGCCCGGCTCGCCCAGCGAGAGCGTGGCGGCGTGGCGTCCGTCGAGGCCCTCGCCGGCAGCTTCGACGCCGTAGAGCGCCACGCCTTCGTCGTTGATGTAAGGATAGAAGAGCCCCATCGCGTTCGAGCCGCCGCCGACGCAGGCCACCACGGCGTCGGGCGTTTCGCGGCCCTCCTGCTCCAAAAGCTGCCGCCGCGTCTCTTCGCCGATGACGAGGTGGAAGTTGCGCACCATCATCGGATAGGGATGCGGCCCGACGACCGAGCCGATGATGTAAAACGTGTCGTGGGGGTTGGAGACCCAGTCGCGGATGGCTTCGTTGGTGGCGTCTTTGAGGGTCTGGCTGCCGCTGATAGCCGGGCGCACTTCGGCGCCGAGCAGGCGCATCCGTTCGACGTTCAGATGCTGCCGCTCGATGTCTTCGGCGCCCATGTAGACGATGCATTGCAGGCCGAATTTGGCCGCGACGGTGGCCGTCGCCACGCCGTGCTGCCCGGCGCCGGTCTCGGCGATGATGCGCGTCTTGCCCATCCGCCGGGCCAGCAAGATCTGCCCGACAGTGTTGTTGATTTTGTGCGCGCCGGTATGGCAGAGATCCTCGCGCTTGAGGTAGATCTTCGGCCCGCCCAGCGCCTCGGTGAGCCGGTCGGCGAAGGTCAGCGGCGTGGGGCGGCCTACGTAATCGCGCAAGAGCGCCCGGTATTCATCCTGAAACGCCGCATCCGTCCAGGCCCGGGCAAACGCCTGTTTCAACGCGGCAAGTTCGGGGATCAGGATCTCCGGAACGAATGTGCCGCCGTAATCACCAAAATGGCCGGTGGCATCGGGGGCTGAATAGGTTGCTGTGGGCATGCTTTCCTGTTGGTTGAAAATGGTCATGAGTCATGCGTTTTTGGTGAGACACCCATGACCCATGACTCATGACTCATGACTATTCCTGCAACGTCGATCTCAACGTGTTAACCGTCTCAAAAAACGCATTCAGCTTATCGAAGTCCTTTTTGCCGGGATGGGCTTCGAGGCTGCTCGACAGGTCGATGCCCAGCGGGCGCACCCGGCGGACGGCTTCTTCGACGTTTTGAGCGTTGAGGCCGCCGGCCAGGAAGATCGGGAAATCGGCGGCGAGGGCGCGGGCGTGTTGCCAGTCGAACGTCTCGCCGGTGCCGCCCCAGAGCGTCGGGTGGTGGGTGTCGAGCAGGAAGTAGGCGGCGTGCTCGCGGTAGGGTTCCATCTGCGCGCGGATCTCGTCCGCCGTCGTTTCGGGCGGGATGCGGAAGGCTTTGATGACAGGCCGTTCGATCTGCGCGCAGACGTCGGGCGATTCATCACCGTGAAGTTGCACCAGATCGAAGCCCGCCGCCTCGGCAGTGCGGTTGACGGACTCGGCATCTTCATTGACGAACACGCCGACCGCCTTCGGCCCGTACACCCACGTGATGATTTCCTTTGCCGTTTCAGGATCGACGTAGCGCGGGCTCCTAGGATACTGGATGAATCCCAGAAAGTCGGCCCCAGCGCCGGCGCAAAAGCGCGCGTCTTCGAGGTTCGTGATGCCGCAAATTTTGACTTTCAAGGCCATTTTCTCCGTAGTTCAGATAGCGGGGACTACGTTATGTGATATTTTCACCGATGGTGCGATGGGCAACCGAAGGTGTAGGTCATGGGTCATGAGTCATGGGTCACGAGAACACACCTCATGACTCATGACCCATGATTGATGTCTACCGCGCTTCGAGCGCAACATAGAAGGAAAACCATGACCGTATCCCTGATGCATCGTTTATCCCACAGCGCCCGTCAGCAGGTATTGCCCACTCTTTTTGACGATCTCGAAATTGAGATTCAACACCTCCTGGGTGGAGAGCGTCACCGTGCCTGAAACCTGAAACGTTTCGCCGGAGCCGGTCAGTTCATTCAACTGCACCGACCGGATGCGTTCCAGATCTTCCCAGGTAAGCGTCTCGCCGGTCTGGATGTTGTTATCCATCATGTAAAGCCCGAAAAGCTCGGCTGCATATTGGACTTTCGCCATGCCCAGGTCTTTTACCTGAGTTTCAAAATGGATCGGATCAGCCACGTCCAAAATCTTCGACCAATCGTGTGATTCCAGATGGTTTTGAATTTGTTCGAGGAAGGCGTTGACCTCCGGATCTTCGGACAGCATCACCGAGGGTTTGCTGGTGGCGCACGCCTGGAGGTAGAGCAGCGCCAGCATCCAAATCCAGAACGAGGTTCGTTTCATGATCGATTGAGGATTGATGATACGTCGGCCTGCAAAGCGCGCAGCGTCTTCCCCGGTTCTGCCGCGCGCATGAACGTCTCGCCGATGAGCACGGCATCGACGCCATGACGCCGGAGGTGGGCCAGGTCGTCTGCCGCGCGGAGGCCGCTTTCTGAGACGCGCACCACGTCGGCAGGCGCGTCCTCGAAGACGCGGGGCGAATGGTTGATGTCCACCTCAAACGTCCGCAAATCCCGATTGTTGACACCGAGGATTTTTACCTGATCGAAGTCGAGCCGGTCTATTTCGCTGCGTTCGTAGACTTCGACGAGGCAGTCCAGGCCGAGTTCATGCGCGGCCTGATGCAGGTCGAAGAGTTCATCACGGCTCAGCACGGCGGCGATGAGCAGCACGGCGTCGGCCCCGAAGGCGCGCGCTTCGAGAAGCTGGTAGGGATCGACAATAAAATCTTTGCGCAAAAGCGGCAGATCGACAACCTGACGCGCCAGCGCGAGGTTGTCGAGCGATCCCTGAAAATGCAACGGCTCGGTGAGCACACTGACGGCGGCAGCCCCACTCGCTTCATACTGCCGCGCCAGGTCCGGCACGTCGAAATCTTCGCGGATGACGCCTTTCGACGGCGAGGCTTTTTTGATCTCTGCAAGGATAGCGAGATGATCCCGCCGCAACGCCGCTTCGAGCGACCGCGTAGCACCGGCTGAAGCGATGCGTTGCTCCAACACCCGCGCGGGCACCGCCTGCTTGCGCTTCGCGATGAGCGCGCGCGTGTCGTCAACGATGCGGTCGAGGATGGTCATTGGTTGGTGTTTGGGTGGGGTTGGGGCAACCCGTAGACGTTACATGTAACGTCTCTACCGCACGTTCAAATCAAAAATCAGTCAGCAGGCGCATCATTCGAGGCTTCGACGAGCCGTGCCAATTTCGCTGCGGCAGCGCCGGAGTCGAGGCTTTGGCGGGCGGCGTCGAAGCAGGTGTCGAGGCTGTCGAAGCGGCCGCTGGCATGGAGGGCGTAGGCGGCGTTGAGCACCACCACGTCGCGATGGGGGCCGGGCGCACCGGCGAAGATGGCGCGCAGGATGCCGGCGTTTTCCTCAGCGTCGCCGCCTTGCAGGGCCGAAAGCGGGGTGCGCTGGATGGCGTGATCTTCGGGTTGGATCGAGAATTTGCGCGGCGTGTTCGATCCGGGTTGATCGACGTCGTGTTCGAAGGCTGTCGTGGCGGCGGCCAGCGAGATTTCGTCGAGGCCGTCGTCGGCGTGGAGGGTGATGATGTGCTCGGCGTCGAGGTTGGCGAGGATGCCGGCCATCAACTCGGCCACGAGGGGGCTGAAGGCGCCCACGATCTGCCGCCGCACGCCCGCCGGGTTGCACAACGGGCCGAGGATGTTGAAAAACGTTCGCACGCCCAGCATCCGCCGAATGGGCATCACGAAACGCATGGCCGGGTGGAAGAACGGCGCAAAAATGAAAGCGATACCGGCTTCGCGGAGGCAGTGCTCCACCCCCAGCTTGCGCAACTCGATATTGACCCCCAGCGCCGCGAGCACATCCGCCGAGCCGCATTTCGAAGAGACCGAGCGGTTGCCGTGCTTGGCGACGGTGGCCCCGGCCCCGGCGCAGACGAAGGCCGCCGCCGTCGAGATGTTGAAGGTGCCGCTGCTGTCGCCGCCGGTGCCGCAGAGGTCGATGGCGCGCGGGTCGTCGCATTCGACGGGTACGGCGTACTGGCGCATCACGCGGGTGAAGCCGGTGAGTTCGTCGAGCGTCTCGCCCCGGGTGCGCAGGCCCATCAGCAGCGCCGCCGCGTGTTCGGGCTCGGCCTCGCCTTGCATCAACACGTGCATCGCCTGCTGGGCCTGCTCCTGCGTCAACGTCTTGCGCAGCGACAGAATATGTAAAAACTCTCTCATGTTCTAAAATCGCCTCCAGCGATTTTAGAAAGCCAGTTGGCAATCAGCCGGGGGCCTTCGGTGGTCAGGACGCTTTCGGGGTGGAACTGGATGCCTTCGATGGGATGCGCGCGGTGGCGCAAACCCATGACGATGCCGTCTTCGGTCTCTGCAGAAATCTCCAACACGTCGGGCACGGAGTCGCGGTCGACGACGAGCGAGTGGTAGCGCGTGGCGGTGAAGCCTTGCTCAGCGCCGTCGAAGATGGTTTTGCCGTCGTGGTGGATAGTGCTCGTCTTGCCATGCATCAACGACGGCGCGTGGGTGACGACGCCGCCGAAGACTTCGCCGATGGATTGATGCCCCAGGCAGACACCCAGCACCGGCGTCGTCGGCCCCAGGTGCTCGATCAAGGCCTTGCTGATGCCGGCATCGTCAGGCCGCCCCGGCCCCGGCGAGATCATGATCCCATCCGGCGCCATGGCCTTCACCTCGTCCACCGTCATCACATCGTTGCGTACGACCTTCAGGTCCTCGGTATGACGCCCTACGAGGTGGACCAGATTGTACGTGAACGAGTCGTAATTGTCGATGATGAGGATCATTTTTTTGAGTCGGAGAGCCGGGGAGTCGGAGAGTCGGGGACAGTAGGAGGGGAGGTGTGCTTAAACGTTATAGCCAACCGCGTCCTCTCGAACTTGTGAGGGAGGGATGCACCATTGTTCGGGATGATTCATCATTTTAACGAGGCCTCCGAGAATCACTTCATATTGCTCTTCTAATTGGGCTGCTTCGGATTCATGCATGTACTCGCAGGCGACAGCAAAGTCTAGCCAGACGAGCGTTTCGACGGCCTCGCTACCAGCGTCGCTTAGCTTGCTGACAAAATGTTTGGGATATCGACGCTTGAACCAAGATTCACCGATGTTAGAGCAGACGGACCGCGATGAACGTCTGATCTGATCCGTCAGGGAGTACTGTTCCGTCTTTGGCCAGCTTTTGGAAATCCTGAAGATATCCATCGCGGCCTGAAAGCCACGCTGATACACGCGAAGCTTCTTGAAACCATCAATTGCCATCTTGTCACCTCCATGCGTCTAGTTGTTTAAAAACGTTGACTCCCCGACTCTCCGACTCCCCGACTCAGTACGTCGTCAGCAATCCCGTCACCTCCCGCACCCGCTCCATATACGACTCCGCCTTCTCCCGGCCCCGGCGACCAGCGTCGCGCAGCACGTCGAGGACGTAGTCGGGATGGGCGATCAAGTCGCGGCGGCGTTCGCGGGCTTCGCCGAAATAGTCAGTGATCAGGGCGATGAGTTCTTTTTTGGCGTGGCCGTAGCCGTAGCCTCCGGCGCGGTAGGCCTCGGCGATCTCGGCTTGTTTATCAACATCGGCGAAGAGTTTGATTAGCGCAAAGACGTTATCCTTGTCCGGATCCTTCGGCGCTTCCAGCGGGGTCGAATCGGTGACGATGCTCATCACATTTTTTTTGAGCGTCTTGCCTTCGTCGAAGATGCCGATGGTGTTGCCATAGCTCTTCGACATCTTCCGCCCATCGACGCCCGGCACTACGGCAACGTCGTCGAGGATGTACGGGTCTGGGACGGGGAAGATGGAGTCGTCGGGGCAGAAGGTGCGGTTGAAACGCTGAGCGGTGTCGCGGGTGATCTCGATGTGTTGTTTCTGGTCGGCGCCGACGGGCACGAGCGAGCCGCCGTAGATAAGAATGTCGGCGGCCTGAAGCACCGGATAATTGAACAACCCGGCGTTGGCAGTGAGCCCCTGCGCCACTTTGTCTTTGTAGGAGACCGCTTTTTCGAGTTGCGAGACCGGCGTCAGGGTATGAAAGATCCAGGTTAACTCGTTCAGTTGCGGCACGTCGCTCTGAACGAAGAGGTTCGATTTGTCCGGATCGAAGCCCAGCGCGAGGTACGTGGCGGCCACGCCGAGCGTATAGCGCTTGAGCATCTCGGCGTCGTGGACGGTCGTCATCGCGTGATAGTTGACGATGAAGAAGTACGACTCGTGCTTATCGTGAAAGGCGATGTGCTGGCGGATGGCGCCGAAATAGTTGCCAATGTGCAACTCGCCCGACGGCTGAATGCCGGAGACGACGACGGTGTCAGAGGGTGGAGCCGTCGAGGTAGACGATGAAGTTGGTGCTTCCATTTAAGTAATTGTGTTTAAGTGTTATAGTGTTATGGTGTTTTCGAGTTATAGTGTTTGAGTTCATCGCACTAAAACACTATGACACCATAACACCTAAACACTACGACGTCGCTGCTTTCGGGCGGCGTTTTTTGGTGTTGATCTTGAGGAAATCGAAGCGTTGTTGGTTGTTGGTTTGCAGGCGGGTGAGCACGGCGCGCGTGCGCATCTGGTGTTCGAGCGTCAGTTCCTCGGCCACCGCATCGCGAAAGGCCTGTTCCTGATCGCGCAATGCAAAGAGCATCTCGTTGTCGTCCGGGTCCAGGGCAAAGTCGCCCGGCTCCATCTCGACGCCGTTGTAGGCGACGCCGCCGCAACTGAAGACCGTCTCCATGAGCTTGCCTACGTCCACCCGCGCCGTCTTCTGAAAGGCCGCGAGCGCCTCGGCCACGTCCTGCTCGGTGCAGGTGTTGATGACATACGTGTGAGCGTGGTTGAGCGCCATATGCTGCTTGATCAGCGGGTTGAGCCGCTCAACGGTTTCTTCGCGGGAGAGCGTGCGTCCCGCCCAGCCTTTCTTCAAAAGAGCCGATTTGACTTCCTTGAGTCCCATGGGTCTTCGGATTGGGTTGAGGGTTGATGCCGGGGAAATATAACGTGTGTGGAAGGATTCTGATTTTGGATTTTAGATTTTGGATTTTGGATTCTTTGTTAGGAAGAGGCTTCTCAATCCAAAATCTAAAATCCAAAATCTAAAATCGGATCCTAAAGCAACCCCTCCGCCGCCACCAGCATCGCCTGTTTCAAAGCACGCGCTTTGTTTTCGGTTTCGACAAACTCCCTGGCCGGGTCGCTGTCGGCCACGATGCCGGCGCCGGCCTGGATGTAGATCGTGCTATTGCGGACGACCATCGTGCGGATGGCGATGCAGGTGTCGAGGTTGCCGGAGAAATCGACGTAGCCGACGGCGCCGGCGTAGATGTTGCGTTTGGTCGGTTCGAGTTCGTCGATAATTTCCATGGCGCGGACCTTGGGGGCGCCGCTGACGGTGCCCGCCGGGAAGCACGCCGCCAGCACGTCCATCGCGCCTCGTTGCCGGTCTAGCTCCCCGGAGACCGACGAGACGATGTGCATCACGTGCGAATAGCGCTCGATGTAGGCGTAGCGATCTACCTGCACCGTGTTGAAACGGCTGACGCGTCCGAGGTCGTTGCGTCCGAGGTCCACCAGCATCAGATGCTCGGCGCGTTCTTTGGGATCGGCCAGCAGTTCTTCGGCCAGCGCCTGGTCTTCTTCGGGCGTGGCCCCGCGATGCCGCGTGCCGGCAATCGGCAACAGTTCCACCCGCCCTTCATCGACCCGGACCAGCACCTCGGGCGACGAGCCGATGAGCGCCACTTCCTCAAAATCGAGATAAAACAAATACGGCGACGGGTTGATCTGCCGCAGCGCCCGGTAGAGGTTGAACCGGTCGCCTTCGAACGACATCGAAAAACGTTGCGAGAGCACCACCTGGAAGATGTCGCCTTCGTAGATGTATCGCCTGGCCTTCTCGACGGCCTCTTCGAAGGCGGCGCGCTCGAAGTTGGAGGCCATCTCCTCGCTCTCTAACGTGACAGGTTCGGGGTGGGCGAAGGTGGTGTGCAACTCGGCCTGGAGGCGCGCAATCTTGGCCTGGGCATCGTAATACGCCGTCTTGAGGTTTGTCCCGTTGTCGATGAACGCGCTGGCCATCAACACGAGTTGGTGCTTGACGCGGTCGAAGGCGGCGACGGTGTCGTAGAAACACCAGATGGCATCGGGCAGGCCGAGGTCGTCGTCGGGTTGGTCGGGCAGGCGTTCGACGAGGCGGATGTTGTCGTAGCCCAGGTAGCCGACGGCGCCGCTGGTCAGACGCGGCAGCCCCGGCGCCCGCGCCTCGACGTAGGCGTCTAGATAATGCTGGAGCACCGCGAAGATGTTGCCTTCCGGCGCATCAAGCCGGTTTCCGGAACCGTCTTCGACCACCACTGCCTCGCCGCTGGCTTTGACGATGCGGTACGGATTTTTGCCCAGGAACGAATACCGCGCCAGATTCTCGCCGCCCTCGACGCTTTCGAGCAGAAAGCAATGGCTGCCAAACTCGCGCAAGATCAGAAACGCCGAGACGGGCGTCAGCAAGTCGGCGCTGAGGCGTTTGTAGACGGGAATCAGAAAGCGGTCTATGCCCTCGGCGCGTTGGGCCTGAGCCAGCCGTCTGAATTCGTTGAAAGTCATCATGGTCGTACTGCGTAGTGCGTACTTCGTATTGCGTAGGGTTCCCTTGCGATACGCAATACGAAGTACGCAGTAGGATTCGCATCAAACAAAAAAACCCACTGCCGGAGAGCAGCGGGCCGCTTAACGTAGGAACACCCGGATCTAGGACGATCCAGCACGATACGCCTGGCCCACTGCGCGGGTCATGGTCCACCACCACCAGGCGGTACGGGTGCTATGGGCAGGCGTAACGGAGGTCATGGCTGAAAGCTACGCTGTTTCCCCGCAGAAAGCAACTGTGTCGCTTCAATCGGTCTGTACGCCATCGCGATGCGGCATCGCTCCGTGATACGTTTTGTTCCGAAGAGTGAGGGGTGAAGGGCGAGGAGCGAGATTCGAAAAGCGCCCCTCGCTCCTCGCCCTTCGCTCTCCGAACGCGACACCTCTCGAAGCTTCATGACGCAAGGAACGGCTTGAATCGGATTTTTATTTTTCCGGATACCCCAACGCGCGCAGTTGCTTGCCGGCGATCTTCCAGGCTTTTTTCTTTTCCTTCTCACTGAGCACCTCGGCCCATTCGCGGACGGCGCCTTTGCGGACGACGGCGGCCTTTTCCTCACCCCGCTTGCGCCCCGTCACGGCCTCGAACGACGTCCGGTTATGAATGGCTTCGATGATCTCCGGCGAGGTGTCCAGGCCGAGCCAGCCGAGCAGGTGGGCGAAGGTTTCGTGGAAGTTCAGGTTCAGATCCTCGTAGCGAAGCATGTAGTACGATTCGTCCTCAAGCCTTTTGCGGGCTCTCGCCACGTGCCGCGTCCATCCCACGAGATGATAGTGATAATCCATCTCGTCCGTGGCGGTTGTCCAGGCGGACTGGCGCTGGCGCATCAGCTTTTGAAATTTGACGGCAGAGATGGCGGCGTCGCGTCCATCGCGGACGATGAGGATTTTCTTGATTGGTTTGTCTTCGTCTTTGAAGACGTCGATAAACGAAATCTGATCGGCGCCTTTGAAGAGATAATACCGCAGGTCCGTCAGCCCGCGCGCGGCCATCTCTTCTTCGACCAACTCGAAGACCGTCTCTAAAAAACCGGTTACGGTTTCGGTATGCACGAGGGTGTGATAGAGGCGTTCGAGCCGCTCCGGCTCGAAAAAAAGAAAAGAGCGGGGGGTCAAATACTGCTGATCGTTCAGTTCCCAGTGGCCGTTCGCGGTAAAATGATCCCGGATGCGGTCTATCACCAGGCCGGGGGGCAGATCCAGCACCGTTTGGTCGGGCCGACCCGACGCCTTGAGCAGGTCCGGGTAGAACGTCTTGGGGAGATGGCACCAGGCCGTTTTGCCGAAGAGTGTCTGAACGCGCGTGGCCGGGTCGTGGAGGCGAAATCGCTTAATAAAGTAAAACAGCGGGATGTAAGTGCCCACGACCTTTATCAGGTCGACTTCTCTAAAACCGATGCATTGGGGATGCGCGCTCAGGCTTGCCAGCAGCCACGACGTGCCGCTTTTGTACATGCCTACAATGAGGAGAGGCTCCATTATAAAGGATTCCAGCCGGTTTTTTTCGAGGGATGAAGACGGTTTTCGGGGGCGGGGAGCGGGCCGAAGGGCGGCGTCTCGTGGCGCGTGACGCTCAGCGCCGGATAGGCCGGTTCGATGCCGCCGTGCTCTTTAAACGCCGTCAGGATGCCGACGGTCAACGCGTGCTCGGTGCCCCGGCGTTTGCGCGCCTCGCAGAGATACCGCAACGTCAGCCGGATGCCGTTTTCGACGAAGCGCGCGTAGACGAACGGCGTCAGGATCTTGTAGAAGACCAGATATTCCTGCGCCATGTCTTTGATTTCCTCGCGCGCGTGTTGTTCGATCTCCGCCGCCGGCTCGCTCGCCAGATCGAGCATGATCTCGCGCGCGGCCTGCCAGTCGCTGCGAAACGTGACGACGAGGGCGATCTCGTTCCAGATAAAATGGAAGCCGCGCGTGTAGTTGTAGACGCCGTGGAGAAACACCATGCTGTTGGGCACGTGGACGAGCCGCCCCGTACTCTGGTCGGCATCGACCCAGCCGCCGATTTCCATCAACGTCGTGTGCAGCAGGCGCACGTCGATCACGTCGCCGCGGATGCCGTTGACTTCGATGCGGTCGCCGGCTTTGAAGGGCGCGCGCGCGGCGATGTAGCTCCAGCCGAAGACACTCATCAACGTCTCGCGCAACGCGATAGCCAGCCCCGCGCCGACGATGGTCAGCACGGCGATGAGGTTGCGCGTGGTTTCGAAGAGCGCGCCGATGAACAGCAGCACCGCCAGCAGGCTGCCCAGGCGTCCCACCATCCGCGTAACCCGAAACCGGCGCTCCGGGTCGTCCACATAACGCCGCACCAGCCGCCGGATCACCTGCACAATAGCGAAGATGATCAGCGCAATACCGAGGGCAAACAGGAGCCGCTCTAAAAAGTCGCTTCCTATTTCAATCTCATCGAGCATCGGCAAGACGGGTGGGTGAGGAGGCTTGGGGGTAAGTTATCGATTTTGGATTTTGGATTTTGGATTTTGGATTGTTTGATACGACCGGGTTGAATAATCGAAGAAGCCGCAGCCGTTCCAACCGACGCGGATTTTCGGTTTGATGATTATTCGATCAGAAACCTACCAATCCAAAATCCAAAATCTAAAATCCAAAATCAGCCCGGTCGTTCACCATAAACCACCTCCGACGGAAACGTCCATTGGCTGATGTAGGCGCGGCGGGTGTTGGTGAAACCGGCTTCGCGCAGGAACGGCTCGACGACGACGCCCCGGCAGCCGCCCAGCAGCGGGGGATAGAGGCGGTAGAGGCTCTCCCAGAGGTGATTGTACCACCGCACGGCCAGCGTCATGTTGACCATCACGAGGCGCCCGCCGGGCCGGAGCACGCGCAAAAACTCGCGCAGCACCGGCGCGAAATCGGCAGTGGGGGGGAGGTCGAACATATGCCCAAACGCCGCGCTTTGGTCTCCACCAGCACCGCCAGGCCATCATGGAAGGGGGCAATGCGTGTATAGGTACGAGGAACCGCTGCCCTGGGCAGACGCGCCCGCCGCAACGCCGCCGATGCCTCGGTGGACTTTTCGTGTGCTGGCAACATTCGTGTCGAGTTGGAGTTACGTGAGGATGTGGTTTTAGTGTTCTAGTGTTTTGGTGTTTTAGTGTTTGAGTTTTTATAAAGCCAGCCAACCCAAACACTAAAACACCAAAACACTAAAGCACTAAAACACTCCCTTCCAGGTTGTTTGAAACGAGACGAAATGGCAAAGAGGGATACCGGGAAGCAGGCAAAAAACAGCGCGCCGCTGAGCCGGTGGGCGCGTCATCTGCCGTTGTTCGAACGCATCCTCTTTGTGGTAGCCTTGCTGGGTGGTCTTACCACCGTGCATATGATGCTCACCGCGAGTACGAACTTCGAGCAGGATTGCTTGTTCGGCGCCTTCGAGTCGGAGGCGGAGGTGTCTGGTTGCCAGGCCGCTTTCGAGAGTGCCGTGGGCAAGCCCCTGGGGGTGTCTAACGCGGTGTGGGGCGGCCTTTTTTACCTGACGGTGGCGGCGCTGTGCGGGGTCATTGGCCTGGGCGCGCAGACCGGAGGGTGGTGGCTTAAAAAAGCCCGCGCGGCGCTCATCGGCGCAGGGTTCCTGTATTCGCTCTTTCTGACGGTCTACCAGTTCGTCGTCTTGCCCGCGCGATGCCCGCTGTGCCTGATTTCGGCGCTGTGTGTGGCGATCCTCCTGGGGGTGCAGGCCGTCTATTTATTCAAACCCGTAGACCTTTCGATAGTGACCATGAACGCTAAAACGAGGAAGCGCGAGGGCGTGTTCTACGGCGCTTTCGCCGCGCTGATTCTTCTGCTCATTGGCGCCGACGTAGCCTATTTCAACAGCCTCGTGGCGCCGGCAGTAGCCCAACCCACGCAGCAGGGCGAGGGAACCCACCCGCACAGCAGCGCTGCGGGGCAGTGCTTCTACGATGCCGAAAAAGCGGTTGTGGACCTCTCGACGCTGGTCGATGAGCGCGATCCGGACGTCGGCAAAGCGGATGCCTCGGTGACGGTCGTCGAGATTTTCGACCCGAACTGCCCGCATTGCAAGAGCCTTCATCCCGTTATGAAGTCGGTCATTGCGCAGTATGAGGATCAGGTGCGCTTCGTCTACAAGCCCATCGTCTTGCCGCAGTTCCAGTATTCGGCGCTGCAAAATGCCGTGCTCTTTGCCGCCGACGAGGAGGGTAAATTCGAAGAGATGCTCGACCTTCAGTTTAAGTGGCAGCAACGCGGCGGCCTGACGGGCGCGCAACTCAAGGAACTTGCCACGATGATTGGCATAGACGCCGACGCGATGGAGCAACGCATCACCGAGGGCCGCTACAACGACCTGCTCCAGCGGGGTAACAAACAGGCTGTTGATGCCGGCGTGACGGGCGTGCCGGCGGTGCTCATCAACGGTCGCTTCATCACGTCGGATTCGCGCACGGAAGCGTGCATGACCCAGTTCCTCGAAGAAGCCCTCAACACCAGCGAGTAGGGGGTGATTTTCGTGTCACGTTTCACGCATCTCAAACTTCGTCGTGCCCTCCGCCGGCGCGATTTATCTCCCACCAGACGAGTCGAGCAAACCTTGTAGGTATGGCAAAAAAGAAAAAGCAAGCCAAAGGGCCGGTCAAACAGCCCAGAAACACCCCGCCGAAGCAACCCGCTGCGCCGCCGAGCCGGCTGGCGGTCCATCAGCCGCTCTACGAACGTATCCTGTTTGCCCTGGCGCTGCTGGGCGTG
Source organism: Rhodothermales bacterium (assembly GCA_028278205.1). Lineage (GTDB taxonomy): Bacteria > Bacteroidota > Rhodothermia > Rhodothermales > Bin80 > JANQES01. The sequence continues at coordinate 20,590 of JANQES010000109.1, forward strand.
CTCGTGACCGTCCACCTCAGCGTCTGGTACGGCTCGGGCGCCGTGGTGAGCGACGACCCGGTGTGCGGCGTAGGCTTTAACTGTACCGCCGTGCTGGCCAACGACCCGGAGCCGCTGGGGATTCCAAGTGCGACCTGGGGGCTGCTCTTCTACCTGGGCCTGGCCGCCGTCTGCGCCGGGATCGTCTATTTTACGGATGCCAAACGCCTGATCCTCAAGCAAGTCCGCGTGGCGATGGTGGGCATCGGCTTTTTGTATTCGCTCTTTTTGACGATCTACCAGTTCTTCATCCTCTCGGATCGATGCCTGCTCTGCCTGATCTCGGCGTCGATTGTGACGGTGATGGCGGTGGTGTTGGCGCTCTACCTGTTCAGGACGTCGCCGGCGCCGGCGCGCGCGAAGCGGCCTGGCCCGGCGATGGCGCGCGAGTTCAAACTCTACGGGCTGATGGCCGTCCTGCTCATCGTGTTGGCCGGCGTAGACTACGGTGTGTATCGCGATCAGGTGCCCGAAGGCGTGATGGCCACGGCCAGCGGGGCAGCCTTGCCGGTTGCCGAAGATCGCCCCGTCGATGTCAGCCTGTGCCGGTACGATCCCGACCATCCGCATTTCAGCAACATGAACAGGGCCGTCATGCCTACAGACCCCATCGTGGGCAATCCCGACGCGCCTGTCACCCTCTTCGAATTTCTGGATCCCAACTGCCCGCATTGCCGCTCGCTTCATCCCATCATGAAGGCGGTAGTGGCCAAGTATCCGGATAAAGTGCGGATCGTGTACAAACCGGTGGCTATCGTCGGTAGTGCTACGCATTCGGAGGACGAGGTGCGGGCGCTCTTTCTGGCCCACGAGCAGGGTAAATTCGAGGAAATGCTCGAACTGGAGATGGTCCACCAGACACCCCGCACCGGCCTTTCGATAGATCGGTTATCGGAACTCGCCGAGCAAGCGGGGATGGATCCGGCTGCGTTCCGGCAGGATCTCATCGACGGGCGTTTCACCCAGGAGTCGCGCCGCGCGCGTCAGCTTTACATGGATCTCAATTTTTCGGGGGTTCCGGCGGTGATTCTGGAAGGGCAACTCGTCCAGTCGCGGTCGCGGTCGGTGGGCTGCCTCAGCTATTTCATCGAACAACAACTCGAAGCCAAAGGCATCGTCGATGAACCCGAGATGCCCGCCGAGGAGGCCAGCGCAGCAGTAGAAGAAACCCCGGCTCCGGGGAATTGAGGGGTAATACCAAATCCGGTTGGTTTGTATAGGTATGGGCGTGTGGGAGTATGGGGGTGTGGGAGAAAAAGAATTTTGGATTTTGGATTTTGGATTGCTCTTTGGACGCACCCCATCCAAAATCAGAACCCCTCCCACACCCCCATGCTCCCATACCCCCACACAATCTCACACAACAACTACGCTGCCGGATTGGGTTAAGGGTGCCCTGGCACCAATTTTTAACGGCACCCTCACGTTTCACGTTTCACGTTTCACGCCCCCCCTTCTTATCTTTCGCCTCACTGTAAATCCATTCCCACTTCACCCACCCCAAACCCCTCAACACCCATGAGCGTCGTTCCGCAGACGGACTCTTCCGCGCAACCCAACCTTTCTTCGCAGACCGACCTCGACCATCTCTCGATCAACACCATCCGCCTGCTGGCCGTCGATGCGGTGCAGAAGGCCAACAGCGGCCATCCCGGCCTGCCGATGGGCGCTGCGCCGATGGCCTATACGCTCTGGACGCGGTTTCTCAAGCATAATCCCAACGATCCCCAGTGGCCCAACCGGGATCGTTTTGTGCTTTCGGCGGGCCACGGATCGATGTTGCTCTATGCGCTGTTGCACCTGACCGGCTACGACTTGCCGCTCGACGAACTCAAGCAGTTCCGGCAATGGGGCAGCAAGACGCCCGGCCATCCGGAGAACGATCTGACGCCCGGCGTAGAGACCACCACCGGACCGCTAGGGCAGGGCTTTGCCAACGGCGTCGGCATGGCGATTGCCGAGCGGTTTCTGGCAGCGCAGTTCAACCGCCCCGGCTTCGACCTCGTCGATCATTACACCTACGCCATCGTCTCCGACGGGGACCTGATGGAAGGCATCACGCACGAGGCGGCCTCGCTGGCGGGGCACCTGGGTCTGGGCAAGCTTATCTACTTCTACGACGACAACGAGATCTCCATCGACGGCAGCACCGACCTGGCCTTCACCGAAGACGTGGAGAAACGGTTCGAGGCCTACGGATGGCACGTCCAACACGTCGAGGACGGCAACGACCTCGACGCCGTCGCGGCGGCGCTCGACCAGGCCCGCGCCGAGACCGGCAAGCCCTCGATCATCGCGGTGCGGACGATCATCGGCTACGGCAGCCCCAACAAGGCCGGCTCCGAGTCGTCGCACGGCTCGCCGCTGGGCGAAGACGAAGTGACGCTCACCAAGCGCAACCTGGGCTGGCCCGAAGATCAGTTCTTCCTCGTCCCCGACGCCGTCAAAGATCACATGGGCGCTGCCACGACCAACGGCGCGCAGTGGCAGGACGCCTGGAACGACCTGCTGGCTCGCTATCGCGAAGCCCATCCCGACCTCGCCGGGCAGTTCGACGCCTGGACCGGCGGCGCGTTGGCCGATGGGTGGGAGGCGGCGCTGCCCACGTTCGAAGCCGGCGGCAAGATCGCCACGCGGGCGGCCAGCGGCACGGTGCTGGGCGCGCTCGTGCCGGCGCTGGGCAACCTCATCGGCGGCTCGGCAGACCTGACGCCGTCGAACAAGACGCGGGTGAGCATGCACGAGGATTTCCAGAAAGACACGCCGGGCGGCGGCTACCTGCGTTTCGGCGTCCGCGAGCACGGCATGGCGGCCATCTGCAACGGCATCGCCCTGCACGGCGGGCTGCGCCCATACTGCGGCACGTTCCTCATTTTTAGCGATTATCTGCGGCCCTCGCTGCGGCTGAGCGCGCTCATGCATCAGCCCGTCGTCTACGTCTTCACGCACGATTCCATCGGGGTGGGCGAAGACGGCCCCACGCACCAGGCCGTCGAGCATTACGCCGCGCTCCGGGCCATCCCCAACCTGACGTTCATCCGCCCTGCCGATGCCAACGAGACCGCCGAGGCGTGGCGAGCGGCGCTGAAGCGCGCGACAGGTCCGACGGCGCTGGCCCTCACCCGCCAGAAGCTCCTGACGGTCGACCGTTCGGTGTTTGCGCCTGCCGAGGGCCTGCATCAAGGCGCCTACGTCCTCAGCGACAGCGACGGCACGCCCGACCTGATCTTGATGGCTTCCGGCAGCGAGGTGGGCCTCATCGTGGAGGCCGCCGAGGTGTTGCGCGGCGAAGGCGTGGCGGTGCGCGTCGTCAGCATGCCGTCGTGGGAATTATTCGACGAGCAGCCGCAATCCTACCGCGACGCCGTCTTGCCGCCTTCAGTGACGAAGCGCGTGGCCGTCGAATCCGGCGTCTCGCTGGGCTGGGCGCGTTTTACCGGCCTCGAAGGGCGCATTCTGAGCCTCGACCGCTTCGGCGCCTCGGCTCCCGGCAACGTGGTCTTCGAAAAGCTCGGCTTCACCGTCGAGAACGTCGTACGGTTGGCGCACGAACTGCTATGAATTTTGACCGGTGGCCTGGATAAAGCTTGAGGCATACCTGGACGTGACGCCATGATCTGCGATGGCGTGTCAAAATTCATAAGGGGCGCCCGAAATAATGAATTTTGACAGGGAAAACCGTTGAGTTTTCTCGACGTTGAAGATTACCATGCTCCCGTTTTCCCAGGCTTCATCGTCAAAATTCATAGGGATTATCCCCATCGTCAAAAGGGGGACTCACCTATATCATTAAAGCGCGTACGGTCCTAGTTTCACAGGGAGCGTTTCGAAAAGTATGGGCGTCAGGCTCAACGAAGCGCGTCACGCCCCCCACTAAAGAAACCGTGTGAAAGGACGATGCCGTACGTAGCGAAGCAAGAGAGCCGTTGGTTTGTTAAGAAGAGGCTTTCCCGGCTATGTGTGTGAGGCTTCTCTTTATCTGATAAGGCTGATCTGAATCGAGTCTACGCGGCGTACCGAAAGAGCCCCGGCTCGATTCCCGTTGGTAAAAGTCCCTGCTTGTAGCCGCTTTCCCGAAGCGCTGCGTGTTTTCGACGCGGTGCATTGGTGAATTCGATGGATACGTATGGCCTCCATCGCGGTCCCCCCACAACCAATCCCCAGGGAACCATGCAGTATGTAGAGACACGCTCAGCGCCTCGTTTTGTCCTTCCTCCGTCCATCTCCCGCATCGCCGGCGTGCTCCTGATGGGGCTGCTGCTGACCGGCTGCGAGGTTCTAGGCAGCGACGACGACGCCGGCAGCGATCTCGACGATCAACTTCGAAGCCGGATCGTTGAGGCTTCTGATGGAAGCGGGCTTTCCTTCTTTGTGCTTCCTGAGAGTGACGATTTCAACGCGATCCCGCAAGATCCGAACAATCCGATCACGGCAGAGAAAGTTGCGCTGGGTCGATTTCTTTATCACGAAACGGGCCTGCTGACCGATCCGGAACGGCCTGAAGGGATGTTTACGGCGTCGTGCGCGTCGTGCCACCATGCGCAGGCCGGCTTTCAGGCCAACAAGAGGCAAGGCATCGGCGAGGGCGGCCTGGGTTTCGGGCAGTTCGGCGAAGGCCGCCGCGACAACCCCGCCTACGGTTACGACCTCGACGTGCAGCCCATCCGCACGCCCACGACGCTCAACGCGGCCTATCAGGAACTGATGCTCTGGAACGGGCAGTTTGGCGGCGCCGGCATGAACCGGGGCACCGAGGCGCAGTGGACCGAGGGCACGCCCAAAGAGACCAATTATCTCGGCCATCACGGCGTCGAGACGCAGGCCATTGCCGGGCTGCGCGTGCATCGGATGGGCCTCATCGATTCGTCGATGGTCTATGAAAACGCGACGTACAAGCAGCTTTTCGCCGAAGCCTTTCCCGATATCCCGAAAGACGAGCGCATGACGGTCGAAAACGCGGGCCTGGCTATCGCCGCCTACGAGCGGACGCTGCTGGCCAACGGCGCACCCTTCCAACGCTGGCTACGCGGTGACCTCGGCGCGATGGACGAAGCGCAGAAACACGGCGCCTTGCTGTTCTTCGGCAAAGCGCTGTGCGTCGAATGCCACACCGGCCCGGCGCTCAACTCGATGACCTTCTTCGCCCTCGGCATGCGCGACCTCGAAAGCGCCGGCATCCACGGCGATTTCACCCCTGAAGACCTCGACGCGACGCGGCGCGGGCGCGGCGGCTTCACGAAGCGCGCCGAAGATATGTACGCCTTCAAAACGCCGCAGCTTTACAACCTCACCGACTCGCCGTTCTACGGCCACGGCGCCGAATTCCGCACGCTGCGGGAAGTCGTCGAATACAAAAACGCCGCTTCGCCGAGCAACCCGCTCGTACCCGCCGATCTCCTCGCCGACGCCTTCCGTCCCCTCAGCCTGACGCAGCAGGAAGTGGCCGACCTCACGGCCTTCCTCGAAGGCGCGCTCTACGACGCCAACCTGATGCGCTACGTCCCCGACGCGCTGCCCACGGGCAACTGCTTCCCCGTCAACGACGCCGAGGCACAGGAGGATCTGGGGTGCTGAGAAGGTCAGAAAACGGCGCCAACAAAGAAGCCCCGTAGGGGCGCCCTATTTGTAGCACCTGGATAGAAAAGAATGACAGCTCCGTAGGAGCGACCTGTTAAAACCAGAAACAGGCCGCTCCTACGGGGCTTTTTCTTTTGGTTGATGGGGCAGGCTACAAACAGGTCGTCCCTACGGGACTTGATCAGGGAAGATGCTGATTTCTGCGTACATGCGGCAACCGACCGGCGTTCATTGCGTCTGATTAGAAAACGCATCAATCAGTCCTTGCACGCCGTGAAGCGGATATTTTTCATACTGATGCTCGGCGCCTGCGTCCTGCCGGCGATACCCGCGCAGGCGCAGGTCCAACACGCCGGCGACTGGGCCTGGAAGCCGCTGCTCAAGCACGAGGGCGTCGAGTTCAAATACATCTTCTACGACGAGGCCGACAACGAGAACAACGGCGTCGTCGTCATGCTCATCAACCACAACGACTACAAAGTCTATTACGAATTCAAGATCATCTTCCGCGCCGGCGAGGCCGAAGTCATAAAGCACGTCGTCGGCGTCCTCGAAGCCAAACAGGCCAAAACCGGCGACGCCGACGGGCTCTTCTGGATTCCTTTCCCCGACGGGCGCACCATCTCTGAAGTTGGGCTGCGGGGGTATAAGATTACGCGGTAATAAAGTGTTTGAGTGTTATCGTATTTTAGTGTTATAGTTATATGTGTTTGAAATGTCAAAAACTCAAACACTATAACACCATAACACTAAAACACTCAAAAAAGCCATGCCCATTGATCGTCGCCAATTTATGGCTGCGTGCTCGGCCCTGGGGCTTTCGGGCACGCTCTTTCCCGGCGCCCTCTACACCCTCATCCGGCAGGGCGCCGACCTGACGACCAAGACCATCGCCAGCGCCGAAGAGATCGCCGGGCTGGAGTTTTCGGAGGGGCACCGCGAACTCCTCGTCGAAGACCTCACCGAGCAACTCGAAGAATACGAGGCGTTGCGCGCCCTGGCGATGCCCAACAGCGTCGCGCCGGCCTTCGTCTTCGATCCGCGCATCAGCGGTGTGCGCCCGCCGTCGTCGGGGCGGACGATGCGGTGGGAGCCGTCGCCCGTCGGGCGTCCGGCGGATGATGAATCGCTGGCGTACATGACGGTGGCGGAACTGGCTTATCTGCTGAAGGAACGCAAAGTCACGTCGGCGGAGTTGACGGAGTTGTACCTGGCGCGGCTGAAGCAGTACGACGGCGTGCTGCAAGCCGTGGTGACGCTGACGGAGACGACGGCCTATCAGCAAGCGGCGAAGGCCGATGTCGAACTCGACGCGGGGGTCTGGCGCGGACCGTTGCACGGCATCCCGTACGGCGCGAAGGATTTGCTGTCGGTCAAGGGCTATCCGACGACGTGGGGCGCGATGCCGTACAAAGAGCAGGTCATCGATGAAGATGCGGCGGTGGTTGAGAAGTTGGAAAAGGCGGGCGCCGTGCTCGTCGCCAAGCTGACGCTGGGGGCGCTGGCCTGGGGCGACGTGTGGTTCGGCGGCAAGACGAAGAATCCGTGGAACGTCGAGCAGGGCTCCAGCGGCTCATCGGCGGGGCCGGGGTCGGCGGTGGCGGCGGGGTGTGTCGGCTTTGCCATCGGCTCGGAGACGCTCGGCTCTATCGTCTCGCCGTCTACGCGCAACGGCGTGACAGGGCATCGCCCGACGTTCGGCCTCGTCAGCCGCCACGGCGCGATGACGCTGTCGTGGTCGATGGATAAGCTCGGCCCGATGTGCCGCTCGGCGCTCGACTGCGCCCTCGTCTTCGAGGCCATCCGAGGCGCCGACGCCCGCGACCCCTCGACGCTCGACGCGCCCTTCCCGTTCAACGCGTCTATGGACGTCACGCGCCTGCGCGTCGGTTATCTCAACGAGGCGTTCGAGGCCGAAGAGGGTCAGGAGTACCAGAATCAAGAAGCCGACAAGGCCGTGCTCGACGTGCTCCGCAGCCTCGGCGTCGATCTCAAGCCGATGAAACTGCCCGAAGACCTGCCCGTGGGCGCGATGCTGATGACGCTCGGCATCGAAGCCGCCGCCGCCTTCGACGACCTCACGCGCACCGGCGGCGTCGATACGATGGTGCGGCAGGGCAAAAACACGTGGCCGCACGAATTCCGCAAATCACGCTTCATCCCGGCGGTCGAGTTCTGGCAGGCCAACCGCGCCCGCACGCTGCTGATGCACCGCATGGCCGAGGTGATGCAGGACGTGGACGTGTTCATCTCGCCGTCGTACCGGGGCGGCACGCTGCGCATCACCAACCTGACGGGCCATCCGTGTGTCTGCCTGCCCGACGCGTTCCACGTGCTCGACGATGCGCCCGACTCGCCGCGTCGCCGTCCGGCCAGCATCACGTTTACCGGCGGCCTCTACAAAGACGCCGAGGTGCTGGCGCTGGCTCACGCCTATCAGCAAGCCACCGACTTCCACCGCCGCCGCCCGCCTATCATGTAAGTGGGAGTGGCCAGTGGGGCATGTGGCGAGTGGCCAGTGGGATATAGCCAATGGGGTTCTTGACCCCTATGCTTTTCCCCACATCCCATTGGCCACTGGCTATTCGCCATATCCCCACATCGCGCGTGCTGGTTGAGTGTATTTCGTGGATCCTGCTGTGCCCATCACAAGCCTGTTCTTATCTCTGGCGCCGTTGCGCATCTATAAGAAGGAGGGACCAATAAAAAAAGGTATAGATGATGTCAATGCGGTGCTTCATGGAGATCAAGGGCCGCTGGTACGCGCTGATGAACTGGCAGGCCCGCGCCGGTCGAACCGATAATGTTGTGCTCAGACCGATGACCGCGCGCGACGTGGAGATGTATCGGTCGATGAAAGAAGACGGTTTTATCGAGGCCGCCATCTTTGCCCAACTCTATCCGCCCCCATTCAACGCGGCGCCGGTGCAAGACGTGGTGCTTCCCGTCGCGCTCCTCAATAAATCGCAACTGATCTATCTGATCGAAAACAAACTCAGGGTATGCCTGCCTTCGCTAAAAAAAATGGATAGGGAGGATCTGGTGACGCTGCTGGGCCGGCTTTGAGGGTTTTGGCGAATGGCCAATGGGATGTGGCCAATGGGGATTTTGTGGGAAAGGGAGAGAGGGTGAAAGGGGGAAAGGGAGAGAGGGCGAAGGGAGAGGGGCGAGGGGGGAAAAAGAACAAAGAAAACGCGACCTTAGCCGGTGGGCCGTTTCGGAACGGAGCGCAGGCACGCAACAAGGAAAATTTGCTGTCTGAGCGACGAAGCAGCGCGTTTCACCGTTGAGCGCGTGCCGTAGAGACGGTACATGGAACGTCTCTAAAACATGGAACGTCTTTACACGGCCCAGCGGG
>JANQES010000113.1 GCA_028278205.1 Rhodothermales bacterium
TTCGGGCTGGGCATGGCGAGCTTGTTGACGGCAGGTGGAACATCGATTCAGGCCCGTATGAACCCGCATCCCACCTATGATGTTTTGCAAAGCCTCCTATTCATGTGATGGAGCGATTTGTATCTGCATTGGCCACTTCGCTCGATTCTTACAGAGATTATGGTATGCTCAGTAATCGGCTTCCAGTAGGTATTACTCGTCCCCATGATCGACTAGCCCGCCCTTGAGTGCCCTGATTACGGCCTCAGGCCGTAGCGTCTCCACAGCCTGGCGTAGGAAATTCGGGATTACAGCGTCGTGGGTGCGGGTGAGGTAGTCGGTATCGCAGAGGCGGCGCATGATGCGCCAGTACTTCGGCTCACTGTGTTTGCCGACGATCTGCGCCATGCGGTCGGGTAGGGCAAAATGGTGGCGCATGCCCTGGGGGTCGGCCTCCGGGTGAAACTGCACGCCCATCAACTCCGGCGACAGGCGTATTGCCATCGTGGCGCGTTCCAGGGGGACGTGTTCGCGGATTTTCTCCAGCGCCAGCACCTCGGCGCCCAGCGCCTCCATGCGGGCGTCGTCCGGCTGCACCGCCTGCCAGTGGCGGAAGTCGGCGGCGTAAAACGGGTCGGGCAGGCGGTCGAAAAGCGGATCCGCGCGCCCGGCTTCGGTCATGTGGACGGGGAAGATCCCAAACGACTCAGAACGCCGCTCGACGATCTCGGCCACCTCGAAAAACCGGCACATCAACTGAAACGAATGGCAGATGAAGAGGACGTGCTTCCTCTCGCTCTCCGCGTGCCGCTGGTTGAAATTCCAGACAGCGTCGATCCATTCGAAATAGCGCTTTTCCCACCGAAGGCCCTCGCCGTCGTACGGGCTGCCGGGGCCGCCGGACGAGATATACACGTCATAGTCCAGACCGGGCAGCCTGTCCTTCAGCCGCGTCTCAAACACGTCAACCGCCAACGGCAACCCGTAAAACCGCCCATCACACTGCGCCAGCACCTCCTTGATAGCCCGGATGCCCTGGTTCGGTTTGCCGTTGTACAAATCGAGTACGGCAATTCTGAGCGGTTGCTTTCTCGCTGGATCGTCGGGATTCACGACGTTGATGGTTTTTGTGGATTGTCAGGTACTGCGTATTGCGTAATGCGTAAGGGTGCCTTGAGATACGCAATACGCAGTACGCAATACGCATCCCTAAATCGTATGCCGTAGGATGAACATCGGCAGGGTGCCGCCGCCGGCGGTGACGTTGGCGAGGTTGCTGGCCGAGGTTCGGGTCAGGCAGCCGCCCATCAGCGGGCCGTTGAGGTAGGGGTCGAGGTCGATGATCGTCGGCACCAGATCCCACGAGCCGTCGTCGGTTTTTGTTAAAAACGGCTCGCGGTGGATGTCCACAACTTCCTGGACGACGAAGTCGGCGTCGAAGCTTCGGGCGATGGCGGCATCCCATTCCTCCTGCGAGGCGGCAAACCCCAGCGTGACGCCCTTGCCGCCGTATTCGTCGTTGGGTTTGATGACGAAATACTTGCGGTTGGCGCGGACGAAGTCGAGCAGGTCGATCTTGAGGCCGCGGAAGGTGGTCTTTTGCTCGCGCAGCATCCGCGTCCAGGGAATGTGCTTGCGGATGGCTTCCTGCTGCTCGCGCGAGAGCAGGTGGGTATAGCGCTCATCCGTCAAAAAACAAAACACCGCTTTTTTGTGGACGAGCTTGCTGCGGAAGCTGTTGAGATAGCACGTTTTCTGCGCGAGGTAGCCTTCGAGGAACGCCGGGCAGTCGTCCTTCATGGCGTAGAACTCATTCAACAACAGCCGCCGGTAGAGGATGTCGATCTTTCGGCCATTGGCGTAGATCCACCCGTCGCGGCATTCGAGCGCGCGCGGGTCGGCCACCTCGCACGGGATACCCATCCGCTCGAAGTAATCCCGAAAAAGGTGGAATTCGTGGATCGTCGGCGTGTCGAGGTGATCGACGATGGCGATGGCGGGCCGTTCTTCGCGTCCGTCGAACTCCTCGTGATACGTCCGGAGGAGCGCCGCCCGCGTATGCGCCATCGGCGAGACGAAGCGCACCGGGTGGTTTTGTTCGAATTCGCGGAAGAGCGGCAATTCCCGGTAAATCCGGCCAAGTTCGTGGATATACGCCATCCCCGCCGGGCTCTCCCCGTTGATCTCGACGAATTTGAACGAGTCCTTCGTCATGAACGAATCCATCCGCGCCATGGCCGAGAGGCGGATGACGTTGGTGGGCATCGCGGCCAGTTCGATCTCCCAATCCTCCATCCCCAACTCTTCTTTCAAGACCCGTACGTCGTCGAAAAAGGCCGCGGCGATGATCAGGACGGCCTGCCGGATGAGGTAGACGGTGTCCTGCACGGCGTTGTAGGTGGCCTCGGTAAGAAACGTCGGGCGGAGGCTGTCGGCCAGGGGCCGTTCGCCGAAAGTCACCTTCCGGTCGATCTGCATCTGCCTGAGCGCCGCCGCCTGCGCGTCTGCCGCATCGAGGTCGCGGGCCATGAGCGCGTGGTAGTCTTCAATAGCACGCTGGAGTTGGTCGGGCATAGTGTTTTTAGTGTTTTGGTGTTAAAGTGTTTGAGTGTTTTAGTTGTTTGTTTTTGAGAAACTTAAACACTAAAACACCCAAACACTAAAACACTCAGACGACTTCCAACGCATCATCCACCGAAAACGCCGGGATCTCACGCTCCTCCTTCGCCTTCTCCACCAAAAACTGCCCCATCGTCTTGACGACCCACTCGTAGTTTTCCTGGCCGACGGAGTGGTAGTCGGCGTCGGGGGCGGGGTTCATGAAGTCGATGGCGTAGGGGATGCCGTCGCGCACGGCGAATTCGACGGTGTTCATGTCGTAGCCGAGAGCGGTGCAGAGGGCCAGCACGTCGCGTTCCATCTTTTCGAAGAGCGCCGGCTCGATGGGTTCCTGCGGCACGTCGAAATAGCGGGCGAAGTCCTGCGCAGCAGGATTGTACTTCATGATGCGCACGTGCTCGCGCCCGATGCCGTAGCAGCGCACATACTCGGTGTATTCGATGCCTTCCTGCAGCATCATGCAGTCGGTGCCGGAGTCGTTGTAGGCGGCCAAGAGTTCGTCGAGGTTGTTCACCTTCGTGACGCCGCGCCAGCCGCCGCCGTCGAACGGTTTGAGGAAGGCCGGAAAGCCGGTGTACGTACAGATCGCCTCCCAGTCGATGGGATATTTCAGGTTGCGATAGGTGGTCTCGTCGGTGTTGGGCAGGTGCTCTTTGTGAGGCAGAATGAGGCTCTTCGGCACCGCCACGCCCACGCGTTCGGCGATGACGTTGTCGATGAACTTGTCGTCGGCGCTCCACCAGAACGGGTTGTTGACGACGTACGTGCCCTGCAACGCGGCCCACTTGAGGTACGAGCGGTAAAACGGTATCTCATGCGAGATCCGGTCGAGGATGACGGCGTATTCGGGGTCGCCGTCCATGCGCACTGCGTCGAGTTGGACGAACTCGGCGTGGATGCCGTCGTTGCCGTAGGTTTCGTTGATATGGTGGATCAGGCCGTCCGGAAACGTGGTCTCCATGCCCCGGAGAACGCCGATCTTTTTGGTGCTTTTATTTGCCATGGGTCTTTATGCTGAGGGTTTATGTGCCTGGATGGTTGGGGAGGGTGTTTTAGTGTTCTGGTTTTATGGTGTTTTAGTTCTTTAAAACAGCCCACTATAACACTCAAACACCATAACACTAAAACACTCAAACACCTCACCCAATATGCTTGCGGATGACATCCCGCCACCAGGGCCAATCGTGGCCGAAGACGCCGTTTTCGAAGTCCAGCGTATGGCCGACGCCTTTTTCGTTGAGCAGGTGGCTCAGGTGAAAGTTAGCGTCTTTGCACGGGTCGTGCTCGGCGGTGGTCAGGATGATGTGGTTGCGGCGCAGCGCGTCGAGCATGCCGGCATCGTGGAGGCCGGGCAGGTAATCGACGGGGTTGCTGAAGAAGACGTCGTCGTTGTAAAACCCGTCGAGGTGCGAGCGGATGTCGAAAGAGCCGCTCATGGCAATGAGTTTGCCGAACTGCCAGGGTTGTTTGAAGACGAAATTGGCGGCGTGATAGGCGCCGAAGCTGGCCCCGGCGGCAATGATGAAGCTGCTGCGCGCGTGGATCGACGGGATGACCTCGTTGAGGATGTAGCGTTCGTACTGCCGGTGGCGTTGAATACGCGTAAAAGGATCGACGCCTTTGTTGTAAAAACTCTCGGCATCGACCGAATCGACGCAGATGAGCTGGTTGTGACCGTTCTCTAACTGATCGGCCAGCGCGCCGACCATCCCGAAGTCTTCCCATTCGTGAAACCGGCCCATGCTGGAGGGAAAAGCCAGGATGGGCGTGCCGGCGTGGCCGAAAACGAGGAGCGCCATGTCGCGCCCCAGGCTTGGGCTCCACCATGATGTATAGTCGCGGTGCATGGGGGTCGAGGTAGGTGGTTCTTTGAGGGCTCTGTACCGAACAAACCCTCTTTTCTTGTCATCCCGAGCGAAGTCGAGGGATCTCCCCCCTCGAAAACAGGCGAAACGGGGGAGATCTCTCCACTCGCTGCGCTCGGTCGAGATGACAAACTCATTTTTGTCCGGTACAGAGATTGAACAGTTGGTTTGGCGGTAAATATCAAATAATTATAAGCTTGGAAGAATGCGAAACGTGAAACGTGAAACGTGAGGGTGCCTGACCCATCGGTGCGTTGCAGCACCCTCACATTTCACGTTTCACGTTTCAAAGTCCCACTCATCGAGCGAAACCCCCAAAGATACGACATTTCATCCCCCTTGATCTTTGAGGAATAAATGGATATAACGCGAAGAGCGTCTTCATAATTCGAGAAAAAGTGGTTTCTGGCGCCAAAAATTCAGCAAATAAACACCGGGACTCGTACAATGAATGATGCCGCCTGGATGGCGGAACGGGTCCTCAATCACCCAATCCAAAATCCAAAGTCTAAAATCGCGTATGGGTAAACTCGAATTCGACTATACGAAGTACCGCGTGCCAACCGACGGCGCGTTCTCGCTGGCAGACTTCAGCACAGACGATACGCAGGGCCTCGACGAAGAACGGGACGAAGACGACGCTAAAGATCTGCTCGACGACAATCAGAAGCGCCTCGACGACTTGCAGGAACGGCTCTTCGCCGAAGGAGAACAGTCGCTGCTGCTGGTTTTGCAGGCGATGGACACCGCCGGTAAAGACAGCACCATCCGCAAAGTCATGGGCGACGTCAACCCGCAGGGGTGCCAGGTGACGAGCTTCAAGGCGCCCAGCAAAGAGGAACTCGCCCACGATTTTCTCTGGCGCATCCACGATCATGCTCCGCCCAAAGGCATGATCGGTATCTTCAACCGGTCGCATTACGAAGACGTGCTCATCGTCCGCGTTCATGGCTGGGCCTCGCCCGAGGTCATCGAGCAGCGCTACGGCCACATCAAGGCCTTCGAAAAGCTGCTGGCCGATCACGGCACACGCATCATCAAGGTGATGTTGAACGTCTCGAAAGACTATCAACGCGAACGCCTGCGCCGGCGCCTCCAGCGGCCCGACAAACACTGGAAGTTCAACCCCGGCGATCTGAAGGAACGCGCGCTCTGGGATGACTACATGGCCGCCTATGAGATCGCCTTGCAGCGATGCTCGACCGACTATGCGCCATGGTACGTCATCCCCGCCGAAAACCGCTGGTTTCGCGATCTGATCATCAGCCAGCTACTCGTCGATACCCTCGAAGCGATGAACCCGCAGTTTCCCGAACCGGACTTCGACCCGGCGGATTATCCACCGGAGTCGATCACATAGAATTTTGCGTACGGCGTACTGCGTATTGCGTAAACCCGGTAATGTTCTTGACTGTGTTGATGGACTCCTCCCTTGAGGGAGGTGGGCTCGCCGAAGGCGAGGTCGGAGGGTGTCCAGCAGGTCAATTGACACCCCCAGTCGCTGCGCGACAGCCCCCTCAAGGGGGCGGTTGGCTTCTGCCATCAACACAACAAAGAACACGACCAAAAATCCTTACGCAATATGAAGTACGACACGAGCCGAAGGCGACTGACCGAAGGTAAATACGCAATTCCAAACGAAATCACCATAAAACCCTATACCGTTATGGCAAGTCCAACAGCAGTCAATTCGCAGATAACGGATGCCTATTCCGGGCATGCCGAGGTATATGCAAGCCCCGAAGCGTTTCGCGCCGCTGCGCACGTTAAGTCGATGGACGCGTACCGGGCGATCTACCAGCGCTCGATCGACGATCCGGAGGGTTTCTGGGCTGAACAGGCCCAACGCCTGACGTGGTTCGAGCCGTTCGATACGGTCAAGAACGTCTCGTATGCTTCCAGCGACGTGCATATTCGCTGGTACGAGGGCGGCAAGCTCAACGCCTCGGTCAACTGCCTCGACCGTCATCTGGAGACGCGAGGCGACCAGACGGCACTCATCTTCGAACCCGACGAGCCCAACGAGCCGGCCCGTCACATCAGCTATCGCGACTTACACGAGCAGGTGTGCCGCCTCGGCAACGTGCTCAAAAAGCACGGCGTGCAAAAGGGCGACCGCATCACGATCTACATGCCGATGATCCCGGAGGCCGCCGTGGCGATGCTGGCGTGCAGCCGCATCGGGGCTATCCATTCGGTCGTCTTCGGCGGCTTCTCGCCCGACTCGCTGGCCGACCGCATTCTCGACTGCGACTCGACCTACGTGATTACGGCGGATCAGGGCATGCGCGCCGGTAAACGTGTGCCGCTGAAAGTCAACACCGACAAAGCCCTCGAACGTTGCCCGGACGTCGAGACCGTGCTCGTGGTCCGGCGCACCGGCGCCGACGTCGGCTGGACCGAGGGGCGCGACAAGTGGTATCACGAAGAGATGGAGGCGGTGGAGGCGACCTGCGAGCCGGAAGTGATGGATGCCGAAGATCCGCTCTTCATCCTCTACACGTCCGGATCGACGGGCAAGCCCAAGGGCGTCTTGCACACCACCGCCGGCTACCTCGTCTACACCTCGCTGACGCATCAGTACGTCTTCGACTACCACGACGGCGACATCTTCTGGTGTACCGCCGACGTCGGCTGGATCACGGGGCATTCGTACATCGTCTTCGGCCCGCTGGTCAACGGCGCCACGCAGGTTTTCTTCGAAGGCACGCCCACCTATCCCGACGCCGCGCGGTTCTGGGAAGTGGTCGATAAGCATCAGGTGACGCAGTTTTACACTGCGCCGACGGCCATCCGCGCGTTGATGCGGCAGGGCGATGAGTTCGTCACGCGCACGAGCCGGGCGTCGCTGAAGGTGCTGGGCACCGTCGGCGAGCCGATCAACCCCGAAGCCTGGCGCTGGTACTTCGACCTCGTCGGCGAGGGCCGTTGCCCCATCGTCGATACGTGGTGGCAGACCGAGACCGGCGGCATCCTGATCACGCCGCTGCCGGGCGCCATCGCGCAGAAACCCGGCTCGGCGACGCTGCCGTTCTTCGGCATCCAACCGGAGGTGCTCGACGAAGCAGGCAACGTCCTCGAAGGCGATGCGCAGGGCGTGCTGGCCATCAAAGATTCATGGCCGAGCCAGGCGCGCACGGTCTACAAAGACCACCCGCGCTTCGTGAAGACCTACTTTAGCACGTTCGAAGGCAAATACTTCACCGGCGACGGTTGCCGCCGCGACGAAGACGGCTATTACTGGATCACAGGCCGCGTGGACGACGTGCTCAACGTCTCCGGCCACCGGATGGGCACCGCCGAGGTCGAGAGCGCGCTCGTGGCGCACGACAAGGTGGCCGAGTCTGCCGTCGTCGGCTTCCCGCACGACATCAAAGGGCAGGGCATCTACGCCTACGTCACACTCAACGCGGGCGAGGAGCCCACCGAGGAGTTGCGCCTGGAACTCGTCAAGCACGTTCGCCACCAGATCGGGCCGATTGCCAAGCCCGATTTCATACAGTTCACCCCGGCGTTGCCCAAGACGCGCTCCGGCAAGATCATGCGCCGCATCCTCCGCAAAATCGCCGAAAACGACTACGGCAACCTCGGCGATACCTCGACCCTCGCCGACCCGACGGTCGTCGAAAGCCTGATCGAGCACCGGCAGAATAAATGACGGTGGGAGCGGGCGAGACGGTTGAGCAGGTCCCCGGTGCTTTCGAGGCGCCGGGGACTTCGGATTTGCTTGAAGGCTTGGCATGCAAAAAATCTACCTGGATGTCTGTTGTCTCAACCGACCGTTTGACGATCAAACGCAGGAACGAATTCGCCTTGAAGCAGAAGCTGTTTTGGCGATATTACAACGTGCCGCATCGGGACGATGGCGATGGGTCCGTAGTGTAGTTGTCGACTACGAGATTGATCAAACACCAAACCTTGATCGTCGTAGTCGCGTTAAAAGATTGGCGTCGGACGCTGATGAAGTGCTCTTCTTGAGCGTTTCCATCAACAACCGTGGAGAAGAGATCAAGCAGATGGGCTTCAAGACGTACGATGCCTTGCATATTGCTTGTGCCGAAGCAGCAGCAGTTGACATTTTTCTCTCAACCGATGACAGACTACTGCGTGTAGCAACGCGGAACGCTGATAATCTCAAAGTCCAGATTGCCAATCCTTTGACATGGCTTCAAGAGGTGTTGCCTGATGGATAAACCAACCATGACCCAAGAACAGATTAGAGTGGCCGGTCTCGAAGCCCTGGAGCGTCGCCTGGGTCCCGTCGGGATGGTACGTTTCCTGCAGCAGTTCGAGACTGGGTGGGGCGACTATTCCGAAGAAAGGCATCAGTGGTTAGGCAATCCTGATGTGGAAACGCTGGCAGACGAAATACAGAAAAAATACCCTGAGTCGAACGACTGATTGAGTACCGAGATCATTGTTCAGGTCTCCGGCACGTTCAAAGTGTCGGGGACCTTTACATTTTGAGCCCAACCACGCGAAAGGGCATTTTATTTTCCCCTTAATTTGGATGGATGCGCGTTGCATCTTGGGGCATTTTTCTTTACTTGAAAGAAGGAGGGGGGAGATGTGTATGATTCCGCATCAGATGACGGAGGTGGGCCATGAAACGGGTACGGGGCATTTCGATTGTATTGGTTGCATTGTCGTTCGCTTTTCTTGCCGGTGACGGATTTGCGCAGGTGGATTTCTGGACCAGAACCAGCGGGCCGTACGGCGGCAGCGTGCGTGCTATGGTCTTCGTGGATGGCGGCGATCTCCTGGCCGCTACGACCTTTAACGGCGTCTACCGCTCGCAAGACAACGGCCAGACGTGGACGGAAACCAGCGACGGCTTGACGAGCCCGCACGGCGGGCCGATGGCGATCGCGCCCAACGGCGACGTGTTCGTCGGGACGTTCGGCGCGGGCGTCTATCGCTCGACGGACAACGGCGCAAACTGGGCACCCGTCAACGAGGGCCTGACCACGTCGTTTTGCACGGGGAGTTATCCCTCCACGGCGGCTTCGGCCATGATCCAGGCGCTGGTCGTCAACGCCAACGGCGACGTGTTCGCCGGAACGTGGGGCGCGGGCGTCTGACGAAAGTCGACGTCGGCTTAACCGATGGGGATGTTTTTGCGCTCGCGGTTCAGGACAATGGCGATCTTTTTGCCGGGACTGACGGCGGCGGCGCGTTTCGGTCGCAGAACAATGGCGATAGCTGGTCGCCCGTGAACGTCGGCCTGACCGATACGAAGGTGATGTCGCTCACGGTCCAGAACAACGGCGATCTTTTTGCCGGTGGCCATAGTGGCGACATTTTCCGCTCGACAGACAACGGCGCGAGTTGGACGCACGTTTATACGACGCCGTCCGCCGTCCGCGTCCGGATCTTGATGGTCAACAGCGACGGCCACGTCTTTGCCGGGACGGTAGGCGACGGCATTTTCCGGTCGCTGGACAACGGCTTCAACTGGCAGCCCGTCAATACTGGCGTGAGTAATAGGGCGCTCCGCTCGTTGGCGTGCAATGATCAGGGGGATCTTTTTGCCGGCACCAGCAGCGGTATCCTACACTCGGAGGACAACGGCGAGCAGTGGCGCGACGTCAACACCGGCCTGTTGAGTTCCGTCGTCTACGAGATGGCCGTCGATGATAACGGAGACGTTTTTGCCGGGACCCACGGCAGCGGCATCTACCGCTCGCAAGATCACAGCGAAACCTGGCAGGCCGTCAACACCGGCTTGACAGAGATGACGGTCAGGCTGATGGTCGCCAAACAGGACGGAGACCTCTTTGCCGGAACTCGAAGCGGCCTTTTCCGCTCGATCGACAACGGCGCAAGCTGGCAGGCTCTCAACACCGGCTTTACGGATCTGGAAATCGAGTCGATCGCTGTCGGGGTGAACGGATACCTCTATGCTAGCACCGGCGACGGCATCTTCCGCTCGACGAATAACGGCGCCTCCTGGCACGTCCTCGATACGGGCTTGACGCGATTCGACGAGTACTTCCCGGTGTTGGCCGTCAATGAAAACGGGGATGTCTTCGCCGGACACATGGGCAGCGTCCTTCGCACGCAGGATCACGGAGAGAATTGGGTCAAATTACCGATTCTTTCGACCAATGAGTATGTCAATACCATCACCATCGATGCCGACGGCAGCATCTTTGCCGTGGTGGCTACCAAGGGGGTGTTTGTTTCAGAGGATAACGGCGCAACCTGGGCCGAAGTCAACACGGGCTTACCCCTTGTCGATATAGCCGGGCTGACGGTCAATGCGGACGGCTATCTGCTGGCCGGCACCTATGGCGGCGGTGTTTTTCGCAGTAACCAGGCCGTCAGCGAAAAACAAACGACCACCGCCGTCGAGCCCATCGACGATACGGTGCCGCGTGCTTTCGCCCTGTCGCAAAACTATCCCAACCTCTTCAACCCGACGACCGCCATCACCTTTGATATTCTGAAAGAGGGTGCCGTCACGTTGAACATTTACAACGTTCTGGGTCAACACGTCCGGACGCTGGCCGACGGGCGATATCGGGCCGGCGCCTACCGGGTCGAATGGGATGGGCGCGACGACGCCGGGCGCGCGGTAGCCGGCGGCGTCTACGTCTACCGGCTGAAAGCAGACGCCTTCACCCAGTCGCGCACGATGGTCTTGCTCAGGAGTTTTTGTAATCAACGCGTTCCTCAAACAGCCGCCATGCCGGCCTGCACCTCAGGTGTGGGTTGGGGGTCTTCGTTGAGCGATTTGAGGTAGACGTTGGGATCGTGGTAGAGCGCGCCCTCCGGCAGCCAATCCCAGAGCCAGCCCAGGTCGCGTTGGATCGGCTCGACGTAGATCTCCGGCAGTTCGGTCGTCTCGCCGTTGAGGTAGCGGACGAGTTCTTTGTCGGTCTTCAGCCGCTCGCGCATCTTCATGTGATTGCCGATGAGCTTGTGGTTGCGCTCGGACGAGATGCTGCGGAAAAGCTGTTCGACCCGCGTGACCATGTGCTTTTTCGCCATAAAACGCCGGTACATCGCCTTTCTAGAATGGGCGTAGGCGTAGAGGTCGCACACGTGCTCGAAGAACTCCTGCCATTGGTAGTTCTTGGGCCGGACGTTCATCGAATGGAGCTGGTTGAGGAAGTGGAACGGGATGTTGAGCACGCGGCCCTCGCGTTGATACCGCAGGTTGTCCGGCGCGTTGCGCCCGTAAGACATCAAGAGTGAGTAATAGGGGAAGACGCCGGGCGCCAGATCGATGAACTTCTTCGATAGCTCGAACGGTTCGGCGCCGTCGTCCATGTCGAGCCCCAGGATCAGGTTGGCCTGCAAGTAGGGGATGTAGGATTGCACCATGTTGCAGTGCTCGGCCAGGCGATGGACCTTCTCCAGGCCCTTCTTCGACCGCACCTTCGACTTGTCGCCGATGTCGTACCACGACTCGATGCCCGGCGCAATGGCCGTAAACTTGTTGTGCCGGAGCCGCTTGAGGTTGTCCTCTTTCAAGAGCGAGAGCGACATCTCGGCCAGGAAGGTGATGCTGCCCGGCGGGATGGCCTCTTCGATAGCGCCCAGGTAGTCGTCGAAGCGAATGCCGAAGTTGGGATCGTGCCAGGCCACAATCGAGCGCGGCGGCATGTTTTTCACGACGAAGCGGAGGTCTTCCTTCATCGTGTCGAACTCCAGCGGCTGATAGGGCACGATGGCGTCGATGCAGAAGCTGCACGTGTAGGGGCACCCCAGGCTGCCGATCATCGGAATCATCCGGACGAAGGGCGCCTTCTCCAGGATAGGCCGCATGAATTTCCACCGCTGCACTACGCCGGGGATGCTCGACGGCTGCTGCTTGGCCGAGACGACCTGCCCCCGGGGCCGGTGCTGCGCGCAGTCTTGGAGGATATCGCGCAGGAGTTCTTTATCGCAGAAGCCGATGGCGTAGTCGAAATACTTGATCGTGTCGTCCGGATAGCTGCGCGAGTGCGGGCCGCCGAGGGCCGTCACGGCGCCCTTCGAGCGATAGTAGTTGCTCAGGGCATAGGCCAGCATCGCGTTTTGCGAGAACGCGTTGATGAAGACAATGTCTACGTCGTCCGGGACGGCCCCTTGATACAGGTCCGGACCGTTGTAATAGACCATCGAGACGTCGTGGCCGAGTTCTTCGCACCACACGGCCACAATCTGCGGCCCGATGCTCTGGTTGTTGGCGCGCATATGCCGCGAATAGGCCTTTTTGCTCGCCGATTTACCCAAAATATCGATGACGGCGACTTTGAGCTTGCGCATAGATGGCTTTCGAGATGGTGAGGGAGAACACGTCGGAGGGGGCGCGTCCCTTAAGAAAGGAATCGCCTAATATAAACAAAACGCGTCAAACTACGCGCATCGGGGATCAATGCTCCCTGGAATATGATCTAAAGTAGAGAGAAGCAAAGGCCTTTAGCGCACCCTACTCGCCCATGTTCCGCCCCGCTTATCTCGCCCTCTCGCGCGATGAACTGCACGCGCGCGCCCGCCGGGCCGTGGCCTCGCTCGAAGACTGCCGCGCCTGCCCGCGCGACTGCCGCGTCAACCGGCTCGACGACAAGTATTCGGCGTGCAAGACGGGCCGCTACGCTGTCGTCAGCAGTTACTTTCCGCATTTCGGCGAAGAAGACTGCCTGCGCGGCTGGCGCGGCTCAGGGACGATCTTCTTCTCGCATTGCAATTTGCGCTGCCAGTTTTGCCAGAACTGGGAAATCAGTTGGGCCATCAAGCCGGGGCGGGACGATTCGCCCAATGGATCGTCGCCGGAGGCGATTGCGGCGATGATGTTGGAGTTGCAGGGGCGGGGGTGCCACAACGTCAACTTCGTCACACCGGAGCACGTGGCGCCGCAGGTGCTCGAAGCCGTGACCGTCGCCGTCGAGGAGGGCCTCACCATTCCCATCGTCTACAACACGAGCGCCTACGATTCGATGGAAAGCCTCGAACTTATGGACGGCGTCGTAGACATCTACATGCCCGATTTCAAGAACTGGAGCGCCGACCGTAGCAAAACCTACCTCAAAGCCGAAGATTACCCTGACGTGGCCCGCGCCGCCATCAAAGAGATGCACCGGCAGGTGGGCGATCTCATGCTCGACGCCGACGGCCTGGCTCAACGCGGCCTCTTGATCCGTCACCTCGTCATGCCCGGCGGCCTCGACGAAACCCGCGCCATCCTCGAATGGATCGCCACGGAGCTAGGGCCGAACACCTACGTCAACCTGATGGATCAGTACGCCCCCGCCGGCAAGGTGAGCGCCGTCAAGTTCAGCGAGATCAACCGCCGCCTGTATCCCGAAGAATTCCGCGAAGCCCAACGCATCGCGCGGGAGGTAGGCCTCCGCCGTTTGGATGCGCGCCGCCCGCATCGGAGGCTGTTGCGGATTTTTTAAGTGTTATAGTGTTTGGGTGTTGTAGTGTTTTAGTTGTCTGATTCTGAAGAACTTAAACACTATAACACTCGAACACTAAAACACCTGAAGAAGCACAATGCCGAATGATTGCGAAACCGACCGAATTCCTCTCCGACACCGTCCCCACGAAATACTGGCATCGCCTCGACGATGGGCGGGTGCAGTGCGATCTGTGTCCTCGGGCGTGTAAAATGCGCGAGGGGCAACGCGGGCTGTGCTTCGTCCGCACCCATCAGGGCGGGCAGGTAGTCTTGACGACCTACGGGCGGTCGAGCGGCTTTTGCATCGATCCCATCGAAAAAAAACCGCTGAATCATTTCCTGCCCGGCACGCCGGTGCTGTCGTTCGGGACGACGGGGTGCAATCTGGCCTGCCGGTTCTGCCAGAACTGGGACATCAGCAAGTCGCGGGCGATGGATACGCTGGCCGATCAGGCGGCGCCCGAGACTATCGCCCGGTATGGTTTCTATCTGATAGCGTCTCCGGGGATCGCATCTTGACAGTCGTCTCAAACCAGGAAAACGGAAATCGTCGGCGTGTGCCGGTCTGGCTGGTGGCGCTGGCCGGCGTGGCGGTGGTGGCGTCGGTGCTCATCGGCGCGCTGCTGGTTCGGGAAACGGCGGTTTCTTCGACCACGGTTTTGCTCGTCGGGGTGATCGTGGCGGTGGCTTTTCTGGGCGAGGCGATGTTCGGTTTTGGCGGTGGGCTGCTGGCCGTGCCGTTGGTGAGCCTGCTCGTTGACGTCAGAGAAGCCGTCATGCTCGTGCTTCTGTTTCAGGTGTCGATGGGCTTGTTGCTGATACGTAACTGGCGCGGCATCGCGTGGCGCCCGGTGCGGTTGGTCAGCGTCGGGCTTTTGGCGGGCGTCATACTCGGCACGATGTCGCTGGTGATGGTGCCCGATTGGATCCTGCGGCTGATCCTGGCAATCTTCATCCTCTTGTTTTTGATTCGGGAGATGTTCTTTAAAAATATATCGTTCGCGCACTGGCATCCGGAGGTGCTCGGCAGCGGGGCGGGGGCGTTGGGCGGATGGCTGCATGGCGTCATCGGCACGGGCGGGCCGCCGTTCGTCATGTTTCTGAGCGAGTTGAAAATCGAGAAGACGGCGTTTCGGGCGACGCTCATCGTGTTGCTGTTTTTTTGCAACATCGTCCGCGTCTCCGCGGCGTGGTATGCCGATCTCTTCGCGGAGTCTATCGTGATGATGAGCCTGCCGGCATTTCCGCTCTTCGGTGTCGCGCTCGTCGGTGGGCAGTGGCTGCATCATCTCATCAGCGAAAAAGCCTATCGCCTGAGCGTCTATACCCTGCTTTTCATCGCAGCGGTGTCGCTGACGCTGAAGGGCTTGCTGGCCTGACGAGCACGACGCACCCTGCCGGAACCTCAGGTCTGAGGCAGGGCGTACGGTACGTAATGGTTCGATGTAAACGCTTATCAATTCAACACAAAAGGAGGGTGATCATGATTGACCTTATTAAGCAAATCTTTGACTTCCTGGTGGGGCTCGATCAGGGTGTCTGGAATCTGATTAACGCCACCATTTTTTTCGTGACAGCCTGGGTTATCTGGCGTCAGCTATCAACGGCGGCGCGCAATGCGAGCCTGGAAAACTTCCGCAAGATCAATGATGCCCTGCGAGATCGTGATATGAGAACCCTTCGACGAGCCTTATATACGAAGGGGGCGGATCTGGAAATGTCTACCACCATGATAGATTTCCAGGAAGGAGGCGGGAAGGTCGAAAACGATCCGTACATGAAACGGGCTATTGATGAGATGAAGGCCTTCATCGGGGGGCCACAAAACGAGGAGAGGATCAGAGAATTGATCGTCATCTTCGATGCGATGGGGTTGATGATTAGTAAAGGCGGGTCGATCAAAGCCATCATGCTCGATATGTATTGGGATGTGATCATCAAAAGCTGGGATTGTCTCTATCCGATCATTTATACAGACAGGGAAGCAAAAGAGGAACACCCAAACCGGCAGCAAGGGAAAGCTGCCGGGGCTGTTTCCTGGGCCACGAGTAGACTATCGTGGAAATATATTAGCAAGCGCTTCTCGTATTTCGTGCTTCGTTATATCAGATTGAAAGGAAATCCGGCCAGGAAAGGATATCATTTTAAGCCCACTGATTTTGTGCCCGGCTCGACCTACCGAAAGAGTCATTACGAAAACTTCGAAATTTTAGCGCGTCATGCGGAATGGTATGGCTGGAAAAGGGGGATCAGTCGCCCTATACTAGGGCCCGTCTGAATCATCAAAAGACGCTAAACCAAAAATCAACCCACTCGCCATCGACATGATGACATTCTGCGCCAACTGTGCGAGCGAAGTAGTTGAAAAGTATGAAGGCCCTTACCGGCGATATCAATGCACAGTCTGTGAAACCGTCTTTTATGAAAACCCCAGACCCTGCGTGGTGGCCGTCATCGTCCGGGGCGACGCGGTTTTGCTGACAAAAAGGACCATCAATCCCGGTCTGGGCAAATGGGACCTGCCCGGCGGTTTTATGGAACGGGATGAACATCCACGCGAGGCGCTTCAGCGAGAAATAAAAGAAGAGCTAGGCGTAGACCTCGCGCGGTTTGAAGTGCTGGATTTCTTCGTGGATACCTACGGCAATACAGATATCTCGACCCTGAATATCGCGTTTGTCTGTCAGGTTGATGGACCGCTCCGGAGTACGACGGACGAATTCGACCTGGTCGAATGGTTTTCGATTCCAACGTTGATGAAAGAACCGCTGGCGTATGCGTTTCAAAATGTAGAAGACATCCTGAAGCAGGGGGATGAGATCATGCGAATTGCGTCGGCGTGGTAACTAAAGACGTCGAAAAAAGTCCTGCTCGCTTTGCTTTGATCAACCCGTCATGGGTCATGAGTCATGGGGGTTTCACTCATGACCCGTGACTCATGACCACCTCTCAATCAAGTCGTAAGGTGTGTGAGCAAATCCACTACCCGGCTACCGGATATTTCCCCACATCGGTTCGCGGAGATTCCACGTCAACGAGAGCGCCTGCGGTCATTTTCTTGTACCTGTACGCATCACCTTCACATCGACAAGAGGGCGCCCATGACGATCACAGACACGTGCCCGATGTGCGACGGCAGAGGCGAACGCCCGTGCGACCTGTGCGACGGGAGCCAGTTGTGCCCTGCCTGCCGGGGGAAAGGCATCATTCGATTCAACCCGATGGGGGCTCCGGCCTCGGAAAAAACCACGGAACCCTGTTCCTGGTGCAACGAGACGGGCGCGTGTCCTCAGTGCAACACCGGGTTGGTTTTTTGTGAGTACTGCCACGGCACCGGCGAGATCGTGGTGGAGATGGAAGCGGGGCGACGTGAGCGGGTGTATGAGGAGCACGTGTAACCGAGGCCGTTTGCTCACGAAGAGGTTGCCGCCACGGCCAGGCGTAGCGCGCCCACGACGGGCGGGTGAAGGGGTTCTTGTATACGCCAGCCGGGCAAGGCCGCCGTCAGGGCGTCGGAGAGGGCCTTTTTGTAATAAGCAGATCGGGTGAGGCCGCCCAGCAAAGCCAGGCGCGTCTCGATGGGATCGCTGCGCCCCGCGAGCCACACTGCCTGCCGGGCCAGGGCCTGCGTCTGATCGGCAACGATGCGCCGGGCCACGGCGTCGCCTTCTTCGGCGGCTTCCAGCACGAGCGGCGCCATCTGATGGACGGGCCACCCTTCGCGATAAACGCTGTGGATGGTGGCGCCGGGCGTATCGAGACCGTGCCGGTCAGCCAGGAGCGCTTGCAACCGGGTGGGCGGGCCGCCGTCGTAGGCGTGGGCTACGGCGCGCAGGCCGTGGATACCCAGCGCATGCCCGCTGCCTTCATCGCCGAGCAGATAGCCCCAGCCGCCTGCGCGGGCGGTGTCGCCTGTGCGGGTGCGGGCGAAAAGGATCGAGCCGGTGCCGGCAATGATCATCACGCCGCTTCCGCCTTCGAATGCCGCTTCCAGGGCGATGGCGCCGTCGTGGGTGACGGCCAGGTGAAACGGCTCTAAATCGTGGAGCAAGCCTCGGACGCGGGCCGCCAGCGACTGCTGATCGACCGGGTAGCCGGCGCCGGCTACCCCGGCACAAACACCGGCCAGCACAGCATCCGGGTATCGATCTACGGCCTGCCGGACAAGCGCGACCAGCACCTGGGCCGTAGTGTCTTCGCCCTGCCGTTGGAGGTTGGCCGCCGGACCCTTCAGCGACACAGGCGTCTCGTGCCGCCCTGCGCGGGCGAGCAACGCCGTCTTCGTGCCGCCGGCATCCAACCCGATATAGAGGTGTCGTTGGGGCAAGGGTGCTTGACGTTTCACGTTTTACGACGGCGGTGTTATCGTCGTCGTAGATTCAGACGGAACTGCCGGCGGCAGGGTGATCGGGTTGGGAGGGCGGTCGGAGATCAGGTATCGGCCCAGCGGGGCGTGGGCATCGAGATGACGCCGGCGGACGGTCAGCGCCAGCCAGGGCTCGACGTGATGCCAGGCCTCCCACGCTGCCGGTGCCGCCAGCGTCATTTGGGTGGACGACGAACCCCAGGCCAGCGCAGAAGGGTGCCCGTGACCCGGCCACTCCACCGCCCGAAACCGCGTCTTGGAGCCCGGATCGTTTCCTGTTTCTCGGAGCGCATCCACAGACCAGATCGGGAAAAATCGACGATCCGGATGGACCCGCTCCCAGCGCCACTGGCTCTGATCCGGCCCGAAGGCGTCGGTGAGCGCCGTGACGGCCTGGGTAAGCGTGGTTTGCAGCATCGGATAGACCGCCATCGCGCTATCGAGGGTCATCATCGAATCGGGGAGCGCCCCGTTGGTATCGAGGTAGCGCTCCATCCAGCGGTCGAAGATAGAGGCGGCGATGCTGGCGCGGTCGTAGGTGTAATCCCAGTTACGCAAATAAGTCACGGCATCCTGAAAAGCCGGCGCGTCGGTAGGGAAGGTCTCGACGGTACGCACCAGCGGCGGGGCGGTCTGCGCGGCCCAGAGGCTGAAGGCATCGTCGATCCAGGAAACCAGCGGCACAGGCCCAGACGCTTGATTTTGGAGAAATTTGGCGCCGTATCGCGCCCAGGGCGATGTGCCCACAAAAACGCCTGAAGGAAGCGGCACCTCAAGACGCGGCGCACCGAGGATGCGCCAGAGGCCGTCGCGATTTATCTGAAGTCCGTTGCCGTCGAGCAGGTGGAACGGCGCCGGGTTGCCGGTCCAAAGCCCACGCCAGGCCGGACAATCGGAGCCGGGGCTGAGCCCTTGCCAGTGCAGGCTCCACACCGAGTCGGGCGGGGTCTCTAGCGACGGCAGGAACGGAAGCCGCCGGTCAAGCTGCCAGAACGAGATGAGATGCTCCGCCCCGCCTTTGCTAAGAATACGCTGATACACGACGTTGGCCGAGTCGGGCTGCCAGGCGATGCGTTCGAGGCGCGGCGAGGCCGTCAACAGAAGCGCCCAGGCCGCCTGCTCCGATTTACCCGCCGGAAAAAAAGGAGTGCCAGGCAGCGAGGCGCCTTCGAACCGCTGGCCGCCTTCAAGCGCCAGCGCTATCTCCTGAAAGAACGGCAGGGCCGTATCGCCGTAGACGTGTCGCTGGAAGAAATGAACCCCGGCGGCATCGCGTGTAATCCAGGCGAGGCTGTTTTCGAATCCGTAGAGATGAAGCCATTGCCGCAAGGCGCGGTCGGCCTCGAAAAAGTCGGTAGCGGCGTCTCCGGCGGCGGCCAGTTCGTCGGACGACGGCGGCGATGAGGCCAGCCAGGCGAAGAGCCGTTCGAGGGCGAGGGTGTGCCAGGGTTGCCACGGTTCCGGCTCCTGGCCGAGCAGCACAAATTCTTGCTGAAGCCGCACCGCCGGGCTCTGCAGCGCCGCATTAAGCCCGGCGGCATAGGCTCCGAGCGTAGCGCGGTCAGGCGCATCGAGCCGGGCGCTGCTTTCCTGCGCCAGCGAGGCCAGCGCCAGGCGCCGCGTCAGGCGGTCGAGCGGCAGCGCTGGCTCGCCGAACCATTCGCTCAGCCGCCCCAGCGCCGCCTGCCGCCAGAGCACGACGGACCAGGCCCGTTGCCGGCCATGAACGTAGCCGAGCGCCGCCATCGCATCCTCGAGGCTCCCGGCTTCGATCGAGACGGCGCCCTGGTTGCTCCAGTGGATCTGCACCGTGTCGGCCACCGCGTCGAGTTCGAGGAACTTCGGCGGGCGCTGCTCGACGCCGTAGGCCAGATACCAGACCAGAACACCCCCGGTCAGCAAAACGCCGGCCACAACGACGAGTACCATGATGATTCGGGCGAAGG
Organism: Rhodothermales bacterium; assembly: GCA_028278205.1. Taxonomy (GTDB): domain Bacteria; phylum Bacteroidota; class Rhodothermia; order Rhodothermales; family Bin80; genus JANQES01. The sequence continues at coordinate 20,167 of JANQES010000113.1, forward strand.
AGGACACGCGTTCGGATTGATGATTACGTCGAAGAAAGATCTGATTGTCTTGCTGTTCTTTGAAGGGTCACTGGTCATTAGTCACTGGTCACTGGTGGGGAGCAAAGCCACCAATGACCAGTGACAGCGACCCCCGCGAAGGCGGGGGGAGCATAATGACCAGTGACCAACGCCAACGGCTCTACGAGCGCGACGTTGAGTATTATCTCCTTTCTCAATTGGCCTGCCTAAACAACCCTTTCCGTCTGCCGGGCGGCGAGCCACGCCGTGAAAGCGTCGAGCGGGAGGGCGTTGAGGCATTGGTCCGCCGTCAGCCAGCCTTTGCGCGCCACGGCCACACCCCAGCGCACATCATAGAGACCGTCCATCGCGTGCGCGTCCGGGTTGATCGAGATCATCACGCCTTGCCGGGTGGCTTTGCGGATCCAGCGCCAGTCCAGATCGAGCCGGTACGGGTGGGCGTTGAGTTCGAGGGCGACGCCGTGTTGGGCGCAGGCGTCGATGACGGCCTGATGATCGAGTGGATAGCCCTCGCGCGCCAGCAACAGGCGTCCGGTGGGATGGCCGAGGATGGTCGTGTACGGATTGCTCACGGCGCGCAGCACGCGGTCGGTGGCCTGCTCCTCGGTCATGTTGAACCGCGTATGGACGCTCGCCACGACGAAGTCAAACGAGGCCAGCACGTCGTCCGGATAGTCGAGCGCGCCGTCGGCGAGGATGTCGCTTTCGATGCCGCTGAAGATACGAAACGGCGCATCGCCATCCTGCTCGAATTCCTGATTGAGGCGGCGTATCTCCTCCTGCTGTTCGATCACCCGTTCGACAGGCATCCCGTTGGCGATGCGCAGCGATTGGCTGTGATCGCAGATGCCGAAGTAGGAGAGGCCCATGCGGCGCGCGCATTCGGCCATCTGGCGTAGCGTGTGCGCGCCGTCGCTGTAGGTCGAATGATTGTGGAGCGAGCCGCGCAGATCGTCCTCCGTGATCAGGCGCGGCAGCGTGGCGGCGCGCAACGCATCGGCGTCTTCGCGCAACTCCGGCTCTACGAAAGCCAGCCCGGCCTGGGCGTAGACGGCAGCTTCGTCGGCCTGATCGGCGGGGGCGCCGTGGGCTTCTTCGAAGGCGGCGACGTGGGCCTCGGAGCCGGTATGCCGCCACCACGCCGTGCCGAAGCGCTGCGGCGAGGCGAAGTAGACGCGCAGCGGCAGGCCGTCTTCGAGGGCGCCGGTAAAGACGGATGCTTCGAGGATGTCTGAGGTGTCTTCGGTTCCGAGCACCGCCGCCAGCGACGCTCGTGCCGTCGCCGGATCGTCCGTGGCGACGACGAGGTCCGCCGCGTCGATGGTTTCGAGTTTACGGCGCAAGGCGCCCGCCGGCTCTACCCGCGCAATGCCGGGCTGCCCGCGCAGGGCCTCGACCAACATCTCGACCTGCGCAATAGCCGTCGCATAATGCCGTCTTGCGCGATAGCTTTTGAGCAGCTTGATGTTTTTGAGGATGTTGTCCTGCGTTTTGGCGCCGAAGCCGTCGAGTTCGGCGAGGCGGCCCATGACGGCGGCTTCTTCGAGGTCTTCGAGGTTCGTCACGCCGAGGGTTTTCCAGAGTTTGCGCACTTTTTTAGCGCCGAGGCCTTTGATGCGGAGCGTTTCGAGCAGACCCGGCGGCAGCGCTGCCAGCAGTTCGTCGCGCAGTTCGAAAGATCCGAAGTCTAGCAACGTCTGAATCTGCCCGGCCAGTCCGGCGCCGATGCCCTGGATGTCGGTGAGCGTGCCGGCAGCGAGCAGGTCTTCGACGGGTTCTTCGAGCCGTTCAATCGTGCGCGCCGCCCGGTCGAAAGCGCGGCCCCGAAACGGGTTGCCGCCGGTGAGTTCGATCAGCGAAGCGGTCTCTTTGAGAAACCGGGCGATTTGTTTGTTTGTCATCGAGGGTTTTTGTCGAGTGGGAGAGAGGGCGGGAGGGAGAAAGGGGGAGAGGGAGAAAGGGAGAATTTCGAATAATGAATATCGAACAAGGAATGTCGAACTACGAAGTGTCAGATCCTTCATCATTCGACATTCCTGATTTCTCCCCCTCTCCCTTTCCCCCACTCTCCCTGTCTCCCTCTCACGATCTCCGGGATCCAATCTCAGGCACTTCCCGTTCTACACGAAACCGGGACGTGTATCGTTCCGTCTATATCCGACATTCCGGGCGTGACCTCGCTGTCTGCGTCGGCGGCCTTAACGAGGAACGTGTTTTTTATTGACAGATCAACCTACCTCCGTATGCGCCAACGAAAGTTCATCTCGGCAGGGGCCGTGCTCCTTCTGGCCGGCGTGCTGCTCGGTCTGCAACTCGGTTCGCTCAGTGCCAGCGACGACACCCAGGAAGCCCTTAAAAAGCTCGAACAGGCCTTCCTGCTCATCAACGAACGCTACGTCGAAGAGGTCGATTCGGCAGAGATGGCCGAGAGTGCGCTACGCGGGATGCTCGAAGAACTCGACCCGCACTCGGTCTACATCGACGCCGATCGTATGCGTAGCGTTCAGGAAGACTTCAGCGGCGGCTTCGAAGGCATCGGCATTTCCTACGAATTCATCGAAGGTGTCGATGATAAGGATACGCTGACGGTCTTGAGCATCATCCCCGGCGGGCCTAGCGAAGAGGTGGGCTTGATGTCGGGCGACCGCATTATCGCCGTGGACGGGCAGAGCGCCGTCGGGTTTGCCAGCGAGGACGTCCAGCGCACGCTCAAAGGGCCGCGCGGCACCAGGGTGGACGTAACCATCATCCGGCCCGGCTACGACGATCAAATCGAATTTACCATCACGCGCGACCGCATCCCGCTGTGGTCCATCGATGTTGCGTACATGGTCGATGAGCAGACCGGGTTCATCAAGGTGAATCGGTTTGCCCGCACCACGTACAATGAATTTATGGAGGCGCTCCGGACGCTCAAAGCACAGGGGATGAAGCGCCTGATGCTCGACCTGCGGGGCAACGCCGGCGGCTACATGGAGATGGCCGTCCGCATGGCCGACGAGTTTCTGGTGGATAAAGAAGTCATCGTCTCGCAGCGGGGGCGTTTGCGCGATACCAACCGCGAATTCCGCGCCCGGCCCCGGGGCAGCTTCGAAGAAAAGCCCGTCATCGTCCTGGTAGACGGCAGTTCGGCGTCGGCCAGTGAGATTGTGGCTGGGGCGCTTCAGGACCACGACCGCGGCCTCATCGTCGGGCGGCAGACCTTCGGCAAGGGGCTGGTCCAGCAGCAGTATGAACTGCCCGACGGCAGCGCTATGCGCGTGACGATCTCGCATTTCTACACGCCGTCGGGTCGGCTCATCCAGACGCCCTACGAAGACGGCGACCGCGAAGATTATTATCGGTCGAAACAGGAAATGCAGGACGAGACGTCCATGCTCAGCATCGAAGAAATCATCGAACGCGTGCCCGATTCGCTCAAATATGCCACCGACGCCGGGCGCACGGTCATCGGCGGCGGCGGCATCCTGCCGGACTATTTCGTCGAGCGCGACTCGGTCTCGTCGTTCCTGCGGGCCGTTTTCCGCAGGCCGCTGGTCAACATCTACGCGCGGTCGCTGTTCGACCGCGAGGGCGAAGTGCTCCGCGCCGAATGGGGCGACCGCCGCCAGGCGTTCATCGAGGACTACGAAATCGATGAGGCGACGTTCGAAGCGTTCCTCGACTTCGGGCAGGAGCAGGGCATCGTCATCATCGAAGAAGGCGGCCAGGATAGCGAAGACGGCTTCACCCGCGCCGAAGTCGAAGCCGACCGCGACTTCCTGGAGGCCCGCATCAAGGCTCGTCTGGCCGTCAGCCTCTTCGATACGAAGGCGTTCTACCCCATCATGCATACCGTAGACCGCACCTTCAAAGAGGCGATGGGGCTCTGGCTCGAAGCCGAAGACCTGGCGCAACTCTCGGCAGGGCAGTAGGTGCGAAGTACAATATTTTTTAACGGAATAGGTGCCCGGCACTTTGGATGTGCCGGGCACCTTTAGTTTGATAACAGTTGAGTTTTTGTTAAAAAACCGGAGCGCATCTTTCTGAAAAACTCTTCACATTTCCCCTGAGCAACTTCTGATGGGCATTTGTGTCTTTCAAAGGTAGGATCTGGCAGCTTACTCTTGGGAATGGGTTGACATTCGCTTGCAGAATGAATAACATCCCACTCTCTTCCCATTTGTGGATCCATCACCCACCCTAACAAACCGGGACTGCCAACTGGCTATTCAGGTGTGAACGTCGTACTATTCACGCCAGAGACCTTAGACCACCCCCCTCACGGTTTCCGAAACCCCATCCGATTACACTGGAGGACTTTTCCATGAAGCTTCTGAGCACCCTGATGCTGCTGCCGCAGGAGGCAGGCGACGAAGGCGTTATTAACCTTCTGGTTCGGTACTTCAACGAAGGCGGCGACTTCATGTGGCCCGTCCTGATCATTCTCATCGTTGGTCTTGCCATTGCCTTCGAACGCGTCATCTCGCTCAACCGGGCGGATGTCAACACGCGTAAGTTTATCGTCAACGTCAAAAAAGCGCTCGAAGACGGCGGTGTCTCGGCGGCTGAAGAGGTCTGCGCCAACACGCGCGGCCCGGTGGCCTCGGTCTTCCAGGCCGGCCTGCTGCGCGTAGACGAAGGCATCGACGCGGTCGAAAAGGCAGTCGTGGCCTACGGTTCGATTGAGATGAGCTTCCTCGAACGCGGCCTGGTGTGGCTGTCGCTGTTCATCGCGCTGGCGCCCATGTTCGGCTTCCTCGGCACGGTTATCGGCATGGTCGCGGCCTTCGACGCCATCGAGGCGGCCGGCGACATCTCGCCGAGCCTCGTGGCCCGCGGCATCAAGATCGCGCTCTTGACGACGGTCTTCGGCCTGATCGTGGCCATTATCTTGCAGTTCTTCTACAACTACGCCGTCTCCAAAATCGACCGCATCGTCGTCGAGATGGAAGAGGCCTCCATCGAGTTGATCGACTCGCTGGTGCTGATGAAAGCCGGGCAGCCCTTGACCGAACCGGCTGCGGCAGCGCCCAGTGCGCCCAGCGGCGGCGAAGCCTAAGCCTTTTCTCGGATGACTTTCCCGCGCGGCGCCGGTTACAGCCCGGCGTCGCGCCATCGTCCACTGCCCAAATTCGATAGACGCTATGAACATCGTAGTCATTGCCATCTACATCGTGCTGGGGTTGATGGGGCTGGGCGTGCTTGCCATGCTGCTCTTCGGCATCCGTAGCCTCGCCTTCGGCAAGATCAACCCCCTGACGATGGGGATCGTGTGCGTGCCCGTGATCATCCTGATCGTGCTCGGCTTCATCTTGCCCAGTTGGGCCGAAGCCGGCATCATGACCATCCTGATCACGCTTGGGCTGACCGTGCTGGCGTTGCTCTTGACAGGCCTCAAGGGTCTCTTTACGTAGCCGCTGTTGCGGTCTGATCGATACCCGAAGATTTTCGCGCCTTCGGGCGCCTTCATGCTTTGAACCCCGTGTGCCATGGGTATGCTCGCTAAAAAGAAGCAACGGCGCGAGGCCGAAATCCCGACCTCGTCGATGGCAGACATCGCCTTCCTGTTGCTGATCTTCTTCCTGGTTACTACCACCATCGACGTCGATACCGGCATCGGCATGACGTTGCCGCCGGAACTCGACGAAGAGATCGAACCGCCGCCGGTCAAGGAGCGCAACATCCTCAAGATCCTGATCAACGAGCAGGGGCAGGTGCTGCTCGAAGACAAGCCGTCGAGCGTGGCGCAGATTCGTCAAGAAGTGATGACGCACGTCACCAACAACGGCCAGGACGCGCGCTATGCCGAAACGCCCAGGAAGGCCGTCGTCTCGATCAAGACGGACCGGCAGACGCCCTACAACCTCTATATCCAAACACTCGACGAGGTCTGGATGGCCTACTTCGAGATCTGGGATACAGATGCGCGCGCACTCGGCTATCCCAACTACCAGGAATACCGCTCGGATCTGGCCGAGGATGCTGAAAACGAAATCCGCGAAAAATGGCCGGCCCAGATCTCGCTGGCCGAGCCGGATCCCGGCGCGGGTTGATCGCCGAGACCCCATGTGTGCATCGCTATTCTATGCAGGCTAAACGTCGATAAGACCTATGGGCCATTTCACCAAAAAGAGCAAGGCCAAGCCGGAAATCTCGACGGCCTCGCTGCCGGACATCATCTTCATGTTGCTCATCTTTTTCATGGTCACCACGGTGCTGCGTGAGCAAGAAGTGCAGGTGCGCACCATCCTGCCGCAGGCCGAAGCCCTGACCAAGATCGAGCAGAAACGCTACGTGTCGTACATCTGGATGGGACCGGAAAAACTCCGGGGCAACCGTTTCGGCGAGACCAAAGTGCAGATCGACGATGCCGTCATCGACGATCTGACTAACATCCGCACGATCATGTACCGCAAGCTCACCGGCGAGCCGCGCCTGATCGTCTCGCTCCGCGTCGATGAAGAGTCGGAGATGGGCATTGTGACGGACGTGCAGCAGGAACTCCGAAAGGGGGGCACGCTCCGGATCAACTATTCGTCTAAACGCGACATCTCCAACCTGTGACCGGCGCGTTGCAGGATTACGGAAATCTCACAAAAAAGCCCTGCCGAGGCGGGGCTTTTTTTATATTGCGGCGTTCTGGGGTTCTGGATGCGAGATACGGGATGCGGGATACGGGATGATCTCTTTTTCCCTTATCTCGCATCCCGCAACCCGCATCCCGCATCTGAAAAAAGACATCATGGCACATAAAGTGACGCTGTTGCCGGGTGACGGCATTGGGCCGGAGGTGGTTGGGGCCACGCTCCACGTGTTGGAGGCCACCGGCGTGGCTTTCGATTGGGACCGCCACGAAGAGGTCGGCACGGCGGCGATGGAGACCCACGGCACACCGCTGCCGGAGTCGATTCTGGAATCGATACGCGAGAACAAAGTGGCGCTCAAAGGGCCGATTACCACGCCGGTGGGCAAAGGCTTTCGCAGCGTCAACGTCTCGCTGCGGCAGCAACTCGATCTCTATGCCAACGTACGCCCGTGCAGCACCCTGGCCGGCATCAAGACCCCCTTCACCGACGTAGACCTGATCATCTTTCGGGAAAACACCGAAGGGCTCTATTCGGGCATCGAAAACTTCGATCCCCGGCTCGAAATCGCCGATTCGATTGCGCGTGTTACCCGGCGCGGCTCGCAGCGAATCATCCGGTTTTGTTTTGATTACGCGCGCTCGCATGGCCGCAAAAAGGTGACGCTGGTCCACAAGGCCAACATCCTCAAGTTGAGCACCGGCATGTTCCTCAACATTGGCCGCAAAATGGCCGAAGAATATCCGGAGATCGAATTCAACGACCGCATCATCGACAACATGGCGATGCAACTGGTGATGTATCCGGACCGCTACGACTGCATCGTCACGACCAACCTCTTCGGCGATATCCTCAGCGACCAGTGCGCCGGGCTCGTAGGCGGCCTCGGCGTGGTGGCCGGCGCCAACATCGGCGACGAGTACGCGGTCTTTGAGGCTGTCCACGGCAGCGCGCCGGACATCGCGGGGCAGAACAAAGCCAACCCGACAGCCCTCATCCGCACCGCCGAGATGATGCTGCGTCACCTCGGCGAGACGCGGGCTGCCGATGCCGTCCGGAAAGCCCTCGTGGACGTTTACGCTGAGGCCACCCACCTCACCGGCGACGTCGGCGGGCCATGCTCTACGACGGAATTTGCCGGCCACCTGGCCGGGCGGGTAGCGGCCAACATGGCGGGTTGAGTGTTTTGGTGTTTTAGTGTTATAGTGTTTTAGTTGATGCTTTTTTCCTCACAAACACTCGACACTATAACACTCAAACACTATAACACTAAAACACTTTCATTTCCGAACCATGCTTCAACGTATCCAGACCGTGTACCTGGCCCTCGGCGCCGTCGCGCTCGTGGCGTTGCTTTTCATGGACCCTCTGTGGAACGGCGCAGCAGCTACGTCGCAGGGCTGGTTCACCGCCGCCGTGGTCGGCCTCACCGCCGTGGCGGCAGCCGTGGCGATCCTGGCGATTTTTCTTTTCAAAGACCGGCCCAAACAGCGCAAGGTGATCGTCCTGGCTCAACTCATCACGGTGGTGTTGCTTGTGGCGCTCTTCGGCGGCCTCTACCTGGCCAATGCCCTGTACGTCCGAGCAACCGATGGTAGTGTGGACGTGGCGATGCTCATCACGTTGTTGTTGCCGCTGCTGGGCTACATCCTGTTTCTGCTGGCCCGCCGCGCCGTCACCAAAGACATCGCCCTGGTCCGGTCGGTGGATCGGTTGCGGGATTAGGGGGGAGTCATGGGTCATGAGTCATGGGTTATTGGTGAAGGATCAAGAAACACATGACTCATGACAGCGAGCGCCAGCGAGCGTAATGACCCATGACCAACAACGAACCTCGCCCTCCGCGTGTCTATCTGATCCTGGCGCTTGGGCTTGTCAGCATCATGCTCAGCCCTATTCTGGTGCGTTTTGCCGGATCGGCGCCGGGGATGGCCGTGGCGGTCTGGCGAACCGTCTTTGCGGCGGTGCTTCTGGCACCGTTTGCACTGCCGCGCATCGGGCCGGAGGTGCGGCAGTTCTCGCGGCGCGAGTGGATGCTGGTGCTGGGGGCGGGTATCTTGCTCGGCCTGCACTTCGCGGCGTGGATCGAGTCGCTCTACCACACCACCGTCGCCAGCGCCTCGGTGTTGGTGTGGACCAACCCGATCTTCATGGCCCTGCTGGGCTTTTTGTTTTTACGCGAGCGGCTAAGCAAGACGGTGGTTTTTGCCATGTTGGGCGGGGTGCTGGGCGCCATGCTGCTGGGCTGGGGCGACCTCGTGGCGCCGGGCGGGCAGGCCTCCAACCCGATGCTGGGCAACAGCCTGGCGTTGGGGGCAGCGGTGCTCGTGAGCATCTACCTCGTCATCGGGCGCGTGGTGCGGCAGCGCTATTCGTGGCTGGCCTACGTCTTCCCGCTCTACGTCACCGTCGCCGTGACGACGCTGACGATGGCGCTGGTGCTGGGCACGCCGCTGCTGGGCTACGACCCCGCCGTCTATGGATGGTGCCTCGCCATGGCGCTCGGCCCGTCGCTCATGGGGCACGGCGCGTTCAACTATGCCGTGCGCTACTTCCCCGTGGCCCTGCTCGGCGTCATCTCGCTGCTCGAACCCGTCGGCGCCTCCATCATCGCCTATTTTCTTTTCGACGAGGTGCCGGGTCTGGTGGCGCTGTTGGGCATGCTGATGGTCTTCGCCGGCGTCTCCGCGGCGATGCTGGCAGGGAGGAAGTGATTTTGGATTTTAGATTTTGGATTGGACGTTTGCCGAGCCGTTTGCACCAACCGAAAAAGCCGCAGCAGTTCCAACCGTCGCGGCTTTTTCGATTATTAATGCGAATTCAGCGTTGAAATAGAAAGTCGTTGAAAACAAGCTGAAAACGGCGAAAACCATACCTGCCAGGTTTCCAAAACCTGGCAGGTATGCCCAA
>JANQES010000078.1 GCA_028278205.1 Rhodothermales bacterium
TAGCGTCTTGATCTTTTGGTCCGGAGCCTGCCCCGGACCGAGCCTGCCCCGGACCACGATCCAGGGATCCGGGGGATCAAGCCAAAAGGACAAACAAACCGGACCATACCCCCACGCCGGAATCAAAAGAACTCCACACAGGCACCCCCCTCAGAATTACTACCATCGTACTCAGAACAGACCCTATATTACCGGGGTCTTTAAAATTCTGATCCGGCCTACTGCGCCGGGCAACCGCCATGCGAAAAAGAGAAAAAGACGCCCTCGACGCGCTTCTCAGGGATGACAAGGTGCTCTATTCCGAAAAAGTTCGCTTCGAAGTAGGCATCGGCGCGGTGCTCAGGAATGCGCGCCTGCTTGCAACCAAATCGCGTCTCCTCTTCGCCCGTTCCACCCCCATGGGTTTTCAAGTGACGATCATCTGGTACAAAGACGTCGAACGCTTCACAACGGGTAAAAAGAAGGGTCAGCCCTATATACAGCTACTCGGCAAGGCCTCGCGCGTGCTCATCGTATTCAGTTCGAAAAGCAACCGAGAACGCTTCAAAGAGGTGTGTTTAAAGAGCGTGGCCGGGTGACCCAAACAGGCACCGCAGCCCGGTCACGGTGATAAGAAATACACCAACGCCAACACGAAAACCACCGCGAGGATCGCAGTGGCAATCTGGCCCGATGGTTTCAGTTTTAGATACATGGCAACGGCACGTTTTGCGTTTGAGAATGAGAGATAATAGCGTCGTCAAATAACCTTATCGTTATCATTTTATTAACAATCATCTCAGGATAAAAATTAACGGAATGATCACCCCCTCCTTCTGATTAATTAACACCGCGCGTCAAGACTAACGACTCACGAACCACACCCATCCACCAAACACGGGAGCCCCCGATTATGACCACAGCGAAACGACGCCTTCTCGTCTCTTTTCTTGCCCTGCTTCTTGCTTTCATTGGCCTGATGGCGCCAACGGCACGCATCCAGGCACAGGCTATCGAAATCACCCCCATCGCAAGCTACCAGACCGGCATCTTCGCCGACGGCGCCGCCGAGATCGTCGCCCACGATGCGCGGACGCAGCGCCTCTTCGTCGTCAACGGCGCCGACGCCGCCATCGACGTGCTCGATATCAACAACCCCGCCAACCCGACGCTGCTCTTCTCGATTGACGTGTCGGTCTATGGCAAGACGGCCAACAGCGTCGCAGTCCACCCCACCCTGCCCTACGTGATTGCGGCGGTGGAGAACGACGACAAGCAGGCGCCCGGCAAAGCGGTCTTCTTCGACCTCGACGGCGCCTTTCTGGGCGAAGTGACCGTCGGCGCGCTTCCCGACATGGTCACGGTGTCGCCCAACGGCATGTTTGTGCTGGTAGCCAATGAAGGCGAGCCGAGCGATGACTACACGGTCGATCCGGAGGGCAGCGTCAGCATCATCGCGCTTCGGCGCAGCCCCGCCCGGCTTAGTCTGACCGACGTGCGGACAGTCGGCTTCGGCGATTTTAACGACGCCGCGCTCGATCCCAGCATCCGCATCTTCGGACCGGACGCCTCGGTAGCGCAGGATCTCGAACCGGAATACATCGCCGTCTCGGGCGACTCGCGCACAGCCTGGGTGACGTTGCAGGAAAACAATGCCCTTGCCGTCATCGACATTTTCGACGGACGCGTCGAAGCGCTGGTGGGGTTGGGCTTTAAGGATTACAACGCCGCCGGCAACGGCATCGATGCCAGTAATGAAGACGGCACTGTCAACATCACCAACTGGCCCGTCAAAGGGATGTACCAGCCCGATGCCCTGACGGCCTACCGCGTCGCGGGCAGCGATTATGTGATCACGGCCAACGAAGGCGACGCGCGGGACTACGACGGCTTCAGCGAAGAAGAGCGTATCAAAGACCTGACGCTCGATCCGAACGTCTTCCCCGATGCGGCCCAACTTCAGCTTGACGAAAACCTGGGCCGCCTCAAAACCACCACGATGAACGGCGACACCGACGGCGACGGCGATTACGACGAACTGTATTCGTACGGCGCCCGCTCGTTCTCCATCTGGAGCGCCGACGGCACGCTCGTCTACGACAGCGGCGACGACCTCGAACAAATCACGGCTACCCTGGTCCCTGACGACTTCAACTCGGACGACGAAGAAAACGGCTCTTTCGATGACCGCAGCGACGACAAAGGACCGGAGCCTGAAGGCGTCGTCGTCGGGACGATTGGCGGGCGCAAATACGCGTTCATCGGGCTCGAACGCGTCGGCGGCATCATGGTCTACGATGTCACCGACCCCACGGCGCCCACGTTCGTCGAGTACATCAACACCCGCGATTTCGGTGGTGACCCGGCGGCCTCGCTGGCCGGCGACATGAGCCCCGAAGGGCTGGTTTTCATCAACCAGTATAAGAGCCCCACCGGCAAGCCACTGCTGGTCGTCTCCTATGAAGTCAGCGGCAGCACTACGATCTTCGAAATCGACGCTCTCGACGCGACGGCGGGCAAAGCGGCTTCGGTGGAACAGCCGGAAGGGTTTGCCCTGGATCAGAACTTCCCTAACCCCTTCAATCCCGAATTGAAGGGGGCTTATAGAATGCGGGGCGGCGGTGATGGGGCCGGCGCCCCGTTTTGTTGGGATTGAACCGGTGCGTGTGAAAATTCAGTGAGCCCTTGATCCACAGAAGACGCAGGGATATTCTTCGTTATCTAGACCTAGTCTAAATAAGAATTATGCGCGCTCGGCTATGCCGTCTCGGTGGTTAATGGGCTCGATGCCACCGGCTTTAGCTCGGCCTCGTGGATCGCGCGGAGGCATCAGAAACGCTTCGAGACCATCAACGCCGAAAACCTGGCCCTCGCCATGTACAAATACATACTGATGCTTCACATCCTGGCCGCGACGGTCTGGACGGGCGGCCATCTGGTCCTTTCGCTCACGATCCTACCGAAGGCACTGAAGGAGCGCGCCCCGGACATCATCCTCAACTTCGAGTCCCGATACGAGCGGATCGGGATCCCGTCGCTCGTGATTCAGGTCGTCACGGGCTTCTGGCTGGCGTATCACCTGCTTCCCGACGTGGGCGCATGGTTCGCGTTCGAGAGCTACGCGTCGCACCTCATCGTTGCCAAACTGGGGCTGCTGGTGCTCACCGCTGCCTTCGCCGTAGATGCGCGGTTTCGGATTATCCCGAACTTGAATGAAAAAAACCTGAAGGCCCTGGCCTATCACATCGTTCCCGTGACTATCATCTCCGTCCTGTTTGTGATCGTCGGAGTCGGATTTCGGACGGGCGGGTTGTTCTGACCTGATTCCCCCTCCTTGACCAGCTACGAGGCTTTGTCCATGTCTACGAACTGCAAGCATCCGTTAACGACCCTGTATAAGACCGAACGGGGTGTCGTCTTCCGATGCCCGGGCTGCAACCACTTCAACGTGGTCTTCGGTCCCATCATCCTGCCCCATGATGCCGGCGGCTTCCTGGCGTTGAAACGGCTCGTGGAGACGCTGGAGCCCGACGGCAATCCGTCCACCCACATCGGCAAGCGCTGCTATCATCTGCAAGCCGCCGGCGGGCAGGTGGGGCTGGCCTTCACGCCGGATGAAATCGAAGAACTGCGCGCGCTGCTGACCGGAGCCGCCGCGATGAACGAGTTGGACGGGATGCTCAAAACAACCACGCTCGGCCCTGCCGCTCCTGCCGCAGAGGCCTGACGCTCGGTTCCGACTCGTTTCGTATTTACCCCGGTCCACAAGCTCGATCTCCTGGCCGAGAGCATCCGGGCGGCAGGATCATTCCGGGCTGTTGAAGCGCATACCTTGCGAGAAGACTGGAAAGAGAAACGCGCCAGGGCTGAACAGCACATCCGGGCCTTCGTAGAAACGCACTCGCAGGATCAGGGCCGGGTTCTCGTCATCCCCTTCCGGTTGTACGGATTCGGTCCCTACGCAGAAGTCTTGCAAGGCTTATCCTACGAAGCCAATGGCCTGGGCCTCCTTCCGAGCCCGCAGGTAACCGAGTGGATCAAAGAACAAGTACAAAAAACACTGAAAGAATCAGGCTGGTCTGCCGATGCGCTCCGATGATCTGCTAAGAGGCTGTTTGGTATTGAAGAAATCGTAAAGATCATGCGCTGATCCAGTTCTGGTGTGACGATGATATATTCTTATTTAGACTTAGTCCAAATAACAATGTATATTAGCGCCTCGATCCTACCCCCGTTGAACCCTCGTGAGAAGCGCCCAACCCTGCTTCCTGTTCGAACATCAACCTCGTCCTAAAGACAGCCATGAAACGCCTCCGAATCTTTGCGCCCTATGCCCTGGCCATCGCGCTCACACTCTTTGCCACCGCGTGCGACAGCAACGACCCCGACCTGGATCCTCCCGGCATTAACGGGGCTATGTTGCAGGTAGAGGGTGGCCGAGGCACCGAGGTGACGATCTCGCTGAACCTTACCGCCGAGGCAGGCATCCAGTCGCTTACGCTGTCCGTCGATGGCGGTGCGGCCCAGACGCTGAGCGTCAATGTGGGCGCCATCCAGCAAGCCTTTGATCACCCCTTCCAGATCCCGGCGGAAGCGACGCTGGGCGCCACCTTCTCGCTGGCCTTCACGCTCACCGACCAGGACGGCGTCACGTCGATGATTTCGGCTATGGTGACCACGGGTAAGCTCATCGACACCCCGGCGACGTATGAGTTTACGCGCAACGGCCAGTCGTCGGTGTTTTATGGCGGGCAGAATGACCGGCTCGACATGGTCGAGGAAATGAAAGCCGTTCTTCGCGATGGCGACCAGGGCGGGATTATTTCCGAACAGGTCTTGCTCGATATGTTCGAAAACACGGGCAACAACGGCGGCGGCAACTTCTCCTTCACATCAGATCGCCAGCTTAAAAACAAAGTCTTTGCCCCCGATCTCGATGACCGGCTCTTTGAGGATCTGTTTGCGCGCGCCGCTGCGGCGAGTGTCATCGGTAATGGCGGCGGGAAGGCCGCCAACGGCACGGCGGGCTTGATCGAGCGCGAAAACAGCGGCAATACGATCCTGGTGGACGAAAACGGCCGTGAGTTTACCCAGTTCATCGAAAAGGGCTTGATGGGATCGGTGATGTACAACCAGATCTTCAACCTCTACCTGACCGATGAACGCACGGGCGACAACGTCGAGAATGTCGCCCTGGCGGACGGGAAGAACTATACCAACATGGAGCATGGCTGGGACGAAGCCTTCGGCTACTGGAATCCGCCGCTGGACTTCACCTCGCCCTGGCCGTCCGAACGCGGCAGCGAAGACCGGTTCTGGAGCCATTACTCGAACGTCGTCGACAACGTCAACAACGGCCAACTGGGCACCAACGCCATCCTCATGACGGCCTACCGCGAAGGCCGCGCCGCCATCGTGAACAACGACCTGGCGACCAAGAATGCGCAGCGCGACATCCTGTATGAACACCTCGAACTGGTCGCTGCCGCCACGGCCATCCACTACATCAACGACACGCTGGGGGCTCTGGACGAGGGCAAGACCGGCGAGGCCTTCCACGTCTTGTCGGAAGCCTGGGCCTTTACCAACGCCTTGCGCTACAGCCCCCGGCGGACCCTCTCGCTCGCCGACATCGAACAGATTATGGGAACCGATTTCGGCGCCGGCAGCAATTTCTGGAACGTCACGCCTGCCGGGTTGAACAATGCCAAGGCTACCCTGGTTAATGCGTACCCCAAACTGGCTCCGGTGCAAGACGATCTGTAACTGCCCCCTGCTAACGTACCGAAACGCTTTGCCTGGTCCTTCGATGATCAGGCAAAGCTTTTCGTGTTTTTAATCATCACGGTGCTATGAAACACCTACCTCGGCTTTTCGCGCTCCTGCTCCTGAGCGGCATGGTCCTGCTGCTCGGCTCCTGCGATAGCGGCGGCGATGCCAACGGAGAAGAAGAACCACCGCCCCCGGAGGCGTTCGACCGCCCGGCGATGCTTGCCAACATCGGCAATAACATGGTGATTCCTGCCTACCAGGCGCTCCAGACCGCTATCGATGCGCTGCAAGAGGCCACCGATGCCTTTGCCGCCAATCCGTCGGCCAACACGCTGGAGGCGGCACAACAGGCCCTGAAGGCGGCACGGCTGGCCTGGCAGGATGCCAATCTGTTTCAGTTCGGCCCCGCCGAGTCGGTGGCGCTCCGGGCCGCGCTCAACACCTATCCTACCGATGCCGATCTGATCGAGAACAATGTAGCTTCGGGCAATTATGTGCTGGGAAGCATCGCCAACAGAGCCGCCGGTGGATTTCCTACGCTGGACTATCTGCTGCACGGCATGGGATCGAACCCGGAAGAGACCCTGGCGAAGTATACCACCGATGCCGGCGCTGCCCAGCGGATCGCCTACGTGCAAGACAACGTCGACTTCATCAAGACGAACACCGACGATACCCTCAACGACTGGCTTGCCTCCGGCGGCAACTACATCGGCACGTTCTTGAGCGCAGACAAGGCAGGCGTGGATGCGGGCAGTTCGTTAGGCGAATTGAGCAATGCCCTGATTCTCCATTACGAACGGTTCCTGCGCGATGGGAAGATCGGCATTCCTGCGGGCGTGCGCAGCGCCGGCGTGCCCCGGCCCCGGTCTACCGAAGCGTTTTACGGCGGCTACTCCGTAGAACTGGCCATCGCCAATGTGAAAGCCATCGAGCGGCTCTTCCTCGGCACCGGCCTCAACGGCACCGACGGCATCGGCCTCGATGAAAACCTGCAAGCGCTGGGCGCGACGGACCTGTCTAACGACATCAAGACGACCCTCACCGCCACCGTCACCGCCCTCGAAGGCTTAAACGATCCGCTCTCGACCCAGATTGAAACGGATGTCGATGCCGTCACGGCGGCCTTCACCACGATGCAGCAACTGGTGGTCTTGCTCAAGGCGGATATGGCCTCAGTGCTCGGCATCACGATCACGTTCCAGGATAATGATGGGGATTAAATTGGGCTCGCTACGCTCGCGTCACTGGTCATTACGCTCGCTGGCGCTCGCTGTCGCTGGTCACTGGTGAGCAAAGAAGAACCAGTGACCAATGCCCCATCCCTCCAAACCACGTAACGTAGAAAAACACCGTATACCATTTTCTCGCCTGCTTATGCAGCGCTTGTGCAAGCACATAACAGCCTCCGCCGCCATCGCCCCCCTGGTCGTCTTCAGGGTGTTTTTTGGAGGGATCATGGCGGCCAGCATCATCCGCTTTGCAGCGCGGGGCTGGATTGCCGATCTCTACATCGAGCCGGCGTTCTACTTCACGTATTACGGGTTTGGATGGGTCCAGCCGCTGGGCGCCGTGGGGATGTATGTGCTCTTTGCGGTGATGGGCGTGGCGGCCCTCGCCATCATGCTGGGGCTGTATTACCGCGCGGCCACGGTGGTCTTCTTCCTCACCTTCACCTACGTCGAACTCATCGACGTCACCAACTATCTCAACCACTACTATTTCGTCAGCATCATCAGCTTTCTGCTGATCTGGGTGCCGGCCAACCGGCATTTCGCGCTCGATGTCGTCCGCAAGCCGCACTGGAACGTGGACACGGTGCCGGCCTGGACCATCAACGTGTTCAAGCTGCAACTCGGCATCGTCTACGTGTTTGCCGGCCTCGCCAAGCTCAACCCGGACTGGCTTTTCGAGGCGATGCCGCTGAAGCTGTGGCTGCCGGCCCAGGCCCATCTCCCGGTCCTCGGCCCCCTCCTGGCCTATCCGCTGACGGCCTATGCGTTCAGTTGGGCCGGGGCGTTGTATGACCTGACCGTCGTCTTCTTCCTCCTCTACCACCGCACCCGCCCGTTGGCCTACGTAGCCGTCGTAGCCTTTCATGTCTGTACGGCGCTGCTCTTCCCCATCGGGATGTTTCCGTACATCATGATCGGGTGTACCCTCATCTTCTTCTCTCCTGCATTTCACCAGAAAACGATAGCCGCGCTCAGGCGATTCGGGCGAAGGATCGTGCCGAAGCGCGCGTCAGCCACTCCGGCTCCGTCGGCGGCCTGGACGATGCATCCGTGGGCGGGACGTCTGATGGCGGGCTTGTTGGTGCTGCACTTTGCCCTCCAGGTGCTCGTGCCGCTGCGCTTTGCGTTGTATCCGGGCGATCTGTTTTGGACGGAACAAGGCTATCGGTTCTCGTGGCGGGTGATGCTGATGGAAAAGGCCGGCTATACCGTCTTTCATGTCCACGATCCGGAAACAGACCGCTCCTGGGAAGTGGCGAACTACGAGTACCTGACGCCCAACCAGGAAAAGATGATGGCGACGCAACCCGATCTGATGTTGCAGTTTGCTCACTTCCTGGAGCAGCACTACCGCGAGCAAGGCCTGCCCGACGTGGCGATCACGGCGGAATCGTACGTGACGTTGAATGGGAGACGGAGCCGCCCGTTTATCGACCCCACCGTCGATCTGACCACCGTGCGTCCGGGTTTTGCCCATAAAACCTGGATCCTGCCTTTCAGGGAAAACGCCCATTCAGACGCACTCGATCACCCGTAATGAAGTCCTGTTGTTGTTTATACCTCCTGCTGCTGTGCCTGGCCGGGTTCGCCCAGCCGGTCTGGGGGCAAACCTATGCGGTGTCGGGCCGGGTGACGGATGAGGTGGGCGCGCCCGTGGCAGGCGTCGCCGTGTTTGCTACGGACCAATCGATCGAGGCGGGATCGGAACAAACGCGGACGCTTTATGCCGATGCCTCGGCGACGGTGCTGACCGATGCGCGAGGCCGCTACGCCATCACCGGGCTGGAGCCGGGCGTCTATTTTGTAGCGGCTTTTTTGACGGGCAACAAGGTGGTCTCCCGGCAGGCGGAGATCATCAACCAGGATGTACGGCTCGATCTTACGCTTACCGTTTTAGAAGTAGAACTCGACGAGATTACCGTCAACGTAGAAAAGCAGAGCACGTTTGGGATTGACCGGCTCCCGGCGGTATCGGGGGTGGCCCTGTACGAGGCCAAGAAGAACGAAGTGGTCGTCGTCGATGACATCACGGCCAACCTCGCCACGAACAACAGCCGGCAGATCTACTCGAAGGTGGCCGGGCTGAACATCTGGGAGAGCGATGGCGCGGGCGTACAACTGGGCATCGGCGGGCGCGGCCTGAGCCCTAACCGGAACTCGAACTTCAACACCCGTCAGAACGGCTACGACATTGCCGCCGATGCGTTGGGCTATCCCGAAAGCTACTATACGCCCCCGGTGCAGGCCCTGCAGCGGATCGAGATCATCCGGGGCGCGGCCTCGCTGCAATACGGCACGCAGTTCGGCGGTGTGCTCAACTTCGTCTTCAAAGACGGACCCCAGGACAGGCCGTTCGAACTCACGGCGCTCCAATCCTACGGCTCCTTCGGGCTTTTCAACTCCTTCAACAGCGTCGGCGGGACGACGGGGAAGATCAACTACTACGGCTTCTACCAGTACAAACGAAGCGACGGCTGGCGGCCCAATGCCGGCTTGAAGCAGCATGCCGCTCATGCCTCCGTTCGCTATGCGCCGTCTGAGCGCCTGACCATACGGCCTGAGTATACCTTTACCTATTACCTGGCCCAGCAGCCCGGCGGCCTCACCGATGCCCAGTTCGACACCGACCCCCGCCAATCGAACCGCGAACGCAACTGGTTCCGCGTCAACTGGAATCTGTTTGCGGTGACGGCGGACTATACCGTCTCGCCCCGAACGCAACTCAACACCCGCTTTTTCGGGCTCGTGGCGAGCCGGGATGCGCTGGGTAATCTAGGGCGTATTGATCGGCTGGATTTCGGCGGAAACCGCGATCTGCTCCGCGATAGGTTCAGAAACTGGGGCAATGAAACCCGCCTCATCCATCGCTATCCGTTGCGGAATCGCTTATCGGTCTTCCTGGTCGGCGCCCGGTATTACGACGGCTTTACCGACCGCAAGCAAGGCGACGGCAGCGCCGAGAGCGCCGCCGATTTTGACTACCTCCACCCCGATAACCTGGAGGGGTCGGACTTCGACTTGCCCAGCAAGAACGTGGCGGTGTTTGCCGAGAATATCTTCAACCTGACGCCCCGGTTGAGCATCACGCCGGGCATCCGGTTCGAGCATATCCGCGCGGAAGCCGACGGGTATTATCGAAACATCGTCGAGGATCTGGCCGGCAATATCCTCGTGGACGAGCGCATCGAAGAGCAGAAAGAACAGGCCCGCTCGTTCGTCTTTTTGGGGATCGGGGTGAGCTACAAGCCAGGCCGGGCCTTCGAACTCTACGCCAATTTTTCCCAGAACTACCGGGCCATCAACTTTAACGATATCCGGGTCAGTGTAGGCAGCCTAGAAGTGGATCCCGATATCCAGGACGAGCGCGGCTTCAACCTTGAACTCGGCACACGCGGCGGGGTCGCGGGGCTGCTCAACTACGATGTCAGCCTGTTTCATCTCTCCTATGAAGACCGCATCGGCACCGTGCTGCGCACCGAGCCCAATCCGCAGTTTAACAACCTCGTGGATCGCGTCTTCCGGCTGCGCACCAACATTGCCGATGCCAGGATTTACGGGCTCGAATCGTTTGCCGAACTCGATCTCTACAAACTGCTCGTGGCGCGGTCTGGCGCCACACGGCTTTCTGTGTTTACGAATCTGGCTTTGATTACCGCCGACTATGCCCGATCCGAAGAGTTTGGCATCGAAGGCAATGACGTCGAACTCGTGCCGAAGATGAACCTGAAGACCGGTCTTACTTTCAGGAAGGACGATTTCGAGATGTCGTATCAGTTTGCCTGGATCGGAGAGCATTTCTCGGACGCCTCCAATGCCATCCGTACGCCTACGGCCATCGAAGGTATCATCCCGGCGTATCACGTCATGGATCTATCGATGAAATACGATTTCGGCAGGTACCGTCTGGAAGCCGGCATCAACAACCTTTCTGACACGATTTACTTTACTCGAAGAGCCACCGGGTATCCCGGCCCCGGCATCATTCCCGCCGATGGGAGAAGTTTTTATTTGACGGCGGGTGTTCAACTCTAGGTTCAACGTTTATGTACTGGCGTCAGTCGGGCTGTGCCCTCGTGTCGTCCGTCGCCTGCGGCTCGTGTCTCAAGAACTGACCTTGAACTTTAAACGTCGAATCTTAAACAAAACTTATCAATATTGAACATAAAATGTCTTCATCCCGTTTGTTTTGTTTAGGATCTATGTGATGGTTGACGTACATTGCGCCCTATGCCAGAACAGTATTTGACGCCGGCTGAAGCAGCAAAGTACCTGGGCGTCCATGTGGTGACGATTCGCCGGTGGACAGCCTCGGGGCGGCTGGAAGCCATACGGACACCGGGCGGCCATCGACGCATCCCGCGAGCGGCTGTAGAACGCCTCTTAGGCGAGCCGTTGGACAAGGCACCTGCTTCGATGCCTGCTCTCGATACGACTTCGGAGATGCCGGAGCACCTGACGGCTGACCAGGCCTGGGTGCAGCACGCGCTCGTACACACACGATATGAGGTGCAAACACACCGCGACGAACACTGGATGCAGTCGCTCGACGCACCCACACGCCAGCAGAGCCGCGAGACAGGGCAACGCCTGTTGGGATTGCTCCTACAGTATCTGGTGGGGACGACGCCGGAAGATCTGTTGTGGCAAGAAGTCGGCTACATCGCGCGGGGCTATGCCATCCTCATACGGAAAAGCGGGCTCTCGCTCACAGCAGCGACCCAGGCGACGCTGTTTTTCCGTGACGTCCTCACCCAATCGACGGCCTATTACCCGCATCTGCACGAGCACGGCCCGGATCAGCAGGTCGAGTTGATCCGCAAGCTCAGCCGCTTCATGAATGAAATCCAACTCGTCATCACCGGGGTCTATGAAGAACGTTCTCTCGATCAGTCTTGACGGAACGCGGGCTCCGGCAACCCGACGGGAGCAGTGGACCCTCTCAGCGGCAGAACGCCACAGCCTCTATGAACAGGCCCGGCGCCAGGACGTGGGCCTCGTCATGCTCTCCACCTGCTACCGTTTCGAACTCTACACCGATGCCGCCGCGGCGGCGACCTTACTGGGATGGCTCCGGGATTTACGCCCTCAGGCCGACACCGCCCTTTTCGTCGAGCGTAGTGATGAGAAAGCCCTCGTTCATCTGCTGCGCGTAGCGGCGGGGCTTGAGTCGGCGGTGTTGGGAGAGGTTCAGGTGCTCGGCCAGATTCGTCGTGCTCGAAGCGAGGCCGAACGAGCCAGGACGCTCTCTCCGATGCTCAGAGCAGCCTTTGCCGAAGCCGTATCGACGGGGCGGGCTATCCGGCAGAACACGGGCCTTGGCCTCGGCGTGGCCTCGGCGGCCACGGCGGCCCTGCTGCTGGCTCGTAACGCACCTGTGGGCCTGTCCGACCGGCATGTGGTGGTGATCGGAGGCGGCGAGATGGGGAGGCTGCTTCTCAAACTGCTCGCGGCAGTCCGACCAGGCCGCCTTTCACTGATCAGCGCGCATCTGAAGCCGCAGCATCCCGACATCACGGTGCAGCCTCCCGAAGCGCTGGCTCACGTTCTGCCCGATGCGGACGTGATCTTCACCGCCACCCGGCGCCTTGTACTGGATGCAGACGCCGTGGCGGCCCTGCAGGCACAACGCGGCGAGCGTCCTCTCACGATTGTCGACCTTGGGATGCCCCATAACGTGGCCGTAGCCGCGGGCAGGGTGCCGGGCGTCTACCTGCGCGATGTCGATGCGCTGGGCGACGTCATAGACGCTAACATTCGTCGCCGCCGGGCGGCTGTGCCCGATGCCGAAGCCCTCGTTGCGGAGGGCTACGCGCGCCTTCAGGCGGCGCTACAGGGGCTCCAACAAGAAGCCCTCATCGGCGATTTACGCCGCAAAGCAGAGACGATCCGACGCGAAACGCTGACCTACGTTTGCAGCCGATGCCGAACGCGCACCTGCGAAGACACGCCGGTAGCATCCGATCAGCAAGCCGCCTGCACCAACACGGAGTTTCTCACGCGCACCCTCACCAACCGTCTCCTGCACGACCTGACGCACGCGCTTCGCCATGATGGTGACGGCCTGGACCCGGCGGCATTGCGCACGCTCTTTCGCCTGGACCGCCACGCCCCTTGAGGCTCCAACTTGCACGACGTCGTATGCCGTTTTCACTCTTTTAGTCCTTACCCTGCATCATGGCTCTCGACATCCAACGCCCGCCTGCTAGCCGTCCTTCTAACGGTTTAGACCTCGCTGAGCGAGGTAAAGCGACCGATGGCTCAGCGTTGCGCCTTGACCGACGCCTCTTTGTTCGGCTGCTGGCCTACACGGGCTGCCCGCAACCGGACGCTTTAATTCCAGCCCTGGAGGCAACCGGGCTCCCCGGGGTTCTCTATGCCAGCGCACAGGACCCGCAGGGCATCGCGCTCGTCACTTTTGACGAAAATCCAGACGTCTTCGTGGGCGCCTGGCGTGATCTGCTGACAACGCCGCCCTTCGATGCGCTCGCCGCACAGCCGCACTTCACAATGTTCGGAAGAACTTACAGC
This sequence comes from Rhodothermales bacterium, assembly GCA_028278205.1. Lineage (GTDB taxonomy): Bacteria > Bacteroidota > Rhodothermia > Rhodothermales > Bin80 > JANQES01. The sequence continues at coordinate 13,515 of JANQES010000078.1, forward strand.
ATCGGCTATGAATCGGACCTCGAAGAGACGCTCATCCATCGTCCCATCCGCACTATGACGACGCCAGCCTGGCCCTGGGCGGTGTGGTATCCGCTACGGCGTAAGGGATCGTTCGAGCAACTCTCGGCGCAGGAGCAACGCACCATTCTGATGGAGCACGGCGGCATCGGCCGGGCCTATGGCCGAAGCGATTACGCCCACGACATCCGCCTGGCCTGCCACGGTCTCGACGTCAACGATAACGACTTCGTTGTCGGGCTCGTCGGCAAAGCCCTGCATCCACTCTCGGCGGTCATACAGCAGATGCGAAGGACAAAACAGACCTCAACCTACCTCGGTAAACTCGGGCCGTTTTTTGTCGGCAAGGCTGTCTGGCAACGCGCCCCTGCACACACACCGGACGCCTGACACTTGCACCTCGCCAGTCCCAAAAAGGAAACCCTGAGCCTTCCAAGGTTCAGGGTTTCCTTTTTATCTATTCTTATCGATTCCTGGCGAAGCAAGCCCCGGCATCAGCTTTATCGGCGGTGAAGAACGACTCCTCGCTAATTTTATCAGTCCCGGCTTTTTTAAGCAATTTGCCGACGGTGCCGGAGATCTCCATTCTTCCTAAAAATGCGATTTGATGGATCCAAAAGAACCACGCCTCAGCCAAAAGCCTCCACATTTAACGTTCTGATAACATTGAGTTAACATCAACACCGGCTCGCTCTTTACATCGAGGCAATAGTATCAGCACGGTTTGCTAATAGCGGCGTAATGTGTCCATAAACTACTGGCAGTAGCTTGTCAGCATCTCGTGTTCCTCCCTCCTTTGAGGCCGGTTTATGGAGTCTCCGAACCGCTACCGGACCATCTGGCTTTCCGATTTTCATCTCGGAACCCGCGAGTGCAAGGCTGCCTTTCTACTCGACTTTCTGCGTCACAACGAATCCGAGTATCTCTACCTCGTCGGCGACATCGTCGATGGCTGGGCGCTGGCCCGGTCGTGGCACTGGAATCAGCATCACAACGACGTCGTGCAGAAGCTGCTGCGGAAAGCGCGCAAGGGCACCAGGGTGACGTACCTGCCCGGCAACCACGACGAATTTGCGCGGGACTATCTGGGGTTGAGCTTCGGCCACGTTCGCATCGAGCCGCACCTGATCCACACGCTGGCCGACGGGCGGCGCCTGCTGGTGCTCCACGGCGACGTCTTCGACGGCATGATCCGCCATGCCCGCTGGCTCTCGGCACTTGGCGCCAGGGCTTATCAGGCCACGCTCACCTTGAACCGGTGGTTCAACCAGGCGCGGCGACGCCTCGGCCTGCCCTACTGGTCGCTCTCGGCCTTTCTCAAGCATAAGACCAAACGCGCCGTGCAGTTCATCGCCGATTTCGAAGCGGCGATGGTGCAGGCCGCCCAGGCCCACAACGCCGACGGCATCGTCTGCGGGCACATCCACCACGCCGAGATCCGCGCGGTAGACGGCTGTCTCTATGCCAACACCGGAGATTGGGTGGAGAGTTGCACCGCCCTCGTCGAACACTTCGACGGCCAGCTCGAACTCGTCCGCTGGGTCACCATCGGCCATCAACCGCGCACCCCTGCCGGGCTCAGCGGCGACGGCCAGGCCAGCCGCCTCCCCAGCCTTTCGACCTCCAACGGCTCTACTCACCTGCACCGCGATTAGATGCAGCCTTTACAGTGTCTCTTCATCGTTCAGGGCGAAGGCCGGGGCCATCTGACCCAGGCGCTCGGCCTCCGCGCTATGCTGCGCCGTGCCGGCCACCACGTCTGTAGCGTGCTCATCGGGCGCGGTACAGACCACGAGGTGCCCGGCTATTTCCGGGATAAGATCGACGCGCCGATTCAGTATTTCGACAGCGCCCACTTCGTCATCGACGGCAAAAGCCGGTCTATTCGATGGCTCCCCACGGTGGCCTACAACAACAGCCGATGGCTTCGATTCCGAGAAAGTTTCGAGATCATCAACGCGCAGCTTCGCAAGTATCAACCGGACGTGATCGTCAATTTTTATGAGCCGCTGGCCGGGCTCTACGTGGCGCGCTACCGCCCGGCCACACCGATGGTGGCCGTCGCGCATCAATACATGTTTTTGCACCCGCGCTATGCGTTCCCGCGCGGCTTCGCGCTTCAGCGACACGCGACGACCTTCTTTACCCGGCTGACGGCCTCCGGCGCAGCGCGCAGGCTGGCCCTGTCGCTCTACGACGCCCCCGATCTGCCCTCGGAACGCCTGCGGGTGATGCCGCCGTTGCTGCGCGACGAACTCTTCACCCAGCCCCTCGACGCACTCGACCCTTTTTTTCTGATCTATCTCTTCCACCACGACTTCGCCGAGGCCGTCCTCCGCTGGCACGAGCAAAACCCGGACGTGTCGCTGCGCTGCTTCTGGGGCAATCCGGAGGCCGAGGATATCGAGATTTATGACGAGACCCTGACGTTCCACCGCCTGCACGACGAGCGTTTTCTGGCGATGATGGCGCAGTGTCAGGGCGTGATCACGACCGCCGGGTTCGAAAGCATGGCCGAGGCGATGTATCTGGGCAAGCCGCTGATGATGGTCCCGATGCGCAAGCATTTCGAGCAGCATTGCAACGGCCTCGACGGCCTCAACGCGGGCGTCGGGATCCAGGCCAACGATTTTGACATCGACCGGCTGATTCGCTTTTTGCCGGATTACCAGTACGACGCGGCGGCCTTCCGAGCCTGGGTTGACAGCGCAGAAACACGATTCATAGAAGCCATCGAACACGCCGCCCGGCACACGGCGCGGGTCGTCAAAATCCGTGAGACAAGCAAAGGCGTGGCGGCTTGACGATACGCTTTTAAATATGCAGGGCTGTTCGGAAGACAGCCGCGAACGATGGGAGCAGCGCAACGCGGTGATCCTCGCCTCCGTCAAGGCCATGGCCGACGCCGGGGTATTGCACCATCCGTTAAAGAGAAAGGGAGAGAGGGAGATAAATCACTTTGATCCCCCTCTCTCCCTCTCCCCCTTTCCCATCCTACCCCGTAGGCTGGCCGATTTGGACGCGGCGTTTTCCGAATTCGTACTCTTTCGGCGGGTCCATGCCCAGGAGGTGCTGGACGAAATAATCCCATCGTTTACGCATCCAGTAGGTACGCGCGCGTCCGAAGCCGTGGCCGCCGCTGGGGAAGACGAGCATATCGAAATCTTTGTTGGCTGCCACGAGCGCCTCGACCAGCAGCAGGGTGCTTGAAGGCGGCACGTTGCTGTCCATCATGCCGTGGGCGATGAGCAGTTTGCCTTTGAGGTTCTCCGCCAGCAGATGGTTGGCCTGGTTGTCGTAGTTCGTAGTGCCGTCGGGGTTGGTCACCAGCAGCCCTTGCCATTTCTCGCCCCAGTCGTCTTCGTAGTTGCGGTTGTCGTGGTTGCCGGCGCTGGAGACAGCCACTTTGTAGAAGCCCGGATAGCGAAGGATGGCGCCGGCTGAGGCGAAGCCGCCGCCGGAGTGGCCCCAGATGCCCACTTTGTCGAGATCCATCCAGGGATGCCGCCCGGCCAGCTCTTTGATGGCCGCGATCTGATCGGGCAGGCCGTTGTCGCCCATGTTGCCGTAGTAGGCATCGTGGAAGGACTTCGAGCGCCCCGGCGTACCCATCGCATCGACTTCGACGACGATGAAGCCGAGTTCGGCGACGGCCTGCTTGTCGCTGCGCGAGGCGCGGAAGCTACGGCTGCCTACGCTGCCGGACTGCGGCCCCGGATACAAATAGTTGAGAATCGGATAGGACTTCGACGGATCGAAGTTCGTCGGCCTGTACATCAAGCCGTAAATGTCCGTCTCGCCGTCGCGGGCTTTGACCTGGATGGGTATCGGCGGCTGCCAGCCACTGGCGACAAGTTGCGAGATGTCGGCCCGTTCCAACTCGACGGCTACCTTCCCGTCGGTATCGCGCAGCACCGTCATCGGCGGTATGACGGGCGTCGAATAGCTATCGAGGATGTAGCGCCCGGACGGCGAAAGCGTGACCTCGTGGTTGGCGTTTTCGGGCGTCAGCAGCGTCAGGCCCGTCCCGTCCATGTTGACTTTATACAAATATTGGAAATACGGATCGCCCCGTTCCCGGCCTCCGGCGGTGAAGTAGAGGGTCCGGTTTTCTTTATCGACCCGTCGCAGTTGCCGCACCGCCCAGTCGCCCTGCGTGATTCGATTTTTTAGCTGGCCGCTCTGAAGATCATAGAGATAAAGGTGCCCCCAGTTGTCACGCTCGGAGAACCAGATGACCTCGTTCGATTCGAAGAGCACACGCCAGTTCCTCATCCCGACGCCCGACTCAAAATAGGTCTCGACGACCTCCTCCATCACGTCACGCACGGCGCCCGTTTCCGGATCCGCCACCCGAAGCTTCGCCTCTTTGTGATCGCGCGAACTTGAGACAAAGGCGAGTTGGGCCGAATCGTCGCTCCACTCGACGTCCAAAAATCGTCCACCCCGGCCTGCGATGTGGTCGGTGGTGGTGCTCCGGTGGGGGTCGGGCGGCATCTGAAGGCGGACGGTGCGCGGCCCGTCGAGGTGGATGACCACGCGGCTGATGCGAAAGATGACGCTGTCTTCGGGGAGGGGATATTTCCAGGCTTGAAGCTCCGGATGCCCCACTTTGGTCGAGACCAGATACATCTCCCCCACGCCCCGCGCATCGTGTTGGAACGTGGCAATCTTCTTCGAATCCGGCGACCACAGCAGCACCGGCTGGTCGCTCTTGACCCATCCGGCGTTGTTGGTGGCGTAGCCGTAATCTTCGATGCCGTCGGTGGTGAGTTGCGTTTCTTCTTTGGTGGCAACGTCGCGCACCCAGAGGTTGTGATCGCGGATGAAAGCCGCCTTCTTGCCGTCCGGCGACGTGATGCTGTAGAAATCCGGTCGCCGGCGTTGGCTCTCCTCGGCGGAGCATCGATACGCCCGGATGTCGCACGTAAAATGCTGGCCGCGCATGTCAAACGTGATCGAGCCGCCGTCATCCGAAAACTCGATCTGCCTGAAGGGCAGGTTGTGGGCGTCGTAGGTAGAGTCGATGACCGTGGCGATGGCGCGGCTCAGGCGGGAATGGTCGAAGGCCGGCGCGCGGCTACCCGTGGCGGGGTCGGCCAGCACGAATTCGGCGCCGTCGGGGATGGTGTTGCGATACCAGAGACGGTCGTTGGGCAGCCAGTTGGGCCGCACGGTGGCGCCAAAAACGAGCGGGGCCGTGTTATTGAACAAGAACCCTTCGGCGCGGGCATAATCCTCGGCGGTGACGGGTTGCTGGGCAGCAACAGGCGTTGCGCACAACACCATGGCGGCAAACAGAGCGAGTAGGGCTACGCGGATTCGCATCGTATTCCTCGGCAGTCTATGGGGTGAGGGGCTCGACGCTCACAATATCGCGCGCCGTGCCTGTCCTGACAATGCAAATTCTCGCGAAATGAGTGCCTTGCTAATTTGATGGAAAGTTGCCTTTTCGACGGGTCGATTACAACCTTTCCCGCAGAATCACAAATTCAACCGCTTCAATTCTTCGACGGCATAATCGCAGGCGCGGGCCGTTATCGCCAGGTAGGTCAGCGAAGGGTTTTGACAGGCCGACGAGGTCATGCACGCGCCATCGGTGACGAAGAGGTTGGGCACGTCGTGGCACTGGTTAAAGGCATTGAGCACCGACGTCTTCGGGTCGCGGCCCATGCGCGCAGCGCCCATCTCGTGATTGCCCAGCCCCGGCGCATCTTCGATCTGGTCGTACGTCCGCACGTTGATAGCGCCGGCGGCTTCGAGCATCTCCGCCGCCGTAGCCATCATATCCTGGCGCATCGCCAGATCGTTGGCGTCGCGGGTGACGTGGAAACGCAGCACAGGCAGGCCCCAGGCATCGGTGGTTTCGTCGTCGAGTTCGCAGTAGTTGTCGTAGCGCGGCAGCGTCTCGCCGAAAGCGCCCAGGCCCATCGTCCAGCGGCCCGGTTGGCGCAGCGCCTCTTTGAGACCGGCGCCGAAGCCGCGCAGTGTGTTGCCGCGCGACCAGCCCTGCCGGCTCGCGCCGCCCTGAAACCCGTAGCCGCGCACAAAATCCGGATGCCGCGTTTCGAGGCTGATGTTGCGGAATCGCGGGATGTAGATGCCGTTGGGACGATTGCCCTGATAATAGCGACCTTCGAACCCCTCGAAGGCCCCGCTGGCGCCAACGTGGTAGTGATGATCCATCAAATAATGCCCCAACGCCCCGCTCGAATTGGCGATGCCGTCGGGAAAACGCGGGCTCTTCGACATCAACATGATCCGCGCCGTGTTCATCGACGAAGCGCACAGAAAAATGATGCGCGCGTGGAATTCCAACTGTTCGTTCGTCTCCGTATCGATCACCCGGACGCCGGTAGCGCGATCTTTCTCGGCGTCGTAGATGACCTCGTGGACGAGGCTGTGAGGACGGAGTGTCAGGTTGCCCGTAGCGCGGGCTGCCGGCAGGGCCACGCTTTGCGTGCTGTAATACGATCCCGTCGAACACCCGCGTTCGCAGGGGCCGCAGTAATGGCACGGCGCGCGTCCGCTCAGCGCCTCCGTCAGCACCGCCACCCGCCCGATGGTCATCGTCCGCTCCGGAAACGCCGCCTCGATGCGCGCCTTGGCCGCTTTTTCGACGGCGTTCATTTCCATCGGCGGCAAGAAGATGCTGTCGGGCAGTTGCGGCAAGCCCTCGGCCTGCCCGCTGATGCCGATGGCTCGCTCTATGTATTCGTACCACGGCGCCAGATCTTCATACCGGATCGGCCAGTCTACGCCGTGGCCGTCTTCGAGGTTGGCCTCGAAATCCATCGGGCTCCAGCGGTAGCTCTGCCGCGCCCACATCAACGACCGCCCCCCGACGACGTTGGCCTGAATCCAGGTGTACGGCTCCTCCTGAACGTACGGGTTTTCGCGATCGTTCATGAAGAAATGGCGGGTGGCCTCGGAGAAGGCATAGGTCTTGCGCTGGATGGCATAGTCCTGCTCGGCCACACCCGGCGGCACCCGGCCCCGGTTCGGCAACTCCCAGACTTGCTTGTGCTCGGTGACGTAATCCACCACGTGCTCGACGAGACGGCCTCGTTCGAGCACGAGCGTCTTCAAGCCTTTCTCGCACAACTCCTTCATGGCCCACCCACCCGACATCCCCGACCCGACCACGATGGCGTCGTACTCTTGCTGCTGATGGAAATGCATGGATAAACGGGGGCGTGTTTACTGCGCTGGCAGCGAAACCTAACGATTCCGTTTTAAGAAAAAAAGCTACTTATTTTGGATTTTAGATTTTGGATTTTGGATTGGTCGTTTGCCGAGCGGCTTGCACCAACCGAAAAAGCCGCAGCGGTCCCGACCGTCGCGGCTTTTTCGGTTGTTAAATAGGGATTGAACATTTCCCAATCCAAAATCCAAAATCTAAAATCACGAACCAACCCTTGCCACCGGCGGATGAGCGTAGTCGTTCCAGAGGCGGTCGAGGTCGGCGGCGTCGGGGAGGCCGTCGTAGACGACGAAGCGGTAGCGGGCCACGTACGGCTCGCCCGGCTCAATCGACCAGTCGCCGGCTTGCGAGGGGGCGTAGTTGAAAAAGGGCTCGGACGGGTGGATGCGCATCGGCTGGGGCGCTTCGAAATTATCGGGGTGATCGAGCATCGCGATGCCCGCCGGCTCGCCGTCGATCTTGCCGCCGATGTGGCACCAGCGGGCGCGCGTGGCGTGGCCGTTGCTGCGATCTTTGCCCTCGGACGTTAGAAAATCAGTATTTTCCGCTCCGTTCCAATCCCAATGCCCCCGAAAGCCGACGCCGCCGTACCGGTACTGCGGCAGCCCCAGCGCACTGTCCATCGCCGCCGTTTGGGTGAGCTTCAGGTCAAAAATATGATACGGCCGGTCGGTGGAGGGGACGCGGTAGACGCGCAGCTCCCACTGTTCGTTCAGGGCCGTAATCGGCTCGGAAGCCGTCAGATCGACGTAGCGATGGCGGGCGCGCAAGCCGCCGTGGACGGGGCCGTCCCACGTCTGATCCAGCGCCTCGACCTTCACGGTGCCCGTGCCTGCACCCATGTTCCAGAAATCAGGCGTTCGCCCCTGAAAGACCGTCTTCGTCCACGCCGCCCAGATGCCGTGATGATGGATATGGTTGGCCGGATAATCGTCTGTGACGACGCGCCCGCCGGGCGTATGCACCGGATGCAGATAACCGCCCCGTTTATAAATCAAATCGATGTTCTTTCGCGGCAGCCTCGACAGCCAGACGTGATATTCGACGACGGGCTGCTCGCCCAGGCTGAAGCGCACCCGCCCCTGATCCTCCGCCACCGTCACGCCCTCCGGCGTCGCCTGCGCCGGTTCGAGGCGATAGGTCTGCGTCTGCCCCGCGTCGAGCCGGTCGAGGATAAACCAGGCCGTGCCCTCGGCATCCACCTGAAGCGGCACGGCGGCGCCGGCGCCGTCTCGCAACACGAAGGCCGCCCCCTCGATCCCCTCCGGCATCGCAAACATGGTGATGGTATGACGCCGGTCATAATCGCCGGCTTCGACGCTGAGGGTGTAGGCCGCCGGCTGTGCACACGCCGTCAGCGCCACCGTGGCAAGGCCGAGGAAAAACAGGGTTTTCATTTTGGATTTTGGATTTTGGATTGTTTTTCGGCAGGTGTGTTGCAAGATGGTGAAGCCACGACACCGCCCGGCCCTGAAGGACCGGGCTCACCAGCTAAAGCCCCGGTGGGGCTAAAACAGGGCGCTTCAGCGTCCTTGCGCAACTGAGCCCGGTGATTCATCGCTGGGCGGGCCGGCGTTTCACCACAAACCGCACACCCACCTACCATCTCTAATAAACGAAAAAGCCGCGACGGTCGGAACCATTGCGGCGTTTTCTATTGGGATGACGGTCCAGAATCAGACCAATCCAAAATCCAAAATCTAAAATCACATCGCTCCGTTCAGCCGTTGCGGATTCGAGGGAAAGGCCCGGGGCTGGAGCCGTTGCGTGGGGCGATCTTGCGAAGCCACAGCCGGCGGCGTCGCGTGGAGCGGGAAGAAAACCGTGAAGACGCTGCCCACGCCCTTCTCACTCTGCACCTCGATCTCGCCATCCATCAGTTCGACCAGCCGCGCGGTGATGGTCAGGCCCAGGCCGTTGCCTTCGTGCGACCGCGCCAGCCCCGTCGATTCCTGCTTGAATTCGTCGAACAGGAATGGGATGAAGCTTTCGTCGATGCCGATGCCGGTATCGCGCACATGCACGGCCACGCGGCCCCCCTGCTCTTTGACCGTTACGGTAACGCCGCCCTTTTCGGTAAACTTGATGGCATTGCCGACGAGGTTATTGAGAATCTGCTCGAAGCAGTGGCCGTCGAGGTTGGCGTAGAGCGGCTTCGGCGAGCGTTCGAGGTCGAGCGCGAGGCCGCCCTGCTGCGCCAGCGGCGCCAACAAGCGCAACACCTCGGCCGCTTTATTGCCGATGTTGAGCGGGTGCCGGTCTAGCTCCAACGTGCCGGCGCGAAGGCGGGCCACTTCGAGGAGCGAGTTGAGCGTGTGCAACAACCGCTCGCTGTTCGATTCAATCGGGTCGAGGAGTTCCTGGAAGTGTTCGGGCAGTTCTTCCTGGAGGATGTGGGTGAAGCCCAGAATGGCCGTCAGCGGCGTGCGCAACTCGTGCGAAGTGTTAGCCAGAAACTCATCTTTGAGGCGGTTGGCCTGAATGAGGCTTTCGTTGACCTCCTGCAGGCGCTGATTGTGTTCGCGTTCTCGTTCGAGTTCGCGGGCCTGCTCCTGCGCCCGTTTGCTTTGCTGAACAAGCCGGTAGTGATGAACGCAGAAGGCGGCCATGATCATCAGCGCCATCAGATAGAGCGCATAGGCCCACCACGTCCGATACCACGGCGGCAGCACGCGGAAGGTAAAAGTGGCTTCTTCGCTGAGGCTGCCCTGCGCATCGAGCGCCCGTACACGAAGCGTGTAGTCGCCCCCTTCGAGATCGTTGTACGTCCGGTAGGGTCGATACGTCCACTCTGACCACGTCTGGTCAATGCCTTCCATGAAATACTGATAGCGGTTGGCCCGGACGTCGTGGTAGCTAGGCGCACTGACCTCGAAACGCAAGTCGTTGTCGGCAGGATCTACCACCGAAGGCAGCGTCACGGCGTCGGTGACGGGCGCGCCGCCGTAGAGCACCCGCTCGGTCCGTGTCGCCACGATGCGGCGCAGCAGCGTCGAAAACCCGGTGGTATAATCTTTTTCAACCCGGGCGTCATAGCGCACGAGTTGATCCCCATTGCCGATCCACGCGATCCCGTCCTCCTCGACGACGAGCTTGACAGCGGTTGATTTCGGAAACCGCAGGACGCGCGGCGATTCGTGTTGATAGGATCCATCCGCCTGCAACCGAGCAATATCAATGCGATTCTCATAGACCATCCACAGGGTGCCGTCGGGCCCCTGAGCGAAGTCCCGCAGCGGCGCCGCCGAGGTGTTAGAGGCATCCACAAACGAGATTTCTTTATAAAACTTGTTGCCGTCCTGGCCCTTCGGGTTAAATCGATAAACCCCTCCTTTAGCCAGAAAAACGACTTCACCGTTGATGGTGCCGATGTCGATAAAATCAACGGGCAAGCCGTCTCGCATGTGAAAGCGTTCCGGTTGCCAGGGCGCGTCTGTTTCGGGGAAGGGTCCTCGCAAGACGGTGCCGTCTGCCGCCGTAAGCCACAAGGTGCCGTCGTTGCTTTCTTCGATACTGCGGATGTCGCTGGCCGGCGCCTCGCCGGTATAGAGTTCGTGCAGGTGCCAGCCCTCCGGGGTATAGTGCAACCGGCTCAAGCCTTCCCTGATACCGACCAGAACGTGCCCGGGATACCGTTCGGATTTGAACAACGCAAAGCTATGCGTTTCTTTCAACAAAGTATCCGGAGCGCCGTTGTCCACCCGAAAGAGTCCGGAGTGCGTGGCCGCGAACAAGACGCTGTCCATCGAGAGCAGATCTCCCGTGGGGTCTGCCGACCGGACTTCCTCGATCGACGGCAAGAAACCCTTGTTACCCGGGCCGGAGGGTTGCAGTTTGACCAGGCCTGTGCTCGTACCCACGTACAACGTATCGCGATGCCGTTCTACGATATGGACGGAGCCTTCGAGACCCAGTTGATCATTATAGACGGTGAGTTGGGCCGGGATGTCTACGCGCGCGATACCGGAGGCATCGAGGGCCATCCACAAGCCGCCCTGCACATCCGTATACACATAGTTGATCCACTCGTCCGGAAAGCCGGCGTTCTTGTTGAGCCGTTGGATGAGCCGGCCCTGCTGATCCATAATAAGGCCGCCGCCGCCGAGGGTAGCCAGCGCGTAGAGACCGCCGGGCAACACACAACCATGATACAGCCTGGCGTTTTTCAACAGCGGATCTACGCCCGTCTCAAACGGCGTCACCGCGCCCTGATCATAGAGAAAAAAACCTTTGTTCTTCGTCCCAATCAGAAGGCGGTTGCCGGGAAAAGGAAGCATCACATAAATGCGTATATCGGCGAAGTACGCGCCGCCGGGCACAAAGTCTAGCTCATCCTCAACGACCTGTTGCAACCCGACTTTAAACTCGCGCACGTAGAATCGATCATCAACGACGAAGGACGTATGAAAGCCCGCTTCGCTTTTCCAGGTCTTTATGGTTTGCCCATCCCACCGGAAAAGACGCTTCTTGGCCTGAAAGTAGAGGCCCTCGCTCGTGGCATGGGTGCCCCAAACGTCGGAAAAGTCTCGCTCTTCCGGCGGGACCGCCTCTAGCAACGAGACAAACACCAGCGTGCCCACCGAATCGGGCGCCAGATACCCGAAATCGCCATTGGTGCCGACGTAGACCTTCCCATCGTTGTCCACCGCCAGCGACCGCACCACGGTCTTCTTCGTGGTTTCGATGAGTTGCCACCGGGCGCCGTCATACTCAAGAACCCCGTCTTTATTGGCGACGTAGATCACTCCCCGTTTATCCTGCACGATGGCCCAGTTTTGCGGGTAGTGCTGATAATTGTGCGGCTTGAAATGCTCGTAATAAAAAGGCATACCCGCCTCATTGCGCTGCGGGCCTTCTTGCCCGAATGCAAGGAAAGGTAGGAGCAAACCAGAAAGCAGAAATAGGAATCTGCCGTGACGAAGCATCGGATTGTGGGAGATTAAAAAATGTGGGGGTTGGGCCGAAAACAGATCTTCTGGGGTAGGAATAAGAACTAATGTCCGGGGCGTGTTCACGCCCATACGGTTTGCAACTGCCTCTCTCTTATTTCGACTGTTTTCTCAGATTCTCAAGTCTTTAGCACAAAAATGACGTGAATGCGATTTCACGTCATTGAGGAGGCCCTGATTCGAAAGCCTTTTAGCTCTGAAAAGCGCCGTGTCTTGCGTGATGCCGCATGCGTAGCAAAAACCTTCCGCTCCCATGACACCTGCCGAATCACGAAAATTAAGTATTTAATTATTTGATGCTTAGATCCGACATCCCTGAACTGCATTTCAAAATCACGTTACAGGTTCGTTACAACTTAATATGGCGGGGTACTCGCCCTGAACTCGTTTCCTTGGGCGAACAGTCTGCCATGAACCGAGGGCAACTAACCCTCACAAACCCCCACCCCCTAAACACCTTAGTACCATGAAACGCTTTAAAGTAATGCCTTCCCTCTTCAGCGCCCTCTTCGTTGCCGGAATGCTGGTCGTCACGGGCTGCAACCCCGGAACCATCTCGGGCCCTGACCTTGACGCCGACACGTCGCTCGAACTGAATATCAATGCCTCGTACGGCCAGGGCGGCGACGTCCACAACGCTCCCGCCAACGGCAACCAGGGTGGCGATGTCCATAACCTCGGCGGCGGCCCCAACAATGGCAACCAGGGTGGCGATGTCCACAACATCGGCGGCGGCCCCAACAACGGCAACCAGGGCGGCGACGTCCACAACGCCCCCGCCAACGGCAACCAGGGCGGCGATGTCCACAACCTCGGCGGGAACTAAGGCGCCTGAAAGCCTGATCCCACAACGCTCTTAGAGGGAAGGCATGGTCCGGGCCCGTCAAAACCCGGACCATGCCTCTGGCTATTAATCAGCCTCTTTCTGATTGGACGAAATAATTTCTATAAGGTAAACCCCGAAGGGCTTTCGAGCGCTTCGGGGTTTTTGTTTAGTTGATATTTAAAATGGGTGAACGTGTTGCCTTCGGAAATTCCCCCTTCGAAGGGGGATTTTTCGGTGCCAACACGATCACCCGATCTAAAAGTCTACGACTTCCGCCGGGTCAGCCACCAGAAGTAGGCGATCAGGCCGGCGAAAGCGGTAGCGGCCAGCGCGGGCGCAAACGGCCCGGCCCATTCATAACCGATGCCTTTCGGCGCAGAGGCCGTCCAGGCTGCGTACCCGGCAATCAACACCCCGAAGAGCCCTTCGCCGCCTACGAGACCCGATCCGAACAAGACGCCTTGCTCGCGCCGCTGCTCGCCCTCTTCTTTCGACGAAGCCGTTTTTTCGGTGAACATCCGAAGCAGGCCGCCAAAGAAGACCGGCACCATCGTGGCCACCGGCAGGTAGACGCCCACCGAGAACGCCAGGCTGTTGATCCTGAAAACAAACTCGACGACGAGGGCGATGGCCGCGCCGATGCCGACGAGTTCCCAGGGCAACTCGCTCTCTAACACGCCATCGATGACCAGCTTCATCAGCGTCGCCTGCGGGGCGGGAATCTCTTCGTTGCCGAAGCCCCAGGTATCGCCGATGAGCACCAGCGTGCCGACGATGAAGACGGCGCAGGTGAGCACGCCGATGAGTTCGCCGGTTTGCTGACGGCGGGGTGTGGCGCCGAGCAAAAAGCCCGTCTTGAGATCCTGCGACGTGTCGCCGGCGATGGAGGCGGCAATGGCCACGACGGTGCCGACGGTCAGGGCGGCGGCCTTGCCGAGGTCGTCGGTCCAGCCCATCGCCAGAAACAGCGCGGCGGTGCCCAGGAGCGTGGCGATGGTCATGCCGCTGGTGGGGTTCGACGTGACGCCGACGAGCCCGACGATGCGCGAGGAGACCGTCACGAAGAAGAAGGCGAAGACCACCACGAGCACCGCCATCACCGCGCGCAGCCCGAAGCTCTCGATGCCGAAGGCCTGCGGGGCCAGCGCCAGCACCGACGCGATGATCAACGCGCCGATGCCCACGGTCTTGAGCGGCAGATCGTCCTGCGTCCGTTTGATGGCCGCGATGCCGACTCCGGCCAGGCGTTCTTTGATCTGCCGGCTGCCGATGCGGAAACTCTCGATCATCGTCGGCAGGCTCTTGATGAGCGTGATGAGCCCGCCCGTAGCCACTGCGCCGGCGCCGATGTACCGCACGTACCGCGTCCAGATCTCGCTGGGCGTCATGTCGGCGATGAGCTTGACCGTCTCCGGATAGAGCGGCGCGGTGAGGCTTTCGCCATAGGTGGCAATCACCGGGATGATGACCACCCACGACAAAAGGCCGCCGCCGACCATGATGGCTGCCGTTTTCGGGCCGAGGATGAAACCCACCCCCAGCAACGCCGCCGACATCTCGCTGGCTACCTCGCCTTTTTTGATGAACGGCAGCTTGAGCTTCACGTCGTCCGGCAACACGTGCAGCGTGCCGTAGACAAACTTGACGAGCGCGCCCATCCCCAGCCCCAAAAACACGTTGCGCGCCCTGGCCCCGCCCGATTCGCTGACCACCAGCACCTCGGCGCACGCCGTGCCTTCGGGATACGGCAGGCGGCCATGCTCTCCCGCAATCAGAAAACGACGCAGGGGGATCATAAACAACACGCCGAGCAAGCCGCCGCAGAGCGCCAGCAGCGTCATCTGCAACAACCCCGGACTGAAGCCCCAGAGAAACAGCGCCGGCAACGTAAAAATCACCCCGCTGGCCACCGAACTCGACGCCGAGCCCACCGTCTGCGACAGGTTGGCTTCGAGCAACGACGACCGCACGCCCATTACCTGCATGGCGCGAAAAAGCGCCACCGTCAGCACCGCCACCGGGATCGACGTCGAGATCGTCAGCCCCACGCGCAGGCCGAGGTAGGCGTTGGCGGCCCCGAAAAGAACGCCGAAGACGATGCCCGCGCCGACGGCCTTGATGGTAAATTCGGAAGGGCTCTCAGCCGGGCTTACGTACGGCTCATACTCCTGGCCTTCGGGCACTTCAGTGTAAGCCAGCGGGCTCAGACCTTCTTTCCTGGATCGGTGCTCTGCCATAGCGTCGTTTCTCGCGGTTCCCTCTGATGCGGAGGACGGCCCAAGAATACGAAGACGCTATTGGATGGCGCAACTGTGTTGCCGGGATAAAGGGAGGTGGTGTTTTTTACGTCGTGCTTGTAGAGCGCTCGGCGTCGGTCATTGGTCATTACGCTCCCCCCGCCTTCGCGGGGGTCGCTGTCACTGGTCACTGGTTGAGGATAAAGAACCCATGACCAATGACCAGTGACCAACACCCACGGTCGCGTGTTGCATCAACATCAAAAAAAAACCGAACCTGACTCGCCTGTTTACAGCCTCTAAAGTTGAAAGAGCGCAGCCAGCACGGCAAAAAATATGGCGGCGCCAACGGCGCAGATCAAGATCACAAAGGGCTGGTTGTGGGACTTGCGTATGGCCTCCATCATGACACACCTCCCAGGCAGTGATGAGATTGGCTTGCTTGATAGAGTAACTGCAAGCCGAATCGATCACACTGTAGGTCGATTCCTGAAAGGCGTGTGGGGGATTCCCTGGTAGGGGTGGGGAGAAAGGGGGAGAGGGGGATTCTGAATGACGAATTTCGAGTAGAGAAGTCATTTTCCTTCGGACAATCGCTTCGCTCGTGTGACACTCGACATTCGATGTTCGGCATTCCTGATCATCTCCCTCTCCCCCTCTCGTGTCACTCCGAAACGACGCAGCCTGATGTGAAGCCGGAGGCAGAGAAGCGCGTCGTCAGCACGCCCATGTCGTCGTCTTCGCTGGCGCGGATGCCCAGTTCGTTGTCGCCGTCCCGTTTTGGCGAGCAATATTCGAGCAGATAGTAGCTGCCGGCTTCGTCCCGAACCAGTTGGGCGATCTCCTGAAACTTCGGCACCAGTTCTTCGAGGTTGGCTGCCGAGACGAACCCGTCGGCCCCGATGGCTTGCAGCGTCTCGGTGTCGATTTCGCCGCCCAGGCCGATGGTGTAGACCGACATATCCTGCCCGATGCGCCCCACCGCGCGCAGCGCATCCGAGCGCGAGACGCGGTTGGCCTGATCGGTGCCGTCGGTGAAAATGACGACCGATCCGGCAGCCACCACATCCCCACGCCGCAGTTCGTCCACCCGTTTTCCGGCAGCCTCCAGGCCCTGCACGACGGCCCCGTAGAGGTTCGTCGAATTATCCATCGTCAGGTCGTCGGTGATGCTATCGACGGCATTGATGAGTACATCGGGGTTGACCGCGAAAGCCACCAGCGAGTCGATCTCGGCCCGCCCGTCGAACCACCAGATGCCCAGTTCGATCTCGCCGTAGCGCGCATTGCCGGCCTCGGCCACGAGCGCCTCGACGAAGCGCCGGGCGGCCTCTTTCAACGGATCGAGGCTCTCGCTGGCGAGGATGCTGCCGCTGAGATCGAGCAGCAACGTGATGCTGTACTGGAATTTGCCGGTCTTGGGCAAGATGGTCAGATCGGCCTCGAAGGGCGAGACGAGTTGACGATTCTCGAAGATGTCGAAGTCGCCCGGCGTCAGGTTGGCCACGGGGCGCTCGTCGTTCGTATCGACCTTGAACAAGACCGAGACGTTGGCCGGCGGGCGGGCGGTGTTTTCGATGAGGGTGAGCCGCAGGGGGTCGACGACGTCGCACGTCTGGAAGTCTTCGCAGGCCTCGTCGGCCTCGTTGGCCGAATCGCAGGCCGTGGCGGCTAAAAGCAGGGTGCTCAAAAGCCCGATCTGAAACAGGCGGCGGGGTAGCATCTTTTTCATGGCTATGCCTCCGTCTTTGGGGTAGGTGAGATACGCGCACGCGACGCACAGGCGCGCCTGCCCGTCTCTCCGCAGATATCTCGCCAAAGCCCACGCCGCCGCGCCCTCCTGTACAATCGATGCTGAGGATCGATCAATCCAAAAGATTTTTTATTCGATTAAACCTTTATCTTAAAATTACTTATATTCATTTCTCATATCAGACCCATGCAACGCTGCGGCTTCGACAAAAATAATAGAACACCGAGCCCCAGGAAGCGCCTGCGAAGAATCCTTCGTCGATGTCGAAAGACGCTTCGCGATAGCTGTTGATTATCGCTCGTTCCCACGGTCTCCGTGGGAATGCAGAACCGGACGCTCCCGCGTCCGAAAGGGAGACGCAGGAGCGTCTCGATTGAGCATTCCCACGCAGGAGCGTGGGAACGAGAAACGACGGAGGTGGACCCCGTAAGGTCCCTGGCACTGCGAAATGCCGAGAGCCTCTTCGTGCTCACTGTCTCAGGCTTGGCATTAAGCCTCTCTTTTTTATCGCGCTATCAAACAGATGAGCCTCTATCTAACCCAGCCCTCGATATCACCATGAACCCTTTCTCGATAACAGGCCGCATCGGACGCCTGCACTACTTCATCCACAGCATCGTCGACACCGTATTCGTGGTCCTGGTCTTGCTCGCCCCCTTCTTTCTGATTCCTCCCGAACCTTCTGCCGATGAGCCCGTGATTTCCGACACGACGCTTCTGTTCATCCTGATCATGTTTCTTGCCACCGTCGTCAGCGAGATCTGCGCCTCGATACGGCGCCTGCACGACCTCGACCGATCCGGCTGGCAGGTCTTGCTGCTGTTCGTCCCCATCATCAACATCGGCATGGGCTGGATGCTCCTCTTTAATAAAGGAACCGAAGGCCCGAATCAGTACGGCGACGACCCGCTGGGCCGGCACGAAATGCCGCTCGATTACGCCTCATCGTCACCTCAGTACGAGACGTCGGGCTTTTAGGAATGACGCGCCTGGTGTGTGATCGATAGATTGATACAGCAAAGGCCCCCGGCACTTTCATGATGTTTGATAAATTGTCCCGGTAAGGGCACAACCTAAAAGTCCCCCTTCGAAGGGGGTGTCCCGACGAAGGAGGGGCGGGGGATGTTCGCGCGGCTTGCTGGAAACCTCTTCTCAGGCCGCGCCAACATCCCCCTGCGCCGCTCCGCCTTCGCTGCGCGACGCTGTCCCCCTTCGAAGGGGGAATCACGCAGGAGACGCTTACCGAAATAATTTGTCAAGGAGCATCGAAGTGCCGGGGACCTCTTTGTCGTCAAAGAAAACCACCAATTCCTGAAAAGTCCCGTAGGGACGATCTGTTTGTAGTAATAGAACCTTTTTTTACGCGAAAGCCCCGTAGGGGCGGCCTGTTTTTAACAGGTCGCTCCTGACGGAGCTTTCTTTTTTTGGTGGTTTTCTTCTACAAATAGGCCGCCCCTACGGGGCTGTTCAGCCATGATATCGACGCCGCTTAATGCACCGGTTCCGGCGTGCCGTAGAGCATTTCGGCGCCTTTGCCTTGCTGGATCAGCGGCACGAAGGTTTCCAGTTCAGTCTGGATGGCCGGATCGGTCAGGTCGATGGTTTGTTTGCGTTCGGCGGCCATGTAGCCGGCCATCACCAGCTTCGTGATTTCCAGGCCGTAGCGCCACGAGAGCATGGCGTCGCGCCCGGCGAGGAAGGCTCTGGCAGCGTCTTCGTTCTCGTCCGTGTAGCCGTAGAGGTCGGCTTCGTTGTGTTGCACGGCGAGCAAGCCGCGCGAGGCCGTCGATTTTTCGAGGGCCGTTTCGGCGTCGGCGGTGGCCTCGGCGGCTTCGTCGCCGATGAAGATTTGCAGCGACGATGCCAGCGTGTTGACTTCGAAGGCATAGCCCGGCCCCATGCCATCCATAAACAGCCGCAGGCCCTGCTTTTCAAACATCCACGAGTCGGTGAACTGCGCCTTGACGAGCTGGCCGGTTTCCGGATTGCGATAGGTGACCATGCCGGTGGTGAAGTCCTCGGCGGGTGTCTTGGTGTAATCGACGCCGCGTTCATCGAGGAGTTTTTGGCGCCATTTGGGCAGGCCCCACTTGAGCAGCGCGCAGTCTGCCGAGATCGAGACGGGTTCGAGGAACATCGGCGGTTTGCCCAGGGGCGTGAGGGCATACCAGCCCACGGCGATGCTGTGGCAGCCCATGTCGCAGAGCACGCCACCGCCCTGGCGGGTGGGATCCCAGAACCAGGGCTCGTGTGGCCCGGCATGTTCTTCCGCCGAGCGGGTGAGCACCAGCGGCCCCATCGTCGCTTGTTGCGGCGCCAGTTGTGCCAGTTGCGCCTGGATGGGTTTCATAAAGATCTGGTTCTCGAAGTACGCCGTGCGCAGGTTGGCCTCGTCGGCCAGTTCGACCAGCCTGCGGGCTTCCATCACGTTGCGGCCCAGCGGTTTTTCGCAGATGACGCCCTTGAGTTGGGCGCCTTGCTTGACCGCCTCGACGATCTGCTCCATCGTCTCGATGCGGGCGAAGTTGGGCACGTAGATGGCGATGGCGTCTACGTGGGGAGCCATGGCGCCGACGTCCGGATAGACCGTGCCTGTACCCAGGCCGTTTTCTTTGACAAAGGCCGAGAGCGCCTCGGCGCCCTGAAGCGCCGTGACGCCGGCAACCTCCATATTGCGAACCTGCGTGATGGCTTTGCAGTGGAAATTCGCCACAAATCCAGCGCCGACGATGCCAATCTTTAAGGTTTCCATGATGCCTCCTTCCTCTGTTCTTTTATGGGGTGGTAGACCTGCTGCTCGACGTTCTCGCAGACGCGGAGCGCCAGTTCCTCCCAATCTATCCACGCCGATGAAATTATCTGGCGGGAAAACTACGCCCTCTTTTGTAAGCTATACCCCCACAAACATTTTGACTGGAAATAAATAGCTGTGAGGGGAAAGACACCTTCTAGTGTAGGGCATATCCAGACACATTTAAAGCTCACCGCACAGCCGCCGATTTTATACAGTAACGCGTGCCCTTAAAAACCCTTCTCCTCGTTCGCTGTGACGCCGACGATCAAGCTCTTCGGGATGCTGCTCGGCCTGGTAGTGCTGGCGGGCTGCCCCGACCAGTCAGCGACCACCTCGCCCGCGTGGCGCTATGCCGTGGCTTCCTACGAAGAAACCCGCCCCCTGCCCCAGACCTTTGCCGATCTGGTCGCCTTCGTCAAAGAGCGCCATCCCGACCTCGTGCTCGGCCTCAACCCGCCCGCGACGAAGAAACAACTCGACAACCTCGAAGCCCTGATCGGACGCCCCTTGCCCGACGATTTTCGCCAACTCTATCGGCTGGCGAACGGGCAAAGCGGAAGAGAAACTCCCTTATTCCCAAACGGCTACCGGTTCCTGCCCCTCGAAGCCATCAGCCACGAGTGGGTCATGCTGAAGGAACTCCACGACGAAGAGCAGGGGTTCTGGCAAAGCGACACGCCGCTGGGCGTGGTCAAAGATCGATGGTGGGATCCGGCCTGGATTCCTTTCGCGCAGGATATGACGGGGGCCAACTACTGCATCGACCTGGATCCCGCGCCCGGCGGGCAAGTCGGGCAGGTGATCGATCATTTCCCTGAAGACACCGACCGGCCTCACCTCGGCTTCAGCCTAAACGATTACCTCGGTGCTTACGAACAAGGTCTCCGCGCCGGCACGCACCTCCTTCACGCTCAATGGGGTGTCTTCACGAAAGTGGGCGGGTACTGAGGGTACGAGAGGCGGGATGTTTTTTTCTCGAATCTTGCATCCGGGGTTGCTGGAGCTTCTGGGGGGTGTTCTTTTGATCCGGGCGTGGTGGTATTCTTCTTTGTTGTTGTCCTTTTGGCTTGATCCCCCGGATCCCCGGATCGTGGTCCGGGGCAGGCTCTGTCCGGGGCAGGCTCCGGA
>JANQES010000082.1 GCA_028278205.1 Rhodothermales bacterium
CCGACGGTGCAGCAAGAAGACCGAGCCTCATGTCTCAACAGCGAGGCTCATTGCGCATCGACGAGCACGAAACCAAACACCTTGAAAGGGCTGGTGTTAAGGTGTTATAGTGGGTTGATTCAAAAGAACTCAAACACTATAACACCAAAACACTATAACACTCAAACACTCACTGCGGCCTGAGCGCCTGGCTAAACCGCTGCGGCGTGACGTAGCGCGTGTGATAGGTCTGCCAGTCTTCCGGGTAGCGACGGTAGACCGGATCGTCCTGAAGACGCGTTGGCGGCGTGTTGTATTCGGGCTGATCGTGCGCCGGCAGCGGCAAGACGGTCTTCGAAAACGTGGTGTTGTAATCGCCGTCTTTGACCCAGCCGTCGCCGATGAGCACGAAGTCGCGTTGCCAGCCATCGGGTGGCGGCGGCAGCGCGGGGAAGCGAAACGCCATTTCATCGCCCGCATTCATGATCACGTAGCGGTCGTCGATCTCGCGGAGCAGTTCGCGCACGTCGCCGAAGCGGGTATAATACCCGACGAGGTCGAGCCAGATGGGGCTGGTGCCGGCGAGGGTTTCGTAGTCCGGCAGTTCAGGCGAAGAGCGGTTGGCTTCGGCGACGCGAGAGTATCCCCGAAATCGCAAATCTGCCACGTCCGGGCTCAGGCGCGTCGTCTTGATCTCGGTCTCTGCGGCTTTGGCAGCGCGGGCGAAAGCATCCCAATAGATCTCCAGGTTGGTGTGCAGGCGCAGGCGGCGCGGCGCACCGGGGCGGAAGAGGCCGTCGAGATCGATCAGGATCGTCTTGGCTTTGCCCGATGGGAAACCCAGGTTGGGATACGCCGTCGTCCAGCCGCCTACGCCGTCGGGCACGTCCACCCGAAGGCCGCGCGGCGGCGCATGTTGGCCCTGGCTGATGGCGACGTTGATCGAGCTATCGGTGGGGCGGATCCAGCCGGAGGCCAGGAGCCAGCCGCCGTCCGGCGCCTCGTCGCCCAGGTCGATTTCGACGTAATGATCGCGGGTGATGCCCTGGTAGTCGCCCCGTCCGAAGAAATCGAGATAGCGTTCGTCGCGAGCGCTTACGATGCCGGTCACATCATTTCCCAGATCATCCCAGACCTGCGCCACCGG
Source organism: Rhodothermales bacterium (assembly GCA_028278205.1). GTDB lineage: Bacteria > Bacteroidota > Rhodothermia > Rhodothermales > Bin80 > JANQES01. The sequence goes on from JANQES010000082.1 coordinate 1,127, forward strand.
CTGCGGCGGCCCGGTCGTGTGGACGACCAGCGCCGGCGGCGGGAAGGCGAAGCGTTCATCCACAAAAACCTCCGTCCCTGCCGGATGATCGACGGCCATCAGCGAGACGTGGTCGAAGAAATGCGTCTCCCACAACTCGGCGGTGATGCGCACGTCGTAGTAGCCGTCGCGCGCCGCGAGTTGATCGCCGCGAATCTTGACCCAATCCTCGGTGGTCATAATCCCGGCGGTCTCCTGCGCGTTGATCCGCAGCCCCAGCGGCGAGCGCCAGATAAAATCGGTGACGAATTCCACCTGCTCGCCGTTGTAGGTGAAGAGCCACGGGCACGAACCTTTGAGCCGCTGCTGCGCCGAGACCACCTGATCCGAGAGCAACTCGAACTCGGCCTGCACGGCGCCGTTGGGCCAGGTGATGCGCGCCACGTCGGCCAGGAGGTTATCGCCCAGACCGAAGTGGACGATGGGCTCGGTGATGGGCTGTTTCTGATACAACAGGCCCGACCGCAACTCGACCTCGCCGCCGATGCCGAATGAGTTGATGCGCTGATCGCCGACGGCCTGCGCGGCGCGGGGCTGAACCTGCTTCCAGTGATAGCCTTTCGTCGTCAGGATGGCGAGGCGCGTGGGTTGCCCGGCTTCGTCGAGGCCGATGAGATCCAACTGCCCGACCTGCCGGATGGCGGCAATCGAAAGGATCTGCGCATCGAGCAGGGCCGGGAGGGGCTCGAAGGCATAGTTTTCATCCTGAAGCCAGACCTGCCCGCCGTCCGGCCCCGAAGCCAGTAGATCGAAGCCGCCGTTGTTGTCGAGATCAGCAGCGAAGAGGCGGACGGGAGCATTGGCGTCGAGGGGCAAAGACCAGCGGGCGATTTCTTCGACATCCCAGGTGTCATCGCCCTGCGGATTCGAGAGGCGCAGAACGGCGCCGTCGGCCTGGAGGGCGACGAGGTCGATGACGCCGTCGCTGTTGGTGTCGGTGGCTGTCAGCGCCAGCGCCTGCCCGACGACCGCCGGCAGCGTCGATTGCCGAAACTGGCTCTGCCGGTCGTTGGTGAAAATGTGGATCGTCCCGGCGCGGTCGAGCAAGGCGGCATCGGGGTCGCCGTCGGTATCGAAGTCGGCCCAGGCGAAGCTGCGCAGGCTGGGCACGTCGCCGAAGAGCGTCACCGGCTCAAAAGTGCCGTCGCCGTTGTTGCGCAGCACCTGCGGCGGGCCGAACAGTGTAGCCAGGATCAGATCGACGTCGCCTTCGAGGTCGAAGTCGGCAGCCCAGACGCCGTCGTAGGGCGCCTCGGTGATCGCGACGGGCAGGCCGAGCGTGGCAGTCGCATCGACGAAATTTTCGGTGGAATCCTGGCGGAGAAACCGCAGCCCGCCGGCCCCGGTCATCGCCAGATCGGTCCGAAAATCATAATTATAATCGATCCCGGCGACGGCGTGAAGGCCCGGCTGCCGCGCCGGAAGTCCTCCCGGAAACGACCACGACTCGTCGCGCAACGTTTTGAGTTCGTCGGCATTGGCGAAGAAGACGGCGGGCAAGCCCTCGTTGCCCAACGCAACGGCGCCGATCCAGCCCCACGGCGTCTCGGAAGGCGCCGGCAACAGCGGCTCGGCGACGAAGGCCAGCGAGTCGTCCGGCGGGGCGGGTGTCGGGCGCGGCGCCGGCAGCCGGAGGAAGCGCTGCGCCGGTTCGCCCACTTGCTCGACGGGCGTCTGCACAGCGGCCAGATCTTGCCGGTACGCCAGCACGCTCAAGAGCACGTTGCGCAAAAACGCCACCTGCGTAACCGCGCGCTGCCCATCGCCATCGGCGACGGCCTGCTGCAAGGCGTCGAGTTGTTCGGTGGCTTCGGGCGGCCAGGACTCAGCCAGCGCAGCCAGCCGCTCGACGAGGGGGCCGAGCGCCGCGACGTCGCCCTGTGCAGCGAGGCGGCGGGCCTGCTCGACGAGCACCGCCAGATTGTCCGGCGCCACCGTCGCAATCTGATGGAGCAACTGCCGGACTTCGGTGTCGTTGGCGGCAGGATCTTGCCGGTCGAGTTCCTGCGCCAGCGCATAGGCCGCCTTGAGGTTGGTTGAATCCAGCGCGGCTTGCCGGAGGTAGCCCAGGGCCGCGCCGGTCTGCCCGCGATTGACTTCGAGGACGCCGGAGAGCAGCAGGATGTGGCTGTCGTCTCCGGCGAGGGCGCGGGCTTGCGCCAGGTGCTCGGCGGCCCCGTCGTAGTCGTTGCGGCGCAGGGCCAGCAGGCCGAGGTTGGCCCACGCCGCCGGTTCGCCCGGCGCCAGTTCGGTCACCTGAAGCAGCTTGGCGCCGGCGCGCTGGTCTTCGGCCACCTGCATCGCGGCCAGCCCGGTGTAAAAAGCCGAGACGGCCTCGCGGTAGGCCTCCGACGACGGATCGGGCACCCCGCCGCCGCCACACGCGGCCAGGCTCAGCATGAACACGCCGAGGCTGGCGAGAACTATCGGGCGAAGTATCGGTAATCGGTAAAGCATGCCGATTTTGGATTTTAGATTTTGGATTTTGGATTGTTTACTTCCACCCGATCCAACAAATGGAAAAGCCACGACGGTTGGAACCGCTGAGGCTTTTTCATTTGTTGCATTTGGATCGGCAAACGACCAATCCAAAATCGGAAATCCAAAATCCAAAATCATGAAGCCCTTTGCATGAGGCTGAAAGATATCGAACAAATCCCATGAGCACTACAACGCTCACACAGCGCCGATGGGTTCGATGGGGGCTGATCTTCGGCTTCTGGACGGGGCTCGGTCTGTTCTTCGCCATCGAGATGATCATCTCCTACAGCAACCAGGGCGACCCGCCGCGCTGGACGCCGGTGCTCGTCTACCAGATGAGCCAGTGGTACGCCTGGGGCTTGCTCACGCCGCTGATCCTGGGCCTGGCCCGCCGCTATCGCATCGAAAAGCCGTGGCGGCGCGGGGTGGCGGCGCACCTCATAGCCGGGGTGCTCGTGGCGCCGGTGCAGGTAGTGCTGGCGCTGGCGTTGCGCTACGGCGCTTTTCTGCTCCTGGGCACCGTCACGCTGGAGCAGGTAGCCGGGCAACTCGGCAACGCGCCCCTCCAGATCCTCACCGGCAGCTTCGACGGGTTCATCACGTACTGGATCATCCTGGGCATTGAGCACACGTTCGATTATTACCGCAAAAACCGGGAGCGGGAACTGCACACCTCGCAACTCGAAGGGCAACTGGCGCAGGCGCAACTCAAAGCGCTCAAGATGCAGCTTCATCCGCACTTTCTCTTCAACACCTTGCACAGCATCTCGGCGCTCGTCCACGCCGACCCCGAGGCCGCCGAACGCATGATCGCCCGGCTGAGCGATTTGCTCCGCCTCACGCTCGACAACGAGGGCACGCAGGAGGTCTCGCTCAAACAAGAACTGGCCTTTCTGGAACAATACCTGGAGATCGAACGGACACGCTTCCCGGACCGGCTCTCGGTGGAGATGGACATCGACCCGGCGGCGCTCGACGCCTGTGTGCCCAACCTGATCTTGCAGCCGCTCGTCGAAAACGCGATCCGCCACGGCATTGCGCCGAGGCCGGAGGCGGGCTTCGTCCGGATCCACGCCGCGCGCGAGAACGGCGTGCTCCGCCTCCAGGTACGCGACGACGGCCCCGGCCTGACCAACGACCACAAAGGCCTGCGCGAAGGCGTCGGCCTCGCCAACACGCGCCAACGCCTCACCCAACTCTACGGCCCGGACCACCGCTTCGAGTTTGCTAATGCTCCTGACGGCGGACTGGAGGTCAATCTGGAATTGCCCTTCAGGGTTTGAATTTTGGATTTTAGATTTTGGATTGGTCGTTTGCTGCGCCATTTGCATCAACCGAAAAAGCCTCAGCGATCCCAACTGTCGCGGCTTTTTTCGATTATTGAGGACGAAGCAGGCCGCACCCAATCCAAAATCTAAAATCGATGATCCGTACCCTTATCGTCGATGATGAGCCGTTGGGGCGACAGCGCATCCGGCACCTGCTCGACCAGGAAAACGACGTGGCCGTCATCGGCGAATGCGCCAACGGCGACGAAGCCGTCGCGGCCATCCGCCGCGAGACGCCCGACCTCGTCTTTCTCGACGTGCAAATGCCGGTGCTCGACGGCTTTGCCGTGGTCGAGACGGTCGGGGCGGCGCAGATGCCGGTGGTCATCTTCGTGACGGCCTACGACCAGTACGCCCTGCAAGCCTTCGACGTCCACGCCCTCGACTACCTGCTCAAGCCGTTCGACCGCGAGCGGTTTCAGAAAGCGATGGCGCGGGCGCGCGTCCACCTGCGGCGCCAGGGGCTCGACGCCCTCGGCCAGCGACTCCAGGATTTGCTGGATCAGGTCGAGACCGAACCGGCGCCGGAAACGAAGTATCTCAAACGCTTTGCCGTCAAGACCGGCGGGCAGGTGTTTTTTCTGAACGTCGAAGAGATCGATTGGATCGAGGCGGCGGGCAACTACGCGGGCCTGCACGTCAAAGACAAAACCCATCTGATCCGCGAGACGATGGCCGACCTCGAAGCCCGCCTCGACCCCGCCCTCTTCCTGCGCATTCACCGCTCGACCATCGTCAACCGCGAGCGCATCAAGGCCGTTGCCACCTCGCCCAACGGCGAATATGAGTTGACGCTGCACGACGGCACGCGCCTGCCCTCCAGCCGCAGCTACCGCGACCGGGTGCAGGCGCTGATGAAGGGGTCATAAGGGTATTTTCCATGTTGTGCTCGTAGCGCGCCTGGCATCGGTCACGGGTCATAAGTCATGGGTGTGGGAAAACCACTCATGACCCATGACTCATGACTCATGACCTGCGCCGAGGCGGAGACAAAGCGCCACCGGCGAAAACACCTCATCCCCCTTTTCAAACCGCCATTCCCCCATCCCCAAATCCATCCCAGAAATCCAGGGATCTGTCACAAAGCGTTCGCCCCTGAATAAAAAAATCCGTACCTAGAAGAGTTGCCATTCGCCTGATCCTTCATCAAGCCGAACGACATCATGACGGGATTCAACGCGCGTCCGGGCCGGGCTTTGTTGCTGGCCGCCCTCCTCGCCTTGCTCGGATCTGCCGACGGCATGGCGCAACGGTGGCAGTGGCCGGAGAAAGGCGAGAACCTTCAAATCTTGCCCGAAGACACCACGCCCGAACAACTCCAGGCAACCATGCGCAGCTTTGTGGGCGCCCTCGGCGTGCGCTGCGAATATTGCCACGACGACACCAACGGCAACCGCCTCAGCCAGATGGACTTCGCCGCCGACACGAAGGAAGCCAAAGACATCGCCCGCGTCATGATGGAGATGGTGCAGGGCATCAACGGCGAGGCGCTGACGCAGGTCTCGCACGGCGACAACGCAGCCCGGGTCTCGGTGACCTGCATGACGTGTCACCGGGGCGTGGCTATCCCGCGTATGCTCGAAGACCTCCTGGCCCAGGAACACGCCGAGGCGGGCGTTGAGGCGACCATCACACGCTACCGGGAACTGCGCGAGCAGTATTACGGCGGCTTCTCGTACGACTTCGGCGAGCGGACCTTGCTGCGCCTGGCCGAGATGATGATGGCCGGCGCTCCCGACGACGTGCCCGCGATCCTCGACCTGAACCTGGAGATGCATCCCCAATCGTGGCAGACGCACCTCTATTTCGGGCAGCTCCACGCGCGCGGCGGCGACAACGAGGCGGCGCTGGCGAGCTTCGAGAAAGCCTACGAACTCAACCCGGCCCCGTTTATCCAGCAACAAATCGACCGCCTCAAGAGCCAGTAGCGTAGAGAAATCTTGCGATTTCTCTAAAACCGAAAAAGCCTCATCGATTCCAACCGTCACAGCTTTTTCGGTTGTTAAAAGGGAATCGGAAACATCACAATCCAAAATTACTTCGTCAGTCGCGGAGCCTGTGCTGAACTTGATTCAGTGCTCGTGTCAAAATCTAAAATCATCACTCGTCGAAGATAATTAAACGTGCTCACAGCCATGCGATCAACGCATCATACACCGCGCGAAGGCGTGTGCGCAACGGCGCCGCCTCAGAAGCAAACTGCTGCTGGTAATCGCGGTAGACCCGGCGGCCTTCGGGCGTTTCGATGGCGATGGGCTCCAGGCCGGCGGCGCGGAGGTCGTAGGGGCTGGCGCGCATATCGACGGTGCGGATGCGGCAGGCCAGGTCGAAGGCGTCGGCCAGGAGAGCGCCGGGCGTCCAGGGGTAGAGCTTATAGGCCCAGCGGTAGAGGTCCATGTTGGCGTGCAGGCAGCCGGGTTGTTCGAGCGCCGGCATGGTCTCGCGGCTGAGTTGATGGCGGTTGAGCGGGCGCGCTTCGGGCGTAAAAAAGCGAAACGCGTCGTAATGCGTACACACGACGGGGACCGATTCGACGAAGGCAGCCAGGGCGTCCGGCGTCATGCGCAGCGGCACCTGCCCGTGGCGCACGGCGTCGTTCCGGTAAACCATGGCCCACTCGTGCATGCCGTGGCAGCCCAGCAGCGGCGGGCGCGTCTCGGTGGCCGCCAGCAAATCGCGGATCCAGCGTAACCCTTGCTTGCGGCGTTCGGGGAAGCGCGCCGGATCGAGGGCGACGCCGGCAGGCGTGCGGGCGAAGAACGGCTGGTCGAGAAACGCCTCGGCGGCTTCGCCCTCTAGCGCCACGCCGAAGCCGGGGCTCCAGCGCAACAGGCGGCTCGGACGAAAAGCATAATACTCGAAGAGAAAATCCATCACCGGATCTTTGACGCCCCGGCTGCGCCGTTCGAGGTACGGCCTGAGCATAGGCTCCAACCGAGCGCGATGGGCGCTCTCCTGCGCCTGCCACGTCCGGGCCGGGCGCGCGTCGCGGATATAAGCGGGCTGCCGGGGCATCATCCTATAGTTATGAATTTTGACAGGGAAATCCGGTGAGAGGCCTCAGCCTTAAAGAGATTGTCAGATAGGCGCTATCGTGCTTGTACCGGCACGTAGCCCGGACGTTCGATTTCTTATCGAGCATTCGGCATTACGTTTGTCGATGGAGGGGCGAGGCAAGCTTCGGTAGCCGGGCTGGGGGATGGAAGCCCGTTGGACTTTTTTCAGGGCGTTACGTTGTGCTGTGGCAACCCTGGGAATGTCGAGGCGTTCTTTTGATTGATGTATTCGTCATCTCCTTCCAACGCAATCCAAAAAACGCATGTCTAAATTCTGGAGAGCCTTGCTGGTCTCGGCGGTAGCTACCGGCGCCGCTGCCGTCGTGATGAAGCTGATCGCGCCGGACGCACCGCCTGCCGCGCCGCCTCCCTCCAGCGGCCCCTACGTAGACGCCGACACGATGACCAAAGAGGAGCAAGACTTGCTCATGCAAGAACTGGAGGCGACATTATAAAATCTGGTACTTTTATGAATTTTGACAGGGAAATCCGTTGAAGAACCCCGGCTTCGAAAATACCGATGCCGTATAATCGAAGTTAAACGTCAAAATTCATTTGGAGGCGGCTATGAAGCAGGTTTATCGCATCGTCTTTTCGGTATCGTTGGCGTTGCTGGTGGTAGACGCGGCGTGGGCGCAGCCGGCTATCGCTCCGGCGGCGCCGCGCTACGTGCAGCTCGTCGACTCGGCGCGGGCGCTCGTCCAGCGGGATCTGATCGAGAAGAACCACCCCGGCATGGCTATCGCCGTGTCGGTCGATGGCGAGATGGTGTGGTCCGAGGGTTTCGGCTATGCCGACCTCGAACATCGTGTGCCCATCTGGCCGACGAACAAGTTCCGCATCGGCAGCATCTCGAAACCGCTGACGGCTGCCGCCGTGGCGCAACTCTACGAAGAGGGCCGCCTCGACCTCGACGCGCCGGTGCAGCGATACGTCCCGTCGTTTCCTGAAAAACGATGGCCGCTGACGACGCGGCAACTCGGCGCGCACCTCGGCGGCGTGCGGCATTATCGGGGGATGGAGAACCTCAGCAGCAGGCCCTACGGCACGGTCTTGAGCGGTCTATCGATCTTTGCCGGCGACACGTTGCTCTACGAGCCGGGCACGGATTATTCGTATTCGAGCTATGGCTGGAACCTGATCAGCGCCGTCGTCGAAGGCGCTTCGGGGCAGGCTTTTCTCGACTATATGCGCGAGGAGGTCTTCGAGCCGCTGGGCATGCGCCACACCGTCGCCGATCATCCGGACAGCCTCATTTACCAACGGGTGCGGTTCTACGTGCGCGGTACGGGCGGCGATCTGGTCAACGCGCCGTTTGTCAACAACAGCTACAAGTGGGCCGGCGGCGGTTTCCTCTCGACGCCCGAAGACCTGATCCGCTTCGCCAACGCCCACCTCGGAGCCGATTTCCTCTCCGACGAAGCCCGCGCGATGCTCTTCACATCGCAACGCACCCGCGACGGCAAAAGCGTCAATTACGGCTTTGGATGGCGCGTTCAAACTAGAGAGGATGGACGCCGCTACCTCTCGCACGGCGGCGGCTCGGTAGGCGGCACGTCTATGCTGATCATGCAGCCCGACACCCGCGTGGTCGTCGCCGCCACGGTCAACCTTTCGCGGGCCAACCTCGACGTGGTGTTCACCGTGCTGAGCATGTTCGTTGAGGCGGCGGAGGGGTCGTAGGTCGTATGGACAAATAGGCAAATGGGCAAATGGGCAAATGAGGTAATCAAGCTTCTATTTGCCATTTGCCCATTTGCCATTGTTAACGCTATCCAAGGAGGCACCCCATGAACATTGCCAATAAGCTTCTTTCGCCCACCTTGCTAATCGTGATGATCGGCCTGCTCGGCACGATGCCACAGAACCCGCAACCCGCCCCGAACGAAGCCGATACACCCTTTGCCGTCGAGTATTATTACAAAGTCGAGTGGGGGCATTTCAGCGAGTTTCTGGCGTTGTACAAAAAGAATCACTACCCGATTCTGGTGAAGCTTCAGGAGATGGGGCGGATCGTGGAGATGCGCGCAGATCGTCCTTTCAACCACGCGTCGGAGGCGGCGCGGTGGGATTTCCGCTTTACCATCGTGTGGAAAAACGCAGCTATCGCCCACGAAGATTTCGACACGGAGCCTATCATCAAGGAGCTATACCCGGATCGCGCGACGTTCGACCAGGAAGAGCAACGCCGCTTTCAGTTGTTGATCGAACATATGGACGTCCCGGTCGTCCCTTATGACCTGGCGACGTGGTAGCTGGGAGAATGCCATGCGGTATTTCTCCAGCGTCTCGCTTTGTAAAACGGCTGGCGTTGGTCATGAGTAAGAATCCCATGACTCATGACCTGCGCCTTGGCGCACCACCCTCGAAGCCTCCTCCAACCCTAAACCCGCCTGCCTCATGCCTCGCCTTCACAATTTCCTGAGCCTCGCGCTCGTCCTGTTGATCGCCGGGTGTGGGGCAGCGCAGAGCGAGGAGCCGGCCTCCGTCGCCGAAACGTCGCAAGAGGCGGCTCTTGCACCTGCCGGCATCCTCAAAGCAGGCTTCGTCGGGCTCGAAACCGTCTACAACTCCGAGTTGATGGCGCCCTACGACATCCTCCAACACTCGGTCTTCCGCGACTCGATCAACTACGTCGAGACGTTCGTCGTCTCGCCCGACGGGCAGCCGTTCACGACCTTCGAAGGCATCACGATCACGCCGCATTATTCGTTCGATGATGCGCCGGAGATCGATATCCTGGTCATCCCCAGCACCGGCGGCAGCATGAGCACCGACCTCGAAAACGAGGTGTTTATGACGTGGCTGAAGCAGGCCGTCGACCGGGCGCAGTACGTCATCACGGTCTGCGACGGCGCCTTTCCGCTGGCCGCCACCGGCGCGCTCGACGGACGCCAGGCCACCACCTTCCCCGCCGACCGCGACCGCCTCGCCGAGATGTTTCCCGACGTCGAGGTACTCTACGATGCCAATTTTGCGGTCGATGGCAAGTTCATCACGTCGGTGGGTGGGGCGTTGAGCTACGAGCCGGCGCTCTACCTCGTCGAGCGGCTCTACGGCGTCGAACACGCCCGCCGCACCGCCCAGGGCCTCGTGCTCGACTGGGACGTGAGCCAAATCCCACACTTCATCGCGAGTCAGTAACCTTTCGAAAATCGTTTTACGATTTTCGAAAAAAGGGTAAATCGGCGGCACCTGCTAACATTCGCAGGTTTTTCTCCGTAGGCCCGAAACTGTCTGCGGCGATTCTGGCTATAGGCTTTGATGCCGTGTGTTTCGCCCAGCGCGAGTACATTCCCCACCGGATCTGGTTGATTCTTTGTGGCGATGCGCAGACTGGAGTCTGCGGCTACAACCTTGAAAATAAAGGATGTAGCCACAAGCTTCCGCTTGCATTTTTCCGCAATAGATCAAGACGATTTGGTTGCACCCACTTTTCGACGATTCCCACCCCGCCCGGAATACCCCTCGCTGATGGTTTCTGATTTCTAGTTGGAATTCCAGAAACCAAAAACTCGAAACCAGAAACCCGTAACCTGCGATGCGATATCGAATTGCTATCCTCACCCTCGGTCTGTTGGTGAGCGTGCCGCTGGCCGCCACCGCGCAAGACATGGACCCGATGCCGTCGGCGCTGCCGGACATCCCCTACGAACGGTTCGTCCTCGACAACGGCCTGACGCTCATCGTCCACGAAGATCGTAAGGCGCCCATCGTGGCGGTCAATGTGTGGTATCACGTCGGGTCGAAAAACGAGCCGGAGGGCCGGTCGGGCTTTGCTCACCTCTTCGAGCACCTGATGTTCAACGGCTCGGAGAACTTCGACGACGACTACTTCCAGGCCCTCGAACGCGTCGGCGCCACCGACCTCAACGGCACGACCAACCGCGACCGCACCAACTATTTCCAGAACGTGCCCACCAACGCTCTCGACCTGGCCATGTGGATGGAATCGGACCGCATGGGGCACCTCCTCGGCGCTATCGACCAGGAGAAACTCGATGAGCAGCGCGGCGTGGTGCAGAACGAAAAACGCCAGGGCGAAAACCAGCCCTACGGCCAGGTCTTCAACAAAATCACCGACGCCACCTACCCCGACGGCCACCCCTACGCGCACACGGTCATCGGCTCGATGGACGACCTCAACGCCGCCGCGCTCGAAGACGTGCAAGAGTGGTTCAAGACGTATTACGGCCCCAGCAACGCCGTGGTCGTCGTCGCCGGAGACATCGACGCGCAGACGGCCAAAACGATGGCCGAGAAGTATTTCGGCGACATCCCGCCCGGCCCGCCGGTGTCGCACTTCGACACGTGGGTGGCCAAGCGCACCGGCGAGCAGCGCGAGGTGATGCAAGACCGCGTGCCGCAAGCGCGCGTCTACAAAGTCTGGAACGTACCCGAAGTCTACTCGGAAGACTACCACCGCCTCAACCTCGTCTCCGGCATCCTTACGAGAGGCAAAAACTCGCGCCTCTACAAACGCCTCGTCTATGAGGATCAGATCGCCACGGACGTAGGCGCGTTTCTCTACAGCGGCGAGATCGGCAGCCAGTTTATCATCCAGGCGACGGCTCGACCGGGGCAGGATCTGGCCGAAGTCGAACGCGTGCTCGACGAAGAACTGGCACGGCTGCTGGCCGAGGGACCGACACAGCAAGAACTCGACCGCGTCAAAACGCAGGATAAAGCCAGCTTCATCCGGGGGATCGAACGCATCGGCGGCTTCGGCGGCAAGTCGGATATCCTGGCCTACGGCGAGGTCTACGGCGGCACGCCGGAAGCCTATAAAAAGACCTTCTTCGACAAAGAAAACGCCTCGACGACCGACGTCCGGCAGACCGCCCAGGAGTGGCTCTCCGACGGCGTCTACGTGCTGGAAGTGCATCCCTTCCCCGAATTGAGCGCCGCCGCCGAAGGCGCCGACCGTTCGGGGTTGCCCGACGTCGATACGCCGCCGGAGGCCGTCTTCCCGGCGATGCAAAAAGCGGAACTCTCCAACGGCCTGAAAATCATCCTGGCCGAACGCCACGCCGCCCCGGTCGTCGAATTCTCGATGATCGTCGATGCCGGCTATGCAGCCGACCAGGGCGGCATCCCCGGCACGGCCAGCCTCGCGATGAATATGCTCGACGAAGGCGCCGCCGGCATGTCGTCCCTCGAAATCAACGAAGCGCTGACGATGCTCGGCGCCAACCTCGGCAGTGGCTCCAACCTCGACGCATCGGTGGTGTCGCTCTCGGCGCTCAAAGAGAACCTGGCCGCCAGCCTCGATCTTTACGCCAACGTGATCCTGAGTCCGGACTTCCCGCAGAACGAACTCGACCGCCTCAAGCAAGAACAACTGGCGCGGATCCAACGCGAGAAGGTTACGCCTGTGCAGATGGCGCTGCGCGTATTTCCGAAGCTGCTCTACGGCGAAGGCCACGCCTACAGCCTCCCGCTGACCGGCTCCGGCTCTGAAGCCTCGGTCAGCAGCCTCACCCGCGACCACCTCGCCGGCTTCCACCAGACGTGGTTCAAACCCAACAACGCCACGCTGGTCGTCGTCGGCGACGTGACGATGGCCGAGTTGAGGCCGCTGCTGGAAGGGCGCTTCGCCTCCTGGCAGCGCGGCAACACGCCCGCCAAAAACATCGCCGAAGTAGCCCATAAACCGGCGCCGACGATCTATCTGATGGACCGGCCCGGCGCGCAACAATCGATCATCTTTGCCGGGCACGTGGCCCCGCCGACGAACAACCCGAACGAGATGGCTATCGAGACGATGAACACGCTCCTCGGCGGCGCTTTCACCTCGCGCATCAACATGAACCTGCGCGAGGATAAGAGCTGGTCGTACGGCGCCTTCAGCCTGCTCTTCGGCGCGCGCGGCCAGCGCCCGTTCATCGTCTACGCGCCGGTGCAAACCGACAAGACCAGCGAGTCGATGGCCGAGGTCGTCAGCGAACTCCAGGGCATCCTGGGCGACGCCCCGCCGACCGAAGAGGAGGTGCTCAAAGCGCAGCAAAACCAGACGCTGACGCTGGCCGGCCAGTGGGAGACCAACAACGCCGTCGAGGGCTCGATCAGCCAGATCGTCCAGTACAACCTGCCCGACGATTACTTCGACACCTACACCGAGCGCATCCAGGCGCTCAACGTCAGCCAGGTTTCGGCAGCGGCGCAGCAGGTCGTCAAACCCGGCAACCTCGTCTGGGTCGTCGTCGGCGATCGTTCGTTGATCGAATCGAAGATCCGCGATCTGAACCTCGGCGAGATCTTCGTGATGGATAGCAACGGCAACGTCATCGACGGCGGCACGCAGTGATGTTCTAAAAATCCTGGCGGATTTTTAGAAATGGGGTGTAAGAAAAGCCCGCGCTGGGGGGACCGGCGCGGGCTTCTTCATTCGATCGATGCTGCTCAACGAGCAAAGGTGCATGCTTGTCGGAGTGAGCCACGCACCTGCTTAGCTAGCTGTGATTGTTATGCGCGACTACGGAACACACGGGCAATGGCAGGCCAAGCATTTCGACAGAACCGCATTCGTGCGGTTTGATCGACGTGGTCGGCTTTTTTTATGTCATACAAGAAAGGCCCGGCGCTCGGTGCCCTCCCGTTAAACCGGGCTATCGACGAGGTTGGCAGACCAACGACAGCCCTCAGCCAGGATCCAACCATGAACACGCCACAGAAGACCCCGGCTTTAGACGCTAACGACCACTGGGTCATAAAAGTGCCCAAGTGGGTAGGCCGCGAACTCCTGCGCGCGATTCTTTACATCGGCGGCTCGCAAGTGGTAGCGCATTTGCTGCCGCTGCTGTTTGGGAGATGATGTCAAATCGGGATTATTATCGGCCCGAAAGTACACTCCGTTCGTCACACGAGCGAAGCGGCTGACGAAGTAAACGGGGTCTGAGGCGGTGGGTCTCATGCAACGACCTTTTTATTACCCCGACCTCTCAGCCCCGTAGGGGCGTCCTGTTTGTAGCACCGCGCTCCCCAAAAAACAAAAAGCTCCGTAGGAGCGACCTGTTCTGGAGCATCCGTCTTGTGCGCTCTGAACAGGCCGCTCCTACGGAGCTTGCATTGAGCAAGCGCGGTTTTCTACAAACAGGACGCCCCTACGGGGCTGGCTAAACCGACGTTTGGACGTGTTGAGGACGAGTCGGAGAGTCTGTGAGCCAGAGAGCCGGGGATTTTTCACCGATTCCCCGACTCTCCGACTCATGAAATCAATTTACAAGCTGCCGTCGCCAGCGGGCTTTTCCTCCACCTTGACCTCGCCGCTGGGCGGCTGCGGCGTGGAGGCCGCGCGGCTGAGCATACCGGCGATGTCGATGCCCGTCGAGGCTTTCAGGCTTTCGAGCAGCGCGGGCGTCGAGCCGGCGATCTGGTTGAAGACCGACGGCACGCCGGAGCCCTGGCCGCTATCGACCACGGTGAGCTTGTCGATCTGCAAGTTATCGACCGTCTGGACGACCTGCGAGAGGATGTCCGGGAGCATCTGAATGAGGAAGAGGCGTTCGGCGTCGGAGCCGGCTTCTTGCCAGAGCGACAGCTTCTGCCGCAGCACCTCGACCTCGGCCTGCCCGTCTTCGAGGATCCGCGCGGCGTTGCCCTTGGCGATCTCCTCTTTGGCCAGGCGCTCGGCCTCGGCGGCGACGACCACCTCGGCGCGCTGCCGTTTCTCGGCTAGCTTGATTTCTTCCTCGGCCAGTTCCTGCTTGGCCTGCGCTTCGGCTACGTCTGCCGCCACTTCAATCTTGGCTTCCTCGGCATGCGCCTTGGCCGCGAGTTGCGCTTTCAGGATGCGCACCTCGTTCTCGGCCTGCACGATGCTTTTGTCGGCAGCGGCTTCGGCCAGGCGGGCCTGCTCGTTCTTCTGCGCCTCGGCGATTTCCGCCGCCGAGATGATGTGCGCGGTCTGCTGCCGCCCGATGGCGTCGAGGTAGCCCCGGTCGTCTTCGACGCTCTGGATCTTGAGCGTATCGAGTTGGAGGCCGAGGGCGCTGAGGTCGTTGTCGGCTTCGGCCAGCAGTTCTTTGGCAAACTTGAGACGGTCTTCGTTGACCTCTTCGGGCGTCAGCGAGGCCAGCACGCCGCGCAGGTTGCCCTCCATCGTCTCTTTGGCGATGGCCTGGATCTCGCCCAGGTTTTTGCCGAGCAGGCGTTCTACCGCGTTCGCCAGTTCCGCCTCGTTGGAGGCCACCTTGACGTTGGCAATGGCACGCACCGTCAGCGGGATACCGCCTTTCGAGTAGGCATTCGTCACCGTCAGGTCGATGGGGATGGTGTTGAGACGCAGGCGGTCTACCTTTTCGAAGAGCGGGATGCGGAAGCCGCGCCCGCCCTGCACGACGCGATACCCGACCGACGTGCCGTCGGTAAGCTGCCGGTTCCGGCCACTGAAGATAAGCACCTCGTTGGGTTGGCAAATCTTGAGGTTGGCCCGGATGATCCCGATGATCGCCATAATGCCGGCGATGATGACTGCTGCAACAGCCAGAATAGTTTCCATGGAAGTACCTCCTTCATTTATGAGAGACGCCGCATCCGGATGCCGGCGTGTTATCTTCAGTAAAGAACAAGCAGCGGGCAGGGTTCCGGAAGCCCGCTCACCTGCCCTCGACACGCTGGATAGCGAGCGCGTCGAGGTGAAGGCCGAGCCTCCGCAAATCGGCGGCGGCGGTAACCATCACATCATAGATAAACTTGACCCGATCGTTGCTGACGGCGTCGGGCGGCCACGCGGCCAGTGTGTTGCGCAGATTGCCTTCGAGCACCTCTCGCGCCACGGCCCCGATCTCCTGCGGGCTTTTGCTAAGAAACCGCTCGATGGCATTCGCCAAAACACTCTCTTCAGAGCCCACCTTGACGGCGGCGGTAGCATACACCGTCAGCGATGAGCCGTCTTTTGTATATCCGTTCTTGATCTCCAGGTTTAGCGGTATCACGTTCAGCGAGAGCCGATCCACCCGTTCGAGCAGGGGAATACGGAAACCACGCCCACCCTGAATAACCCGATAGCCGACGATGGTGCCGTCGGGAAGTTGGCGTTGCCGGCCACTGAAGATGAGCACTTCATCCGGCTTGCAGATCTTAAGATTGGTTCCGATGATCACGATGATCGCCAAAAGGCCAATGATATAGACGGCCCCTATAATCGCAAAAGTTTCCATACGCCCTCACGACGGTTTGACGACTTCGGCCACGCGCCCGTCTACCCGCACAACGACCACCTCGTCGCCGGGCTCAAACGTCTCGTCTTCTTCTTCGAAAGCGCGAGCCACCAGTTGCAGGCGTTGCCCTTTGCTGACCAGGGTGATCTTGCCCTGATCGGTGTTGTCGAAGGGGATGATCACTTTGCCCGTGCGCCCTTTCAGATCGACAGACGTGACGGTGCTCGAAACGTGAGCATACCCGATGCTCTTGATGATATAATTACCGCCCAGGCCCACAATGGCGCCGGTCAGGAATGAGAGGATGGCCGTCACCGGCTCGCCGGTCTGCAGCCACGTCAGAAGCACACCTGTCAGGCCGAAGAACGCGGCAAAGAGAAACAGCGCCCGGAGCGTGAACAGATCGATGAAACCCGGCCCGGCGCCCAGGCCGCCGGCACCGGCATCCGCTTCCACGTCGGCATCAACATCGACATCCATGTCGGCGTCAGCATCGAAATCTACGTCGGCATCGACGTCGAAATCCACGTCGGCATCGATGTCAAAATCCACATCGACGTCCGCGTCGAAGTCCACGTCGGCGTCGGCTTCGGAGTCGGCGCCGCCGAAGATGGAGAGCAGCACAAAAAAGCCGCCCACAATCAAACTGATCCAGTAGACGGGGTCCATGATGCCTCCTGCGTTTGGTTACAATTCAACAGTACGCGGCGAAAAACACCCCTGTTACGATTCCGGTGGAGTTCACAGAGGCTTAACTTGTAAAGAATAAGACATTTCACCCCAATAGAAAAGCCGCTTCCCGACTTTCGGGAAGCGGCTTTTCTAAACGGTCAAAATTCATCAGGCAACCGGCGTGACGGCGGCGGTGTCTACTTCGGCGGTGCGGATGCGAACGACTTGTTCGACCGGCAACACGAAGATCTTGCCGTCGCCGACTTCGCCGGTGCGGGCCGCCCCGAGGATAGCCTCGATGGTCGGTTCGACGAAATGGTCGGAGACGCCGATGTCGAGCATCACCTTTTCGGTCAGTTCCATCTTGACCGTGGTGCCGCGATAGGTTTCGACGACTTCGGTTTCGCCGCCGTGGCCGCGCACGTCCGTGACGGTCAGGCCGCGCACTTCAGTCCGGTAAAGGGCCTTCAGCACGTCGCCCAATTTATCCTTGCGAATGATGGCTTTGATTAGCTTCATGGCGGTAGAGGAGTTAGGAAATGTTTCGCTAAAAAGGCAGGATTTATGAAACGTAAAACGTGAGGGTGCTTTTAGAAACGGTTCAGCGAAGCTCCCTCACGTTTCACGTTTCACGTTCATGCTAACGTCGGCTCTTTCTTGGCTTTGCCGTTGGTGTTGACGACCACGGGAGCTTCGTCGTCGAGCAGCAGCACGGCGCCTTCGCCGGAGGTGTAGGCTTCCTCGCCGTGGTTGGCGATGTCCATGCCCATGCCTTCTTCTTTCACGTCGGCGCGGATCTTCATCACGAAGCTCATCCCCTTGAGGATGACGAACGTTAGCCCGCCGCTGTAGAGCGCCACGACGGCCACCGAGAGGACCTGTACGCCAAACTGCTCGAAGTTGCCGTAGAGCAGCCCGTCGGCGCTGCCGTTGACCGCCGCCGAGGCAAAGACGCCGGTGAGCAAGGCGCCGGTGAGACCGCCGATGCCGTGCGCCGCGAAAACGTCGAGCGAGTCGTCGAGGCGGGTGCGCGCGCGCCAGTTGATGATGAAGTAGCTCGGCACCGCCGCGATGCCGCCGAGCACGAGCGCGAACATCGGCGAGATGAACCCGGCAGCCGGCGTGATGGCCACGAGCCCGACGACGATGCCCGTGGCCACACCCACAGCGGTGATCTTCTGCGTGCGGGCATAGTCGAGCAGCGTCCAGACGACCAGCGTAGCCGCCGGCGCCAACATCGTGTTGACAAAGGCCAGGGCCGCCACGCCGTCGGAAGCCAGCGCGCTGCCGCCGTTGAAACCGAACCAGCCGAACCACAGCAGGCCGGCCCCCAGAAGCACGTACGGCACGTTGTGCGGCAAGAGCGCCTGACGCCCGTAGTCTTTGCGCGTGCCCAGCATCAGGGCCGCCACCACGGCTGCCGCGCCGGCGTTGACGTGAACCACCGCGCCGCCGGCAAAGTCGAGCGCGCCCAGGCTACCGAGCCAGCCGCCGCCCCACACCCAGTGGGCCACCGGCGCGTAGACGATCAGGCCCCACAGCGCGATAAACACGACATACGCCCCAAAGCGCATCCGCTCGACCACCGCGCCCGAAATCAGCGCCGCCGTGATGATGGCGAAGGTGCCCTGGAAGGCCATGAACAGCATGTGCGGAATGGTGCCGTTGGGCTCGACGCCGACGCCGTTGAGGAAGGCCATCGAGAAATCGCCGATGAAGGCGTTGCCGCCGCCGAAGGCGATGGAATAGCCGAACATCGCCCAGAGCACACCCGCCACGCCGAGCGCGACGAAGCTCATCATCATCGTGTTGAGCGCATTTTTAGAACGGACCAGACCGCCGTAGAAGAACGCCAGCGCAGGCGTCATCAACAGCACCAGGGCTGTCGAGACGAGCAGCCAGGCCGTGTCGGAGGACGAGATGGCGGCTTCGGCCGCTTCCTGCGCAAAGGCAGACTCCGCTCCGGCAGCGAGCAATAAAACGGTGAGAAAGAAGAATCGGCGCATCATGTTGATCGTGGCCAGTAGCCGTTAGTGAAGGTTTTGAGGCGAGATTCCAAAAACTAAAGGTGTTTATTTCATTTCGCAATACTTTTTTAATATAAAAAGCGCTTCCAAATCATCAACGGAGACAATCTTTGTCATTTTCCTAAAAAAATTAGGCTTCTATCTAAAGAAAAAAGGCGTTGCCGCCATGAAACATGGCCGGGCGGCAACGCCTGAAATCCATGGAATGACTCCAATCTTTACGCAGTAAGAAGTAACAGCGGGCTCCCAAAACCACGTTCTAACAACTCGGCCTCCCGCCTTAAGAAGCGTCGTCTTTTTTGATTTTCGGCTTAACGTACTGCCGCTTACGCACCTCCCAAAATGCATAATGGCCCAGTACGCGACCCGCCATCGTTCGAGCTTCCTGCCTGCTCATGCTGATAGAAACACGTTTACGATCACCACCTCGCTTGGGCCTGATATCCCCATCTTCTCCCAAGATGCCGGGCCCGGACGACACAGTAATCGAAACAGGCATACGACGGCCTGGATCATCCGTAATTGTCACGATCGTCGAAGTCACGCCTTCCTTAGTAGACCCTCCGTAAATATCAATCTTGGCTACCGTATCGCCCTGCTTACAGGCCACGTCGTAGAGCTTCGGATTCATATATCCGTGTTGAAAAAGATCGCGGAGGGGCACACGGAGTTTATGCGCATCCGCGTAGGCGGCCACGTCATCGCCATCATGATAGCCCATTCGGAAGTAGACCTTCCCGATATCAAGCACGTCGTACATGAACAGCCACGCTGTTCGTGCATAGGCATCACCGATCACGGTCAGCTTGCGTTTCGCTTTTTTTTCTTGTGTCTGCTCTCGGTTCGCCGCTTCTCTTCCCCCGGAAGGTCGCTCAACGGTGTGTCGTTGACTCTGTGGCGCCGAATCCACCCCCTGCCCGCCTCGCCTGCTGTGGGCCGGGTCATGTTGAGGCGCTCGCTGCCGTCTTTGATGCTGGATACCTTGGGGATATCCCGTAGACCGATCAGTTGGTTGCTGCATGATGTTTCCCTCTCTGTAGATACGTCTTGCCGAAAAGGTAGACATCCATCACCGGATATCTACCTTTTTGAACGTATCATTCCAGAGTGACATCACTATGTCATCATAGGGATGTGCTTCTATGCCCTCGATTACTCTTTTCAGCCTGGAAACAGGAAGCGTCGGTAGGAATATCAACGACTATTCCTGTCCGATCACCATTGGGACGTTAAGTGGGCCGTGACGGCTGGAAAGCGAACCTGCTAAATCGAGAAGACGATCTATTCCGGGTAAAAATGGAACCGAAATTCGAGGTTGACCTTGATATCAATCAGTACTTTGACGGTGAAATAGAACAACAAATTACCGTCTTGGAAGACGTAAAGCCGAAATCATTATCAGCAGAATGCCCTCATTGTGGTGTCTATGCTGCAATGTCCTTAGATAGTGTAGTGACACGAGAACCTGGATGGAAATTTGATCTCATTTGCAGTTGTCCAAACTGCAGACAATCTCTTTTCGCGCAAGGAGAATACTCGGATTATGATCCTGATGAAGATTCAAAAGTATCGAGGGTGCTTGCGTTGTACCCGGAATTTCAGCCTGTCAATCTGCCACCAGAAATTCCAGATAAGTATCGAGGTGACTACCGCGAAGCCATACTTATTAAAAAAATCAGCCCGAAGGCGAGCGCTGCTTTAAGCAGACGCATCTTACAGAATATCATTCGGGAGGAATTTGGAATCAAACATCGCAGCCTTGCACAAGAAATCGACGATTTTATCAAGCTCCCCAACGTCCCATCGTACTTAAGCAGTGCCGTGGATGCTATTCGTAATATTGGCAACTTTGCCGCCCATCCGTTGAAAGATTCAAGAACAGGTGAGATAGTAGATGTTGAACCGGGTGAAGCCGAATGGCTTATTGAGGTTCTTGATTCATTGTGTGATTTTGCTTTTGTCCAACCTGAGAAGTTGAAAAAGAGAAAGGAAGCCCTCAATAACAAATTACAATCTATGGGCAAGCCTCCCATGAAAAGTTAAGACAAGAAAGGCACCCCCGGAAGAGGGTGCCTTTCTGCGACTGAGTCGGGCTGCCTAATATCATTAGGAAGCAGTGGTGTCCGCTTGCCCATGCGGTTTGGCTCGGTCAACGCCCCCGCCGAGGTTTGCTTCCCGGAGAAATGTTATTTTTTTGTCAAGAAGCCATTACCTCAATATTTACTTTAGCCCCATTGGAGTTTTTAACTGCAAAATGCAGTTAAAAACTCCAAAATTATTTAAAAAATGAAAAACGTCAGTTTTGCATTTTTTAATCGACGATGGGGATGAGGAGCGAGAGTTGGTGCGTCCAGACGCGGGCGTCTTGGAGGGCCAGCGGGCCGGCAGGAGCCACGACGAAGCTAGACTCAGCAAACGCCTGATCTCGCGCGAAACGCGGCCCGCCATCGATACCGGGCCGCCCGGTGCCCAGCGTGATCAGGCTCAGGTAGCGAAGCTGGAAGCCCGTGAAGTTATAGCCCATGCCGAGGCTGAGCGTCCACTCGCCCCAGCTTTCGTCGAGTTTGCGCTTAAACTGCCGGACGAAGTCTTCCTGATCGAGGTGATAGCGGTACAGGTGCAGGCCGAGGCCGAGACCGAAGTCGAAGCGGTCGCCGGCCTGGCGGACGCCGAGGCGGAAGATGCTGTTGTCAAATTCGAAGAAGTTTTCGACGGTCATCTCGCCGGCCCGAATGACGTTGTCTTCCGGTTGCGCAAACCCTCCGATGGGTGTGTCTTCGGCGGCGTCGGCCCAGGTGTGGCTCCAGATGGGTTCGTAGATCAGATCGAAGCCGTAGGTGGTCTGCCCGATGGTGCGCGAGAGCCCGACGCCGATGTTGTAAGCCGACGTATTGCCGGGGTCACGGGGGATCTGCATCAGGTCGTAGTTGGGAATTTTGGGATGGTTTTTCCAATCGCCCACGAGGCGCACGCCGAGGCGCCAGCCGCCGGCCAGGGGTTGCTGGAAGCCGGCCAGCACGGCCCACCCGTTGGTCTCGTCCTGTTCGAGGCGCGTCACCAGGATAGGGGGGCCGCCTTCCCGTGGGAGCCCCCATGTCCTCTCATGATCCATCTGGAAGCGATGATGCTGCACGGTCAGTTCGGCGGAGCGCCCGTCGTCCCATTGATTATAGAAGCCGAGACGGAATGAACTCATCGTGCCGTTTTGCTCGAAGAGATCACCGTCGGAGTAGAGCAGGCGCACGCCTTCGAGGCCGTCGAGGCTGGCGGCGAAGACGCTCAGGCCCACCGACAGGTTGGTGCCCGGCAGTTGGGCGCCGCCCATGGCAAAAGCGTAGACGTTGTTACGCGTAGTCGAGCTTTGTTCGTGCGAGACGGTGTTTTCCGTGAAGGCTTGCTCGGCGAAGAAGCAACACCCGTCGCCAGTTTCCTTGCTCATCTCTTGCCAGGCCATCACGGCCCCGCCGAAGAGCGTGCCCTGGCGCAAGAGCATCCCCACGGGCAACGTGCGCGTCGAACTGGCATCGTCGAGGAAATCGTCGCGCATCGAGACGCCGTAATAGGCGGGCGAGCTGGCAAAACGAACGCCCTGAATGTTGATGCCTTTAGCCGGGTTGACGAAGGCATCGTAGAGCGGATCGTCGAGGGCGATGGAGACACCGCCCATGCTCATGTTTTGGGAGGGAAAGATCATAAACTGGTTGCCCGTAGCCACCGGGATGGTCTTGACGGGAATCTGCTGCGCCGCTGCCGTCAGCGGCATCACGACGAGCAACCACAGCGTGACGAGCCATTTTTTCATAACACCTACCTCCGCGCGCTTGAAGAGAGGGACCCTTCTTTTCAATACCCCGCCTCGTTCAGCGAGACCCAAGGGAACAAGAAACCGGGCATCGTCTTTTGCCCTTCATGATTACCGGAAAAACATTGATCAAAAAGGGATGGCCGGCTGGACCGGTCATCGGCGAGGCGCTGCGGCTGGCCAAGGTCTTGAAGGCAAACGGCCAGTCCAAGAAAGCCATCCTCGCCGCCCTCGAACGCGTCCGCACTGCACCCGACAGCTACACGAAGGACGACCCCGGCTATGCCCTGGCGCAGGCCGTGATTGCCCTGCGAGCGCCGGAGCCGGTGCCGGTACGCGCCGAACCACTCTACGCGCCCATCTGGGGTGAGGAGATCATCGATCCGCAAGCCATCGAGCAGCTTCACAACGCCATGCGGCTGCCCGTCACCGTCAGCGGCGCGCTCATGCCCGACGCCCACGTCGGCTACGGCATCCCCATCGGCGGTGTCGTGGCGCTCGAAAACGCCGTGGCGCCCTACATGGTCGGGGTGGATATCGCCTGTAGAGTCATGATGAGCATCTACCCGGCGAACTCGACGGTGATGCTGGAAAACGCGTCGAAGAAAGACAAGGTGCGCAAGGTGATGCGCGAGGAGACGCGCTTCGGCCTCGGCGCCAGGTTCGGCCCCTACGAACGCCGACAGCACGCCGTGCTCGACGATCCGGACTGGGAGGCCACGCGCCTGCTCAAACATTTGAAGGACAAAGCCTACGCGCAGCTAGGCACCAGCGGCACCGGCAACCACTTCGTCGATTCCGGCCTGCTCCACGTGGAGGCCGACGGCGCAGGCTACCTCGGCATCGAGCCGGGCACGTACTTCGCCATCATGACGCACTCCGGAAGCCGAGGCCCCGGCGCCAACATCGCCAACCATTATTCGCGCCTGGCGCAGGATCAGTCCACCCTGCCGAAGAAGCTCCGGCACCTGGCCTGGCTCTCGCTCGACACCGAGGCGGGGCAGGAGTATTGGATCAGCATGAATCTGGCCGGGCGTTTTGCCTCGGCGTGTCATCACACCATCCATCGCGCCTTGACCAAGCGCCTCGGCCTCAAGCCGGTGCTTCAGGTGGAGAACCATCATAACTTTGCGTTCAAAGAGATCTGGCAAGGCAAGGAGGTATACATCCACCGCAAGGGCGCGACGCCGGCGCATGAGGGCGTGCTGGGTATCATCCCCGGCTCGCAGGGGCATAACTCGTTCATCGTGCGCGGTCTGGGCAATGAGGCGTCGCTCAACAGCGCCAGCCACGGCGCCGGGCGACAGATGAGCCGCAAATACGCCATCCAGACCATCCCCAAAAAACAACGCGACGCCTGGCTCAAAGAACGCGGCGTCGAGTTGATGGCCGGCGGCATGGACGAGTCGCCGCAGGCTTACAAAGACATCAACGAGGTCATGGCGCTGCAATCCGACCTCGTCGTGCCGGTGGCCACCTTCGAACCCCGCCTCGTGCTCATGGCCGACGACGGCAAGACGGAAGGGTGATGAATAGATCGTATTCTGATGAATAAAAAACTCATCCGCACCAGTAAATTCCTGAGCTTCGTCCTGCGGCACAAACCCGATGAGGTGGGCCTGACGCTGGAAACCGGCGGCTGGGTGCATGTCGATGCCTTGATTGCGGCGGCGAACCGGGCAGGCGTGAACCTCGACCACGCATTGCTCCGGGAGGTCGTGGCGACGAACGACAAGAAGCGGTTTGCCTTCAGCGAAGACGGGCTGCGCATCCGCGCCAATCAGGGCCATTCGGTGCCCATCGACCTGGGGCTCGAACCCGTCGTCCCGCCCGACGTGCTGTTTCACGGCACGGCAGCGCGCTTTTTGGACTCGATCCGCCGGCACGGTTTGCAGCGTCGCAATCGTCATCACGTTCACCTGTCGCCCGATGCGCAGACGGCCACGGCTGTCGGCAAGCGGCACGGCAAGCCGGTGGTGCTGGCGGTCACAGCGCGGCGCATGCACGACGCAGGCTTCCCTTTTTATCGATCCCAAAACAACGTCTGGCTGACCGAGCACGTAGCGCCGGCCTACCTGATCTTCCCTGGTGAATGATTGTCACAACGTTAAAGGTTGGTTCTTGAAAACGTTGAACCTTGAACTCCACAAATAGATGACCGACGTTCGCAAACTCATCGGGAAGCTGGCGGCGCAGGAGGCGCGGCTTCAGCAGACCACGTTTCTGGCGCCTTGCGTGCGCGGCGGCTCGGTGAAGACGCGCATCGACGGGATGGTCTACACGTTCGCGCAGGAGCCGCCGGACGCCGAAGGCTGGGGCCTGTTTCATCCTCTCGACGTGGAACGGGCGGAGTGGGTCGAAGAGGCCGGGCTGATGCAGGTCGAGGCGTATCTGAAACTCTTCCCCGCGTTTCGGGTGCGGCTGGCGTTTCGGATGCAGCATCGGACGTGGCTGGCGTATCCGGCCAATGAATCGGATGCGCGCCAGCGTCTGGGGCAGGCGCATCCCGTCGTCGTGCATCTGGTAGAACACGGCGCGGCCCTGGAGCAAATCGTGGCCCGGTGGGACGGCGCGGCGTGGTGGTTCGAAGCCGAAGACCGGCGCGCCGATCCGCGTTTCGCCGACGCCCTCCGGCAGGCGCTCAGGCAGGAGGAGGAGCCTGAGACTCTCCATCTCAGCGGCCTCACGCCGGAGATGCGCGCGGCCTACAGCCTCGCCTTCAGCCGCACCGACGCCGGGCGCGCGCGCCGGCAACAACGCATCGAGGCCGAGCGCGCCCACCGGCAGGCCGAACGCGCCCACCGCCGGCAGCAACGCGACGAAGCGCGGCTCGGCGAGGCGCTGGCCTTTGCCGGCGGCCGGCTTCGGGATTTCCAGGATCGGGACGACTACTGGCTCGTCGAATGGCTGACGCAAGACGGGCAGCGGCATCAGTCGGCCATCAACAAACAGGATCTGACGGTCATCAGCGCCGGCATCTGCCTGGCGGGTCAAGATGAGGATTTCGACCTCCAATCCCTCGTCAGCGTCATGACGCAACGGCCGGATTGGATGTAAATTTGAGAAAGGGTGACAGGGAGAGCCAAAGCGTTGTCTCTGATCTCCAGGTCCCCTTTCTCCCTGTCACCCTTTCTCAAAAATGTCCATCTTCTTCCACGAAAAGCTGCATCGCACCGACGAAGTCGTCGAGCGGATGCACGAGGCGGCGGTGACGATCTGCGGGGCCGGAGCGCTCGGCGCCAACATCGCCGAGAGCCTGGCCCGCGCCGGGTTCCAACGGTTCACCCTCATCGACGACGACCGCGTCGAAGAACGCAACCTCTCGACGCAGCCCTACCAGCGCGGCGACATCGGCGCGATGAAAGCGAAGATGATGGCCAATATGCTCTACCGCGCCGTCGGCGCGCAGGTCGAGGCGCGAACGCAACGCCTCACCGATGCCACCGTGAATAAGCTCCTCGGCGGCAGCGCACTCGTCGTCGATGCCTTCGACAACAGCGCCTCGCGGCGGCTCGTCAAAACGTGGTGCGCCGAGACCGACACGCCTTGCCTGCACGCCGGCCTCGCCAGCGACTACGCCGAGATTATCTGGAACGATCACTACCGCGTCCCCTCCCCCGCTAACGACGACATCTGCGACTATCCCCTGGCGCGCAACCTCGTCACGCTGGCCGTGTCGGTGGCCTGCGAAGTGCTCATCGATTACGTGGCGACGGACGCCCGGCGCAGCTACACCGTCACACTGGCCGATCTGGCGGTGCGGCCGTTTGTCTAGACATCATGCCTGCATCGCTTTCGCTTCTACAGCCCACGGCGGGGCTTCGTAGTCCGTCACGTTCAACGCCAGACGCCACAACGCAAAAGAGCGCTTCGTTAAGAATCGAAACCCGTGTCGTTGTACCCAGGCGGCCACCTCATCTTCGCCGTACGTGGCAAAGAGCCAGCGAAGTTGCGCCCACGTGCCCCGTTCCAGGATGCGCTCGATGATCACCCCCCGATGCTATGCCCCCTCGATAGCCGCAGCATCATATTCCGGAAATAGCCACGCTGCATCGGCGGGCAGGCTATCGGCATCAGGTATTTCTACCGCGTCTTTGTTCATGACTTTTACAGGCGGAAAAACGCTAACTGTGTGCCGGGCTACCGTTGTGTGTCTAACCCACCTGCTGCTGATTCGTTCAAACACCACGAGGAGGGCAGGATTACGGTCCTACCCTCCTTGGTCTGCCGCTCCTGGGAGGAAGCAACAACGGGGGCTTACTCGGGAAGCAACACCGTGTCGACGACGTGGATCACACCGTTCGAGGCGTCGATGTCTGCCTGAATCACATTGGCGTTACCCACACGCAGCCCAATCGGGGCACTCTGGCCGTTGACCGTCGGCGCCGACGTCGTCGAGAGCAAGTCCGACGACATGATCTTACCGGAGACCACGTGGTAGGTCAGGATGGCGATCAACTGATCTTTGTTCTCGGGCTTGAGCAGGGTCTCGACCGTGCCTTCGGGCAGTTTGGCGAAGGCTTCGTCGGTGGGCGCAAAGACCGTGAACGGCCCGTCGCTCTTGAGCGTCTCGACCAACCCGGCGGCCTGGAGCGCAGCGGCGAGCGTGTTGAACGAGCCGGCCTTGACGGCCACGTCGACGATGTCGTCTTCGGGGTTGGTGGTTTGGTTGGGGGCGAAGCTGAAAGCAGCGGTGGAGAAGATCAACGCGAGCACGAGGGTGCTCTTGACGATAGTTTTCATAGGGATGGCCTCCATAGGCGAAGGTTTATGTGAAGAGCGCGAGGGGGAGCGCCTTGTTGTGATGGTGGCAGGATACGAGCAGAAACGACGCGAAGACAGGCGTTTTCGAACAGTGGCTGCAGCGGTGCGACGAGCGGCCTCTCGGTGCGATGAGCGGCAAAAAAGAATGGTCAGCGTCCAGGCTGTGTACCGCCAAAAGCCGGCGTCAGGACCATCATCACCAGGAACAAGATCCAGACGAAGCCCAGCGCCAGGTGAAGGGTTTGCCAATCGGCGAGAAAGCCAATGATAGGGGGGCCGAAGAGAAAGCCGCTGTATCCGACGGTCGTGACCATACTGATGCCCACGCCGGGCGCAATGCCCGGTGTGTTGCCGGCGGTGCTGTAGGCAATGGGGACGATGGTTGCCAGGCCAAGACCCACCACGAAGAAACCGGCTATAATAATAAGGGGCTGCACCCAGACCAGCGCCACACTCATCCCGACGAGCGCAAGGGCGCTGCTGTAGACAAGGATTCGCCGATCGCCCCACCGGGCGCGCCCCCTATCCCCGAAGAGCCGTCCGGTCGTCATGGCGAGCGAAAAGGCCGCTAAGCCGAGCGGCGCCACGGCTTTGCCGGCGCCTGCCGTACGTTCCAGGTAATTCGTGCTCCAGTCTGCCATGGCCCCTTCGCCGAGCATACAACAAAACGCGATCAAGCCGACGCCGACCAGGGCGCGGTTGGGCAGGCGAAAAGCGCCGCCCTCCCGATCCGGCTCGCGAAGCGGATCCGGAAGGAGCTTTCGACCGCCCCACACCGCCAGCAAGAAGGTCAACCCCGTAACGATCAGCAGGTGGGGCATCAGGGCCATATCGAACTGGGTAAAGAGCGCGCCACTGCCGGCCCCAAGCATCATCCCGGCGCTAAAAACGGCGTGAAATGAAGCCATGATCGGACGCCGGTACGCCTGTTCGACGAGGACGGCCTGGGCATTCATCGCAACGTCCAGGATGCCGGTAGAAGCGCCCATCCCGAAGAAGACAAGACCCAGCACGACGACGCCGGGCGCCAGCGGAATCAATGCCACCCAGACCAGAAAAAGCAGCGCGGCCAGCGCGGTAACCCTGTCGCTGCCGGTACGAACAATGAGCCACCCGGTGAACGGCATCGCCAGTAAAGCCCCGACGGAAGCCACCAAAAGAATCAAACCGGTATCGCCGTTGTCCAGCCCATACAACTCCTGGATCCGCGGCAAGCGCGCCACCCAACTGGCATAGATAAAGCCATTAACAAAAAACATGGCGTTAACCGCCAACCGATGGATCCGCATTTTAGATTTTGGATTGCCCGGAAATAAACAATCCAAAATCCAAAATCTAAAATCCAAAATCTACTTGCTTCCGACGACCTGTTCGAGGCGGTTCCAGTAGCGGCGGCTCAGGCGCAGTTCGGTGTTGTCTTTCAGGTAGACGATGTAGTCGCCGTGGAAATACGGGCGTAGCTCTTTGATGCGTTCGACGTTGACGATGGTCGAGCGATGGATGCGCACGAAGCGTTTGGCGTCGAGCCTGGTCTCCATGCCGCTCATCGATTCGCGCAAGAGATGGCTTTTCTTGCCCACGTGCAGCGACACGTAGTCGCCGGCGGCTTCGATCCAATCGATGTCTTCGGTTTTGACGAAAAACAGCGCGTCGCGCTCTTTGATCATGATGCGTTCGAGCGGGGCAGACGGTTCCGGCGCCGGGGCGGCCTCGCGCTCGGCGCGGCGTTCTTCGACGAGGGCCATCAACTCGGTGCTGAGCGCGCCGATCTGTTTTTGCTTGATCTGCTTGACGGCGCGGTCGAGGGCCTTTTCGAAGCGGTCGTCGTCGTAGGGTTTGAGCAGATAGTCGAGGGCGTGGGCGTCGAAGGCTTGCAGGGCGTACTGGTCGTAGGCCGTCGCAAAGATGACCACGGGCATCTTTTCGGGACCGACCGCCTCGACGACGTCGAAGCCGTTCTTGCCGGGCATCTGGATGTCCAGAAAAACCAGATCCGGCGTGTTGGCCTGAATCGCCTCGACGGCCTCATCCCCATCCTTGCATTCTCCCACGACGACAAATTGCGGATTGTCTTCGAGCAACAGACGGATGGTGTCTCGCGCCAGCGGTTCGTCATCAACAATTAAAACCCGGATCGGCATCAGGCTGCGGCGTTGGTGGTCATGACAGGTTCAGTAGAAAAAGGAATGGTGATGCTGGCAAGCAGGCCCCCTTCGTCCGCGTTGCGAAGCGAGAAGTCGTTGTCGTCGCCGTAGAGATTTTCCAGGCGTTCGCGGATGTTAGCCAGCCCCACGCCGCCCCGGCGGCTTTTTTTGGCCGGATCCAACCCCGGCCCGTCGTCGCGCACTTGCATGAGCAGCTTGCCGCCGTCGAGCCGCGCGCGGATCTCGATACGCCCGGCCTCAGCGTGCGGGGCAATGCCGTGATGGATGGCGTTTTCGACGAGCGGCTGGAGGATCATGTTGGGCACGTAGGCTTCCAGCACCGCCGGCTCGGCCTCGACGTGGACGCTCAGGCGTTCCTGAAAGCGGATCTTTTCAATGTCCAGATAGCGTTGTAAAAAATCTAACTCTTGCCGGAGCGGGATCTCCTGCACGCCTTTGTTTTCGAGCGCGAGGCGCAAAAAATCGCCCAGTTGCACCAGCATCTTGATGGCCGTCCGGTTCTCGTTTTTACGCACCAGCGCCGCGATAGAGTTGAGCGTGTTAAACAAAAAATGCGGGTGAAGCTGCATCTTGAGCGCCCGCAAATTGGCCTCGGCCAGGCGGATCTCCAGCATCGCCGCCTGCTGCTCGCGCTTGCGAAACATGCGGTAATAGTCGTAGGCGTAGTAGACCCCCAGCACGGTCCAGTAGGTCAGAATGTTGGCGTGGACGCGCGTGGTGAAGTGGACGGTATAGAGGCCCGTGCTGAGCGTGTCGTGGCCCGGCATGTCGGTGACGTAGAAAAGCAGCAGATTGACCAGCGAATGCACGAGCATCAGCAAGACCATCGCCGGCAGGTGAACGGCCATCAGCATCATCTTCCAGTTGGAACGTTCGATGCGGTAGCGCCGGGCCAGCCACAGGATGACCGGTGTCATCGCCGCCCAGATGTACCAGTTGGGCAACGTGCTGACGAAGGCGTAAGCCCACGACATCGCCTGGCCGGAGACGGTCTGGTTGAGGTAATAATAGCTGAGCGCAGCCAGCCCCGGAAACGTCCAGATCGCCACGACGATACCCCAGGACGTCCAGCGCGGCCAGCGCTGCGCCGGCTCGGGAAGTTGCAAGCTGAGTTGTTGAACCATGGTCGGGGAAATTTGGATTTTAGATTTTGGATTGTTCTAATCAGCACCGTCTTCATAATCGAAAAAGTCGCAGCGGTGTCTACCGTCGCGGCTTTTTCGATTATTGGATTCCGAGAAGGCAAACAATCCAAAATCTAAAATCCAAAATTAATGGGAGGAGGCGGTGTTCATCATGCGGCGGTTCGAGAGCGCAGCGTAGGCTTCGTCGAGACCTTCGCGCATGATCCAGGCGCGGCGGTCGTGGTCGTGGGTGTGGCGCATCCGCTGGAGCGCCCGGCGGAGGGGACGCTGCGCCGAGGCCGGCAGTTCCGCCTCGAAGGCCAGCAGCGCTTTGGCCGTCACTTCATAGATAGAGGCGCAGGCGGCGGCGTTGCCCTGGTTGTAAAGCGGCGCGCCCCGGTTGATGGCCGTCCGGATCAGGTCGCGCGCCATGGCGGTGGTGGACGCGGGCATCTGCGGCATCAACACCGTGAACGGCCCGTCGCCTTTGAGCGTCTCGGCCAGCCCGGCGGCCTTGACTGCCGCCACAAGCGTCTTAAACGATCCGGCATTCACGGCTACATCGACGATGTCGTCGTGCGTCGCTTCCTCGGCATCGGCGGCGACGGCGGCAGTGGCGCCGAACAGCGCCAGGACGAAGAGCGCGTAGAGCAACGTGAGTATCGCGTATTTGTTGACCCACTTGCTGGCATGTATCTGCGTTGTCATGGTTCTTTCCTCGTAAAGGGTGAGGGGTTCTGTCTCCGGCGGATCACGTCGTATCCGCTTTCCGGCCCAAGATTACGGGGAAAAGAAAAACCGCGACACGCTTTATCGACACGCGGCGGGGTTCTGCGACAAGCGGCGAACCGGCGGGACGAGTGGCATGGCAACCACAGATGAGAGCAGATGAATACAGATGGACGCGGATGAATGCAACCGCAGATAATGACCGATGAACGCGGATAGACGCAGATGAATGCAACCGCAGATGAGGGCAGATGAACGCGGATAGACGCCGATGATTTTTTTGAGGCAAGAAGGCATCCACAATGAAAAGGTGCCCGGCACTTCCGAAGTACCAGGCACCTCTCATAACTCCAATCGCAGAAGTACGCGACACGAGCGAAGCGACTGACCGAGGTAATAAACACGGATGATCAGCATAAAACGCGGCCCTATAGCAGCCTTATCTGCGT
Organism: Rhodothermales bacterium; assembly: GCA_028278205.1. Classification (GTDB taxonomy): domain Bacteria; phylum Bacteroidota; class Rhodothermia; order Rhodothermales; family Bin80; genus JANQES01. Next base: position 32,924 of record JANQES010000082.1, read on the forward strand.
TCATCCGCGCCCATCTGCTCCCATCTGCGGTTGCATTACTCATACCGCAAACTATCCACCGGATTCGCTACCGACGCTTTGATCGACTGATAACTCACCGTTAGCCACGCGATCAGCAGCGCCGCCAGACCCGTCACGGGAAAAATCCACCAGGGTATGCCCACGCGATAGGCAAACTGTTCGAGCCAGTTGTGCATGAGCAGATACGAGGCCCCCGCCCCAACCACAAAAGCAACCCCGACGAGCACGGTGAACTCTTTCGACAACAACACGACGATGTTGGGCACCGAGGCGCCGAGCACTTTGCGCACGCCGATCTCCTTGGTCCGTTGCTGCGCCGTGAACGAAGCCAGCCCGAACAGGCCCAGGCACGCGATGAAAATCGCCAGCACGGCGAAGACGGTGAAGATTAGGCCGAGGCGTTCTTCGTTGCGGTACTGCGCGTCGAAACCCTGATCGGCGAAGTGGTAGAGGAAGGGCGAACCCGGATAAAGTTGCGCCCACGTATCGCCGATGGCGGCGACGGTGCCGGCGAAGTTGCCGGGCTGGATGCGAATCAGGAAGTGGTCGTACCAGTTGGGATTGAAGAAGAAAATGATAGGCTCGATCTCTTCGTGCAGCGACGACATATTGAAGTCTTCGGCGATGCCCACGAGCGGGCCGGTCCTGCCGCCGAGCCGGAGCGTCTGCCCGACGCCGTCCTCGACCGTGGCGATCTGCTCCGGGTAGGTCTCCTGTAAGATCCGCGCGGCGGTGGCGTTGAGGATGAACGCGCCGGAATCCGCCGGGAAGTCGAGCGAGAAGCTGCGCCCGGCCAGCATCTCCACACCGAGCGCCTCGAAAAAGTCGTGCCCGACGGCGACGGTGCGCGTGCGCACACGGGCCTCCTCGTCGTCGGGGCGGACGCCGTCGAGGCGGGTGCTGCTGCCATTGAGCAGTTCACTCGGCAGGCCTTCCGAGGCAATCGCCACGTGGCTCACGTTGGGCTGTTGCAAGAGTTGGTCTTTGAAGGCCGCGAATTGCTCGGCCTGGCTGTCGCTTTGCGTGGGGACGACGACGACCTGCTCTTTGTCGAAGCCCAGGTTGGCCTCGCGCAGGTAGCTTAGCTGGTTGAAAACCACCATCGTCCCGACGATCAGGCAGACCGACGTGGCAAACTGGAAGACGACGAGGCCTTTGCGCAAGAACGCGCCGCGCCCGATGCTGTGCAACGTCCCTTTGAGCACTGTCACGGGCCGGAACGCCGAGAGCACCAGCGCCGGATAGCTGCCGGCCACCACGCCTACGAGCAGCGTAATCCCAAAAAATGCCAGCAACGTAAAGCCGTCGTTGAGCACGTCGAGCGGCATGGCTTTGCCGGTGAGCGCCCGGAAGACCGGCAACGCCACCGCCGTCAACACCACCGAGAGCACCAACGCCAGCCCCGCCATCAACACCGACTCGGCCAGGAACTGCTGGATGAGTTGCCCGCGCCGCGCCCCGGCCACCTTGCGCACCCCCACCTCTTTGGCGCGCTCCGCCGACCGCGCCGTCGCCAGATTCATAAAGTTGATGCACGCCACCAGCAAAATGAACACGGCGATGATCGAAAAGATGTAGACGTAAGCCACGTTGCTGTTGGCTTCCAACTCCATGTTGTGATGCGAGTGGAGGTGGATATCCGTCAGCGCCTGAAGCGAAAGCTCGGCGCCGTTCCAGTTGTCGCCCGCGTGGCGTTCGATGAAGGCGGGCAGCCCGGCTTCGAGCGTCTTCGGATCGTAGCCTTCGGGGAAGAGCAGGTAGGTGTAATAGCTGTTGTTGCCCCAACTCATCGAATTGCTGAAATCCATCAGGATGTCGAGCGTCGCCCACGGCACCAGGAAATCGTAGTGGAAATGCGCATTCTCCGGCATCGCCTCGACGACCCCCGCCACTTCGACTTCGAACTCGCCATCCACCACGAGCACCTTGCCCATCGGATTTTCGTCGCCGAAATACTTGCGGGCGCTCTCCGGGGTGAGCACCACCTTGCCCGGCTCGGCCAGCATCGTCTCCGGGTTGCCGAGCACGACGGGGATGGTGAAAACGTCGAAGACTTCAGGATTGGCAAAGTAGAGCCGTTCCTCAAAGAAGCTCTGATCGTCGAAGCGCACCTGCGCGCCGAAGGGTGTCAGCAGCGCCATCGTCACCTCCGGAAAGTCGGGGCCGAGGCGGTTGATGACGGGCGGATTGGTAGACGGCACGCTGAAGTTGCCCCAGTCGCTGACGATGCGATAGACGCGGTCGGCGTTTTCGTGGAAGCGGTCGTAGCTGAGTTCATCCCGCACGAAAAGCAGGATCAGCAAACAACACGTCATCCCCACCGCCAGCCCCGTCACATTGATAAACGCATACGCCGGATGCCTTTGAAGATTGCGCAGGGCGACTTTGAAGTAGTTTTTGAGCATAATTTTTCTGGCGAAAAATTAAAGGGATGATCCCGGCTGCGCCAGGATCACGGTTGTAGATCACCGCCACACTATTCCCATCCATCTGCGTCCATCCGCGCCCACCTGCCCTCATCTGCGGTTGCATTACTCATACCGCAACGATTCGACCGGATCTGCCAGCGCCGCCCGCACAGACTGATAACTCACCGTCAGGAGCGCCACCCCAAGGGCTGCCAGGCCCGCCATTAGAAATATCGGCCACGATATTTCTATACGGTACGCGAAGTCGTCGAGCCAGCTATTCATCACGAAATAGGCCAGCGGCACCGCCAGCACGAAAGCCAGGCTGACGAGCTTGACGAAGTCTTTCGAGAGCAACAACACGATGCCCGCCACCGATGCGCCGAGCACCTTTCGCACGCCGATCTCCTTGGTGCGCTGCTCGGCGGTGAAGGCCGCCAGCCCGAACAGACCCAGGCACGCGATGAAAAGCGCCAGAATCGTAAAGACCGTCACGATCTTGCTGATGCGCTGCTCGGCCCGGTATTGCCGGTCGTAGTCGTCGTCGAGGAAGAAATATTCCAGCGGGCGGCCCGGCGAAAAGGCTTGCCAGACGCCATCGATGGCCGCCACCGTCGCAGGCACGTCGTCTGTGGCGATACGCACCGAGACGTAGCCGTACCAGCTTCGCCGAATCTGGAAGACGATAGGATCGATGCTATGTTGCAGCGATTGGAAATGGAAATCTTTGACGACGCCGACGACCTCGCGCGTGTCGGAAAACTGCCGCGTGAGTTGCTGGCCGAGCGCCTCGTCCGGCGCCTGCCAGCCGAGCGCCTTCAACGCCGCCTCGTTGATGACGAACGCGCTCGTGTCGTCGGACGGATAGTCCTCCGAAAGCGCCCTTCCCGTCGCCATTTCCAGGCCGTAGGTCTCGGCGAAATCGTAATCGACTGCCAGGATGTACATCGTCTGGCCTTCCTCGTTCATCCCCTGCTGGCGGCTGATCACATTCGTAAACTGATCGCGGCCTGGGATCGACGAAGAGAACGCCGCGCTGAGCACCGACGGCTGTTTTTTCAACTCGTCTTTGAACGCCTCATAACTCTCGATGACGGCCTCGTTGTTGCGCACGCGCAGCACGAGCACCTGCTCTTTCTCGAACCCCAGGTTCTTGTTCTGCATGAAATCCAACTGCTCAAACACGAGCAGCGAGCCAACGATGAGCGCCACCGAAATGCCGAACTGAACCACCACCAACCCTTTCCGCAAAAAGACGCCGCTGGCCCCCGACTGCACCCGCCCTTTGAACACCTCGACAGGTTTGAACGAAGACAGCACGAACGCCGGATAGCTGCCCGCGATCAACCCCACCAACCCGGCAAAACCCACCATCGCCAGCACCAACGGCGCCTGCCTGATGTAATGCAGCGATAGCTCTTTCGACGCCAACTGGTTGAACGACGGCAGCAGCACTTGAATCAGCATCAGCGCCAGCACCAGCGCCAGCATGGAGAGAAACACCGACTCGCCCAGGAACTGCTTGATCATCTGCCCTTTCTGCGCGCCGAGCACTTTGCGCAAGCCCACCTCCTGCGCCCGCTGCGCCGACCGCGCCGTCGACAGATTCATAAAATTGATGCAGGCAATCAGCAGGATGAAAAACGCGATGGCCGAGAAAACGTAGACGTAGGCGGTGTGACTGTTAGGCTGAAGTTCGTATCGATAATGCGACGTCAGGTGGATGTCCGTCAGCGGTTGGAGGTAGAGAAATTGCCGGTAGCCGCTGACCGATTCCTGGTTGCCGATGTAGCGGGAAGGCAACTCGCGAAGCCCCTCCTGCAAGGTTTCGAGGGAGGCGCCCTCGGCCACGAGCAGGTAAGTGTGATAACTCAGACTCCACCAGTTCCACTCCGAACTCGGCTCTTCGGCAAAGACCTCCAACGTCGTAAACGAGCCGAGGAAATCGTACGAAAAATGTGATTGCGCCGGCGCCACCTCGACGATGCCGGTGATGGTATAATCGCGGTCTTCGATGGTCAGGATCTGCCCCATCGGATCGGCCCGCCCAAAGTATTTCTCCGCCATCGCTTCGGTCAGCACGACGGAAAAAGGCGCCGTGAGTGCCGTCTCCGGATTGCCCCGAACGAGCTTGAACGAGAAAACGTCGAAGAACGTCGAATCGACCCAGAAAAATTCCTCTTCGTAAAACCGCCGGTCGCCTTGCTCGACGAGGTAGGTGCGCGACGAGATCCGCGCGATGTGTTCGACCTGCGGAAAGTCCTGCACGATAGCCGGCCCCATCGGCGCCGACGCCGTCGAGGTCAACTCCGACTCGCCGCCGCTGGCATACCGCTCGACACGCAGCCGGTAGATCTGCTCGGCCTTGTCGTGGAAGCGGTCGAACGACGTCTCATCCCACACATACAACGCAATCAACACACAACACGTCATCCCAATCGCCAACCCGAGGATGTTGATGACGGTGTACCCCGCCGACTTTTTCAAATTGCGCAGGGCGATTTTGAGGTAGTTTTTGAGCATAATTTTTCTGGCGAAAAATTAAAGGGATGATCCCGACTTCGTCAGGATCATGGTTGTCGAACACCTTCACCTATCCCCATCCATCTGCGTCCATCCGCGTCCATCTGCCCTCATCTGCGGTTGCATTACTCATACCGCAACGACTCCACCGGATCCGCCAGCGCTGCCTTCACAGCTTGATAACTCACCGTCACCAAAGCAATGGCGAGCGTCAGCGAGCCCACCATTAGAAATATCCCCCAGGATATTTCTACACGGTAGGCAAAGCCGTCGAGCCAGCGGCTCATCGCGACGTAGGCCAGCGGCACGGCCAGCACGAAGGCCAGACCGACGAGCCTGACGAACTCTCTGGAAAGCAGCACCACGAGGCCGCCGACGGTGGCGCCGAGCACCTTCCGTACGCCGATCTCTTTGGTTCGTTGCGCCGCGCTGAAGGCTGCCAATCCGAACAAACCCAGGCACGCGATGAAGATCGCCAAAAGCGCGAAATAGCCGACGAGTTGACCGGCGCGTTTCTCGGCCCGGTAGCGGCTGTCGAAGGCGTCGTCGAGGAAGTAATAATCGAACGGGAAGGCCGGGGTGAACTGCTGCCAGGTGCGCTCCAACGACGCCAGCGTCGCAGGCAGATCGTCCGCGCGCACGCGGATGGCGAGGTTCATCACAAACGGGCGCAGGTGCATCACCAGTGGCTCGATGGGGTGATGCAGCGATAGATAATGAAAATCTTCGACCACCCCGACGACGACGCCCGGCTGCGCCCCATCGACCCGTTCGATGCGCTGGCCGACGGCGTCCTCCGGATCCATCCAGCCAAAAGCCTGCGCCGCCGTCTCGTTGATGAGATAGGCGTCGGTTTCATCGGTGACGATCTCGCGCGAGAAGCCGCGCCCCGCCGCCAGTTCGAGGCCAAAGGTCTTCGTAAAATCATGATCGACCCCGACGTCGCGCACGCTGACGGGATCCTCCCGGTCGCCGCCTTCGACCACGTAGCCGAAGCCGTTCATCAACTGCCCCGGCACCCGATGCGACCCGCTGACGGCGACGACCTGGGGATGCTGCATCAGAGCCTCTTTCAGTGTTTCGACCTGTGGCCGGAACGAGCGGTCAAGCATCGGCGCCACGACGATTTGCTCGTCGTCGACGTGCAGCGTGCGGCTTTGCATGAAGGCCAGTTGCTCATAAACGATGGCCGTGCCGGCGATCAACACCATCGAGACGGCAAACTGGAACAGCACCAGCCCTTTTCGAAGCATCGCGCCGCCGGTGGCCGGGGTCGCGGCGCCCTTCAACACCGTCACCGGGCGGAAGCGCGCCAGCACAAACGCCGGATAGCTCCCCGCCGCCACCCCCACGAAAAGCACCACGCCGATCAATCCCGCCAGCATCCCGCCGCTCACCACCGCATCCATCGTCAGGGCCTTGCCCGCGAGCGTGTTGAAGACCGGCAACGCCAGCCCGGCCAGGGCCACTGCCAGCGCGCCCGCCAGCACGCTCATCAACATCGACTCGCTCAAAAACTGCCGGATCAACTGCCCCCGGTGCGCCCCGACAACTTTCCGCAACCCCACCTCACGCGCGCGTTCCGCCGAGCGGGCCGTCGTCAGGTTGATGAAGTTGCTGCACGCAATCAACAACACCGCCAGGCCGATAAGGGCGAAGATGTAGACGTAGGCGATGTCGCCGTTGGGCTCGGTTTCGAAGCGGAGTTTCGATTTGAGGTGGATGTCGGTGAGCGGTTGCAGCCGGAACGTCCGCCAGTCCCGAAATTCCTCGCCGCGATGCCGGACGATGAAGTCGGGGATCGCCGCTTCGAGCGCCTCTGCTGCACCGGGATCCCTCAGCAGCAGGTAGGTGATGGCCGTCGGGTTGGTCCATGTCAGCGGCATCCCCCAGAATTCTTCATTGGCGTAGAGCGTGGAGAAAGACGCCAGGAAATCGAACCGGAAATGCGAGTTCGGCGGCGTGTCTTCGACGATGCCGGTGACGGTGTATTCGTGGATGTCGTCGTAGGTGATGATCTGCCCGATGGGGTCGGCGTCGCCGAAATATTTGGCGGCCGTCGTCTCGGTCAGGATCATCGAAAACGGCGCTGCCAGGGCCGTTTTTGGATCGCCGCGCAGCAGGCGGAAGCTGAAGACGGCGAAGAGATTAGAATCAGCGAAAAAAATGCGGCCTTCATAAAAACCCCGCTCGCCCACCGTCAGCAGCGGCGTAGACCAGAACATATGATGCAGCCGCACAGCCTGCTCGACCTCCGGAAACTCGGCCTGCATCACCGGGGCAAACGGCGCTCCCACCCGCGCCCGCTCCTCCACCAGCCGAACGATCCGTTCTGCGTTTTCGTGATACCGGTCGTAGCTCAGTTCATCCCGCACAAAGAGCGCGATCAACACACAACACGCCATCCCCACCGCCAACCCGGCCACGTTGATATACGCATGCCCCTTTTTAAAATTGCGGAGCGCAATTTTAAAATAGTTTTTCAGCATGGGTCTTTAGGGATCTTCGGCCGGATTGCCTTTGGGAGGATTGGCGCGGCTCGCTGGTCACTAGTTTTTCTCACCAGTGACCAGTGACAGCGAGCGCAGCGAGCGTAATGACCAGTGACCAGCGAGCCACAGGCGAGCTACGCGTGCGCATACTTGCGTTCGAGGAAATTTTCCGTGACGATGTGGCCGTCGAAAAGGTGGATGATGCGGTGGCTGTACTCGGCGTCGGCGGGCGAGTGCGTCACCATCACGATGGCGGCGCCGGCCTCGTTCATCTCGGTCAACAGTTGCATCACCTCCTCGCCGTTGGTCGAGTCGAGGTTGCCCGTCGGCTCGTCGGCCAGGATCAGCTTGGGGCTGGCCACGACGGCGCGGGCTACGGCCACACGCTGCTGCTGCCCGCCCGAAAGCTGCTGCGGAAAGTGATCTTTGCGATGCATGATGTTGACCCGTTCGAGCGTCTCCTCGACGCGCCGCACCCGCTCGGCAGAGGCCATGCCCAGATACAACAGCGGCAACTCGACGTTCTCGTAGACGGTCAACTCGTCGATCAGGTTGAAGCTCTGGAAGACGAAGCCGATGTTGCCCTTGCGAAACTGCGCTCGCTGCCGCTCGGAATACCCGGCCACGTCATGACCGAGAAAATTATACGTTCCGCCGGACGGGTTGTCGAGCAGGCCGAGGATATTGAGCAGCGTCGATTTGCCGCAGCCCGACGGCCCCATCACCGAGACGAACTCGCCGGCCTCGATTTCGAGGTTAACATTGTTGAGCGCCGTCGTTTCGACCTCGTCAGTGCGATAGACTTTCTTGAGATGATCTGCCTTTATCATGGCCGTTCCCTCCCGGTTTTGGTCCGTGGTTGCGGATAAGACGTTTGAGCCCGTGCAAAGGGTTACATCTGCGTCAATTCCCGGATGATGTCGCGCATGGCTTCGACGTACTCCGCGTCGTAGCGCGAGAGGTCGTCGTCGTCATCATACCAGCGATGGCCGCTGCGGCGAAGCAGGCGACGGAGCGATACCTCCTCGTAGCGCCGGCCCCGCAGGTCTTCGACGAGCGCTCGATCCACGTCCAGCATCTTCATCGCGATCAGGCGCACCGGCGTCAGATTCGTCAACCCCAGATCGCGCATCTTGTCGACGTAGCGCTGGTTGACGTTGTAAATCTTGAGCGCGATGGCGCGATCTGCCGAAAGATTGGTGAAGCCCAACGCCTTCATCTTGTCCATGAACCGCCTATCGACATCATGCACGCGCAGGGCGATGAGGTCGTTGGCGTCGAGATCGCGGAAGCCGAGGCTTTTCATCGCTTCGGCAAAATCCTCGTCGATGTCGTGAACGTGGAAGGCGATGGCCATGTCGGCGTCGAGGTTGGCGTAGCCCATGTCTTTCAAGGCGCGCATCGTGCGGGCACTGACGCCGTGGATGCGTAGGGCCATCAGCCGGTCGGGCGTCAGATCTTTGAAACCGAGGCTTTTCATCTCCTCGGCAAACCGCGCGTTGACGTTGTGGATGCTCAGCCCGATAGCTTCATCCACGTCCAGATCGTCGAAGCCCATCGCCCTCATCTCCTGGATGAAGCCGGCATCGACGTCGTGGATGCTCAGCGCGATCAACTGGTCGGGCGTCAGATCTTTGAAGCCGAGGCCCGCCATCTTTTCCGCAAACCGTTTGTTGATGTCGTGTACGCGCAGCGAGACGGCTTCGTCCGGCGTCAGATCGTCGAAGCCGAGGGCTTTCATGTCTTCGACGAACCGGGCATTGACGCCGTGAATCCGCATGGCGATCAGGTTATCCACCGTCAAATCCTCAAAGCCGAGCGCGCGCATGTCGCGGATGAATTCGGCATCGACGTCGTGGATTTTCATGGCGATCAGTTGATCGTCGCTGGGCACGTCGTCGGGCTTGCCGGAGCGGTCCTGCGCCACCGCGGCGGAGGCTGCCATCAGGCACACAAGCGTCAGCGCCACGAGGCGCAGGCCGCCACTCCGGCGGGGGGTGTTATTGGTAGATGTTTGCATGATTTTGTTCGGTTATTGCAACCGCAGATGAACGCAGATGGACGCAGATAAGGCTGCGTTTTGCGCCAATTATCTGCGTTTATCCGCGTCCATCTGCGGTTGCATTATTCATACCGCAACGCCTTCACCGGATCGCCCAACGCCGCCTTGACGGCCTGATACCCCACCGTCAAAAAAGCAATGGCGAGCGTCAGCGAGCCAGCCATTAGAAATATCCCCCAGGATATTTCTACGCGGTACGCGAAATCGTCGAGCCACCAATTCATGGCGAAATAAGCCACCGGCACGGCCACGACGAACGCCGCGAGCACCAGCCGCGTGACCTCCTTCGACAAGAGCAACACGATGCTCGCCGCCGACGCGCCGACGACTTTGCGAATGCCGATCTCCTTGGTCCGCTGTTCGGCGCTGAAGGCGGACAGGCCGAACAGACCCAGGCATGCAATCACCACCGCCAGCAGCGCAAAGAGCGCGGCAAGCTGACCGGCTTTTTCCTCGGCCTCATACATCGCGGCGAGGTCTTCGTCGAGGAAGTAATATTCGAACGGCCAGCCGGGCGCCCAGGTTGTCCAGGTCTGCTCCAAAACGGCAAGCGTGGCCGCCGTCTCTTCCGGGCGGATCCGCACCGAGACGTGCCCGAAGACCGACGGATACAGGTGCATCACCAGCGGCCCGACGGCCTGGTGGAGCGAGTTATAATGAAAATCCTTCACTACCCCGATCACGCGGCCTTTTTTGACGGCGTCGCGGCTCCATTCATCCCACCAGATCTCCTGCCCGACGGCCTCGTCGAGCGACCAGCCCAGATCGCGCGCTGCCGTCTCGTTGAGGATGAACGCCGTGCTCGTGTCGGCGGGGAAAGCGCGCGAGAAGTCGCGCCCGGCTGCCAGTTCCATGCGGTAGGTGTAGAGATAGTCGTGATCGACGGTGAAGACGTTCGTGGGCCAGGTGTTGTCGCTGCCGGGCATGCGAATGTCGTCGCCCGGCACGATGCCGCCGGGGGTGCCCCACGACGCCGTCGCCGAGACGATGCCGGGGTGACGCAGGAGTTCGGCCTTGACGGTTTCGAGGTTGTCGTCGATGTCGCCCCGGATGGGCAGGATCACCACCTGCTCTTTGTCGAAACCCAGCGTTTTGGTCTGGACGTAGTCGAGTTGCCGGAAGACCACCGCCGCGCCGATGATCAGAACGGTCGAAATAACAAATTGTGTGACGACGAGCCCCTTGCGCACCGCCGAAAGACCACCGCCGCCCGGCCTCCCCGCCGCGCCTTTCAACACCTCGATAGGCCGGAATGCCGATAAAAACAAAGCCGGATAGCTCCCTGCCAGCAATCCCACCATCAACCCGACCCCCACAAGCCCAACGACGAGCGACGGATCGAGCGACAACGCTTTGCCCGTGAACGTGTTGAACGCCGGCAACGCCAGCGCCACGAGCCCCGCCGCCAGCACCAGCGCGCCCATCACCAGCAACACCGACTCCCCCAAAAACTGGCGGACGAGTTGCCCGCGCTGCGCGCCGATGACTTTGCGCATCCCCACCTCACGCGCCCGCTGCGTCGAACGCGCCGTGGTCAGGTTCATAAAGTTGAAACAGGCGATCAACAGGATGAACAGGGCGATGATCGAAAAGGCGTAGACGTACGTGACGTTGCCCCGCATGCCGAAGTCGAACCGGAGGTTGGCCGAGCGGAGGTAGACGGCCGTGAGCGGCTGGAGGTACGTCCGATAATTGAACCCGCGCGTGCTCGTCTCCGGGTCGGCGTAGCGGGCGATGAAGGCGGGGAATTTGGCCTCAAGCTGCGCCGGATCGCGGCCTTCGGGCAGCAGGATGTAGGTGTAGAATTGTTGCCAGATCCAGTTTTGCAGCCGCGCCTCCGACGCAAAATCCTTCATCGTCGCAAACGACCCCAGAAAATTGACGGCGATGTGCGACTGCGCCGGCAACTCCTCCATCACGCCGGTAATAGTGAACGTGTTGCGCCCCGAAAGCACGAGCGTCTGCCCCAGCGGATCAGCCTCGCCGAAATACTTGCGCGCCATCGATTGGCTGACGACCAGCGCGTAAGGCGCTACGAGCGCCGTCTGCGGATCGCCCTGGAGCAGCCGGAAGCTGAAAAGGTCGAAAACTGTCGAATCGGCTATCCAGACGTTGCGTTCGAAGAATTGCTGGTCGTCGCGCTCGACGAGTGTTTTTCCAAGATTGAAAAAACGCGCGGCCTGAAGCACTTCGGGAAACTCCCGCACCAGCGCCGGCCCCATCGCCGGCGGCGTGGCGGCCCGGTGCGTGGCGCTCCCATCAGCCAGCCGCTCGTTGACGACGCGGTAGATCCGCCCGGCGTCGTCGTGAAAACGGTCGTAGCGTTGCTCATCCTGCACGAAGAGGAAGATCAACAGACAACACGCCAGGCCCACCGCCAACCCGGCCACATTAATCGCCGTATGCCCGCGATACCGCCGAAGATTGCGAAGCGCAATCTTCAAATAGTTTGTCCACATAATTTTTCGGGTGAAAAATTAAGGGTTGATCCCGGCTGCGCCGGGCTCGTGGCTACACCTCCTCTCCTTAATGCTGTTTTTTTAGCACCGAAGACGCATGACCCTGCCGGCTTGTTACAAACGAGGCAAAAAAAACCTTTTCGAAATTCGTCCCACGAATTTCGAATGTTAGTTATCCCGCATTGCCTTGACGAGGTCGGCGTCGATGCCGTGAATCTTCATCTCGATCAGCTTATCGACCGAGGGGCTGAAGCCGGCTTCTTTGATCTCGCGGACGTAGCCGATGCTGACGCCGTGGATGCGCATCTCGACGAGTTTGCGCAGCGGCACCTCGGTGTAGCCGAGATCAGCCAGATCGCGGATGTAGCTGGTTTTGACGCCGTGAATCCGCATCTCGACGAGCCGGTCGAGCGACGGGCGCGTGTAGCCGAGGGCTTCGATATCGCGGATGTAGCCGGCGGTGACGCCGTGGATGCGCATCGACGTCAGATCGTCGATCGAGGCGTTTTTGAAACCGAGATCGGCGACGGCGGCCATGAAATCGGACGTGACGCCGTGAATCCGCATCGCCACCAACTCGTCGATGTCGAGGCGGCCATAGCCGAGGTCGCGCAGTTCCTGGATGAAAGCAGGCTTGACGCCGTGGATGCGCATCGCCACCAGATCGTCGGCGGCGATGTTGTCGTAGCCGAGGCCGTTGAGGGCGCGAACGAACTTGGGGCTGACGCCGTGGATGCGCATCGCCACGAGTTCATCCACCTCCAGGCCGGTGTAGCCGAGGCCTTGCATCTCGCGGATGAAATCGGGCGAGGCGTCGTGGATGCGCATCGCCAGGAGGTCGTCGAACGGCAAATCGGCATAGCCGAGGTCGCGCAATTCTTCGACGAATTCCGTCGTGACGTCGTGGATGGCGAGCGAGAACAGTTCGTCGGTCGTGAGGCTTCGGTAACCGAGTTGCCCCATCTTGCGCTCGTACTCGTCGCTCGACGTAAAGGTGAAGGTGCCGGAGCCGGTGTCGCCTTTAAAGCGGCCATCGAAGACAAAATCCCCGGCTTCGCGCGGCAGCGTAAACTGCACCTGCGAGTCGCCGCTATGACCGGGCGCAATCGAAAGGCCGTCGAGGTCTTTGATGGAGAGATAGACGCTGAAGCCGTGGCGCTCGCGGTCGGTCCGGGCGCGCATCGTGATCCAGAGCGACTCCGAGACATCGTGCCAGCGGTGCGTCCTAAACTCGCCGATCCAGGTGCCTTCGACGGTATCGACGGCGGCAGCCTGCGCCGTGCCGGAGGCGCCGAAGAGCATCCCGGCGCAGCACACAGCAGCCAGCATTGCAGTAATCGTCAGCTTTTTCATGGCGATTTGCCTTCGGGGTGAGGGCGCGTTTCAGGGCAAATGGCAAATTGCAAATAGGCAAATATGCAAATGGCAAATTGGCAAATGCTGGTCTAATTGCAATTTGCTCATTTGCATATTTGCATATTTGCTCATTTGCCTGGCGCCTAAAGGGTGAATACGAGAAAAGGGGCTTACCGATTGTTATCCCGCAGTTCGCGGATGTACTCGGCGTCGATGCCGTGCTTGTGCATGTCGATGAGCTTATCGACGGTGAGGTTCTCGACGCCGACCTCGCGCATCTCTTCGACGTATTCTGCATCGACGCCGTACTTCGAGAGGCGGATGAGATCGTCGAGGCTGAGGTCGGCCAGGCCGGCCTGGCGCATCTCGCTGATGAAATCGCCGTCGAGGCCGTACTTGCTCATGTCGATCAGGTCGTCCACCGGCACGTTGGTGTAGCCGTTGCGCTGCAACGATTCGATCAGGTCTTCATCGACCCCGTACTTGCTCATGGCAACCAGATCGTCCATCGACAGGTCGGTGTAGCCTGCCCGGCCCATGGCTTCGACCACGTCTTCATCGACGCCGTACTTGGTGGCATTGATGAGGTCTTCCACCGACAGATTGGTGTAGCCCGCCTGGTTCAACGCCTGCACGACCTCCGCATCGACCCCGTATTTGCTCATGTCGGTCAGGTCGTCCATCGACAGGTTGGTGTAGCCGAGTTGCCCCATGGCCGCAATCAGGTCTTCATCGACCCCGTATTTGCTGGCCGAGACCAGATCATCCATCGACAAATTCGTATAGCCGTGCTGGCTCAACGCATCGATAATATCCTCATCGACGCCGTACTTGGTAGCCGAGACCAGATCGTCCATCGATAGATTCGTGTAGCCGTTTCGGCTCAACGCCTCGATCACATCTTCATCGACGCCGTACCTGCTGGCGCGCACCAGGTCGTCCATCGACAGATTCGTGTAGCCGTGCTGGCTCAGCGACGCGATCAATTCCTCATCGACGCCGTATTTGCTGGCCGAGACCAGATCATCCATCGACAGGTTGGTGTAACCGTGCTGGCTCAACGATTCGATCAGATCTTCATCGACGCCGTATTTGCTGGCCGAAACCAGATCGTCCATCGATAAATTCGTGTAGCCGTTCTGGCTCAACGAAACGATCACATCTTCATCGACGCCGTATTTGCTGGCCCGCACCAGATCATCAACCGAGAGATTGGCATAACCCGCCCGGCTCAACGCCTCGATCACGTCCTCGTCGACGCCGTATTTGCTCATCGCGACGAGGTCATCGACGGAAAGATCGGTGTAGCCGAGCCGGTTGAGCGACGCAATCAGGTCTTCGTCGGCGCCGTACTTGCTCAGCCGGATCAGTCCCTCCGCCGACAGCCCGGTGAGACCGGCCTCGTTCATCGCCGCGACGAAGTCCGGATCGACGTCGTACTTGCTCATACTGGCGTATTCGCGCAACGAAAGACCGTCGTAGCCGGTGGATTGCATCGCGCGGATGTACTCCGGATCGGCATCGTAGCGGCCCAGCATGGCCAGTTCTTCGAACGTCACATCCGAATAGCCCAGGGCTTTAATCCCGCGAACAAAGTCGCCATCGACGCCATAGCGACGCAGCTTGATTATCTGCTCGATGGTCAGCGTGTCGCCGACGACGACGGAGAGATCAGGATCGTCCTCGAAATTCAGATCCGAATCGATGTCAAAGATCGGAATCTCGATCTCCATCTCTGGAATTTCGATCTCCGGAATCACGATCTCTGGGATTTCGATTTCCGGAATGACGATGTCGATTTCGTGAGTTTCGAGATCAAATTCCGGAATCACAATCTCCGGGATCTCAATGTTAACCTCCGGAATGACGATCTCCGGGATGACGATTTCCGGAATGACGATCTCCGGGATTTCGACCTCGATATCCGGCACGGGCGCGACGACGGGAGGATCCGGCACGGGCGGGACTTGCTGGGCCTGCGCAGGATGCAACGCGGCCAGCGGAAGCGCGACGCCCGCCACCAGCGCCACCGCCAGGAAGCTGCCGACGCGGTTCAGGCTCCGATGCCGCAACGACGGATCGAGGATCGCCAGCAACCGGCCTTCGAGTTGAGACCGCCGTGCCATCGCCAGCGCCGCCACAGTAGACCATTCCGCCGAATGAAGCGAGCGCGCGGTTTCGAGCAGCGTCTCGGCATAGGTCGAGGCGCGTGTGCCGGCCACGAGCACCATGTCGTCGCAGGCGCGTTCGCGTTCGATGTACAACTGGCGAGCGGCTATCCAGACGAACGGGTTGAACCAGTGGACGGCGCAGGTGACCTGCGTCAGGAGTTGGAGCAGGCAGTCGCGGCGTTTGACGTGGGCCAGTTCGTGGAGCAGCACCGTCCGGCGGCGCGTTTCGTCCCAGTCTCCGGCTTTTTCGGGCAGCACGATGGCAGGCCGCCAGACGCCCACGCTGAGCGGGACGGCGGTCCAGGCGCTCCACCGCAGCCGTATCATACGGTCGATGCCCAGGCGCTGCGCGATGTCTTCGGTGAGCAGGTGCCAGTCTTCGTCATGCACCATCGAGGCGCGGCTGACGAGCAGTTGCACCCCGGCATGGGCGATGGCCAGCCGCAGCAGCACCACGAGCGCGCCCGCAATCCACACCAGAAACGCCCACCGCGTCCAATGGAGGTTGGCCCAGGGCGAGGCGCTCGCCGGGGCGGCCACTAACGCCGTCGTCTCGGCGCGGGGTGGGGCGTCGGGGCGCGGCGCAGGCGCTGCCGGAGGGGCCACAGCAGGCGCAGGATCTACTTCCGGCAGCGGCGCCGGAGCAGGGGCCGCCTCAACGGCAGGCGGGAGCGGCACTGCCGGAGGGGCCGGCGCCGGGCGCGGCGCAGGCGGCGCCTCTAAAGCCGGCGGCGCTTCGGGTGCAGGAGGTGTTGCTAAAACCGGCGCTTCCTGGACGAAAGCGGCGGTCTGGGGCAAGATGCCTACCTGCCACTGCGGCAGCACGAAAGACAAGACCGGCAGCGCCAGCAGGCTCAGCAGCCCGGCGCACCACACCACGTAGCGCACCGCCGCCGCGCTGCGCCGGAGTGTATAGGCCATCAGCCCCGTCGCCGCCAGCACCAACGCGCCTTTGACAAAGAGCATCAACATCTGGGCCATCCATGGGCTCATATTGGCCGGAAGAAGCGTCGTATCAAAGAGGGTATTCATAGCCTAGTGCCCTTCTTTTTTGGCCTGGTCGATAAGCCCGGAGAGGCGGTCCAGGTCGTCGTCGGAGAGTTCGTTGCTTTTGAGGTCGAGCAGGGCCGCCACGGCCTGCTCCGCCGAGCCGTCGAAGAACGCCTGAACCATGTAGTTCATGGCCGACCGCCCGGCCTCTTCAGACGAGAGCGTCGGCGCGTAGATGTAGCGCGCGCCCTCGCGCCGGTGCTTGAGCTGGCCTTTTTCTTCGAGGATGCGCAGCATCGCGCGCACGCCGGAGTAGCTCGGTGGGTTGGAGATGCCTTCCATCACCTCGGCGGCGGTTGCTTCGCCGCGCCGGTAGATGAAAGCCATGATCTGGCGCTCACGACGCCCCAGATCCATGGGTGATTTTTTCTTTTTCATGGGGTCCGTTGTGGGCTTGCAGGAGGCACGTCGAGACCTGGGAAAATGCTAGAATACTAGCACCTACGACAAACCTACGAAGAGGTTGCACACGTGTCAAGGGAAAATGCTAGTTTTATAGCATTTTTCTGGCGAAAAATGCTAAAGGGGGTTTTTGTGGTTGAAATGAGGGATTTGGGGCGTGTTTGTGGTTTATGAAGATGGGGTGAGGTGTTCAAGTTTGGTGATCCATTCGTTGAAGTGGGGGCACTGTTTTCGGATGCCGTCGATTCCGATTGCTTCGGCTATTAGCACGCCGATCAGCCGGCTTGCGCCTTGCAGAATCGCCAGAACTTCATCCAGCTTTGACGGATCGCTCAGGAGCAATGCTTCGAATTCGTGGAGCAGGAAAAAGGGAATGAACCGTCGATGATCGATGTCCTTTGCAAATTCTGCTTCAAGATGAGCAACGCGGGCGTACGGATCCTGCAAACGCCTTCCCGCTTCATATCCCGGAAAATCACTTGGCAGATCGTAGAGATCAAACATCGTCGTGCAATAGGCTGAGGCATCCTGCTTGAGCCAATTCTCAATATCCTTTTGTGCCTTACCGTAAGTCGTCATTCCTCCCCGGTAGCCTCCTTTGCTTTGGGTAGTCACACGACGTGCACGCGGATACACTTGCCGCTCACTTAAATACTGCGTCAACACTTCTTTCACGAATGCTTCCTCGGTCTGTCCCTCGACAATGATGTTAACTCGCACCACGCTCAAGGTCGCCCTCCGATGATGTTCTTTTCCCAGATCTCGGCGAGCGAATAGTCTTCGAGCCACGCGGCGAGGTCGTCGGTGGAATGACGCCGAAATACGGACGCTCCATCTTCTCGATCCACCGTGATGACGTCTTCCGGCTCAAACTCGTTGAGAAACGTGACGGACTGTGTGGTGAGAATGACCTGCGTGCGCGTAGCAGCACTGCGAACGAGCCCGCCGAGCACAGACAAAGCAGCGGGATGAAGCCCTAATTCCGGCTCATCGATCAAAACCGTCGAAGGCAGATTGGGCTGAAGCAAAAGCGTCGCCAGCGCCATGAAGCGCAACGTGCCGTCCGAGATTTGATGCGGCCCGAAGCGATAATCTGATCCTTTTTCTTTCCATTCCAACCGAATAGTATCCTCGCTCAGCGGATTCGGACGAAGTAAGAATTCGTTATCGTGGACGTCGCCCGTCTTCTTTACAGGGGCTGATGAACTCATATCTTGGAAATGGTAGACTTTCCAACTCTGAATTGCAGGGACAAAAGAATCTAGAAAGAAATAGTGCGGTTTTTCCTTCAAAGCTTGCGGCGCACGAGATTCCATGCTGCCTACCACACCCTTAAAGCTGCCTCCAAAGTGATCATAAAGCGACTCTTCTGTGATGATGAGCCTCTCGTCATCTGTGGGAGCAAACTCGATTCGATAGACCTTTTCTTCAAAACTCAGATGAACCCGTATCGCCTTAGTTACCTTCTGTCCATAATGAAGAAGGGCATTAGCCCCTCCACTCAGGGCCACATATTTCCGTAACCGTTCTCCTATCAGTAAAGCCGCCGCCCTGCCTAGCGTCCAGTTCATCGAAAACTCCCGAAAAAACCGGCCCACCTGATGTCGGATACGGGATACGAGATGCGGGATAAGAAACCGTCATCCCGTATCCAGCATCCCGCATCCCGTATCCGATATCAGCCTTCGGCTATCTATCATCGGTTAGTTTCAGGAAGATATCGCAAGAGGCACCCTACAGATCACTCGTCATGATGAACAGCGGCTTGCTTTCGAAGGTTTTATAGTTGGGCCGGAGCCGTTCGGTGTTGTAATATTTATGCACGTCAACAACCTTGTGCGGCCCGTTGATCACTTCGAGCGGGACACTGCCGTAGACGCCGTTGTGGATGTTGACGAGCCGCCCCGACGAGCCGCTGAGGATGAGATCGAGGGCCAGGTTGCCGTAGGCCATCGGCACGACGGAGTCGAGCGCGTCGGGGGCGCCGCACCGGACGAGATAGCCCAGCCGCTGGTTGACCACGTTGATACGGCGTCCGTTATTAAACTTCGGCGAGATCGCTTTGAGTTGCGCGGCCACCTTGTCGCCGATGCCGCCGAGTTTGGCGTGGCCGAACTGATCTTTCTCCGTGCCTTCGAACGACATGCCGGCGGCGCCTTTCATCTTGGCGCCCTCCGAGACCAGCACCACGGAGTATTTGCTCGGATGGCGGTTGCGGTCGTAGACGAGCAGTTCGGTGAGTTGCTCGACGTCAAAGTCATATTCGGGAATCACACAGCGGTCGGCGGCGCCGGCCATCGTCGGCAGCAGAGCCGAGAAACCGGCGTAGCGCCCGAAGACCTCGATGACCAGGAACCGCTCGTGCGAGCCGGCTGAGGTCCGCAGCGTGTGGGCCATCTCGATGGTTCGGGTGACGCAGGTGCCGAAGCCGATGCAATAGTCCGTGCCCGGCACGTCGTTATCCATCGTCTTGGGGATGGCCACGATCTTGACGCCCTCTTTGTGCAGATGATAACCGTAGCTGAGCGTGTCGTCGCCGCCGATGGGGACGAGGTAGTCCAGACCGAGGTACTCGATATGCTTGAGCACTTCCGGGGTGACGTCATTGATCTCGTCGGTGTAGACATCGCGGAGATGCTCCGGCAGGTTGGGCCGGGGCAGGTGGCTGGGCCGCGTGCGCGAGGAGTGAATGAACGTGCCGCCGGTGCGTCCGGCCCGGTTGACCACGTCTTCGGTGAGTTCCTGAATGTTGTTGTTGTTGTCCGCGTCTTTGCCGGGGACCATTTCGACGAGCCCGGCCCATCCACGCCGGATGCCCAGAACGCGATAGCCCTCGCGGAGGGCTCGGATGGTGATGGCCCGGATAGCCGGATTGAGCCCCGGCACGTCGCCGCCGCCGGTGAGAATGCCGATAGTGCCTTTGTACGCCATAATCACACGCCTCCATTTCGTGCGAATCTAAGAAGTGGGGGGCGCAACATAAGACAATGCAGAATAAAAGACCAAGGCTTATCCCTGCTCTCGCTTTTAATTCCAGGTTAAAAAACCATCAATCACCTAAATAAAATTAAGCCTCGCCGGGTTTTCACATTTATTAATTTGGGCTTTGCCCATGAAAGCGGCGCCCGTTATGACACGAGCGAAGCGACTGACGAAGTAATTTTGACACGCCAACGCAGATACTGACGAGGCGTGTTGGCCTATCTCAAGTCTTACCCAATTCGACAATCAAAATTCATATGGAATGCCGCCGGACGGTTGTTCGTCTAATGTCCAGGATCGTATGAGGCCGCCGCCGGGCGTCCATTAATTTTTTGACGACGCATAGGGGTACTGCCCAGGGTCTCGTGTATCAGCCGTGAAACGGCGTTTTCCGGCCTCGCAACCGCGCGATCCTGCCTCCTTTCCATCCTCCCGGAAAAATCCGTAAACCCTGATAACCACCATGCAGACCTCCACCCTTACCCACCTGATGCGCCGGGCGGCGCTCTTTCTGTGCCTCGCCCTGGTAGCGAGCCTGTGGCTGGCCCCGACCGCGTTTGCTCAGCCTGACCCCGAGGCCATGAAAGAACGAATGGCTGCCCAGACAGACACCCTGGTCAAAAAACTCGACCTGACGGCTGCGCAGGAAGAACCCGTGCGGGCCATCCTCGCAGAGAGCAACGACAAACGGATGAAACTCCGGGATGAAGCACGCGCCAGCGGCTCCTTCGGGAGCATGCGCGAAAGCATGACCAAGCTCAACGAAGAGACCGCCATGAAGCTGGGCGAAGTGCTCACGGAAGAGCAGATGGCGATCTACAAAAAGTTTATGGAAGAACAACGGGGCCGGCGCGGAGGCCGGCGAGGCGGCTTCTAGCGGGCTCACGGCGTTCGCTGTCACTGGTCATTACGCTCGCTGCGCTCACTGTCATTGGTCACTGGTTCTTTTCCTCACCAGTGACTAGTGACCAATGACCAGTGACCAACGCCCACACAACGTTAGACGCAGCGGGATTCCTCCTACCTCTTTCCCGCCTGCCTAAAAGCTCCCATCGAAAGACGCTCCTGTGAACAGGTGTGCAGCCTTTCCGCGTGCCTGACGCCAGAGAGCGGTGGTCATCGTGTAGAACGCAACTTGCTTCGAACAGGTGAGCTATGTCTAATCGATTCGGATTCCTGCTCCTGATGCTCGTGCTCCTGGGTGGATTGAGCGACAGCCTCTACGCCCAAAACCGGACGATCTCCGGCACGGTGCGCGATGCCGAGAGCGGCGAGACCCTACCCTACGCCAGCGTGCTCGTCGCCGGCACCACGTTGGGCGCGGCGACGAATGTGGACGGCTACTTCGTCCTCATCGGCGTGCCTGCCGACTCACTCACGCTCCGGGTGACCTACCTGGGCTACAAAACCGCCCTCGTTGAGATCGACGCGCAGGCGCAGGAAGCGCCGCTGATCATCGAAATGACCCCGGCGGCCACGGAACTGGACGAGGTGCTCGTGACGGCGGAGAGTTATCAGATGATGAAAACCGCCGAGAAGGTCAGCCAGGTGACGGTCTCGCCTAAAGACATCGCCGTGCTGCCCAACATCGGCGAGGTGGATATCTTCCGGTCGTTGCAACTGTTGCCCGGCATTAGCGGGACGAATGAGGGCTCGTCGGGCCTGTTCGTTCGGGGCGGCACGCCGGATCAGAACCTCGTCTTGCTCGACGGCATGACGGTCTATCACGTCGATCACTTCTTCGGCTTCTTCAGCGCCTTCAACGCCGATGCCATCAAAGACGTGCAGGTTTATAAAGGCGGTTTTCCGGCGCAGTACGGCGGGCGCACCTCAAGCGTGCTCGACCTCACCGGCAAAACCGGCGACGCCAACAACTTCCAACTCGGCGTCGGGCTCAACTTGCTCAGCAGCAACGCCGTCATCGAGGTGCCGCTGGGCGGGCGCGGGTCGTTCCTGGTGTCGGCGCGGCGGTCGTATACAGACATCCTCCAGACCGGCCTCTACAACAGCATCTACGAAACTGTCACCGGCGAAGACATCACGCCGGAGGAGCAGGCGGGCGGCCCCGGCGGCGGGCGATTTGGCGGAGGCGGCGGGGCGCTCGGCGGGGGTTTTAGAGGGCCGGGACAGGCGTTCGTGCAGCCGGATTTCTATTTCTACGATCTCAACGCCAAGCTGACGTTTCGCCCCACGAACAAAGATGTAGCTGCCATCACCGTCTACAACGGGCAGGATCATCTCGATAAATCTCGCGATCAGAGCCAGAACCTGGGCATTGGCGGGCAGGCTAATTTCAGCGTCACCAACGACCTCCTCGACCTGACCGATTGGGGCAACGCCGGCATCAGCGGCAAGTGGTCGCGCCAGTGGAGCCCGCGTTTCTACTCGAACGCCCTCGTGGCCTATTCGCAGTATTTCAGCGAATACAACCGCAATCAGTTCATCGAACGCCGCGATGCCGAGACCGATACCGTCACGTTTTCGACGACGTTCGGTACGCTCGAAGACAATCAGGTCGGCGACTTGACGGTTCGTCTGGACAACGAGTGGCAGATGACGCAGAAAAACAAGGTGGGCCTCGGCTTTCAGGTGACGCGCTCGGACGTGGCCTACGATTTCATCCGCGACGACACGCTCACGATTCTGGATCGCGATCAGGAGGCGCTGCAAGCCGTGGCCTACCTGCAAGACACATGGAAGCCGTTTTCGCGCCTCGACCTGACCGCCGGGGTCCGCGCCGTCTATTACGACATGACCGAGGAAACCTACATCGAGCCGCGCTTCTCGTTCATGCTGGGGCTTTCGGATCGGATCAAATTCAAAGGCGCGTACGGCCAGTACAACCAGTTCGTGGCCCGTGTGGTCAACGAAAACATTACCGAGGGGGCACGTGATTTCTGGCTGCTGGCCGACGGCGAGGACGTCGGCGTCTCCGGCTCGACGCATTACGTGCTGGGCGCCAGTTATGAGACGCCGACGTGGCTTTTCGACGTCGAGGGCTATTACAAAGACTTGACCGGGCTGACGGAATTCTCGCTCCGATTCCAGCGCAGCGGGGGCTCGTTCAGGCGGGGCGCAGGGGGCGTTGGCATCGAAGCCGATGAGTTGTTTTTCACCGGCGATGGTGTGGCGCAAGGGCTCGAATTCCTCCTTCAGAAAAAGAGCGGACGGCACACGGGCTGGATCAGCTATACGCTCAGCGACATCGATCACACCTTCCCCGATCTCAACGGCGGCGAGCCGTTTCCGGCGCTTCACGATCAGACGCACGAGGTCAAGATCGTCAACAGCCTCCGCCTCGGCGCGCGGTGGAATGTGGCCGCGACGTGGACCTTCGCCACGGGCAAGCCCTACACCTCGCCGGAGTCGCAGTATTTCATCACATTGCTCGACGGCTCGGAGCAGAGCTTCATCCACGTCGGCGACAAGAACAGCGAGCGCCTGCCTACCTATCACCGGCTCGATGCGGCGTTGCATTACAAGTTCGACATCGGCACCTCGCGGGTGGACGTAGGCCTGTCGGTGTTCAACCTCTACAACCGCGAGAACGTCTGGTACAAGGAATTCGACCTGACGGAATCGCCCATGGTCACGACCGATGTGACGTTTCTGGGCTTCACTCCCAATCTCTCTGTTCGTGTGGATCTCTAGCGCGGATGAACGGAGAGATTGCGGGAGCGTGGGGCCGGGTGTTGGGAGCCACCCGGTCCCATCGCTACCGTGTTCTTTAGTTTCTACCTTGTCATCCCGAGCGACCGAAGGGAGTCGAGGGATCTCCCCGGTAGAAGAATGCCTCAACGGGGGAGATCTCTCCGCTCCCCCTGCCTGCGCAGGGGTCGGTCGAGATGACACCATTGAGTTGGTTGCTAAAACGATACCCGCCATGAAAACAACGATAACCCTCGCCCTAACCGCCCTCCTGCTGATGGCCGCCTGCGACAGCGTGGACTCCGGCGATCTCGACGATCCGATTGTCGTGGAGGCGTTCCTTTTTGCCGGCGAACCTATCGACGACATCCACCTGAGCAGCGTCATCCCGCTCGACAGCGAAGACTCGCTCGCCACGCCCATCAACGATGCCGATGTGCGGCTCATCAAAGACGGGGCGGCGTACACGCTGGCGCCGTCGGGCACAGACGGCTTTTATCACTATCCGGATGACGATCTGACGGTCGAGATTGGCGATGTTTTTCAACTCGAAGTGGAGTACGGCAGCACCCGCATCACCGCCGAGACGACGGTGCCGGCGCCACCCACCGGCGTCTCGATGCCGGTAACGACGATCATTGTGCCGAGTGTAGGCGACGATTTCTTCGCCATCCGCGAACTCTTCCAGACGCTGAACCAGGAAAACACCCTCTCCGTCACGTGGGATAATCCGAATGCAGAATCCTACTTCGTCGCCCTCGAAGCACCGGCCAATGACAATCCGGACTACCTCTTGCCCGAGTTTGTCCGCGAGCGCTTCGGCGGCTTTCGCATCGTCACCCAGCCGACGACGGCTAACTTCTTTGACATCCCGATTCTCTCGCTCGAAATCGTCGGTGCCTACACGACGACGGTCTACCGCATCAACCAGGAATACGCCGACCTCTACGAAAACCGCGAGCAGGACTCGCGCGATCTCAACGAACCACCCACCAACATCGAAGGCGGGCTGGGTGTCTTCAGCGCCTTCAACGGCCAGAGCATCACGTTTCAGATCGTGCGGGAATAGCTTTCGATGTGGGATGTCATTGGCATTAAGTCAAGACCTCCTCGTTCCCATGCTCTGCGTGGGAACGCACTCTGAGACGCTCTGCGTCTCCCTTTTGGACGCAGAGCGTCCAGATCTGCATTCCCACGGAGGACCGTGGGAACGAGCTTTTCAAGCTTAACTTAATGCCATTGACGTCCACACGTTCATACATCCTTACAAAACGAAAACAAACCCAACCGACGAACCCCTCAGACTCCCGTGAAAAACTCCCTCAAAATCACCCTTGCCCTGGTCCTCGTCCTGTCGCTCGGCGGATGCGGCGGCACCGAGGCGCTTCAGAGCGAAACATTGGACCGCGAAATCATTGTGGACGGCGCGGTGGAAGATTGGCAAGGCGCCCTCACGCCGATTGAGAAGAAGAACCTGTCTCTCGGACTGCTCAACGACGGGGAGTTTCTCTACGTCGCGCTCGTCGCCAGAGAGCAGCAGCAGGTCAGCCAGATGATGAGCCGTGGTTTTACGGTCTGGTTCGATGCCGAAGGCGGCAAAGCGAAGACCTTCGGCATCCGCTTTCCGCTTGGTTTGATGGCATCCGGGGCTGGTTTCTCGCCTCGCGCGCGTCAAGAAGAGCAAGACCCGGAAGCGCGCCGTCAACGGTTCGAGGAATCGTTGATGAACATGGAGATTTTCGACAGCGAAGACCACGGCATGCGCTTTGCCGTCAACACCGTGCAGGGCATCGCGGTGGATGCGACGATGGAGGCCGGGACCCTCGTTTATGAATTGCAGGTGCCGCTTCGCAAGACCGAGGCGCACGCCTTCGCCGTTGGCGCCGCGCCGGGCGACGTCATCGGCGTGGGCCTGGAGACGCCGGAGATCGACCGCGAGGCGATGCGCCAGCAGATGGGCGCACGCGGCGGTGGACGCGCCGGGCCGGCGGCGGGCGCGGCGGCATGGGCGGCGGACGCGGCGGCCAGCAACGCCCCGACCCGCTCAAGCTGTGGACGACGGTAACGCTGGCAACGGCGGAGTAGGTCTATTGTGTGAGAAGATTTCGGCTATTTCGATTTTTTAACCGCAGAGTTCGCAAACCGTGCCATCTCTGCGTCCTCTGCGAACTCTGCGGTTAAAAAATCGAACCATTCACCCATCATCACGAGCCATTCAGCCATTTCCACACACGATTCACCCGTTCGCCGGGCAGGGTTGGTGAAACGGCGTAGGGGTGTTGCCCATCTCAGCGTGTACTAGCCACATAAAACCTCCTCTGTGCATCGTTTCGGCTCTCACCCGGCCATCCTTTTTTATTGACTCCCTAATCCTGCCGACGCCATGCGTACCTTCGTACTCGGCTGCGTAGTGAGTGCCTTTGTGTTCGCGCTGCTAGCCCCCCCGCCCTCGGTTGCTCAGACCTTCGGTCGTAACAAAGTCCAGTACGACGACTTCGACTTCCAGGTCTTTCGGACCGAACACTTCGAGTTTTATTACTATCCGGAAGCCGAGCAGGCGGTGAAAGACGCTGCCCGCATGGCCGAACGGTGGTATCATCGCCACGGGCAACTCTTCGCCCGGCAGTTCGCCGAGCGTAAGCCGATCATCCTTTACGCCAACGACGCCGATTTCCACCAGACCAACGTCATCAACAGCAGCCTGGGCGAGGGCACCGGCGGCGTCACGGAGAGCCTCAAGCAACGCGTGGTGATGCCGCTGACGGGCATCTACGGCGAGACCGATCACGTGCTCGGCCACGAACTCGTCCATTCGTTCCAATACGACATCGGCCTGTCGAACGGCGAGAATCGCAGTTCGCGCTTCAACCTGGGCCTGCTGCCGCTATGGCTGGTCGAAGGCACGGCGGAGTATTTCTCGGTGGGGCGGCGCGATCCGCACACGGCCATGTGGCTGCGCGACGCCGCCCTGCGCGACGACCTGCCGACGATCAAACAACTGACGAACAAGCCGTACGAGTACTTCCCCTATCGCTACGGGCAGGCGTACATGGCGTACGTCGGCGGCAAGTACGGCGATGCGGCAGTGGCCGAGCTTTTCAAAACCGGCGGGCGCAGCGGGCTCGACTCGGCGTTCGTCTACACCCTCGGCATCACGACGGATTCGCTCTCGACGGAGTGGATTCAGGCGGTGAAAGAGGCGTATCTGCCGCTCGTCGAGGGCCGCACGCCGGCGGATAGCGCCGGGCGGCGCGTGCTGGCCAAAGACCTCGGCGCGGGCAACATCAACATCGCCCCGGCGATCAGCCCGGACGGGCAGTACGTGGCGTTCCTCTCCGAGCGCGACGTCTTCAACATCAACCTCTTCGTGGCCGACGCCACCACCGGCAAGGTCATCACGAAGCTCCGCAGCAGCGCCTCCAACAACCATTTCGACTCGATCCGCTTCATCAACTCCGCCGGCACGTGGTCGCCCGACGGCAAGCAGTTGGCCTTCGTCACGTTTGCCGACGGCGACAACGAGATCGCCATCTGGGAGTTGGATTCGGGGTCGATCACGGATCGCATCCGGGTCGAAGGCGTCACGGCGCTGTCGAACCCGGCGTGGTCGCCTGATGGCAAGACGCTGGCTTTTTCGGGGATGAACGGCGGCATCAGCGATCTGTACCTGCTCGATCTCAAAACGAACGCCGTCCGCCAGCTCACCGACGACCGCTTCGCTGATATCCAGCCGGCGTGGTCGCCCGACAGCAAGACGCTGGCCTTCACGACAGACCGGGGCGAAGACGGCACCAACTTCGAGACGCTCGCCAGCGTCAAGGTGCGGCTGGGCTTGATCGACGTTGAGACCGGCGACATCGAGGTGCTCAAGCCTTTCGGCAAAGCGCTGCATCACAACCCGCAGTTCTCGCCGGATGGCCGCAGCCTGTTTTTCATCTCGGATCAGGACGGCTTTAAGGATATCTATCGCCGCGTGCTCGCCACGCGCGAGACGATGCGCATCACCAACCTCCAGACCGGCGTCAGCGGCATCACCGCGCTCTCGCCGGCCATGTCTGTGGCGATGCAGAGCGGGCGGATGCTCTTCTCCGTCTTCAGCGACGGCGAATACACCGTCTTCAGCCTCGAAGCCGACGACCTCGCGGCGCATTCGACCCCGATCACGCAGACGAACGTCGCCACCGTGATCCCGATGCCGGGGACGCTCCAGACGACGCTCGCGGAAAACGGCGTTGTAGAAACGACGCCGGACGCGGCAGCGGAGACGGTGAGCGAGGCGGTGGCTGCCGGGTTGCTGCCACCGTGGAGCGCGCAGGGCGAGGGCCTCGTCGCCAACCACCTGGGCGATGCGCTCACGGGCCTGCCCGAAAGATCGAATTACGAGAGCAAAGACTACAGCGCTAAACTCAAGCTGGACTACATCGCGCCGCCGTCGGTGGGTGTTTCGCTGGGCGGCTTTTACGGCAGCGGTCTGTACGGCGGCGTCGGGTTCTATTTCAGCGACATGCTGGGCAATCAGAACCTCGGCGTGGGTGTGCAGATGAACGGCGGCATCAAAGACATCGGCGCGCAGGTGCAGTATATCAACCGGAAAAACCGGTTTAATTACGGCGGATCGGTGGCCCACATTCCGTATCGCTACGGCGGCATCTTTCTGGATCAGACTGCCGGCGGAGGCTTGGCCTACACCGAGTTGCGCCAGCGCATCTTCATCGATATGGCCTCTCTCGTCGGCTCTTATGCGCTGAGCACCACGCGGCGCATCGAGACCACCGTCGGCGTGGTGCGTTACGGCTTCGACTACGACGCCATCGTCTACAACTTCGACGGCAGCCGCGACGTCCAGAGCCTCGACGCGCCGGATCCGCTCTACCTCTTCCAGGGCGGCGCGGCCTACGTCAACGATTTCAGCGCCTTCGGCTACACGTCGCCGGTGAAGGGCGGGCGCAGCCGCTTACAGGTGACGCCGCTCATCGGATCCGAAACGTTCGTGAGCGTGATGGCCGATTACCGGCGCTATTTCTACACGAAGCCGGTGACGGTGGCCGTGCGCGGCCTGCACGTGGGCAACTACGGCGCCCGCGAAGACGACGTCTTCGGGCGGGAATATCTGGGCGCACCCTATTACGCCGGCTTCGTGCGCGGCTACAGCTTCAACTCGTTCGACGCCAGCGAATGCTCCACAGCGGATTGCCCGGAATATGACCGGCTCTTCGGCACCCGCCTGGCCCTGGCCAGCGCCGAAGTCCGGGTGCCGCTGATGGGCTCCGAGGCGTTCGGGTTGATCAACTTCCCGTACCTGCCCACCGAACTCTCGCTCTTTGCCGACGCGGGGCTGGCGTGGTCGGAAGAGTCGTCGCCGGTGTTTGCGTTCTCACGCAATTCGTCGGAGCGCGTGCCGGTGTTCAGCGTCGGGGCCTCGACGCGGTTCAATCTCTTCGGCGCGTTGGTCTTCGAAGTCTTTTACGCCTACCCATTCCAGCGCCCCGAGAAAGGCGGCCACTTCGGCCTGCAATTCGCCCCCGGCTGGTAATGCGTGGCGACGCAGGGGGCGGCGTGCTCCGGCTGGGACAATATTTATCGTCCCGAAGCGTTATCTCGAAGGCCCCCCGGTCGTGAGCACGCCGCCCCTCCTTTTGTTGAATCGGATAATCGCATGCGATAATGCTATTGCCCCCGATGAAGGTGTCCGGCACGTTGATGCTCTTTGATTATTTGCTTCGGTAATCGCTTCCAGCGCGATTCCCCCTTCGAAGGGGGACAGCGTTCGGCAAACGTAGGTGCAGCCGGACGCAGGGGGATGTTCGTGCGGCCTGAGATGAGGTTTTCAAGAGGCCGCACGAACATCCCCCGCCCCTCCTTCATCGGGGCACCCCCTTCGAAGGGGGATTTTTCGGTGGTGCCCCTACCGAAGTACTTCGTCAAAGCTCATCAACGTGCCGGATATCTGACGCTCTCTGCTTCAATCCATTATTGCTACAGACCGGGCCGGTTTTACGTGTCGCTCGCGTGGCATTCTCGTAAGGCCGCAGCCACCGCCGGGCGACACACCGGCCCGGTCTCTTTTTTTAGGTAACAATCCTCGCCATGATGCGCAACAGACTGTGCCTGATCGGCACGCTGGCCGTCTTCTTTTTTACCGGAACGGCCCTCGCCCAAACGATCCCGCCGGAGACGCCCCGGATGCTCGAAATTCTGGGCCTCCGCGTCGATGGCACCGATGACGAAAACCTCCGCGATTTCATCCGGCAGCGCAGCGGCCTGAAGGTGGGACAGCGCGTGACGATTCCGGGCGATCCGGCGCTGGCCGAAGCCATCCGCGCGCTCTACCAGTTCCGCCACTTCGCCGACGTGAAGATCACCGAGGAGCGGCGTGAGGGCGACGGGGTTTATCTGGTCATCGCGGTGAAGGAAGAGCCGCGCCTGCGCAGCTACACGTTCGAGGGCGTCAAAAAAGATCATCGCAAGGATCTCAAACGCAAGATCCCGCTGTTCACCGGCACGCGCCTCCGCCCCAGCGACGTCGAACGCTCGCGACAGATCATCCGGGATTATTTCGAAGAAAAAGGCTACCTGTTGGCTGATGTCGAGACGCGGCAAGAGACAACGGATGACGGCGACGTGACGCTGGCTTTCGTCGTAGATCGGGGGCCGCGTGTGGAGGTGGGCGACGTGGTGATCGATGGCAATGACGTCGTTTCGGACAGCCGTGTGCGGAAACAGATGAAGGAGACGAAGAAAAACCGCTGGTGGCGCTTCTGGGGCAACGATTCGTTCGACCGCGACGGCTATGACGACGACATGGCCCGCGTCATCGCGTATTATCACGAAAAGGGACATTTCGACGCGCGCATCGTCAGCGATTCGGTGTATGTGCGGAATGATGACGGCGAAAAGCCGGAGGTCGTCGTCGAACTCGGCGTGTACGAGGGGCCGCGCTATCACATCCGGCACATCACGTGGGACGGCAACACGGTCTATCCGGATGAGGTGCTGACGTTGGCCCTCGGCTTTGCGCCGGGGGATCCGTACAACAACAAAAAGCTGGAGCAAAACCTCCACGGCAATCCGCGCAGCACCGACGTGGCGAGCCTCTACTACAACCGGGGCTACATGCGTTTCAACGCCCGCCCCACCGTCAGCGTAGCCCCCGGCGACTCGCTCGATCTTCATTTCGACGTCTTCGAAGGCGGCGTCTACACCTTCGGCGACGTGGAGGTGGTCGGCAACCTGACCACCAAAGACCACGTCATCCGGCGCGAGTTGTACACCACGCCGGGCCTGACCTTCAGCCGCGACGCCATCCAGGAATCGATCCGCCGCCTGGCTCATCTCAACTATTTCGACCAGGCCTCGCTGGCGATGGGGCCGGAGATCCGCATCGACGACGAGGCGCGGGAGGTCGATCTGGTCTACAACGTGGCGGAGACGCACAATAATCCGCTGACGCTCCAGGGCACGTACGGGCAGACCGGCCTGATCCTGCAACTGGGCTTCACGCACAACAATTTCTCGCTGAAAAACCTCCTCAACGGCAAAGCCTGGCGCCCCCTGCCCACGGGCGACGGGCAGCAGCTTTCGATGGACGTCCAGACCAGCGGGCGCAACTATCAGCGCTATTCGCTCGGCTTCACCGAACCGTGGTTCCGGGGCAAGCCTACGCCGCTGGGCTTTTCGCTCTCGCACACCCGCATCAAAGGCGATTTCTTCTCAGACACCGACACCGACGGCACGCTGCTGAGCACCTCGGCCCGCGTCTTCCACGACCGCCGTTTGAAATGGCCCGACGACAAGTTCAGCCTCTCGACGAGCCTGCGCTATCAACATTACAACAACGACGGCTGGACCGAGTCGCTGCCGCCGGGCCTGAGCCGCGAACTCGTCAGCCGCGTGGCGCTGACGCGCAACTCGCTCGATCATCCCGTCTTCCCCACGCGAGGCTCGCTGGCGCAACTTTCGGTGGAAGTGGCCCCGCCGTTTCCGGGCTTCACGCAGTATCACAAATGGCGGCTTCAGACCAGTTGGAACACGCCGCTCGCTAAAAAATTCTCGTTCGGCGTCTCGGCAGATTTCGGCTACGTGGGCTCGTTGACGGGCGAGGCGGTGGAATTCCAGCGTTTCGTCGTGGGCGGCTCGCCGTTCGAGACGCAGGGCCTCGGCAATTACTTCGGGCGCGACATCGTCTACCTGCGCGGCTATCCTATCGAAGCCATCGGCCCGCGCCGGGACGACACCCCCGTCGGCGGGCGCATTCTCAACAAATACACGGCGGAGTTCCGCTGGCACGCGGTGCAGACGCCGCAGCTAACCGCCGTGCCCTACGCCTTCTTCGACGCCGCCAACACGTGGAACGACTTCGGCGATTACAACCCGACGAACCTCTTCCGCTCGGCAGGCGTCGGCGTCCGCCTGACGCTGCCGATGCTCGGCCTCGTCGAACTGAGCTACGGCTACAACTTCGACCGCTTCTCGCCCATCGGCAACCACGACGGCTCGCGCGGCTGGCGCTTCCAATTCTCGCTGGGCCGCACCTTCAATTTCTAATTTTAAAATTCCTGGCGGAATTTTAAAAAATGGATTGATGGCTGTCATATAATTGCATTTCAACGACGACAAATCTTATGAATTTTGACGATGAAACCCGTTGCGGGTCTTCAACCGTCATACCCATGATGAAGTCTCCTCGCACCGACACGTCAAAATTCATAACACTGCACGGGGAGAGCTACGGCTGGGCGGTGCGTTGCTGCGGCGAGCGACCGGAGGAGGCCGCCGACGTGCTTCAGACGGCCTACCTGAAGATCCTCGAAGGCAAGGCGCGCTACGACGGCAAGGCCTCGTTTAAGACGTGGCTCTTTGCCGTCATCCGCAACACCGCCGCCGACGCCCGGCGACGGCGCGGGCGCCGGCTTCGGCTGGTTCGCCCCGGCGTGCTGCCGGAAACGCCTGCCCCTGAGCCGCCGGACGAGCCGTTGGACCGGCCTCGCCTCCAGATCCTGTTCCGGCAGGCGCTGGCCGCGCTTTCGGACCGGCAACGCGAAGTGCTGCACCTGGTGATGTACCACGACCTCACCATCGAAGAGGCTGCCCGTGTGATGGGCGTCTCGCTGGGCTCGGCGCGCACGCACTACGACCGGGGCAAAAAACGACTACGCGCACTACTCGAAGCAACCGGCGCTTTCGATGCATCCGAACACGGACGATAACGACCTCCGCGCCCTCTTCGACGCCATGCGGCAAGAGGAGATGCAGCAGGCCCCCACCTTCGAGCCCTTCTGGGGCGAAGCCGTCGCCCGCGCCGAAGGGCGGCAGCGGCGCGTGGCCTGGATGCGCTATGCCGTAGCGGCGGTGCTGGTGGTGGGGCTGGCGCTCTCGGCGCTGCTCTTGCTCCCACCGCGCGAGGCGATGTCCATCACTGAGTGGCGCTCGCCGACGGCGGGCCTGCTGCCGGCACCTGCCTCGATGCTCGACGCCGCCTCGCTGCCGACGGCGGCCTTGCTCGCCCCGCCGGCGCTTCAACTGGACGACTTCGTCCCCGAAACACAGGTCTTCTGGCCCGGCGAGGCGATGCTGCCCGATGCCGCTTCGGAACAATGACGACCCCTGGTAGAGACGTTACATGTAACGTCTCTACGACGGCACGACCATAATCAATCAACGAGAGAAACCATGAAACGCCTTCTTATCGGCGCGATGCTGCTTTTGCTAGCCGCCCCCGTTTGGGCACAACACAACGATCCCCTGGGCGATCACTTCTTCCCGCCTGAAATAGTGATGAAATACCAACACGACATCAACCTGACGGCGGAGCAGAAAGAGACCATCAAACATGCCGTGCAGACGGCCCAGGAGACGTTCACAGACGCCAACTGGGACATCCAGGATGCTATGCATGCCATGAGCGAGATGGTGAGCGGCGAACGCGTGGACGAAGCAAAGGCACTCGATCAACTCGAACAAGTCCTCGACCTCGAACGCCGGATCAAACGCGCCCAACTGACTCTGATGATCCGCATCAAAAACACGCTGACGGCGGAGCAACAGCAATTCCTCAGGACGACGCTGCGAACCCCCAACACGAGCACCGGCAGCAACGACTTCTGGCCCTGGTAACGACGGAGCAGACATCTCAACCCGGCAGCAGCGCTTCTATCGCTTCAACAAACTGCAAGGCGTTAAGCAGGTCTTCTTCCGCAATGCGTCATGATGAGGAACGTATCGTCGAAATCGGCCATGACCTGATAGGCAATGGATGCAGAAAGGTTGCTATCTTGCGGCCTGGCTCGTTTGATATGAAGGGCGGCGTGTAAGAGATCGGCTATCCGTTCGCCCGACGGCTCGTACGGATCGTCATCGACCCATTCGAGCTTCTGCAGCCGCTCGCCGAAGCGTGCTCTGGCCTGCTTTTCAAAAGCCCGTTGGAGCCGGCGCATTGTTTTAGAAATGGCAGTTTCCATGGCCGTGCCATGGTTTTTACAACATCCAATTAATTTTTTTCTCGCCCAAACAACCACCTCCCAATTTGCCATACGATTGCCATCAATTTGTGACATTTTCCCCGGAATGCCACCCGGCGCGGCCTCGTCTAATAGGCAGAAAGCAACGCAAGGCGGCCCAACCTGCCGCCCTGCTTTCATGCTCCCCGCAGCATACACAAACCACGAAACCATCTTTACGGAGATAAACCCATGACATCGCAACGCAAACCCGCTCGCCTGCTGGCCCTGGGGCTGGCTGCCTTCCTCTTCGTCTTCACCCTGGCCGCCTGCGGCGACTCCAACTTCGTCACCAACACCGACGACGAAGCCACCTCCACCGAACTCACCGATCTCGCCGCCCGCCTCTCGACCGACCTCAGCCTCTCGACGGAGCAAGCCAACGAGATCAACAGCCTCCTGGCTACCGACGATAAACCCGCGCCGGGCCACCTCTGGACCGTCGCCGCCGAGTTGCAAAAAACGCTGACCGACGAGCAAAAAACGGCGCTCCTCGAAAAGGCTGAGCAGCGCCGGGCTGAATGGGCCGAAGGCCGGCAAGGACGCCGCTTCAGCCGCGACGGCGAAGGCCAGGGACGCCGCTTCAACCGCGACGGGCAGGCCCCTCGCCAGCGTTTCCAGCGGCAGGGCGAAAAAGGAAACGGCTCCTTGAATGATCTGCTGACCGATGAGCAGAAAGAGCAGATGAAAACCCTCCGCGAAGCCAACCGCGAAGAGATAAAAGCCCTCGTCGAAGCCAAGGAGAACGGATCGATCACGGAGGAGGACTTCCGCGAGCAGGCCAAAGCCCTCCGCGAAGCCAACCGCGAAGCCCTGCAAAACCTGCTGACCGACGAGCAGAAAGCTACGCTGGAGCAGAAGCGTGAGGAGATGAAAGCGAAATTCGAAGAACGCAAAGACGCCGCCGAGACCGCCCGCGTCGAAGCCCTCGGCCTGACCGCCGACCAGCAAGTAGCCCTGGCCGAGATGCGCGAGGCGCACCGGGCCGAAGCCAAAGCCCTCATCGAACAGGCTCGCGCCGGCGACCTCGACCGCGAAGCCATCCGGACGGAGATGCAGAGCCTCCGCGAAACCCACAAAGCCGCCCTGGCCGATGTGATGACGCCCGAGCAGATCGAGATCGCCGACATCCACCACGCGTTGATGGGCAGCATCAACGCCCGGCGCGGCGCGCGGCACGGCGGCAAAGGCATGCGGGGCGCCCGCGGCTTCCGGGGGCAGAACGGATAACGTTCCTCGGCTGACTCATCTTATGCTCTTTGACTCAATGGTAATCTCAAGAAACGCTCCCCCTGCCCTGTGCGCAGGGGGAGCGTTTCTTGAGATTACCTGATCATCTAATCAAAGATCATTTCACACTCCCATCCACCATCCCGCGCGGGAGGCAGAACGACCACGTCGGCCCGCCTCATCCGATCTGCTCGTTCTATTCTCTGGATACTTTGCGTTCCCGGTTCAACGTCCAAGGTTCAACGTTTCTCTCAAACCAACCTTGAACTTTGAACCTTGAACGTTGAACTTTGAACTGTATAAAGCGCCAGGGAATGAATTCACCCCGCTGTTCGTCTATTGTATGGAACTGGCAAAGACGGACCCTCCCGTGCCCGATACCCTCGCTCCCTTGACGAAACCGCTCTCGCAGCAGTTGGCTGTTCCTCCGGACGAGGAACTCGTCGCGCGTGCCCGCAAGGGCGACCGCCAGGCCTTCCGGCTTTTGGTCGAACGGTACGAGGACGACGTAGCCGCCACCGTCGTGGCGATGCTCGGCCCCGGCGGCGAGGTAGACGACGTGGTGCAGGAGGCCTTCATCCGGTTCTACCAGACGCTGGATCAGTTTCGGGGCGAGGCCGCTGTGAGCACCTACCTCAAACGCATCGCCATCAACCGCGCGCTCGATGCGTTGCGCCGCCGCAAGCGGTTTCTGGGACGCTTCCGCAGCCGCGACGACGAAGCCCATCCGGCGCCCGAACCTTCTTTCGAGGAGGAAGGGCGCATCGAAGCCCGCGAGCGCGCCCGGCTCGTGCACCAGGCTATCGAAGCGTTACCGCCTAAACATCGCGCGGTGGTTGTTCTTCGAATGATCGAAGGGTATTCGACCGAAGAGACGGCGGAGATGCTCGGCGTCCCCTACGGGACGGTGCTCTCCCGGCTCAGCCGCGCGCACACCAAACTCAAAGAACTGCTTCAACCCTTTATTGAGGAAAGGTGAAAGGGTGTTAGAGTGTTCTCGTGTTTTAGTGTTTTAGTTGATTGCCCTAAAACACCATAACACCATAACACTAAAACACCATAACGCTGAACGAAACGCCTACCCCTAAGGAGGCATCTCATGAACACGCCCAACCACGAACGCTTGCTACGGTTGCTCGACGGGACGCTGCCACCCGGCGAAGAGGCCCGCCTGCGCGACGACCTGGCCCGGTCCCCCGAATTACGGGCCGAGTTGGACGCGTTGAAGGCGCTCCGGGGCCTGTTGCAGACCACCGTACGCGCCTCGTCGGAGCAAGCCCTCAAGCCGTTCTTCACCGACCGGCTCATGCGCCGGATTGCCCCGGCGCCGCAACGGCTGGCCGCCACCACGCCCGATGAAGAATTCTTCGGCTCGCTGCTGCGCCTGTTCCGCCCGATAGCGGTGGCGAGCCTGCTGCTTATCCTCGGCTTTGCCACGTACAACGTCACGCTCTCGGACGAGTACGAAGCCGAGGCCTCGACCACCGAAGCGGTGCTCGGCCTGCCGCCGGTTTCGCTGGCGACGGCCTACGACCTCGATCTTTCAACGACTTCGTCTACCGAACCATGAAGGCACGAACTAAATCGGCCCTGCTGCTCATCACCACGCTCGTCGTGGGCGGGCTCGTCGGCGCCGTGACGACCGGCGCCATCGTCAACAATCGCCTTGATCAGCTTGAAAAAATGCGCAGGCCGGGTGGGTTCGCCGACAAGCTCATCCAGGTGATCGAACCCACCGACGAAGCGCAAGACGCCCAGATCCGCGCCGCGCTCGACCGCTCGCACGAACGCTTCGAAGCAATCCGCCGCGAATGCCGGGGGCTTTATGTCGCCCATCGCGATTCGATGCGCGCCGACCTGGCTCCGGTCCTGACATCCGACCAGCAAACCCGCCTCGACGAATGGTTCTCGCGAGACTGGCGAAAGCGTAACGGGCACCGAGGACGCGGCGGACCAGACGGACGCCGAGACCGAAGCCCACGCGGCGAACCGCGCTGATTTTGGACTTTCGATTTTAGATTTTGGATTGCTGAATCGTACCGCCAATCCAAGATCATCGATCCAGAATCACGCCCGCAGCACAACCGACTCCCAAAGAAAATCCAAAATCTAACGATGAAAAAGCTCCTGTTACTCGTCGCCGTCCTGGTGCTTACCGGCGCCACGATCTGGTACTTCAACCGGGGCGGTGAGGAAGCCGTCAGCCCCTACCGCTTCGTCACGCTCGAACAGGGCGACCTCGAAGCCGTCGTTTCGAGCACCGGCACGCTCGACGCCGTCACCACGGTGCAGGTAGGCACGCAGGTCTCCGGCATCATCTCCCACATCTACGTCGATTTCAACGACAATGTGCGCAGAGGCCAGATCATCGCCCGCATCGATACGACGCTGCTGACGAGCGCCGTCCGAGACGCCGAGGCCAACGTCGAACGCAACAAAGCCCAACTTCGCCAGGCCCAACGCGAACACGAACGCCTCAAAGGGCTCTACGACAAGCAGTTCATCACCGAAGTCGAGTTCAACCAGGCCGAGTACAACCTCGACATCGCGGTGGCAGCCACGAAATCGGCAGAGATCAGCCTGGAACGCGCGCGGCAGAACATGAGCTATGCCACGATCTACGCGCCGATCTCCGGCACTGTCATCGAACGCAACGTGGATGTCGGGCAGACGGTGGCGGCCAGCTTCTCGGCGCCCCAGCTTTTCCTGATTGCCGACGACCTCTCGCGCATGGAGATCCTGGCCTCGGTCGATGAGAGCGACATCGGGATGATCGAAGACGGCCAGACGGCGCGGTTCACGGTGCAGGCCTATCCGGATGAGACTTTCACCGGCACCGTGCGCCAGGTGCGCCTGCAATCGACGATTCAGGAAAACGTGGTCAACTACACCGTCGTCGTCGATGTCAACAACGAAGAGGGCAAGCTGCTGCCGGGCATGACGGCCACGGTAGATTTCCTCATCGAAACCGCACAGGACGTGCTCAAGATTTCGAACGCGGCGCTACGCTTCCGCCCCACCGAGGCGATGATGGCCGAAGCGCGCGAACGCATGCAACGCCTGCGCGAAGAACGCATGGCCAATACGCCTGACTCGCTCCGGCAACAACGCGGCCAACGCGGCGACGGCCAGGACGGCAGTCAACGCGGCCAGCGCGGCCAGGGCGGCTTCGCCGGTTTCAGCGAGCAGGGCAGCCAGGGTGGGCAGGGCGGCTTCGGCGGGTTCGGAAACCGTGGCGGCCAGGGCAACTCCGACTTTACCACGCTCTGGTATCTCGACGAGGAAGGCAACCTGACGATGGCGCCCGCCCGCATCGGCATCACCGACGGCACGATGACCGAGGTCCGCAGCCGCCGCCTTGAGCCGGGCATGCAGATCATCGCCGGGATCACGCAGGCCGGACAGAGCCGCTCTTCGAACAATCCCTTCCAGAACAACCAGCAAGGCGGACGCCGGCCCGGTGGGTTTTAGGGGATGGTCAGTTACTCGCTTCGCTCGTGTCATTGGCGTGCTGCGCACGCGTCATTGGGCTCCCTGCGGTCGCTGTCATTTATTGTCATTGGTCGAACGAGACAATGAATGATGCGACGCAGGCGCAACTGACGCACCCGAAGGGTGCCAATGACGTGAGCGAAGCGAACAAATGTCCGCCTCCAGAAAGCACCACACACCGAAACCACTGCGACCTAATCAACAAAATAGATGGCAGAAGAAGACATCGTAATGCACACCGAGGGGGTGACGAAGGTCTACACGATGGGTAAGACCAAAGTGCACGCCCTGCGCGGCATCGACCTGACCATCCAGCGCGGCGAGATGATTGCGATCATCGGCGCTTCGGGCTCCGGTAAATCGACCCTGATGAACATCATCGGCTGCCTCGATTATCCCACCGAGGGCACCTACTACCTCGACGGCGTCCACGTCGAGCAGATGAGCAAAAACCAACTGGCCGACATCCGCAATCAAAAAATCGGCTTCGTCTTTCAGGGCTTCAACCTGCTGGCGCGCACCACGGCGCTCGAAAACGTCGAGTTGCCGCTGCTCTACGACCGCAGCGGGCGCAAGCTGAAGGTCAAAAAGATGGCCGAAGCAGCCCTCGAACGCGTCGGCCTGGGCGACCGGATGGACCACGAGCCGAGCGAACTCTCCGGCGGGCAGCAGCAACGCGTGGCGATTGCGCGGGCGCTCGTCTCCAACCCCGCCATCCTCCTGGCCGACGAACCCACCGGCAACCTCGACAGCCGCACCTCCATTGAGGTGATGGCGTTGTTTCAGGAACTCAACGAACAGGGCATCACCATCCTGCTCGTGACGCACGAACGCGATATCTCCCAGTGCGCCCAGCGCATCATCGAACTGCGCGACGGCCGCATCATCCGCGACGAACCGGTGCTCGACCGCCGCAACGCCGCCCTCGATCTTCAAAACTTTGAGGATATCGTCGAAGAGACCGAACCGGTGGCTTGACATGAAAGGCTCAACGCTCATCAAAGTCGCTTCGCAGAGCATCTTGAAAAACAAGATGCGCACGCTGCTGACGATGCTCGGCATCATCATCGGCGTCGGCGCGGTCATCGTGATGGTGGCTATCGGCCAGGGCGCCCAGTCGCAGATCCAGGATCAGATCAACAACCTGGGC
>JANQES010000143.1 GCA_028278205.1 Rhodothermales bacterium
GTTGTTACAGGCCATGCCCGCCGAGGCGGCTGCCAGTTTTGTGCGTCGCCTGGTGAGGCCGGAAAAGACCGCCGCCAAGAAGGTAGCAGCGCCGCCGGATACGATGACCACCGTGGCTGCGTCCGAAAGCCAACCCGGATCTTTGAACGAGTAAATCCTATGCAGTTGAATTCGATTCTACATATAACCGACGCGATGCTGCAAGGATCGGGCGAGCCGCTTGCCGAGGGCGGCGGTGAGGCCAACGCCGAAGCCTTGCTGCCCTTTGCCGCTGTGCTTTCGGGGACGCTTTCGTTGCTCACGCCTGACCCGGAAAACCCGG
This sequence comes from Rhodothermales bacterium, assembly GCA_028278205.1. Taxonomy (GTDB): domain Bacteria; phylum Bacteroidota; class Rhodothermia; order Rhodothermales; family Bin80; genus JANQES01. The sequence goes on from JANQES010000143.1 coordinate 323, forward strand.
AGGCCGGCGCTGCGCAGCGCCCGGTTCCGGAAGAAGACACCGGCGAAATCGAAGTCTCCGAAGCGCTCCTCCAGCACCTGGGGCGCGTTGAAATTGATCCATCCGACGTTACCGGACATTCCTCTGAACCAGAGACATCGTCCACGCTTCTGCCCGCCGGGGACGAAGGATTTGCGGGAAGCCGTCCGGGAAACATGCCAACGCTCGACGCTGCACAGCAAGCCGCTCCGCTCGACGCCGCGCAGCAACCAGTCGCAGACGACGCCTCGCTTCCGGCCCCCGCGATGCCGGAGGCGGAAGGGCCATCTGCTGAGCCGCCCGCCGAGATCCTCCGTCACAGTCTTGATGGGGACGATCAGACCGGCAGCCAGCCCCTCGACATAGCTCAAGAGGAAGGAGGCGAGGGCGCTGACGTATCAGAAAAAACAGCCGGACGCCGCCAGACGGCGCGCGTGATCACGTCCACCGAATCAGGTAAAACGACCGCGCCGGTTGCGCGCAATGCCGGGCAGGTTGCTCACGCTGTCATTGCTGAAACGAAAGAGCCGCCGGCCCCTGCGATGACCACGCCGGAGGCCGCGCGCACCGCCCCGGAAGTAGACGCCGCGCTGCCGGACATCGAAGGCACGACGCCGGAAAAAACAACGGAAACGACGGTTTCATCCAGAGAAAAAGCAACCGCCACCGACATCGACGGCGGGGACGTCTCGGCGGATGCGGGCGGCGATTCGGATACCCCCAAAGAGGGCACGCGCCGTTCGCGCCGGGTGCGCCGCGCCGAGGCTGAGCCTGCCGCGCTGCACAAAATCGAACAATCGGCGGTGGAACAGGCGCGGTCGCAAGAAACAGCCCCGCCGCAAACCGACATCACGCTGGAGCCAACGCCGGAACCGGCTGACACCGAAAACGCCGCGCTGCCAGACCTCGATCCGAGCCTGGCGCCGGCTGAAGAACACGTCGCCCCGTCTGCATCCGAAAAATCGACTGCCGAGGCGCCGGTAGGACGCACCCGCGCGGCGCGAGGGCTTTTTCAACAAAACCGGGCCGTGCCGGTGGCCTGGCTGCGCGCCGTTTTGAACAATGCGCGGCAGGCTGTTTTCAGCGAAGACGGCTGGAAAGTGCTGGAGATGAACCTCGACGAAGGCGACGGCACCGTGACCATCAAAGCCCGGCGCGAAGAAGGGCGCGTGGCCGTAGCCGTCGGCTTCAGCGATCCGGAGTTGCGCGCGCTGGCCTCGACACACGCCGAGCGGCTTCAAGAAGTGCTTCAGGCCGAATATGAGACCGCTGTGGATTTCTCCCTCTTCAGCGGCAACACCGACGACTCCGGCGGGCAGCATCAGAGCGAGGGCGCGCGCGGCGCCGTAGCCCCCACCGCCCATGCCGATGCCGACGCCGACATCCACGACGGCTATCCCACGCGTCGCTCTCTGCCGGCAGGCGCCAGAAATGAATGGGTGGGATGATGGTATTTCGTACTTCGTATTGCGTATTGGTGCCATAAAACACGCCCTACGCAGTACGCCCTATGCAACTAACAACAAAACACACATGGACATCCCAACGATACTGCCTACAGGCAACGAGGGATTACCGCCGCCGGAACCGGCAGGCGCGCTCACGGGCGGGCAAAACCTGGGGCAGGAAGACTTCCTGCTGATGCTCGTTACCCAGCTCAACAACCAGGATCCGCTCAACCCGCTGGAAGGGCATGAGTTTGCCGCCCAGTTGGCCCAGTTTACCAGCGTCGAGCAGTTGCTGAGTTTGAACGACACGCTGGCCGGGCAGAGCGAGATGTTTACCCTGCTGGCCGAGACCATGAGCGACTCGCTCATGGCGCAGGGCGAGATGCTCACCCGCCTGGCCGACAGCCTCAACCGCAGCTCGGCCACCGACCTGATCGGCCTGAGTGTGGATGTGCCGGGCAACGCCGTCGTGTGGGGCGGCGCCGAGCCGGCGTCGCTGGCTTTCGAACTGGGCGCCCCGGCAACAGCCGTCCAGGTCACCATCCGCAACGAAAACGGCGAAGCCGTCCGGACGCTGACGCTCGACGGCCTGGAAGCCGGCCTGCATGATGCTCCGTGGGACGGCACCGACGCCGACGGCAACCCGCTTCCTGAAGGCCTCTACACCTTCGACATCCAGGCCACCGACGCCGATGGCAATCCGATCAACGCCACGCCACTGATGCAGGGCATCGTAGACCGCGTGGGCTTTGGTCCCGGCGGTGTGGTGGTGTGGGTCAACGGCCAGCCGGTGAATTATAACGACATCCGGAGCATCGGGTGGCCCACCGAAGACGTGATGGCGCCCGCCATCGATGCAAGCTCCCAAGAAGTACCCAAAGACGGCGTCGTTAAAACGCCGGCCTCAGAGTAATTTTTTCGCGATGCGAAAAAATTAATTTTCATCAACTAACCAACCAACAACCATGAGCAATCCAGCATTTAGTCTGATGTCCCAGGTGAATCCGGGGCGTCCGATGCACCGGCGCCGGTACCGGCAGTTGCGCAATCTCAATCAAAACATTGAGCAGAGGCGGACCCGGTTCGACGCGCGCCTGCGCCGCGAAACCCACAAGACGGGTCAGCAGGCCATGATGCCGCCGACCACCGAGAGCAAAAAAGACAAGACCGAGCAGCCGCCGATGCCGTCGTCCGGCGCCGCGCGCAACGCGTTCCGCCGGGGCTACATGCACGGCTTCATGCACATTCGCAAAACGGATCCGCATGCGCCGCAAAGCCACATCGGATGGGTCAAGCGCCGCCTTACGCGGGAGCTGATGGACAACCCGTTCATGGCGCAGAAAGACATCGAATCGCTGGTCGAGTCGCTGGTGGCCGAGATGCCGAGCTACGAAGATCAGGACTAACACCGAAGTGCCATGAACGTACGTCAACTTGCCAATCGGGTCGATCCCGGCCAACAGACGGCCCTGCCCGGCCGTTCGACGGCTGCGGGGCGGACGCCGGGGGAAGGACGCAGCGCCTTTGCGTCTCATCTCGAACGCGCCCGTTTGGAGACGCGCGGCCCGAAGATCTCGAATCATGCCTGGCAACGGATTCAACAACGCGGCATCTCGATGACCGATGCGCAGCAGCGCAGCCTCGCCGAGGCGATGCAGCAACTGGCCGACAAAGGCGCCCGCGACGCGCTCTTGATGCGCGCCGACGCCGCCTTCGTCGTCAACGTGCCCAACCGCACCGTCGTCACGGCGATCAATCACAACGAAATGCACCATCGGGTCTTTACGCAGATCGACAGCGCGATGCTGCTCGGCGCGTAAATCGACCCTCCTTTTAACCACCTCCGGCAGGACCCACGCCTGCGCCTCGAACGTGCAGGTACGGGATGCCGGCCCGCAGCCGACCGACTGACGCTGCGGATCGAAACCGAAAGACTATCATGATTAACTCGCTTCGTTCCGGCGTATCCGGAATCAGAACGCATCAGGTCCGGATGGACGTCATTGGTAACAACATCGCCAACGTCAACACGCCGGGCTTCAAACGCTCTCGTGCGGCTTTTCACGAGGTACTGTCTCAACTCCAACTCGGAGGGGGGCGTATTGCCGGCGGCAGTGGCGTCAACCCTTCGTACGTAGGCCGCGGCGTCCACGTCGGCGCTATCGACCAGGACTGGGGCCAGGGCGCTTTCCAGACCACCAACCGCCCTACCGACCTCTCGCTCTCGGGCGACGGTTTTTTCCTGGCCTCCAACGGCGCGCAGAACATGCTGACCCGCGTGGGCAACTTCACCTTCAACAACGCCGGCCGGCTTGTCACCACCGCCGGGTTGAACGTCCAGGGCTGGGCCATCGACGCCAGCGGCAACATCGACATGAGCCAGTTGCGCGACGTGGAGGTGGATTTTCTGGCGCAGGGGGCCTCTTCGCCAAAGTTTACGGAGAATCTCGATTTGGTCGGTAACCTCTCGGCAGACGCTGCCGTCGGCGAGTCGATCACGATCTCGTCGCCGATCTACGACGAGCAAGGCACGGCCTTTAACGTCGTCGTCGAGTTCACCAAGTCGGCCACGGATAACCAGTGGGATTATGAGGTGCGCTACGACGGCGCCGCCGCGCCGCCTCCGTTTGCGACCGTTACCGGCACGGTCGACTTCGACGTAGACGGCACGCTCATCAGCCCGGCCACGGTGGGCCTGACCTGGGATGCTACCTACGTAGCCAGCGCTGCGCCCATCACGATTGACTTTGCCGACATCACGCAATATAGCGGCTCGACCACGGCCACCGTCAGCGATCAGGACGGCTACACCGCCGGTCGGTTCGTCGACTATAGCATCGACGTCAATGGCATCGTGTCGTTGAACTTCTCGAACGGGCAGCAGGAGCAGGTTTTCCAGCTTGCGCTGGGCAACGTCTACAACCCGAACGGCCTGCTTCAGTTGGGCGAGAACCTCTACAGCATCAGCGCCGCCTCGGGCGACTTGTTGCTGGGCCGCCCCGGCGCGGAGTTCGAGACGTCGGTGGTGGCCGGCACGCTGGAGATGAGCAACGTCGATCTGGCAACGGAATTCACCGACATGATCGTCTCGCAGCGCGGCTACCAGGCCTCGGCGCGGATGGTCACGACGTCGGACGAACTGCTTCAGGAAATCGTCCAGTTGAAACGGTAACCTTTTTTTCTTTTAAAACAAAAAGCTCTACGCCCGTCGAAGGCGTGGAGCTTTTTGTTTTAAAAGAAAAAAGCCTTTAAGGAATCCGGGGGGATAACGATATGAGGGCCGAGTATTCAGCCCGAAACGGCTGCCGATGCGGTTGATGTTCTTGCCTCACGGCCCGGCAAGTCTTTCCTGATGGGAATGATAAATGTTCCAAAACAGGCCGGGAAGCATGAAAAAAGGCGTCGGCATGGCCCTTGTTAGGCAGCCTCGAAGGTATCTGGTGCCTGCGCGCGACGGCGCCGGGCCGCCCGTTCCCCCCGTAGCCCAAGCAAAGCAATGAGTGAACACGTAACTGGAGACCTGCTTCAACTGGTCAGCTTCGTCATCGAGAGCGAAGAATTTGGGATCGACATTCTGAAAGTGCAAGAAATCATTCGCCCGGTGGCAATCACCCGCGTGCCCAATGCGCCGTCGTTCGTCGAAGGCGTCATCAACCTGCGTGGTCGGATTGTGCCGGTGGTCGATCTGCGCAAGCGTTTCGGCCTGCCTGAGCGCGAGCAAGACCAGCACACCCGCATCATCGTCGTCGAACTCATCGACCGGGTGGTGGGCTTCATGATGGATGCCGTCAAGGAAGTCATCCGCGTGGATCAGAGCGTCATCGAGCCGGCGCCCGATCTCGCCATCGGCATCGATACGGATTACATCAAAGGCGTCGCCAAGCTGGAAGATCGCCTGTTGATCTTGCTCGAACTCGAAGAGGTGCTCACGGCTGATGAGAAGAAAGCCGTCCGCGCCACCGAGGAAGTCGCTTCGACCCGCGCTGCGGCCTGATTCGCTGATCCGTGATGAAAGGCCACGCCGGCCCTGCTTGAAGATGTATCCCCGGATGTGCCCTGCGCCCAATACGTTGCAAGCCACAATCCTCAAGGTTCATACGGTAAACTAAAATGTCTAACGCTGCGATCGATGCCGAGCGCACTGCCTTCTTCCCAAAGGCAGATGAGATTTTTGCGTCGCTTCAACAAAACACCTACCGGCGGACGGATTGCCTCTTCGGGGTGTTGATGGTGCTGCAATGGCTGGCCAGCATTGTGCTGGCTTTCGTCGTGACGCCCGATGCCTGGGCCGGCGTCGAGACCCAGACAAACCTGCACGTGTACGCCGCCATCTTCTTCGGCGCGTTCATTTCGCTGGCGCCGGCGGCGCTGGCGTTCTTGCGTCCGGGTAAAGTCTACACGCGGCTCGCCATCGCTGCCGGTCAGATGCTCACGTCGGCCCTGCTGATTCATTTGACGGGTGGGCGCATCGAGACGCATTTCCACATTTTCGGTTCGTTGGGCCTGCTGGCCTTTTATCAGGACTGGCGCGTTTTGGTTACGGCAGCCGGCGTCATCGTCCTCGATCATGTGTTGCGGGGGGTGTTCTTCCCGATGTCGGTCTTCGGCGCCGTCACCGCCGGTGAGTGGCGCATCGTCGAGCATGTCTGGTGGGTGCTTTTTGCCACGGCTTTCTTTGTGAAAGGCGCCCTCGACGCCGTCAAAGAGAAGCGCGAAGCCGCCCGGCAGCAGGCCGAATACGAAGCCACGAGCGAAGCCAACAAACAACTCGCCGCCTCGACCGAGCAGCATCAGCACGACATGACCGAGCAGCAGCAGCAACTGCAGCACGCCCTCGATGCGATGGAACTGCAACGCATGACGCTGACCGAGAACGTGGAACAGGTGCTGGCTCACATGCAGGAATTCGCCGCCGGGGACCTGACCGTCCGCTTGCCTTCGGGCGAAGAGGGCGACATCGGGCGCCTCTTCGAGGGCTTCAACCGGACCATCGAAAACATGGACGGCATGCTGTGCCAGGTCAACGACCTCGTCGGGCTGGCTGCCGACTCCGCCGGGCAGATCAACGCTTCGGCTGAGGCGCTGGCTGCCGGCGCGCAGGAGCAATCGGCGCAGGCGCAGGAAGTAGCCGCCGCTGTCGAAGAGATGACGCAGACGATCATCGAGAATGCCCGCAACGCCGCCCGTTCCGCCGAACTCGGCAGCGAAAACGGCAAGATTGCCCGCGAAGGCAGCGAAGTTGTCCAGCAGACCGTCTCCAAGATCAAGGAGATTGCCGAGGTCGTCCGTTCTTCGACCGAAACTATCGAACGCCTGGGCGCTTCGAGCGACCAGATCGGCGAGATCATCGAAGTCATCGACGACATTGCCTCGCAGACGAACCTGCTGGCGCTCAACGCCGCCATCGAAGCCGCCCGCGCGGGCGAGCAAGGCCGTGGCTTCGCCGTCGTCGCCGACGAAGTGAGCAAGCTGGCCGAGCGCACCACGTCGGCCACGCGGCAGATCGCCGAGATGATCAGCACCATCCAGGTCGATACGCGCGAGGCCGTGGCGGCCATGCAGCGCGGCAACAAAGAAGTCGAAGAAGGCCTCGACCTGGCTGACCGTGCCGGCGCCGCCCTCGACCGCATCGTCAACGGCGTGCAGCAGGTCGTCGACGTGGTCAACCAGATCGCGGCAGCCAGCGAAGAGCAATCGACCACCAGCGAAGACATCTCGCGCAACGTCGAAGCCATCTCGACGGTCTCGGCGGAAGCGGCTATGGGCATCGCCCAGATCTCGCACAGCGCCGACCAACTCCGCCACGAGACCGACACGCTGCGCGACCTCGTCAACAAGTTCAAGCTCGCCAAGAGCGGCTCGGCAGCCCCGGCAGCCCCGGCAGCCCGCGCCGACCGCGCCCCGGCGCCGCGCACCGCCGCTCCCGAACCGTCTTCCTTCGACAGCATCTGGCAGTAATTCGTACTGCGTACTTCGTATTGCGTATGGGCCCCACACTATACGCAATACGAAGTACGCACTATGACTCACCCCACGTAAGACTATGACCTTCGAACAATTCATAGCGCGCATCGAACACGCCGACGCCTTCGAACGCCTGGAAGCGCTCGATGCCCTGGGCATGGAAGCCGACGCCCACACCGTCGCGCAGGCCGCTGCCCGGCTGCTGGCCGATGAAGACCCCGGCGTCCGCGAGGAAGCCGCGATGCTGCTCGAAAACCTCGCCACCGCCGAGGCCGCCGTGCTCGTCGTGCCCTACATCGCCAGCGACGACATCCGGGTGCGTAACCTCGCCGGCGAGGTGCTCGTGAAGATGGGCGCCCCGGCGGTCGAAGCGCTCGCGCCTGCCATCGACGACGACCACCACGACGTGCGCAAGTTTGCCATCGACGTGCTGGCGCAGTTGCCGGCGCAGCACCTGGCCGGGCGCATCGCCGCACACCTCGACGACCACGACGACAACGTGGTGCTGGCCGCCGTCGATGCCCTGGGAGACCTCCGCGCCGTCGAGCATCACGATGCCCTGCGCGTGCTCTACGACCGCCATCCGCTGGCACGGCCCGGCATCGTCGCCGCCCTCGGCGCCTTCGGCAGCGAGGCCGATCTCAGCTTCCTCGAACACGCCCTGGCCGACGAAGACCCCGTCGTGCAATACGCCGCCGCCGAAGCCTTGGCCCAGCAGCACGACCCCGAAGTGCTCGACCTGCTCCTGCGCAAAATCGACGGCGTCGATCCGATGGCGCGGCCTATCGTGCTCAGCAGCATCATCAAGTTTAACGAGATGCACCCGGACCGCGCCGTGATGCCGGAGTCGATCAAGGGCTATCTCCTGGAGATGTTCGACGATTTCGACCTGGAGTATCGCTGCGCCGCCGTGCACGGCCTTCAGTTTTTCCTGGATGGCGAAACCGTCGATGGGATGATGGCCCGCGCCGGGCAGGACGACATGCTCGACGTGGAAATGTTCAAGACCCTGGCTGCCTATCCCGACATCTTCCATCGCATCGTCGAAAACGTCGAAGCCGGGCGAGTGACGGCGCAAAATGCTATGGGCTTTGTGCTGGGCTTCCTGGCGCAACAACTCATCCCCGAAGAAGACATCGACGAAGTCAGCCGCTTCGTCACGGCACAGTTCGAAGCTCTCGACGCCGAGACGAAGGTGGCTGCCATCGGGTTGAGCCAGAACCTTCAGCATCCGGCCCTCCACGTCGTGATCCACGCCGGGCTGGCCGACCTCGACGCCGAAGTGAACGAATTTGCCGCAGACGCCGCTTACGCCCTCAGTCTGGACCCAAGCCGGGCTGCCTGATTTCACCCTGTAACCGAGTGAGCTATGAGCTTGCTGGCAAAACTAGATCTCCCCGTCCGCAATAAGCAGTCTGAACTCACCGACGATATGTTCGAGCGGTTGCGTTCGTTCGTCTATAAAAAGACGGGGATCTATTTCCAGGACAACAAACGCTATTTGCTTGAGAGCCGGATAGGACGGCGTCTGATTGCGCTCAAGCTTTCAGGCTTCCCCGCCTATTACGAACTGCTCTTGAAAGGTGGCATGAACGGCGAGTTGAAAGACCTCGTCAACGCCATCACGATCAACGAGACATTTTTCTTCCGTAACCTGCCCAAGTTCGATCTGCTGGAAAAAGAACTCATTCCGGAGATCGTCGAACGGCGCGCGGGGGAAGGCAAGAAGTCCGTCCGGATCTGGAGTGCAGCCTGCTCCACCGGCGACGAGCCCTACACCATCGCGCTGATCGTTAAGGAACGCTTGCAGCGCAAATTTCCGCAGGTTCGCTTCGAGATAGCTGGCACGGACATCAACACCCAGGTGTTGGAAAAAGCCAAAGCCGGCATCTATGGCGAGTACGGCGTGCGCAATGTGCCGCCGCCGATGATGCGCAAGCATTTTAAGGAAGACGGCGCGCGGTTCCAGCTCAGCCCGGAGATCCGCAAGATGGTCAAGTACCATCACGTCAATCTGAGCGACCGGGTCGGGATGGGGCGCATGCGCGGCGTAGACCTCGTGCTGTGCGCCAACGTCTTGATCTACTTCGACACCCAGGCCAAGCAACGCGTGGTCTCGTCGATCTACAACAACCTTAACCCGGGCGGCTACCTGCTCGTCGGATTTTCCGAGACGCTCTACGGCGTGACGCAGTCGTTCCAGCCGGTCCGGTTTGACAAGATCATAGCCTACAAAAAGGGGTGAATACCATGTCCAAGTGTGTTATGGTCGTCGACGATTCGAGTGCCATCCGCAAGTTCGTCATGTTTGCCTTGCGCGCCCAGGGCCTGACCGTGGTGACGGCGCAAGACGGCATGGACGCGCTCGAAAAAATGGCCCAGACGCCGGTTGACCTCGTCGTGACCGATTTGAACATGCCCAAGCTCGACGGCTACGGGCTTGTTCGCGCTATCCGCAGTGACCGCGATTACGCCGATCTGCCAGTAATCATCCTCTCGTCGCTCTCCGATGAGAAGGACAAAGCCGAGGGCTTCCGGATCGGGGCCAATGCCTATTTGGTCAAGCCGTTCGATCAGAAGCGTATTCAGTACGAAATCTCCAAGTACATCAGTTGAGGTGCCCACAATGAAGTTCCTTGTTGTCGATGACTCGCCTACCATGCGCAGGATTGTCTGCAATGCCCTCCGCGAAATCGGTTACGAAACCGTCGTGGAGGCTGAAGATGGGCAGGATGCCATGGAAAAGCTCAATGCCGACAGTTTCGAGTTCGTGATCACGGACTGGAATATGCCTAACATGAACGGTCTGGACCTGACCAAGACCATCCGCAGCCACGCCAGCCTGGGCGAGATGCCCATCCTGATGATCACCACGCGGGGGATGCAGGAAGACGTGATTGCCGCCATGCAGGCGCGGGTCAACAACTACATCGTTAAGCCTTTTACCGCGAAGATCCTGCGCGAAAAGATCGACATGATTCTCAAACTTGTCTAACCGCTGTGCTGCTATGTCTTCTTTGCAGATCAATAACATTCTCGACAAGCTCGACGAACTGCGCTCGGTCTTTGTTCTGGGCCAGCGGGCCATTCCGTTCCTGGAGGAGATGTTTGTCTTCCTCAAGGACATCTCGGCGCTCATCGACGACATCAACGCCTCGATCCGCGAGAGCACCGTCAAGATGATGCCGCGCGCCACGTCGCGTCTGGAGAGCGTCACGCAGGCTACCGAGATGGCCACGACCGAGATCCTCGACCTCGTAGACAGCGCCCTCGGCAAGGTCTGGAAGCTCAAAAAACGGCTCAAGGAATCGCAAGAGCCCATCGAGGCCATCGCCAGGGCCGACGCCCATATGATCCGCTTGCTGCGCAAAGAGTTGCGCGACAACAACGATCTTCTGCTGACCAAGGTGGAACTGATCCATCACAACAAGAAAGCCCTGCGCCGCAAAGTCAGCGAGCAGATCCAGGCCGACGTCGATGCGCTCGACGTGATCAACGAGAAGCTCAACCACATCATGATCGCCCTCCAGGTGCAAGACATCACCGCGCAGCAGTTGGCGGCGGTCAACCACCTGATCGAGTCGATCCGCGACCGCATGGGCAACCTGATGGATCGCCTGGGCAGCGGTATCAAGTTCGAAGACAAAAGGATACCGCGCCGCTTCGTTGCCTTCGACCCCAACGCCAGGTACGACAAGTCGGGCGCCAAGCAGCGCGCCGCCGACGAGTTGGTCAAGGCCTTCGAAGATCCGAATACGGCGCCCAAGGTGGAAGCCAAGCCCCTGCCTTCGTCGCCCGCCTCGCAGGACGACATCGATGCGCTCTTCGGCGGCGGCGCTCCGGCCCAACCTGCCGAAGATCGCCCGCCGGTGGAAAATTCCGTCCCGGCTTCGCAAGATGACATCGATCAACTCTTCAGCGCGCCGGGCGGCGGCTTCGCCTCGCAAGATGACATTGATAAGCTTTTCGGCGCCTAGTTCAGCGTCAAAAGTTGGATCTTGGTTTTGCCTTTAAGTAGCTGCTATGAAACGTGAGGGAGCTTCGTTGAGAGGTTTCTATCAGCAACCTCACGTTTCACGCATCACGTTTCATTAAGAATCATACGAGATCATGGCCAATCACCCGATCTTTGCTGACGATATGAAGGAGATCGTCAACAGTTTCATCATTGAAACGCAAGAGATCTTCGAAGAACTCGACAACGACCTGCTCCAACTCGAACAGACGCCCGACGACACCGAACTGGTCAACACCATCTTCCGCGCCGTCCACACTGTCAAGGGCACCTCGGGCTTTCTGTCGCTGGAACAGTTGAGTTTTCTGACGCACCACTTCGAGGACGTCTTGAACAAGCTGCGTCGTTCGGAGATCGACTTTCACGCGTCGATGATGGACGTGATGTTCACGGCGTTTGATCAGATGAAAGTGCTGGCGCAGCAGGTCGTTGACGGCGAATTGGTTCCGCTCGAATTGGATGATCTGGTCGGGCAATTGAAGGCTATCTCCGATGGGTCGTTCGAGACCAGCAGGGCTGCGAAAGAGGCCAAACCTGCCGCAAAAGCTGCGAAAAAGCCTGCGGCTGAGGATAAACCGGCCAAACCCAAAGCCGCTGCGTCCAAAGTCGAGGCGAAGAACGCCGCGCTGGAAACCGCTTTGAAGGACATCGAGGCGAAGAAAGCTGTTGCCACGAAGGGCGGCGCCTCGAAAGGAAAAGAGGCCAGGCAAGCCGCCGCCAGCCGCAAACCCGCCGACACCATCCGCGTCGAAGTCGAACGCCTCGACAGCCTGATGGACCTCGTCGGTGAACTGGTGCTGGGCCGTAACCGCCTGCTCCAACTCGTCTCCGACATGAAATCGACCGACGACACCGAGGAGTTGCTGCGGCAGTTGAGCGAGACCAACGCCCAGGTCGATTTCATTACGACCGAATTGCAGACCGCCGTGATGCACACCCGAATGGTGCAGATCGGGCGCGTCTTTAACAAGTTTCCGCGTGTCGCGCGCGACCTCGCCAGGGAGTTCGGCAAACACATCGACCTGAAGATCGAGGGCGAAGAGACCGAACTCGACAAGTCGCTCGTCGAAGAGATCAGCGACCCGCTCGTCCACCTCGTCCGCAACGCTGCCGACCACGGCATCGAGACGCCGGAAGTGCGCGAGGCTGCCGGCAAGCCGGCCCAAGGCCAGATGCGCCTGGCCGCCCGGCACGAAGGCAACAACGTCGTCATCGAAATCGAAGACGACGGCGCGGGCATCAACGTCGAGCGCGTCAAGGCCAAGGCGCTCGAACGCGGCCTGATCACCGAAAAAGAAGCCGACGATATGAGCGACGCGCAGGCGTTCCAGTTGCTCTTCCGGCCCGGTTTCAGCACGGCGCAGAAAGTCAGCAAAGTATCCGGGCGCGGTGTGGGGATGGACGTCGTCAAGACCAACATCTCGCGTCTCAACGGCACCATCAGCATTACCTCGACGCAGGGGCAGGGCTCGCGCTTTACGCTCAAGCTGCCGCTGACGTTGGCCATCATTCAAGGCCTGCTCGTGCGGGTGGGCGAAGAGACCTTCGCCGTGCCGCTGCACTCGGTGGTCGAGGTCGTCGGGCTGGCTCCCGAAGACATCAGCACCATCCGAGGCCGCGAGGTCATCCGGATCCGCGAGCAGGTGCTGCCGCTGATGCGCATCGGCGAGACGCTCGACGTAGACGGCTACGACGCTTCCAACAAGCGCACCTTCGCCGTCATCGTGGGCCTGGCTCATCACCGCCTGGGCCTGGTCGTCGATGCGTTGACGGGCCAGAAAGAGATCGTCATCAAGCCGCTGGGCAATTACCTCAAAAAGGTGCCCGCTATCGCCGGTTCGACGATCCTGGGCGACGGGCGCGTCATCATGATCCTCGACGTGGCCGAACTCGTCCGGATAGAGCAAAACAAACGGCGCGGCATCACGGAATCTGCCGAGACGGCGTGATAAATGAGGCCGGTGTGCCTTTAAAAAATAGGAAGGTCATGGGTCATGAGTGTTTTCCCATGACCCATGACCCATGACTCATGACTATCACGAGAAAAACCATGATCCGAATACTCGTCGTTGACGACTCGGCCTTTATGCGAAAGGCGATCTCCATGATGTTGGAGGAAGACGCCGAGGTGCAGGTCGTCGACACGGCGCGAGACGGGCTCGAAGCCATCGAAAAAGTCAAACGTTTACGCCCGGATCTCGTGACGATGGACATCGAGATGCCGCGTATGGACGGCATCACGGCGCTAAAACGCATCATGAAGGAGCATCCCGTTCCGGTCATGATGATCAGTTCGCTGACGCAGCAGGGCGCCAAAGCCACCATCGAGGCCATGCACGCCGGGGCCGTTGATTTCATCCCGAAGCAGATGTCCTACGTCTCGCTTGAAATCAACAAGATCAAGGGCGAATTGCTGACGAAAGTCAAGTCGATTGCCCGGTCGCGGTCGCGGCTTTTCCGGCGTCATGAGCCGGTTTCGCGGCAAAGTGCAGCGCCTGTGGCAGCAGCTAAACCCAGACCGGCCACACCGGCAGCCTCCGCATCGGCAGCGGCGCCGTTTCGCTATCACGGCGCGCGGCTGGTAGCCATCGGCGTCTCGACCGGAGGCCCGTTTGCCCTGCAGAAAGTGATCCCCGCGTTGCCGGCTGATTTTGCGCTTCCGGTGGTGATCGTCCAGCATATGCCGCCGCATTTTACGAAGTCGCTGGCCGAGCGGCTCGACGCCATGAGCGCGCTGCGCGTGGTCGAAGCCGCGCCGGGTATGCGCGTGGAGCCGGGCACGGTGCTGATTGCGCCGGGCGGCAAACACCTGACGTTCCGGGCCAGCAAGCTCGGTGTGATCACCGCCACGCCGGAGGAGCCCAAGAACCTGCTGCACCGGCCTTCGGTGGATGTGATGTTCGACTCGGCCTGCAAAGCCTACGGCGGCAAAGTGCTCGCCACGGTGATGACGGGCATGGGCAAAGACGGCCTGCAAGGGGCCAGGCACATCAAGCAGTTCGGCGGCAAAGTGGTGGCGCAGAACGAAGCGTCGTGCGTCGTCTACGGCATGCCCAGGGCTATCGTCGAGGCGGGCCTTGCCGACGCGGTTCTGTCGCTGGAAGACCTCGCCGAAGCCCTGACGAAAGCCGTCGGTCGGCGGGTAGGCGCGGCGCTGCCGAAATCCTCCGAGTTGAGGAGGGGCGCAGCGCCGTCGACCCGGTGAACCGCCTGTGAATTTTGGATTTTCGATTTTGGATTTTGGATTGTTTTAGACCGATCCCTCTTACTCGACAAAAAAGGCCAAAACAGTCCAAAAAGCAGGTTTTTTTCGATTATTGAGATGCGTGAGAAAGACGCTTCTCAATCCAAAATCCAAAATCGAAAATCCAAAATCGAAAATCCAAAATCGGACGGGTTTTTTCGACTAAAGGAAACGCACAGACGAACGATTGAAGAGGGAGTGTTTACGGACACAACCCAACCAACCGTTCATCCCTATTCACCTTAGAGGAACACAATGCTTAACGTAGTAAGAGGCGCGCTGATGTTGGTAGCCGCCGTTGTAGGTACCGCTTTCACCCCGGCCTCGCTCAACTCCGGCGTCACGCCGATGCAACAGATGTACATCATGAAGGAGGTCAAGCCGGACCTCCAGCGGGTGGGCATCATCTGGAACAAAAACACGAACGACGAAGCCACGCTGACCAAGATTCGTCGCGCCGGCACGTCGTTGAAAGTGCAACTCTTCCTGGCCGAAGTTGCCGACATCTCGGACATCGCCCCGCAGTTTCGCCAGTTGACGCGGACGCACAAAGTCGAAGCCATCTGGGTGCTCGAAGACGACGGCCTCATCGACCAGAAGACCAGCAAAAATTTCTTGATCACCAGCGCCATGAAAGCCGGCCTTCCGCTGTTTGCGCCCAGCGACTCCTGGGTCAACGCCGGGGCTTTTATCTCGATGAAAAAAGAAGCCGGCGGCCTGTCGCTGTTCGTCAACAAGTCCGCCGCCGCCGCGCTGTCGCTGACGGTGCCGGAGAAATATGCCGAGCGTACGCAGTTTGCTTCTAATTAGGTGCTGAGAGCACCTTCGGCGGCATTCGATGTGAGCCGGCGCTTTGAGTTGAAGTTGGTACTGGTCACTAGTCATTGGCCACTGGTCATTGATGGAGGATAGAGTCACTAATGACCAGTGACAGCGACCCCCGCGAAGGCGGGGGGAGCGTAATGACCAGTGACCAACGCCAACCGCTGAGCGCGCAAGACTTACTAACCCACCACCATACTTTCCCCTGAAACACCATCGTTAGCCATGTCTGAACAAAAAAGCGTAGTCAAAACGCTTAACCTTTCGAAACTCAATTTGCGGCGCCGGTTTGCCCTTCAGTTGAGCGGGATCGCTGCCGTCTCGGTGTTGTTGTTTTTCATCTTTACCCAGTATTCGTTGGGTGTGACCGAGCACGAATTCGAACAACGCGCGCAACTGCTGGCCGAGACCCTCGGCGGCGCCTCGATCTTTAACATGATTATGCAGGATGAAGAAGGGCTGTCTGAGAGCCTGAGCCACGTCGTCGAGAGCGAAGCGGCGCTGGCCGGCGCCTTCCTCGACGCCGAGGGCACCGTGATCGCGGAAAACCAGCTCAATGACCTGCTGGCCGAAGAAGACCACACCACCGATACCGCGCTGCGCTGGACCGAAACGACCGACGAGCAGGCCGTCTTGATCGCGGTCTCTGCCATCGTCAACGCCGAGGACGACTCGCAACTCGGGCACGTGCTCGTGGCGCTCCCGGCAGCGTCGATTCAGGCGCAAGGACGCACCAGTTTCCTCATTGCAGGCGGCATCCTGGCCATCATCGGAGCCATGGCTTTCTTGATGCTGCGCCTGATCGGTCGCACTGTCGTCCGCCCGGTCGAGGCGTTGCGTGAGGCTGCCGGCGCCGTCGAAAACGGCGATTTGACCGCCCGCGTCGAGATTAAGCAACAGGACGAGATCGGCCAGTTGGCGGCGTCGTTCAACGCGATGGTCGAGGCCAGCGAGCGTAACACCAACGCCATCCAGGAGCAGACCGAACAGGCCGAGGCGTCGCGTCATCAGGCCGAGCAGTTCCAGGCCGCCGCCGACGAAGAGCGCCAGTATTTGCAGCGCAACTTCGCCCGCATCTCCGAAGTCATCGCCGCCGTCACCAACGGCGATTTGACGCAGCGGCTGACGGTCGAAAAAGAAGACGAAGTCGGCGCGCTGATGCATCAGGTCAACCGGATGATTGCCGACCTGGAAGAGCTGACCGGCAAGATCCAGGTGGCCGGCAATCATTTGCTCGAAGCGGCCCAGCGTGTGGCAACTTCGGCGGATGATATGTCGAGCGGGGCGCAGGGGCAGGCGCAGCAGACCAACGAGGTGGCCGCTGCCATCGAAGAGATGTCGGCCACGATCACCGAGGCGTCGGTCAACTCGCGCGAGGCCAACCAGACCGCGCAGCGCGCCTCCGACCTCGCCCACACCGGCGAAGAGGTCTTCCAGCAGACCACCGAAGGCATGAAGCGTATCGCCGGCATCGTCAAAGAGTCGGCGGAGAAAGTGACGGCGCTCGGGCAGAGCGGCGCGCAGATCGGCGAGGTCATCGAAGTGATCAGTGAGATTGCCGACCAGACCAACCTGCTGGCGTTGAACGCCGCCATCGAGGCCGCCCGCGCCGGGGAGCAAGGCCGCGGCTTTGCTGTCGTGGCCGACGAGGTGCGCAAGCTGGCCGAACGCACCACGGCAGCCACCAAAGAGATCGCCACGATGATCACCCGCATCCAGCACGACACCGACGAGGTCGTCGCGTCGATGACGCGGGGTAACGAGGAGGTCGAAACCGGCCTGCGCCTGGCCGACGACGCCTCGCGCTCGCTCAGCGAGATCGTCGCGTCGATCAACAGCATGGGCCTGATGATCGACCAGATTGCCTCCGGCAGCGAAGAGCAGGCCACGGCCAGCACCGAGATCTCGCGCAACGTCGAGTTGATCTCGTCGGTGGCTGGCGAGGTGTCGATGGCGACGTCGGGGCTGGCTCAGACCGCCGACGAGATGAACTGCCAGGCCACGACGCTGCGCGAACTCATCGCCCGGTTCCGTCTTTCGGAAGCGCCTGCGCCCGTCGAGCCCACCTATGGCAGCGGCGACGGCGCTACGATGCCGGCGCTTGCTCCGGCTCCCGCCCCGGCCTCGACGGGTTCCCTCTGGGACTAACGTGTGGTGCTAACGTCCGGTCTCACCCGTGAAGGATCACCGGGCTGGGGGATGGAGGCCCGTTGGGACATTCTCTGGGGAGCCGTTTTGCTTTAGGACTACTACGACAATTCTGACAGCACCCTCACGTTTCACGTTTCAAAAAAACTTGGTCCTGATTTTGACCAGGAATGGCTGTGGACATCGCGCTCTGTTGTTTCAGCGAGGAAAGGGAGGGCTGGAGAAGCGGGATGGGTCGATTTTTAATGCCTGAGCGTGCGTTGGGAGGCGCAGGCTCGGTTCAACATCCACCGCAATCACCCCAGACTAACGCGGAAATGAAGTCCCTGAAGAACTCGTTATTCGGAAAAATATTCGGCCTCGCGGGCCTCGTCCTTTTCTTCACCGGCATCGTCGCCTTGTTTTCGTACCTCGAATCGTCTGCTTTAGATGAATTGGGCGATGCGCGTCTGATGGCCGAGAACGAGGCCCGCATCCAGGCCGGCACCGTAGCTTTCCTGACCCGGCGCGACCTCGACGAAGCCGCCCAGGTTGAAAACCAGCTCACCGTCTTCGAAGCCCGGCTTGAGCCGTTCGAAGGCAGTGAGGCCGGAGCCAATCTCCAGGCTTCCATCGATGCCTATCGAACGACGTTTGGGAAACTCGTGGCCAAAATGGAAGAGCGGGGTATCGACGAAAACAGCGGCGCCGAAGGCCGTTTGCGCGCGAGCGTTCATGCCGTCGAGGAAGCCGTCGATGCCTCGTATCAGGATGAGCTTTTGGTTGATATGCTCCAGGTGCGTCGGAGCGAGAAGGACTTTTTCATGCGTCGCCAGGACAAGTACGTCCAGCGCGTGCAAGACGCCGTCGCTGTGCTGTTGGATCATACCGAGCGGGCGTGGATTCGGCGGGCGATCAAAAACGAAATCAAGACGAACGCCGAGGCGTATCTGAGCGACTTCGAGGTGGTGGTGGCTGTGCTCGGAGAGATCGATGCCATCGAGCAGGAGTTGCTGCGGCTTCAGGAAGAGGCTGAGGTCCATCTCGCGGCCCTGGCTGACGGAAAAGAAGCGAAGGCCGGCGTAATGGGGTGGATCATGTTGTTGATCACCCTGCTGAGCATCGGCTGCGGTCTGGCGCTGGCGTACTTCATCGCGCGCTCGATCACGCGGCCCGTCAAAGAACTCGAAGAAGCTGCTGCCCGCGTCGCTGCCGGCGAACACGATGTGACGTTCGACGTCGCTGCCGCCGGCGAAATCGGTCATCTGGCGGAGAGCTTCGCGCACATGGTGGGGTACGCCAGGGCGGCTATGGCGGCGGTAGAGGTCGAAAAAGCGCAGGTCGAGCGCCGGGTGGAAGAGGCTGTGAAGGCTGCCGAAATCCAGCAAGCCTACCTCACGCGCAGCGTCGATCAAATGCTCAGCCAGATGGAACGCTTTGCCGACGGCGACCTGACCGCCCGCCTGACTGCCGAACGCGACGACGAAATCGGGCGGCTCTACGAGGGCTTCAACCGCGCCGTCGTGACCATCAGCGAGTTGCTGGAGCAGGTGCATCAGAACGTCGAAGCCACCTTCGGCACCGTCAAACAGATCGGATCCTCGACCGAAGAACTGGCTGCGGGCGTGCAGGAGCAGTCGTCGCAGGCGACCGAGGTGGCCGCTGCCGTCGAACAGATGACGGCGACGATCATCGAGAATGCCAGGAACGCCCAGCATACCGCCGACACCGCCGGGGCCAACGGGCAGGCTGCCGAAGCCGGCGGCGAAGTCGTCCAGCAGACCGTTGCTAAGATCCGCGAAATTGCCGCCATCGTCAGCACCTCGGCCAAGACCGTCGAGCGTCTCGGCGCATCGAGCGATAAGATTGGCGAGATCGTCTCGGTCATCAACGAAATCGCTGATCAGACCAACCTGCTGGCGTTGAACGCTGCCATCGAGGCTGCCCGCGCGGGCGAGCAGGGCCGCGGCTTTGCCGTTGTGGCCGACGAGGTGCGCAAGCTGGCCGAACGCACCACCGGCGCCACCAAAGAGATCGCCGCGATGATCAAAGGCATCCAGGCCGAGACCGTCGAAGCCGTCGAGGCCATGCAGCGCGGCACGAAGGAAGTCGAAGAAGGCATCCGCCTGGCCGACCAGGCCGGCACGGCGCTGGGCGAGATCGTCCAGGGCGCGCAAAACACCGTCGATATGATCAACCAGATCGCCGCAGCCAGCGACGAGCAATCGACCACCAGCGAAGACATCTCGCGCAGCGTCGAGAGCATCTCCACGGTCTCCGCCGAGTCGGCAGCCGGCATCGCCGAGATCGCGCAGGCCGGCGACGGGCTCCATCACATGACCGACGCCCTCCGAACCCTGCTGGCCCACTTTCGGATGCGTGCACCCGGTACACCGGCCCCCACGACCTCTTTCGCCAACGACCGCCAGCCCACCCGCGGAACCGTCGATGCCCAGCCTGAACCGGGCGTCGGGAGTCTCTGGGATTAAAAGGTCATGGGTCACGAGTCATGAGTGTCTTTTCAAAAACCCATGACGCATGACGCATGACCTCAAACCTGATTCGCATGAAGATCAAACGGTCGCTGGCAGAGGTCGGGTGCCAGATCCTCGAAGCCTGCCGCCTGGCAGCCCAGCATCGCCCTAATCTGATCTTGATGGACATCAACATGCCCAACGTCGATGGCATCGAAGCCCCCCGGCGTATTCGCAACAATCCGTCGCTCTCTGGCACGGTCATTACAGCGTGCGCGAGGTGCTGGGCGACTGCGAAGACCGCATCGTGCTGGTGATGCTGGCCGATCATCAACAAGGCGATAAGCTGGTCAGCGAAGCGCTGGATTAAGGCGTTTTTTAAGGGTGCTTCTTTTTTCCAACCCAGGTCAGATTCTGCCCAATAAGTAACTCCGTCATCTTTGCGTGATGGGTATTTTTCATCGCTACAACACGCATGTCGAATCTGCGTTTTTCAGCCATTTTGCGCACTTCTTCGGCGTTATCATAGGTCATGAGAAAATCGCCCTTCAGCCGTGCAGCCAGATCGAACAGGTGTTCGTGGTCGAGTTCTGAATGGCGATAGAGCCTTCGCCCGGCCTTCGTGTAGGGCGGATCGATGAAAAACACAGCGTCCTCACGTTCAGCGTTCTCCCGGATGACTTCGAAGGCATCCCCTTCAATGAATCGTATTCGATCACGGACCAGCGCAATTTCCAATATGCGGCGCTTCAGGGTTTCTGGATACCATCGTGATCGAATGCCTTTTCCATTTTCTCCCTGTTTAATGAAGCTGGCTCCATCAGCCAGAATCCCTCCCCGATTGACACGATTCTTGACGATAGTTGCAAAGGCCCGATCACGAAGAGACACCGCTGCCCTCTCGATAGCCTCGTGTGCGCTATCAACCGTAAGATCGAAGGTCATTATCCGGTTTGCCAGCCATTCGGCATTCCCATCAATGATCACGCGCCAGACGGCAGCAACATCTTCATCGAGTTCGACCATCGTTACCTTACCGACGAGATTCTCAAAAGCGGCCGTCAAACTCACGATGCCGCCGCCAGCGAAAGGTTCGATGAGTTCAATGGCAGGTCCGCCTCGTTCTTTTAACCATCGTCTTATCTGTGGCACCAACCACGTCTTTCCGCCTGCATAGCGAAAAGGACTACGCATCGGAACGCTGGCGACGTTCACGATCTTCTCTCTCTTAGGAACTGCCTTAAACAGCTCCTGTTGCTCTTTTACTAGCTGTTCGCTATCCATGAAGCGGGATGTCCGTTATCAGTGGTGCATCGGGTGGGTTGCCGTCTCGTTTGTCATCCAGTTTCTGCTGTAAAACCTCCATAAAGTCTTCAAGGTCTCCAGCATCAGGCGTGGTGATGGTGTTCAAGGCCGGCCAGAACTTCGTATAAACCGTTCTGCTTAACGTCAAGTCGAAACGGTTCGAAATTGGCAGCAATTCGTACAGAAACCATGCTATCTCCGCGTCTTCGGGATCGACTTCCGGTAAATCCGGCAAGGTGTCGTAAAAGCTGCCTTGTATCGCAACGGCCTGTCTTTTCTTCCAGCCATGCAAGATACTTCCTTTATATAGCAACTGAGGAACGAGACGTTTCCGGGATGATGAAAGAAAGTCAGCCCTCGGATAATAATCAGCCAGTTTGCTCCAATCCATCTCTTTCCGCGCTTTTCGATCTTCCATATAGTATTCGAATGGCTTACGAACATTCCCGGAAATGTACACAGCCTGCACTTCGAGCGACCCGAAATCAACAACACGACCCTGGTCATTGTAGGCTACGAGAACAACGTCGATATTACCGGCTGATTGCCTGTGTTTGTCTTTGAGCCTGACTTCTGTCAGAGATGTCCATGAAGTGCCCTTCTCAAAAAAGAATCCCGCTGCGTCTTCAGCAATAATCCAATCCTGGCGAAATCGAATGGGGCAGGTGATGACAGCCTCGTGGTCATGATAAATACTACAAACACCCAGCGGATCATTCGCCTTATCCTTCGTGCAGTTTGGTACCTTATTGTTGTAAGGGCACAGCTTGAGCTTCCTGTATCGTTCTGCCTGACGAGAGACAGTAGCCGTAGGAAAGCCGAAGACTTCCCCAAGAGGTTGTTTTTTCATACCGGGATGGTTGAAGAAACTTCAATAATCAGTTTTCCGAAGTTCGGACTTACATGCCAATAAAAACAGACCTGTTCTTCACTTTTTCAAAGAGCCACTCACGGAGCATCATCACAATACGGGATGACTCACAGCTATCTTCTTTTTTTAGAAATCTCAGGCTCCCCGACTCTTCGACTCTCCGGCTCAAAAAATCCCCCAAATTCCCTGTTTAACAATCATCTGCGGGTAACGATACACCTGCTGGTAGGGGCGCCAGGCGCCTGCCGGAGCAGGGGGGAAGACGGTAACATTTTCCGCGTTTTGCTTCAAAAACTTCCGCCTTTTTCGTTAAGACGTTAACCCGGAGACCCGGAAACCACGCCGCTACAGACAGCGCGCGGCCCGTGTCTCTGTACTTGTTGAATCGAAACACCATGGAGAAATCGACACCGATTGGAATAGTGGCCGGTCTGGGGATGATCTACGGCGCCATTTTTATGGGCGCCGGATGGCAGACCTTTTTCGACGTAGCCTCCATCGTGCTCGTGCTCGGCGGCACCGTCGCGGCGTTGCTGGTGGGCTTCTCGCTGGAGGAAGTCAAGAACGCGATACCCGTCTTGAAAGGCTTTTTTACCTACTCTTCCCCCGATTTGAGCCAATATGTTGATCAATTTACGAAACTCTCGCGCACGGCCCGGCGCGACGGCCTGCTGGCGCTCGACCGCGCCATCGCCGAACTCGAAGACGAGTTTATGTCGTTCGGTCTTCAGATGGCCGTAGACGGCATCGAAGAAGACGCCATTGCAGATTTGATGAGACAGAAGACGAAGGAAGATTTAAGCCTTCGCCAGTTCGGCGCTAAATTTTTTATGACGGCGGGCTCTTATTGCCCGGCGTTCGGCATGCTTGGCACGCTCATTGGTCTCATCCAGATGCTGCAAAACCTGAGCGATCCGTCCCAGATCGGCGCCGGTATGGCCGTGGCCTTGATCACCACGTTCTACGGGGCGCTTTTTGCCAACCTGATCTTCTTGCCCATGGGCGATAAGATGAACGCGCAGTTTGCCGAGATGGTACGGGCGCGCGAGGTGATCCAGACCGGCGTGCTCTCGATTGTGCAAGGCGACGGGCCGAGCATGGTCGAAAAACGCCTCCGGCTCTACCTCGGCGACGCCTCCGGCGGCGACAGCGCCGGCGACGACCTCGCCCAGGCGGCGTAAAGACTTCAAGGTCACTGGTCACTAGTCACTGGTCACTAGAAAAATATACCAGTGACTGATGACCAGTGACCAATGACCATTAAAAAACGACATGGCGGACGACGTAGGCGATGAGGAAATGGAAGGGCCGACAGCGCCTTTCTGGATGGTCACCTTCAGCGACATGGTTACGCTGTTGTTGACCTTCTTCGTGATGATCGTGTCGATGTCGGAGGTCGAGGTCAAGAAGTTCAAAGAAGCGTTGAGCTACTTCCAGGGCCGCACCAGCGTCCTCAGCCACGACTCCGTCACGCCTGCGATGAACCAGCAGTTGATGTCCATCGCGCAGTCGAAGGATCAGGCAGAGCGCTACGAGGACTTGATGCAGTATCTCGAAGAAAACGACCTCGACGAGAAAGTGGAGGCGCAACTGACGCCCAACGGCCTGCATCTGACCATCGCCGATTCGGTGATGTTCAATTCCGGCGAGGCGGTGCTCATCGAGCCCTCGCGCACAGTGCTGCGTTTCATCGCCGGGCTGCTCGACGACCGCATCAAGGCCATCATCGTCGAAGGCCATACCGACGACCGGCCCATCGCCACGCATCGCTACCCGTCGAACTGGGAGTTGTCGTCGGCGCGGGCGACGTCGGTGGTACGTTTTATGCTTAGCATCAACCAAATCCCCGATGCCTCGCGCTACGTGGCTATCGGGTACGGAGAACAGCGGCCGCTGGCGATGAATGCGACGGCGGCAGGCCGGGCGCGCAACCGGCGTGTTGAAATATTCTTGAGTTGGATACCATGGCAAAACGCGATAAATCAGGGGCTGACGGAGCCGATGTCGCTGCCGATGCCGCCGACGGCGCAGAGGTAGAAGGCAAAAAGAAAAGCAAGTTTCTCTTCATCCTGCTTCCGCTGATCCTGCTCGGGCTCGGCAGCGGTGGCTTCATCGCCTATAGCCAGTACGAGACGCTGGCTACGATGGGCTATGAGCCGCAATCGTACGGGGACGAGGAAGAGAGCGAACCCGTCGAATACGGCGAGTTCACCGAGATGGACAACCTGATCATCAACCCCACCGGCACCGACGGCAAACGCTACCTGATGGTCAAGATCGGTTTTGAAAGCGATAAGCCCGCTGCGCTGGAGGAACTCACCACGAAAGACATCGTCGTGCGCGATGCCATCGTGCGGTATCTCTCGTCGCAGAGCGTGCCGTATCTGGCGGCTATCGAAAAGCGCGATTCGCTCAAAATGGGCCTGCGCAAACGCGTCAACGGTATCCTGGAGAACGGGAGGATCACCCGTCTCTACTTCACCCAGTACGTCATCCAGTAACCCAGACTATCTCGAAGGCACCGCGCCATGGCCAAGCAACTAAGCCAGGAAGAAATTGATGCCCTATTGCAGGTACGCACGAGTACGCCGGGCGCGGAGTCGTACGACCAGGATACGCTGGAGTCGCTCATCAAAGCGGACGTCGAGGAGCGGGTTCATCCGTACAATTTCAAGCGGCCTCGCCTGTTCGCGCAGGACCAGATGCGCGTGCTCTACCACATTCACGAATCGTTTGCGCGCGACTTCTCGGTCTATCTTTCGGCTCAGCTTCGCACCATCGTCGATATCAGCCTGACGGCGGTCGATCAGGTGCTTTATTCTGAATATGTGATGTCGAGCGCGCCGCCGTCGGCGCTCTACGTGGTATCCGTCGAAGAGATGAATCATCAGATCCTCTTCGAACTCGATCCGCGCCTGGTGATTTTTACCATCGAAAAGCTCTTCGGCGGGCAGGGCGAGTTTCTCAACACGCCGCGCGAAGTCTCGCAGATCGAACAGCGCATCATGGGCAAGGTGATGCGGCGGGCTTACCGCGAAGTCGAACATTCGTGGCGGCAAGTCTTTCCCATTCACCTCGAAGAGGTCGCCTTCGAGTCGAACGCCGAATTCGTCCAGATCATTCCGGGTGTCGAGCCGGCGCTGGTGGCCACGTTCGAGGTGACGGTTTACGATCAGCATTCGTACATCAACGTCTGTTATCCGTACCTCCTGCTCGAACGCATGTTGGGGCGGGCGGGGATGAAGCAATGGATATCGAGCGCTACGTCGAAGGTGCCCGAGGCCGTGCGCAATCGGTACGAGAATACCCTGCGCGCGATCACGGTAGAGCTGCGCGCAGAGTTGGGCCGGACGCGCCTTCCCATCAGCGAGTTGATGAAATTGCAAGCGGGCGACGTGATCCCGCTGGAACGTCGCGCGAACGAGCCCATCCGGGTTTTCGTCGGGGCCAAGGAGAAGTTCACGGCCAAGGCCGGCAAGGCGGGTAAGCATCGCGCTGTGCGCGTGCTCGAAGTTTCAGAGACACACCTGGTACACGAAGAAGAACCTGTTCTGGAAGATGAACTCCACTGATCTTAAAAAACATATCGCGGGGGCGGAAGAAGCCCTGGGTTCCTTCCTGGGCATGCTGCTCGGCGAAGACGTAGTGTTTAAAGCCGAGGCGCCCGAGGAAGTGACGCTGGCCGAGGCCAGGCTGGATAAGATGGCCTACCTCGTCGTGTTAAGCCCGGCGGGCAGCGGCGGCGGCTTTGCCGTGATGCTGGAACAACCCTGGCTGCCGATGCTCTCGAAGGCCATGCTCGGCGAGGCCATGGAAATCCAGGACGACGGCGCCGACGACCTCGTGCGCGAACTGGCCGGGCAGGGCTACGGCTCCATCCGCAACCAGCTCGGCGGCGAGGGCATCAAGCTGCCGGACGTCTCGTTCGAGATCCTCGTGCATGGCAACCAGATCGCTGCCGACGCGCTTCCGGATGCGCTGTTCAAAGTGGCCTTCAACGCCAAAGTGGGCGAGATGTCGCTGGATGGCTTCGCGTTTTTGTCTGCCGACGAACCGGCTGCCCAACAGCCCGCTGCCGAACAGCCGGATCTCGAAGCGCTGGCCGCCCAGATGGGCCTGTCTGCGGATCAAGGTCTGATGGAGATGGGGGTGCCGATGCAAGGCTCGCCGGTGCCCGTGGCGCCGGCCACGTTCCCCGAACTCGGCGGCGACCCCCTCGGCGGCGATGGCGATAACTTCAGCCTGCTGGCCGAGGTCGAACTCGAAGTATCGGTCGAACTGGGCCGCCGCAAGCTGCCGCTGGCCGACGTGCTGCGCCTGACCACCGGCAGCGTGATCGAACTGGAAAACCTCGTCGGCGAGCCGCTGGAGGTCTACGCCAACGGGCGTCTCATCGCCGAAGGCGAAGCCGTGGTCATCGACGAGCAGTTCGGCATCCGCATCACCCGCCTGGCCGCAGACCGGCAACGGACGAAAGCTTTTCTGTAAACGGCATCGTTTTCGCCATAAGGCAGATATCTTCGAAAAAGTGGCTTCAGGGCGCTTTTTGGGAGGCTGTACTGAAACTCATGCCTTAGCGCGAGCAAAATGTTCCGTTTTCCCCAACCGGCTGCTTCCCGCGCAGCTTCACCCGAACGCACCCGGCATCTGCTGCGGCGCGCGCTGCTGTTCGGGGCCGCGTTGGCGCTGCTGTGGGTAGCGCTGCAACTGGCCCCGCAACGCGCCCCGGCGCCCGGCGCCGTACCCATCACCGAAGCGTCGGAGGTCGACGACGGCGTTGCCGTCCGCTCTCGACCGGCCTCGTCTACGCCCACACTTTTTTCCGCCGGTAACGTCGCTGTTCTTGTGCTGTTACTCGGCGGGGCAGGCTTTGCTTTCTTCCTCCGCCGCCGGTCCAAAGATGGCGGATCCGCTGCGATGATGCTTCAGACGCTTGGCCAGATGAGCCTGGCGCCCAACCAGCAACTCCGCCTCGTTCGCTGCGGCGACGACGTGCTGCTCCTGGGCGTAACCTCCGGCCAGATCACGCTGCTCAAAGCGTATGATTCTATCGAATTTGCTGGGGCAAATTCGATAAAGGATGAGGCTGCTGCGAGTTCATACGCTTCGCCGGGTTCGGATGAGGTTTCTTTTGCGCGTCTGCTCAGGCAGCAAGTCGGCAACTCGTTCACCCTTCAGAAGAGCGAGGCGCCATGTTGAGACTTTCTACCACCACACTACCTTTCCTGTCATCCCGAGCGACCGAAGGGAGTCGAGGGATCTCCCCCGTTCAGGAATTCCTCGACCGGGGAGATCTCTCCGCTCCGCTGCGCTCCGGTCGAGATGACAAGATGGGTTCGTTAGATGTTAAGCCGATAAGATTCCTGCGCGCAATCGGTTGCGTGCTGGCAATAATCGTTTTGGTCGCCTGTTTCGTCCCCGAAACCGCCCTGGCCCAGACTGCTCCGGCTGATACTACGGGCTCGTCGTTTACGCTGTTGCCGCAGGTCGATCTCGCAGGCGATGGGGAAGAGGATTTCGCCCTGCCGATCCAGCTTTTGTTGCTGCTGACGGTGCTGTCGCTGGCGCCGGCCATCATCATCTTGATGACCAGTTTTACGCGGCTAATGGTGGTTTTCAGCATCCTGCGGACGGCCCTGGGCATGCAACAGTCGCCGCCGTCGCAGGTGATGGTGGGGCTGGCGTTGTTCCTGACGATCTTCATCATGTTTCCCGTGCTGGAGACCGTCCACGACGAGGCGCTCGAACCCTACATCGCCGGTGAGATCACGCAGCAAGTAGCCTTCGACCGCGCCGCCGCGCCGATCAAGCAATTCATGCTGGGCCAGACACGCGAGAAAGACCTGATGCTGTTCATGGATATGTCGCAGACCGAAGCTTACGACACGCCCGAAGACGTGCCGCTCCACGTGCTCGTGCCGGCGTTCGTCATCAGCGAACTGCGCATCGCTTTCCAGATCGGCTTCATGATCTTCCTGCCCTTCCTCATCGTCGATCTCATCGTGGCCAGTGTGCTGATGAGCATGGGCATGATGATGCTCCCGCCGGTGATGATCTCGCTGCCGGTCAAGCTGCTGCTGTTCGTCCTCACCGACGGCTGGTACCTGATCGTCGAATCGATGGTGCTCGGATACGTGAGTCCTTAGCTGCAACCGCGGATAAATGCAACCGCAGATGGACGCAGATGGGCGCAGATAAGGCTGCGTTTTGTACTAATCATCCGCGTTCATCCGCGTTCATCTGCGGTTGCAATCAAACAAACCAGAAATCATGAACAACGACGTTGCGCTGTACTGGGTGCAAGAGGCCATGCAGACGGCCATGCTGCTGGCGTTGCCGCTTTTGGGCGCGGCGCTGGTGGTCGGGCTGCTGGTGAGCCTGTTCCAGGCCATCACGTCGATGCAGGAGATGACGCTCAGCTACATCCCCAAAATCCTCGCCATCGCCCTGATCCTGCTGATCCTGACGCCGTGGATGCTCCAACTCCTGATCGACTTCACGACGCACGTGATGCAGTTTATTCCGAATGTTTCTCGTTAAGTGTTTTAGTGTTCCAGTGTTATAGTGTTTTAGTTCTGTTTAAATCCACCCACTAAAACACTCAAAAACTATAACACTAAAACACTATGCCACCCCCGAACAGTGCCAACCATCAATCCTGAATACCTCATCCTCGTCTTCCTGATCTTCGTGCGGATCGGGGGATTGATGGTGGCGGCGCCGTTTTTCGGGCATCGGGCGGTGCCGGTGAAGACGCGGATTTTGTTCTCGGCGGTGTTTGCGTGGGGGCTGGTAGGGCTGGTGCCGGAGCCGCTGCCGCCGAATGTTACCGAGGTGGTGCCGTTGATGCTGGCGGTGCTGATTGAGGCGTTGACGGGCGTGGCGCTGGGGTATGCCGCGCAGTTTATCTTCTTCGCCGTCTCGTTTGCGGGCGAGGTGATCGGGTTTCAGATGGGCCTCAGCCTGGCGCAGGTCTACAATCCTGCCGAGGGCACCTACGCCAACCCGCTGGGCCGCCTGCTGAGCTTCTCGTTTCTGATGGTCTTCTTGATGATCGAAGGCCATCACCACGTCTTGCGCGCGTTGGTGGGGTCGTACGAACTGGTGCCGCTGGCAGGGGCGCAACTCACCAACGTAGGCGGGCTGCTGCTGGAGTGGACGGGCGCGCTGTTCGTCACCGCCATGCGCCTGGCCTCACCCTTCGTGGTGACCATCTTCCTGGTAGACGTGACGCTCGGCGTCTTCGCCCGCGTCGTGCCTCAGGCCGACCTCTTCTCGCTGGGCCTGCCGCTCAAACTGCTCGTAGGCCTGGGCATGACGGTCTTCTTCCTCCAAAACTTCTTCCCTGTCATCCCCGACCTCCTGGCTCTCATGCTCAACGATCTGTTGTCTTTGATTGAGGCGATCTCGGGCGTCTAGATTGCGGAAATCCTTTCCCGCAAAACGCCTTCTTTTCCGCCTAAAATCGCATTGAATTCAACCGGATGCACCGCCAGGGTTGCAAATCCCCCTTTCTCTCTTTGTCCCTCTCACCTGCTCGCGAACGGCATCTTTTTCTCTAACAAACGGGGCGCTATCACCAACGAAACGTCCCGATGAGCGACGCGCCCGACAAACATGAAAAGATACACGACCCGACTCCCAAGCGGATCCGGAAGGCCAGGGAGGAGGGGAACGTGTTCCGGTCCAAAGAGATCGTCTCGGTGGGGATGTTGCTCATCGGGTTGAGTGTGCTGATGGGAGGGACGCCGTTTGCGTTTCAGGCGCTCAAAGGCGTGACGATTTCGCTGTTTCAGGGCGCGCAGGCCACGGAGTTGACGGTGCTGTCGGTGCCGGACATTTTTGCGAAGATCTGGTTGCAGTTGTTGATCGTCGCCGCGCCGTTTTCGGTGGTGTTGATGGCCGCTGCGATGGGGCTGAATATTATGCAGTCGGGGTGGAATGTTTCGTTTAAGGCGCTGGCGCCCAAGGGCAACCGGATCAGCCCGGTACAGGGGTTAAAACGCATGTTTTCGGCGAAAGGGCTGTTCGATTTCGTCAAGTCGTTCACCAAAATTCTCATCGTCGGGCCGATTGCGTACATGACGATTTCGGGCAAGCTGCCGCAGATTTTGATGCTGCACCGGCTGCCGCTCGAAGGCATCCTGACGACCGCCGGGATGTGGATCTTGATCTTGCTGGCCCAACTCGTCGTCGTGCTGCTTCTTCTCTCAGGGATCGATTTTGCTTTCGAGAAATGGCGCTACAAGAAAGACCTGATGATGACGACCAAAGAGATCAAGGACGAGGCCAAGGAGAGCGAGGGCGACCCGCAACTCAAGGGCAAACGCCGGCAGATGGCGCGCAGCCTGGCGCAACGCCCGCGCCTCGATCACGCCGTCTTGCAGGCCGACGTGGTGGTGACCAACCCGACGCACTATGCCATCGCCCTGCGCTACAATCCGGACGAGTCGCCTGCGCCGCGTGTGCTGGTTAAAGGCATTCGTAAACGGGCGCTGCGTATCAAGAAGCTGGCTGCCGAACTGGACATTCCCACCATCGAAGATCGGCCTTTGGCCCGCGCCTTGTATGACACCGTTCCGGAGGAGCATGAGATCCCGGAAGAACTCTACCCCGCCGTCGCCGCCATCCTCGCCGAGGTGTACCGGCGGCGTAATCGATCTTAGTTCTTTGTTCTTGGTGCTTCGGGGTGCTGAGATCATGATGAGCTGCCCTTAGTACGGGGTGTGTCAACCACCTCAAGAACAAGCAAAACGCGGATTCGAACCACTACCCTTCGAATCCAAGAACAAAGAACAAAACACAAAGAACCAAGAACAAAATTGTCCAACGCAGCAGCACAGAGCAGCCCGATGATCAAGCCGTTCAAAATGATCGGCGGCGAGGTCGTCATGGCCAGCAGCGTCGTTTTGATCCTGCTGGTGATGGTCATCCCGCTGCCGACGTTTTTGCTCGACATGCTGCTGGCGACCAACATCACCATCAGCCTGGCGGTGCTGTTGACGGCGTTTTATGCCAACCGGCCCCTCGAATTCGCCATTTTTCCAGGGCTGCTGTTGATGACGACGCTCTTTCGCCTCTCGCTCAACGTGGCCTCGACGCGGCTGATCCTGAGTGATGCCGACGCGGGGGCGTTGATTTCGGCGTTTGGGGAATTTGTTGTTTCGGGCAATTACGTGGTCGGCACCATCATTTTTCTGGTGCTGGTGATTATCAACTTCGTCGTCATCACCAAAGGCTCCGGGCGTATTGCCGAGGTGGGCGCGCGCTTCACGTTGGACGCCCTGCCCGGCAAGCAGATGGCTATCGACGCCGACCTCAACGCGGGGTTGATCGATGAGCATGAAGCCCGCAAGCGGCGGCAGGAGATCAGCCGCGAAGCCGACTTTTACGGCGCGATGGACGGCGCCAGCAAGTTCGTCCGGGGCGATGCCATCGCGGGCCTGATCATCACCGCCATCAACATCGTCGGCGGGTTGATCATCGGCGTGGCGCAGAATGACATGGCGTTCGGCGACGCCGCCGGCACCTACACGCTCTTGTCCATCGGCGACGGGCTTGTCTCGCAGATCCCGGCGTTGTTGATCTCGACGGCGGCGGGTATCATCGTGGCGCGGGCCAGCAGCGACGGCAATCTGGCGCAGGACGTCAAAGGGCAGTTGTTCAAAAAGCCCTCGCCGCTGCTCATCACGAGCGCGTTCCTGGTGATTCTGGGATTGGTGCCCGGCCTGCCGGTGCTGCCGTTCTGGATGCTGGCCGGCGGGATGATGCTGCTGGGCAAAAACCGCATCGACGCGCAGGGTAAAGAGGCCACCGAAGCCGCCCAACTCGAAGCCTCCAGGAAAGAACCTGAGAAAGAAGAGACACCCTCCGATCTGCTGCTGGTCGATCCGCTCGAACTGGAAATCGGCTACGGGCTGATCTCCATCGTCGATCCGGGGCAGCAGGGCGATTTGTTGGAACGGGTGAAGATGCTTCGCCAGCAGCTTGCTATCGAACTGGGCATCGTCATTCCGCCCGTGCGCATCCGCGACAACGTGGCGCTGGGCGCCAACAAATACGTCATCAAGCTGCGCGGTAATCCGATTGGGGAAGGGGAGGTGCTGCCCGGCTACCACCTGGCGTTGCTCCTCGACGAAAGCGACGAAGCGCCGCACGGCATCCGCGTGCAGGATCCTACGTTCGGGCTGCCGGCGGTCTGGGTGGCCGAGCGTAACCTGCCCGACGTAGAGCGGCTGGGCCTGGCTGCCGTCGAAGCGCCCGCCGTCGTCACGACGCACTTGCTCGAAGCCTTGCGCAAGAACGCCCACCGCCTGCTCGACCGGCAGGAAGTCTCGAAACTCATCGACAAGGTGAAGGAGACGGCGCCGGCGCTCGTCGAAGAACTCGTGCCCAACGTCTTGCAGATCGGGGCGGTCCAGAAAGTTTTCAAGCGGCTTCTGGAAGAGCGCATCCCCATCCGCGACCTCGTTACCATCCTCGAAGCCCTGGCCGACCACGCGCCGTCGATCAAAAACACCGAGGTGCTCACCGAATATGCGCGGGCGGCGCTGGCCGCCACCATCACGCGGCAGTTTGCCGACGAAGACGGCACGGTGCGCGCCTTCGTGCTCGAACCCCTCTTGGAACAGCACTTGCTTGAACGAGCACGAGCAGGCGAACTCAACCCCAACACGTTGGGCCTGGAGCCGGAGCGGGCCGAAGCCTTCATCACCGAGGCCGACCGCCTGACCAAACGCTTGATCAGCGGCGGCTACGTGCCGGTAATGCTGACCTCGCCCGTGTTGCGCCCGACGGTGTTCAGCTTCCTCGCCCCGATGCTCACCGACGTCGCCGTGCTCTCCTACAACGATCTGCGCCCCGACGCCGCCGTCGAAGTCGTCGATCAATTAAAACTCACATAAAAATTCGGGAACCGAATTTTTAATATGAAAATCCAGACGATAACCGGGTCTAGCATTCACGCTGCGTTAGCGGAGGCGCGTCGCCTGTTGGGCGACGATGTGGTGCTGCTGGAGTCGGTGCCGCCATCGGGATCAGAGCCGGCGCGCATCACTGTTATGATTGATGAGACGGCAGCGCAGGCGGCTCCTGCGCCGGCTCCTGTGGCGCCGCCGGTGGTCGAAGAACCGACTCCGTTAGTGCCTGCCGGTTACGGCTACGGCGCCGCAAAACGACGCCGCGCATCGGATGTTGCTTCGGAAGAAAATGCCCGGCTTCTCGAAAGTTTTTCCACGGCAGGGGATGGATCTGTCCAGGCGCTTCCGGCCTCGGCGATCCTCCATGATGGCCCGCATCGCACAGACGACACGCCGTCTCGGCAACCTTACCCCACCGGGAAGCCTGGGCGCGGGCGTCTATTCCCCGATGACGGAGAAGCGGTGCGGCCATCTTCCCCGCTCCCGGCGCACGCCGCCACGTCGCGTCTCGAAGAACTCCTCGAAGCCCAACTCAAGCTGCTCCACAACCGCCTCGACGCCATGGAACGCCGCCTCGACGGGGCCGTCGTCGGCGCGTCGCAGCGATGGGTGGCGCATCCGCTTTTTGCGGCGCTCTTGGGGCAAGGCCTCCGCCCGGCCACCGTCGCCTCGCTCTTCGAAAGCCTGATCGAGAAAGGCCACGATCCGAACACCGACGTCGAAAAACTCAAGTGGGTGTTAGGCCACGAAGTGCGCAGCCGCATCGCGATGCCGGCCTCGCGCCAGAGCGCGGCCACGCAGGTCTTCATCGGTCCCAGCGGCGCCGGTAAAACGTCGCTGGCGCTCAAGCTGACGACCCATCCCAACTTCTTCGCCCGGCGCAACCCGACGGTCATTGTCATCGCGCCGGAGGATACCGAGGGCGTGCCCTACCAGAACCCGGTCGATCTCTACCGCCGGTTCGGCATCCCCGTGCAGAGTGTGACGACCGAGGAAGAGATGGAGCAGGCGCTGGGCCGGTTGGCTTCGTTCGATCAGGTGTTGATCGATACGCCGCCGATCCCGGCGCACGAGGGGCAAGCGCGCAAGACGCTGCTTCGCATCCGTCGCATGGTCGATGGGTTGATGCCGCTGGAGGTGCAGTTTGTGCTTAACGCCACGCGCACGCTCGAAGGCTTCGAAGCGGATTATTTCAAACGCTTGCCGCTTCAGCCCGGCACCGTAGCATTGACGCACCTGGACGAGATCGCCGGCTGGGGCCGCATCGCCGACTGGCTGATCCGCCTTCAGCTTCCGGTTCGCTTCGTCTCGATGGGGCCGAAGACCCCGGATGACCTGACGGCCTTCTCGCCGACCTGGTTTGTTGAGAGAATGATGGAGTTGGGGTGATGATGAATACCTCAGAGAAAGACTTGATCGCTGTGCCGTTTATAAAAGCTTCATTGGTCATGAGTCACGAGTCATGGGTCATGAGTTTTTGATCCCACCCATGACTCATGACCCGTGACCCATGATCCCCGTAAAACCATGAAACATACCTCGACCATCGTAACCGTAGCCAGTGGCAAAGGCGGTGTTGGCAAGAGCGTCTTCGCCGTCAACCTGTCCGAGACGCTGGCACGCGACGGCCACCGGGTCGCGCTTATCGATGCCGACTTTGGGCAGGGCGCCTGTGCGCTGTTGCTCAACGAAACGCCCCAGACCAGCGTGCTGGACGTGGCGCTGCACACGGCGCGTGCCGAGCAGGTCTTTCACGAGACCACCGCCGGTGTTACGCTCGTGCAGGGTGTGGCCGATCCGCGCCAGCTCGACGGCCACGAAGCCGCGCTCTACGCGGCCCTCGACGAGGTGCTTCGCCGCCTGCGCGCAACCCACGAGTTCATCTTCATCGACGCCCCCGCAGGCGTCGGCGAGCCGGTACGCTGGGCTTTCGACCGCGCCGACCTCGGCCTGATCACGCTCGTGGGCGAACCCACCGCTATCGCCGACGCCTACCGTCTGGCCAAGCTCGTCTGGCACGCCGAACCGGCCTACCCCATGGCGGTAGCCGTCAACTTTACCGACACCGAAGACGAGGCGCGCAGCGTAGCCTTTCGCTTCGGGAAGATCACCGAACGGTTTGTGCAGCGGGTGCCGGCTTACCTGGGCTGGGTGCCGTTTTCGGCGCACGTCCGGCGTTCGGTGGCCGAGCAGCGTCCCGCCGTCCGCACGGCCGGGCCGGTGCGCACCGCCTTCGATCAATTGGCCGCCGTGCTGGTGCGCGGCCAGACCCCCGTGGGCGAGGCCGAGGGCGCGGTGTGATAGTGTTTGAGTGTTAAAGTGTTTTAGTGTTTTAGTTCTCTTGAAATTGACCAACTAAAACACCAAAACACTCAAACACCAGAACACCCCCAGAGCGCCCTGGCATACATCTTGTATCCGTTGATAACAGCTTCATCATCATCATCAAGAACCACCCACCATGCGAGCGCTTGTTTTTCATTTTAGCAGCCTGGTCGGCTTGCTCGTTTTGCTCAACCAGTTATGGGGCACCGCCGAGATCGAGCGGACCGTCTTCACCGCGTTTGCGGCGGGGCTGGTCATGTACACCGTGCTGGTGATTGGCTTTGCGGTGGCGCGTCGGATCATGGCCGCCACACCCCCGGCAGACGAAGCCGCCGAGGCCGGCACAGACGAAACAAACGCTGACGAACTGATCCCACTAAACCGGGCCAAAGCGCCCACCGCGTAACCGCAGGGGCCGCCCCTGACGACGTTAATCCTGTGTAGTTATGACCAAAGACTTGCAACCCATCGTCGAAAGTTATCTGGCCGATCCGACCCCGTCGAACCGGGAGGCCGTGGTTCTGGCAGCCATCCCGCTGGTGCGCTCGCTCATCGGTAAGCTTACGATTCCGGACACACCGCTGGCTTCGCGGGAAGACCTCGAAAACGGCGCCATCCTCGGCCTGTTGCAAGCCCTGGATAATTATAGCCTCGACCGCGGCACACCGTTTATCTCGTACGCCTACGGACGCGTGCGCGGCGCTTTGATCGATTATTTGCGCTCTATTGACGCGCTTTCGCAGAAGCGCCGTCGTCAGCTTGGGCAGGCGCAGCAGGCCATGCAGGTGCTTCGCCAGATGCTCGGCGCCGAACCCGAAGACCAGGACGTCGCCGATTATCTCGGATTATCTATCGAAGACTATCACGGCTTGATGGTCGATGCGCAGAGCCGGTTTGCGCTCTCGCTCTATGAAAATGCCGAAGACCAGCAGCCCGTCCTCGAAACGGTGCCTTTCGAAGGCGCCATGGATGCTTTTGATCAGATTGATAAAGACTCGATGCACACGTACGTAGAATCGCTTATCGACCGGCTGCCGGAGCGGCAGCAGCACATCCTGGCTCTCTATTATTACGAGAACCTGACCCTGCGCGAGATCGGCCAGATCCTCAACCTCACCGAGGCGCGCATCTCGCAGATCCTGGGCAAGACGCTGCTCGGCCTGCGCACCCAACTGGGCCGCATCGGCGCACGTGCTGCTTAGGGTTCGGCTGTGCCTCACGTCATGGGCTCACTTTGTTCGCGTCATTGGTTCGGCTGCGCCTCACGTCAATAGCGCCTTCGGCGCGTCATTTATTGTCATTGGGTGAACAAGACAATGAATGACAACAAATGACGCGAGCGCAGCGAGCATAATGACTACAAATGACAGCGAGCCGAAGGCGATCCCCCGGTAATATCTGCCGGGCTTATCCGGAAAATTGTGCCCGGATGAACCCTTCGCTCTAGCCTGGCGCGCACTGGGGCAGTATTCCCGCTTTGGCAGATCCTTTGTACTGGTACGGGCTGGACTAACCTACTCCAGACCGATGCTACTACGCCTACAGAACAGCCTCTCCTCGATGCGCCAGATGATCCAGGAGCAGGAACGCGTCGCCAACAACCTCGCCAACGTCAACACCGTCGGCTACAAACGCGACCGGACCTTCACCGAGGCGCTCGACGAATACCTCGACGACGAAGGGGCGCCGCGCAGTGAACGCCTCACCGCGCAGTGGGCCGACGCCGCGCAAGGACCCCTCGAATCGACGGGCAACCCGCTCGACGTGGCCATCGACGGCGACGGCTTCTTCGCCTTCACCGATGATGAGACGGGCGATACCGTCTACGCGCGCGCCGGGCGCTTCACCCTCGACGCCGAAGGCACCCTCCGCGACCTCGCCGGGCGATCCGTCGAAGGCGACGGCGGGCCGATCCAGCTTCCGCCTTCGGGCGGCGCCATTTCCATCAGCCGCACCGGCGAGATCACCGTCGATGGGCAGGCCGTCGGCACGCTCAGCGTGGTGACGTTCGAAAACCCGATGCAACTGCGCCGCCTCGACGGCGCCGCCTTCGACGCCGCCGGGATGGAGCCGGAGCCGGTCGACAATCCCACCGTCATGCAAGGCTTCGTCGAAGCCAGCAACGTCGACGCCGTCCGCGAGATGGCCGACATGATCGCCTACTACCGGCAGTTCGAGTCGCAGCAGAAGATGCTCCAGACCACCGACCAGATCCTCGGCGCGGTCACGCGGGATTTGGGGAAATTCTAAGGGGGTGGGAGAGAGTATGCAGCGTTTTGCTCTTTAGCACACAAGATATCGGTCATGGGTCACTGGTCATGGGTCATGAGTGTCTCATCAAGAACCCATGACTCATGACCCATGACTCATGACCACTAACTAACCGAAACCACTATGCTTCGCGCCTTACGCACCGCTTCCCTCGGCATGACCACCCAACAATCGGGCGTCGATAACATTGCCAACAACCTCGCCAATGCCAACACGACCGGCTACAAGCGGTCGACGGTGGTTTTTCAGGATTTGCTCTATCAGAACGTGCAGGCAGCCGGGCAGGGCGAGGCCGGCGGCGGCGCGCAGCCGGCGACGCTTCAGATGGGCCACGGCGCTGCGGCCATCGCCACGGTGCGCAACTTTACACAGGGCGGCCTCACCGAAACCGGCAACCCGCTCGATTTTGCCGTCAACGGCGAGGGCTTTTTTCAGATTAACCGCCCCGACGGCACGATTGCCTACACCCGCGACGGCACCTTCACACTCAGCGGCGACGGCGCGGTGGTGACGCAGACGGGCCTGAGCCTCGAACCCGACGTCAGCATCCCCGCTGAGGCCGTCGAGATCCACGTCAGCCAGGACGGCGTCGTCTCGGTGCGCTTGCAGGGTGAGCCGGAGATGTCTGAGATCGGCCAGCTCGAACTGGCGCAGTTTCCCAATCCGGGCGGCCTGATTCCGATCGGCGGCAATCTCTTCGAACAATCCGAAGCCAGCGGCGAGCCGACCATCGGCACGCCGGGGCAGGAGGGCATCGGCCTGATCCGCCAGGGCTTCCTCGAAACGTCGAACGTGGACGTGGTCAAGGAGATGGTAGACCTGATCGCCGCGCAGCGCGCCTACGAGATCAACTCGAAGATGGTCACCACCAGCGAAGACATGCTTCAGATCGCCAATAACCTGAAGCGATAGAGGGTTGCTGTTGAGTCATGAATCAGGGCACTGACATAGGCGGACGCCATTCTCGGTTTGGGAGTATGGGAGTATTCCGATTTTGGATTTTAGATTTTGGGTTTTGGATTGGTTACTTGCAAGAAATCAATCCAAAATCCAAAATCCAAAATCTAAAATCGGTCAGCCTTCTCCTTTTAACACTCCTGATGCCGGCATCAGCATTTGCCCAGAGCGAAGGGCGCGTGCTTGCGCTGGCCGAAGCGGCGTTGCAGGAGCGGTATCCCGGCGATGCATACCGGCTCCGCGTCCGGGTGAAGCGCGTCGAAGGGACGTTCGACGACGAGGGCGGATTGCGATTGGACTTTCCGGCTCAGGACAGGCTGCCGCGCGGCACCACGCAGGTGAAGCTGTATGCCGGCAGCGACGCGGAAGGCTGGACGAAGGCTGGGTGGGCCTTGCTCTACATCGCCCGCTACGACTCTGTAGTGATAGCCCGCGCCGCGTTGCGCTCGGGCGATGAAGTGACGCCCGGCGACGTGAGCTTCGCCTGGATGGAGACGACGACGATCCGGGGCTCGCTGTTGCAACCGGGGGCGTGGCGCGCTCTCAGCCGGGACGATGCGGTGTTCGCCGCTCGCGCTATCGGCGAAGGCCGGATCATCCGCCACGATGCTGTGCGCCCGGCCTATGCCGCCGAAACGGGCGCGACCGTGATGATGCGCTTCGAACGCGGCGGCCTTCACCTGAACCTCGCCTGCAAAGCCCGCGAAACAGGCCACGTCAACGATGAGATTCGCCTGTATTCGACGGACACAGGAAAAACGTATCGGGCTCGGCTTACTGCGCCGGGCGCCGCCACCTGGATTGAAACCCTATAAAGACCGTGCAGAGGACCATGAGACCAACCCTTTCGATTTCTATCAGCCCGTTTTTGCTTTTCGCCACGTTGCTCTTGACGCTGTTGATCCTGGCCGGCAGGCCGGTTTTCGGCCAGTCGCTCTACGCCGACAGGGCGCCGTCGCTCTACGCCGATCCGAAAGCCCATCAGCCGGGCGACATGATTACCATCGTGCTGGCTGAACGGACGGCAGCCCAGCGCGAGAGCGAATATGACAACAGCGCCAGTTCCAGCATCGGCGGCTCGGCCACCACCGACGGCGGCTCGCTCTCCGGCCAGTTCGCCCTCGACGCCAGCTTCAACAACGCCACCAGCCATCGCAACCAGACCGTCCAGAGCGACTTGCTTCAGGGCACCGTCACGGCCACCGTCGTCGGCGTCGATTCGACGGGCAATCTGATGATTAAGGGCGAGCGCAAGCTCAACGTCAACGGGGTCACGCATTTGATGAAAGTTTCGGGCCGGGTGCGTCCGTTTGACATCCGCAACAACAACACCATCCTGTCTTACCAGATCGCCGATGCCTTCATCGAGTACCGGCGTGACGGCAAATTCCGCAAGAAGCTCATCAAGCCCGGCACCTTCGCCAAAATCGGCGGCCTCGCCGTACTGGTCGGGGCGTTGATCTTTGGAGCGTCGTCGCAATGATGAAGAGAAGCACTATGTCCTATATCAGTTTTATAAGCCGGAAAGAAGAGTCAATGAGTCGGGGGTTTTTTCTCATCTCCGGCTCATTCTTGCTCCTTCTGCTGTGCCTGATGCTGTTCCCCCCGGCAGCACAGGCGCAAGCAGATGGAGGAACCGCGCGGCTGAAAGACCTCGTCGTGTTGGAAGGCGCCGCGCCGATGCAACTGACCGGCTACGGCCTCGTCGTGGGTCTCGACCGCACGGGCGACCGGGCGCGGGGCAAGCGCGGCGCGCCCTACACCGTGCAGAGCATCGCCAACATGCTGCGTCAGTTCGGCATCACCGTCGATCCGGCGGTGCTCTCGTCGCGCAACGTCGCTGCGATTATGGCCACGGCCACGATGGACCCGTTCAGCGGCGCCGGCAGCACCATCGACGTGACGATCTCGTCGCTGGGCGATGCCAAGTCGCTCTCCGGTGGCATCTTGCTTCAGACGCCGTTGCTCAACCCGTTGACGGGCCAGGTCCACGCGATGGCGCAAGGGGCTGTTTCGACCAGCGCGGTGCTGGCGGCCAGCAACGGATCGAGCGTCAAGGTCAATCATTCCAACACAGGCCGCGTGCCCAACGGCGCCATCGTGACCGCCGCGCCGCCATCGCAGATCGATGCCAACCGGCTGGGCCTCGTGCTGAAACGGCCTGACTTCACCAACGCCATGCGCATCGCCGAGGCCATCAATGCGGCGTTTGCCGATGCGGCTACCGTGGAGCATCCCGGCCTCGTGCGCCTGACCGTGCCTGCCGCCGACAGTCCCACCGTCTTGCTGGCTGCGCTCGAAAGCCTCGAAATCAATGTTGACGTGCCGGCGCGCATCGTCATCAACGAACGCACCGGCACCATCGTAGCCGGCGGCGACGTGCGCGTTGGCGAGGTGATGGTGACCTACGGCAGCCTCATCGTCTCGACGCAGGCCGACCCGTTCGTCTCGCAGCCGCAGCCGTTCTCGCAAGGAGAAACCGTCGCGGGCACGGCGGCCACGGCTAGCGTTGCGGAAGAAGGCGCCCGCTCCGTCGTGCTGCCCTCGAACACCGACGTCAACGAACTGGCCGCCGCGCTCAACGAACTCGGCCTGACCGCTCGCGACGTGATTGCCATCTTCCAGGCCATCAAACGCGCCGGGGCATTGCAGGGTGAGTTGATAATCCTTTAGAGAGGGGAGACGTGAATCTTTGACGTTATGCCTTTTTAGGACGGTCACTAGTCACTGGTCATTAGTCACTGGTTGAACTCAAAGGACTAGTGACCAGTGACCAATGACCAGTGACCCTGTGCAAACTGCACAACGACAAGGATTTATGAAAACGATAGAAGGAAACGAAACATTATGACCATCAACCAACCCGGATCCATCCAGCCGGCAGGCGGCTCCGACGATTTCCGACGGCGCGCATCGACGCCGGAGGAGGCGGCGAAGCAGTTCGAGGCCATCCTCGTGCGCCAGTTTGTGGCGGCGATGACCAATGGCCTGTTCAAAGAAGGCCTGGCCGGCGACGACGGGCCGGGGTGGATGAAAGGCCAACAAGACGCGCAACGCGACGTGATGACCGACGTGCTGACCGAGCACCTCGTCGAGAGCGGGGCGTTGCGCATTTCGGATTTGCTGGTGCGGCGCTGGAAAGGCAGCCAGCCGGCGGATCCGACAACGGCCAATGATCAGGAAAAGAAATGAATACATCGTCCTCCATACCGAAGCCGAGCGGTCCTGACGGGCTCGTAC
The DNA here is from genome assembly GCA_028278205.1 of Rhodothermales bacterium. Classification (GTDB taxonomy): domain Bacteria; phylum Bacteroidota; class Rhodothermia; order Rhodothermales; family Bin80; genus JANQES01. The sequence goes on from JANQES010000143.1 coordinate 42,323, forward strand.
ACGGGCTGATTGAGACGCTCCGGCAGGAAGAAGCCGAGTTGATCCAACTGGCGACGCACTTCGAGCATCAGCTCGATGCGCTCCGCGAACAGCGCCAGGAAGATCACGAACAGGCCATGCACGCCGCCAGCGAGACCATCGGCACGCTCGGCCAATTGCGCGCGCGCCGCGAACGCCAGACGCGCCTCGTCAGCCGCGTCTTACGCCTCGACGGCGACGACGTCACGCTCCAGCAGCTTGCCGCCGCCATCGACAGCCACCCCGCCACGGGGTCCTGGGGCGCCGACCTCCTGGAGGCGCGGGCTGCCGTGCGTGATCAGGCCAAAACGACGCGTCGCATGTGCGAACAACTCGACTTTGCGCTCCAGTACGCCGTGGGCCTCGGGCGCGAGATGTTGCAAGCCATGCAAGACCTCAACAGGCCGCCTACGTCGGTCTACACCGCCACGGGCCATACCTCCCGCGCCGCCGTGCCACGTTCGTTAGTCAACAAGGTGGGATGAGAAACGGTTCAAGATTCAAAGTTTCTCGGTAATCAACCTTGAACTTTGAACCTTGAACGCGAAAAAAGAGCATGCCATGAGCATCAACCAGTTGATAGAGATCAGCCGCCGGTCGTTCCGGGTTTTTAACGGGGCGATGAACACGGTCAGCCAGAACATAGCCAACGCCAACACGCCCGGCTATAACCGCCGCCGTGTGACGTTGCAGGCCGACTCGATTGCCTCGCCCGGCGTCATCATGCCCACGCCGCCCAACACGGCCACCGGCACCGGTGTGTCGATTCAATCCTACGAGCGCGTGCGCGACGGGCTGCTGGCCGCCGCCGGATGGGATGCGCATACCTCGCTCGGTGCGGCGCAGGAAGACCAGCGCTTGCTCAGCGCCCTCGAAGGCATCTTCCCGCCCGGTGAAGGCTCGCTCGGCAGCCAGTTGAATGATTTCTGGAACGCCTGGGACGACCTGGCCGACAACCCCACCAACAACGGCGTTCGGCTCTCGCTCCGAAGCAAAGCCTCCGGGCTGGTCTCTACGCTCAACCGCACCGACGAAGCGTTGTCGTTGCTTCAGGAAGGCACCGTCTCGGTCCTCAGTGTGGGCGTCGGTGAGATGAATGCGAAATTGAACGAAATCGGCGAACTCAACAAGTCGATTCAGGCGGCGCGCAACAGCGGCTCGCCCGATCTCGTGGCCGAGGATAAGCGCGATCTCTTGCTGAAAGAACTGTCGGCTTTTGCGCCGGTGCGTATGCAAGAAGACGCCGAGACCGGCTATACCGTCACCATCCACGGCATGACGGCTGTGCAGGGCGATAAGGTCTTCGAGATGAACCTCGACACCTCCGGCCCGACGCCGCGCGTGCTCTTCGGCGATACGAACGTCGAATACGATGCCCCGGCGGGCGAAGACGGCAAGCTCGGCGCGTGGCTGCGCACGTTGAACCAGACACTGCCTGACACGCGCGCGGCCCTCGACGCCATGACCAACGCCCTCGTCACCGAAGTCAACGCCCTCCACAGTGCTGGCTACGGCCTCGATGGCGGCACCGGGCGCGACTTTTTCGATCCCGCTGCGCTCTCTGCCGGATCCGTCCGCCTCTCCGCCGACGTCCTCGGCGACAGCGCTGCCATCGCCGCCTCCGGCGACCCGGCGGCCCAGGGCGACAACGCCGTGGCGCTCGGCATCGCCGGGTTGCGCGCGCAGCCCTTGATCGGCGGCAGCGACACCATCGAGTCCTTCGCCACCAACCTCGTGGCCGACATCGGCGCGAGCGTGCAGAAAGCCTCGTTGCAGGCCGTCGGCCACGCCGCCGTGGTCGATCATCTGGCCGGCATGGAACTCGGCGTCTCCGGCGTCTCGCTCGACGAGGAGATGACCAACCTGATTCAGTATCAACAAGCCTTCGCCGCCTCAGCCCGCGTGCTCGACACGGCGCAGCAGATGTTTGATACGCTCTTAGCCTTGTAAATCAAACCGAGTTAATCCTGAGCGTTTTGCTGTAAGTCCGGCTTCGTTGCATAGTCACTGGTCACTGGTTTTTGAAAAAGACCCTCACCAGTGACCAATGACCAGTGACCGATGACAACGTCATCATCGGCAAAACACCCAGGCCCACCTCGGCCTTATAAACACAGCACACCATGATGTCCATCAACCTCTCCCGCGAACGGAGTTTATCATCGGCGGCCTCGGAGCGCGCCCTGGAACGGGTACGGCGTGATATGGCGCGGTTGCAGGAACAGATGAGCACCGGGCTGCGCGTCAACCGCGCTTCGGACGACGCCCCGGCCTTCATTGAGGCACGCCATATGGAACGGTTAAATAATCAATACGACCAATACCTGCGCACCATCAATTCGGCGGAGTCGTGGACGGATCATACCCAGGATGCCATCAACGATATCGCTGACCGCGTCACCGAAGCCTACGAACACGGCATCCGCGCCAAGAGCGATACCTTTGACGCCAGCAACCGCGACGCCGAGGCTAACCTCGTCGAGGCGATGCTGACCGAAGTCGTCGATCTGCTCAACAGCAAAAACGGCGACGAATATGTTTTTGCCGGCACCAACACCACAGTCAAGCCTTTCAACCAGACGCCCGGCGGAGTCGTCTACAACGGCAACGACATGGGGCGGACGCGCCAGATCGGCGACGACCAGAAGATCGACGTCAACATCACCGGCGAGAGCCTTCACGACACCGGCGCCGGCTTCACCGTCACCGAAAGCCTTCAAGAACTCGCCGACGCCATCCGCAGCGGCGACCAGGCGCTGATGGAGACCGCCCTCGAAAACGTCACCACCGCCCGCAACCACGTCCTCGACCGCGGCGCTGAAGCCGGCGGCATCGCCAACCGGCTCGACCTGGCCGCCACGCAGCTTCGCGACGCCTCGGTCCGCGTGACCACCCGGCGCTCTCAACTCGAAGACGTAGACATGGCCGAGGCCATCCTAGACTACCAGCGCGCGCAGACCGGCTTCGAGGCCGCGCTCAAAGTGACGGCTTCAGTTTTGCAAACGTCGCTGCTCGATTATCTCCGCTGATTGATTCAGGCACAATGATTGTTAGGAATTGAAGCGTGCTTAGGACGGGATACCAATGAATAGCAAGAAATCATCATCGAAGGCGACGAAGGCCACGCTCGGACGGCTCGAACTGCGATGCCCGCCGCTTCCGCAGACCCTGCTGGAAGCGACGAAGCTCATCGACAAGCCGGAGCAACTCGAAGTGGGGCCGGTCACCGAAATGGTTCAACGCGATCCGATCGTCGTGGCGAAGCTGTTGCATATCGTCAACTCGGCGTATTACGGATTGCGGCGGACCATCAACAGCGTCGAGCGGACGGTGGTCATGCTCGGCCCGGTGGCTGTTACCGGCATCGTCGTCGGAATGAACATTCTCAAGCTGAATTCCATCCTCGACGGCCCCGCCGGGCGATGCTTCGACCGGCTGATCCGGCATAGTATTTCGACGGCTTTTCTGCTGCGGCATCTGCTCGAAGGCTTGCCCCGGCAGCGCCGGAGCAAAAGCCCCGCCGGACGCGTCGGCGTGAGCTTTACAGCCGGTTTATTGCACGATTTCGGCAAAATTATCCTCGTTTACAACTATCCCGAAGAAGCCGTCGCCCTCTACGAAGAACGAACCCTGGCCGAGCAACTCAACGAACCGGACGTGCGCGACCTCGAACAACTCGTCTTCGGCTGCGACCATACCGAGGCCGGCGAGTACGTCGCGCGCAAACTCGGCTTCCCCGATTCGCTCACCGACGTCATCCGGCTGCACCACGCCGCCGACCGGCCCACCGGCGAGGCCGAAACCGACCGGCTCGTGCGCACCACCGCCGCGGCCAACCTGGCCTCCAAGGCGATGGGCTACGCCTTCGACCGGGTCGTGGATTGGGAAACTGCCCTGGCCGATCCGATCTGGCAACAGATCATCGACGAGGATCTGCCCCACCTTGAAACCCCCGGCGCGTTGGTCGAAGACCTGCTCGGACAGCAGGAACATCTCGATCTCTACGTCAGCGCCATGACCACCCGCCCCGACCTCGGCGGCGGAAAGAACTTATCGCCTGTGAAGAAAAAGTTGCCGTATCGATTGTAAAGGACGTGCTTGCCGTATCGCTCGCCGTTTTCGTGCAGGACCCCGGGTAGTGCCTGCAGCGTCGTGCGGAGTAAGTTGGACCGTCCGTTTGAGGTCGCCGCAGTATCTCGAAGCACGTTACTTACAAAAGCCTCACTTCGGCTTCCGCGCCGGAGTGAGGCTTTTCGGCGTTTTTTCGCTGGAACCGCTTCCTTTCTGTTACGCTAATGTGAAGTTATGATGAAACATAGAGTTTTAAGAATTTATAGACCGAATCTTAAAATCTTTAGTTAAAAACAGTCTGAAAGGGCTTTTGTGTTAAATTTTTTAGGTAAAAAGACAGAAATCCTTCTTTGAAGTTTACAGGAAGCGCTACCGGGAAAAACAGGCCGCAACACGGGCATCGGTCTTTGTTCGGCAGGGGGGAGTTGATCAAAGATTCTGAGATCCCTTTATTTACGGACCACTTAACGCCGATAACCACTTTTATGACGCACCGCACCGCCCATACCGCTCTTGCTATGCAACTCGCCGCGAGCGAGCCGAGCGTGGTGCGTGCTGCTGTGGTGTCGGTACCTGCCTCTCTACTTGTTGTAGGGATCGCCGTGTTGGAGAACAGCCTTGAGCTAGGTCTGCTCATTCTAATTATTGTTCTCCTGATTAGCCTTCTTCTTGTAGGCTAAGTACACCGGTCGATCCCATTGCCAATCACGCAACACCTTAAGTGAACGCATCGTGGGGTTGACCAAACCCAGATGACGATGCACCCTCCACGCCCGATGCGAAGCGACACGGTCAAGCGCGGTTTTAAACGCGCCCGGCACCGCAGCTTGCTCAAAGCCACCAGCGCTATCAAATGCGACGGCGGTTTCGAGAAGCCGTTCATCGGCATCTGTACCAGCACTATGGATTTGAATCCAGGGCACGTTCACCTGCATGAATTCGGCCAGCTCGCCAGGGCGACGGTACGCGAAGCAGGGGGCGTGCCTTTCGAATTTTATACCATCGGCGACGACGATGGAAACTGCTATCCGGTGATCTAGATGATCCAGTTTCTTCATAAAACCTACTGCGTGCTTCATACCGCGTATTGCCTGATAGGGGAAGCCCTTCGCGATGTGCAGGATGACGCGCGTGCTGAGCGTGACCCCTGAAACCCGTCATAACGGAGACCACCCTCGACCGGTTAACTCACACAAACCATGCGATACGACACCCATACCAAGACGAAGGCTACCCAGTACGCCGGCGATAGTTTGCCGGCGTCGGATACCACGGTGAAGGCCAATCAGCAGGTGATGAGCGGGGCGGAGATCTTTCTCCGCTCACTAGAGGCCGAAGGCGTCAAGGTCGTCTTCGGGCATCCCGGCGGCGCGGTTATCAAGATTTACGACGAGATGGCGCGCATCAAGCCGAATTTTACGCATGTGCTCGTCCGGCATGAGCAGGGGGGCACGCATGCCGCCGAAGGCTATGCCAAGGCCACCGGCAAGGTCGGTACCGTCCTCGTGACCAGCGGGCCGGGCGCCACCAACACCGTCACCGGCATCGCCGACGCCTACATGGATTCGGTGCCTATCGTTGTGTTTACGGGGCAGGTGCCTACGCACCTGATCGGCAACGACGCTTTTCAGGAATGCGACACCATCGGCGTGACGCGGTCGATCACCAAGCACAGCTTCCTCGTGCGCGATGTCAACGACCTCGCCCGCACGGTCAAGGAGGCCTATCACATCGCCAGGACAGGGCGGCCCGGCCCGGTGGTGGTCGATTTGCCGAAGGATGTTTTGCTGGCCGAGGCGGCGTTCCACTATCCCGAACACGTGTCGATGCGTGGGTATTCGTTTCCGGTGGAGGGGCGACAGGATAAGATCGAGCGGGCGGCGCGCATGATTGCCCGGTCGCGCAGGCCGCTGTTTTACGTCGGCGGCGGGGCCGTCAACGGCGGCGCTTCCGAAATCTTGACGGAGATGGCTCGCCACGCCCACATCCCGGTGACGACGACGCTGCACGGCCTCGGCGCCTTCCCCGAAGACGACCCACTGGCGCTGCGGATGCTGGGCATGCACGGCACGTGGTGGGCCAACCAGGCCGTTCAGAATTGCGACCTGATCATCGCCGTCGGCGCGCGCTTCGACGACCGTGTCACGGGCAAGCTCGATTCGTGGGCGCCCTACGCCAAGGTCATCCACATCGAGATCGATCAGTCGTGCATCTCGAAAAACGTCTTTGCCGATTGCGCCATCCTGGGCGATGTCAAGACGGTGCTCGAACAACTGCGCCCGTACGTCGATGAAAAAGACACCTCGGAGTGGCTTGCGGAGATTGAGGAGTGGCGGCAAGAGTGCCCGCTCAAGTACAAGAAAGATGACACGTTGCGCGCGCAGTACGTCATCGAGAGCCTGCGCGACAAGACCGAGGGCCACGCCTGCGTGCTCACCGACGTGGGCCAGCATCAGATGTGGACGGCGCAGTATTTCCGTTTCCTTCACCCGCGCACGCACATCACCTCCGGCGGCCTCGGCACGATGGGTTTCGGCATGCCGGCGGCCATGGGCGCGGCCTTCGGCCTGCGCGAGATGGGCAGCGAGATGCCGGTCGTCTGCATCAGCGGCGACGGCGGCTTTGTGATGAATGCGCAGGAGATGAGCGTGGCGGCGGCGCACAAGCTGCCGCTCAAGCTCGCCGTCATCAACAACCGCTTCCTCGGCATGGTGCGGCAGTGGCAGGAACTCTTCCACGAAGAACGCTACAGCCACACCGACCTCTCGGACACCAACCCCGACTTCGTCAAGCTGGCCGAGGCCAATCACTGTGTGGGCCTGCGCGCCACCACGCCCGAAGAGGCCCGCGCCATCATCGAAGAAGCCTGGACCATCAACGACCGGCCTGTCTTGATGGAATTCCAGGTGGCCAAAGAAGAGATGGTCTTCCCGATGGTGCCCGCCGGAGCCGCCACCGGCGAGATGATTACGGAGCGGCTGACGCCTGATTCGTTTGTTTGATTGTGTGGACATAGACGTTACATGTAACGTCTCTACGGATGGCACAAGCGCATTCGTCCACACCTAAAAAATCCAAACCGATGCCCGACACCCTGATCCTCACCCCGCAGCAGATCATCCGCAAGAAAGCGGCCGGCGAACCTGTTGAGCCGAACGAGGAAGAACTGATCCACCAGCATACCATCACGGTGCTGGTCGAGAACACCATCGGCGCGCTCATTCGCGTGGTCAATATGTTCTCGGCGCGCGGGTTCAACATCGAGAGCATTGCCGTGGGCGAGACGGAAGATCCGTCGGTCTCGCGCATGAACATCATCACGACGGGCAACGACCGCATCATCGCCCAGATCCTGCGCCAGCTTACCCGGCTCATCGACACCATCGAAGTCGAAGACCTGACCAACGAGGATTTCGTCGAGCGCGAGTTGTGCCTGCTCAAAGTGCGCTACAACGCCCAGACGCGAGCCGAGATTATGGACGTCAACACCATCTTCCGAGGCCAGGTCGTAGACATCACGCCCTATGCGATGACGTTCGAATTGACCGGCCCGTCGAGCAAGATCGACGCGTTCATCAACATGATGCGGCCCCACGAGATCGTCGAAGTGGCGCGCAGCGGTCACGTCGCCATGAAGCGCAACCACGTCACGGCAACCGCAGGTGGGCGCGGATAGACGCGGATGATCTACGCACAACACAGCCCTATCTGCGCCCATCCGCGTCTATCTGCGGTTGCAATCAACGAACCACGAACCACGGACCAACATGAACGTCCATTACGAGGCAAATCCTGCGATTATTCGCAGCAAGAAGGTGGCAGTCATCGGGTATGGCAGCCAGGGGCACGCCCACGCGCTAAACCTGCATGACAGCGGCGTCTCGGTCGCCGTCGGGTTGCGGGAAGGCTCGGCGTCGGCGGAGAAAGCGCGGGCCAAGGGGCTGCGCGTGATGAGCGTTGCCGAGGCATCGTCCTGGGGCGACGTGATCATGATCCTCATTCCGGATCAACACCAGAAGCGCGTCTACGAGGCCGAGATTGCCGCCCACGTGCATCCGGGCAAGGCGCTGGGTTTCGGGCACGGCTTCAACGTGCACTACGGTCAGATTGCGCCGCCGGAGGGCGTGGACGTGTTTATGGTGGCGCCGAAGTCGCCGGGGCATCTGGTGCGGCGCACCTTCGAAGAAGGCAACGGCACGCCCTGCCTCGTGGCCGTCGCGCAGGATGCTTCGGGCACGGCGCTCGACCTCGCCCTGAGCTATGCCGACGCCATCGGCGGCACCCGCGCCGGGGTCATCGAGACGAACTTTAAGGACGAGACCGAAACCGATCTCTTCGGCGAGCAGGCCGTGCTTTGCGGCGGCTCCGAAGCGCTCATCAAAGCCGGTTTCGAGACGCTCGTCGAAGCCGGCTATCCGGCAGAACTGGCGTACTTCGAGGTCTTGCACGAACTCAAGCTCATCGTCGATCTCTATTACGAAGGCGGGCTCGAATACATGAATTACTCGGTCAGCGATACCGCCGAGTATGGCAATTATTCGCGCGGCCCGCGTGTCATCGGCGAGCGTGTTAAGCAGGAGATGAAGAAGATTCTCGGCGAGATCCAGTCCGGCGAATTTGCCAAGGAATGGATTGCCGAATGCGAATCCGGCTCGGCGCGTTTTCAGGAACTACGCGCGCAATCGAAGCAGCATCCCATCGAGACGGTGGGCAAGAAGCTGCGCAAGATGATGAGCTGGCTCCGTCCCAAGAAAGAAGCCGACACGGCGCAATCGCCGGTCGCTGTTTAGTGTTATAGTGTTATGGTGTTTGGGTGTTTTAGTTGTTTGAATCTAAAGCACTTAAATACTCAAATACTTGAGCACTAAAACACTCAAACTCCCAGCCAAACAACCCCATGCAACCCACCCAAACCTACCAGATCGCCGTGTTGCCGGGCGACGGGATCGGGCCTGAAGTGACGGACGAGGCAGTCCGGGTGCTTGAGGCTGCTGCCCCGGCGCACGGCTTCTCGCTAGCCTTCGAAACCTATCCCATCGGCGGCATTGCCATTGACCAGTATGGCGAGCCGTTGCCGGCGACGACGCTGGCCGCCTGCCGCGAAGCCGATGCCGTGCTGCTGGGCGCCGTCGGTGGTCCGAACTGGGATAACGAGACAGGCCCACGCCGGCCTGAGAGTGGGTTGCTGAAGCTGCGCAAAAGCCTCGGCGTCTACGCCAACCTGCGCCCGGTGACCGTGCCCGAAAGCCTGGCCGATGCCTCGCCGCTTCGCGCCGAACGCGTAGCCGGCACCGACGTGCTGATCGTCCGTGAGTTGACCGGCGGCATTTACTTCGGCCAACCGCGTGGGGTGCGGCATCACGTGTGGAAAAACACAGCCACCAACACGATGAGCTACAGCGAACACGAAATAGCGCGCATCGCTCGCGTGGCCTTCACCTGGGCCGAGAAGCGGTCGGGGCGGGTTACGTCGGTCGATAAAGCCAACGTGTTGGAAGTCTCGCAGCTCTGGCGCGAGGTCGTCACGAAAGTGCAGCAGGACGAGTTTCCGCAGCTCGCGCTCGACCATCTGTACGTGGACAACGCGGCGATGCAACTCGTGCGCGGCCCTCGTCAGTTCGACGTGATCGTCACGGGCAACCTCTTTGGCGACATCCTGTCGGATCTGGCGGCGACGTTGCCGGGCTCGCTGGGGCTGTTGCCGTCGGCCAGCGTAGGCGGCTCGGTGGGGTTGTTCGAACCCGTCCACGGCAGCGCGCCGGACATCGTCGGGACCGGCAAAGCCAACCCGCTCGCGGCTATTCTCAGCGGCGCGATGCTGCTGGATGAACTGGGCGAAGGCGCAGCGGCGCAGGCCGTCCGGCACGGCGTAGACGCTGCGCTCGGCGCCGGGCTGCGCACGGCAGACCTCGGCGGCTCGGCCTCGACGGTCGAGATGAGCCAGGCTGTTGTAGACGCCGTGGCCGTCTCCCAAAACCACGTTCCCGCCTGAATAACCTTCCTTAAGACGAATATGCACGGTATGAAAAAACAACGACTTAGCAAGCGTCCGGTTTGTGTGTGATCGATCGAGAAGAGATGCGAACCGGGCGCTGTACGACGGGCTCCCGCTTTCACCAGGCATATTCAACGAACATCGTCTTTCTTCATGAGCAACGAACGCGTTATCATTTTCGACACCACGCTGCGCGACGGCGAACAAGCGCCCGGCGCAGCAATGACCATCAATGAAAAGCTGCGCATCGCGCATCAACTCGCGCGGCTGAAGGTCGACGTCATCGAGGCTGGTTTCCCGATCTCTTCGCCGGCACAGTTCGAGGCTGTGCAGCGCATCGCCAAAGAGGTCGAGGGGCCGGTGATCTGCGGGCTTGCCCGCGCCGTCGAGGACGACGTCCGGGCTGCCGGCGAGGCGCTCATCACAGGCACGAAGACGCGCATCCACACCTTTATCGCCACCAGCGACATCCACATCAACGCCAAATTCGGCGACGACCGGTTTGGCAAGACCATGGAGGAGAAGCGCCAGACGATCCTTCGCATGACCGACGAGGCTGTCCGCCTGGCGCGCACCTACACCAACGACGTCGAGTTCAGCGCCGAAGATGCCGGGCGCACCGATCTCGATTTTCTGTGCGAGGTGGTGGCCGTAGCTTCGGCTGCCGGCGCCACGACGATCAACATCCCCGACACGACGGGCTACTGCGTGCCGAAGGAATACGCCGAGCTTTTTCGCATGGCACGCGAACGGTGCGGCCTGCCCGAGCACGTGATCCTCTCGACGCACTGCCACGACGACCTGGGGCTGGCCGTGGCGAACTCGCTCGCTGGTGTTTTGGCCGGCGCGCGGCAGATCGAATGCACCATCAACGGCATCGGGGAGCGGGCCGGCAACGCCTCGCTCGAAGAAGTGGTGATGGCGCTCAAGGTGCGGTCGGGGCGTTTCGGGCTCGACACGGGCATCAACACCCCGCTGTTGACCGAGACCAGCAAGATGGTCTCGATAGCGACGGGCTTTATGGTGCCGCCGAACAAAGCCGTCGTGGGCGGCAATGCCTTCAGCCACGAGGCGGGCATCCACCAGCACGGCGTGCTCAAGAGCCGCGAGACCTACGAGATCATGAAGGCCGAGGACGTCGGGCAGGAGGCTGAGGCCATCCGGCTGGGGCGGCATTCGGGCCGGCACGGGTTGTTCAACCGGCTGGAGAAGCTAGGCGTATTCGTCGGCGACGAGCAAAAACAGGAGGTCTATCAAAAGTTTGTGGACCTCGCCGACCGCAAGAAGGAGATCTACGACGAAGACCTGCTTCACCTCGTCGAGGATGCCAGAGCCAAAGCCCGGACGAACCATTATCGCCTCGATCAGATGCACGTCTCGTCGGGGACGGGCCGCGAACCCAGGGCCGAGGTGCTGGTCTATCACCACGCCACCGATGTAGCGCAAAAGGAAGTGGCCGACGGCGACGGGCCGGTCGATGCGATCTATAAAGCCATCGATCAGGCCACCGGCAGCCACCACGACCTGATCAGCTACTCGATCCGGTCGGTCTCGGAAGGCGCCGATGCGATGGGCGAGGTGACGGTGCTCATCAGCGACGGCGGCGCCTACTTCCGGGGCCTCGCGCGTAGCACCGACGTCTTGCAAGCCTCCGCCGACGCCTACGTCGAAGCGCTCAATCAACTCGAAGCCTTCCGCACCGAGGAAAAGAGCGTCGCCTTCGTGGGCAACGGCATTATGCAATCTTTTCAAGGAGGGATCGCCTAGTTTGAGAAAGGGAGAGAGGGTGAGAGGGAGAGGTTTTTAATCTCAACCTTTTCCAGGCTCTCTCACCCTCTCTTCCTTGCGCCCTTTCACCCTTTCCCAAAACAATGAGCATGACGATCACGGAGAAGATTTTAGCGAAGCACGCCGGGCGTGACCGTGTGGCACCGGGTGAGAACATCTGGATCGACGTAGACATCCTGATGACGCACGACGTCTGCGGGCCGCCTACCATCGATATCTTCAAACGCGAGTTTGGGGCCGACGCCGTCGTGTGGGATCGCGATAAAGTGGTCATCATGCCCGACCATTACATCTTCACGACCAACCACCACGCCAACCGCAACGTCCGGGTCATCCGCGAGTTTGCGCACGAGCAGGACTTGCCGCATTTCTACGACGTGGGCACGCCGCGTTACAAGGGCGTCTGCCACGTGGCGCTGGCCGAAGAGGGCTTCAACCGGCCCGGCTCGGTGCTCATCGGCACCGACAGCCACACCTGCACGTCGGGCGCCTTCGGGCTGTTTTCGACAGGCGTGGGCAACACCGATGCGGCGCTGATCATGGGCACGGGCAAGATCTGGGTGAAAGTGCCGGAGACGATGAAGTTCATCTTCGAAGGCACGCTGCCGCCGTATCTGATGGCCAAAGACCTGATCCTGGCCGTCATCGGAGACATCGGCTGCGACGGCGCGACGTACCGCGCCATGGAGTTCGACGGCGAGGCGGTCTACGACCTGTCGATGCAGGAGCGGATGACGCTTACCAACATGGCCATCGAGGCCGGCGGCAAAAACGGGATCATCGCCCCGGACGAGACGACCCTCGCCTACGTCCGCGCCCGCACCGACGCCGCCTTCGAAACCGTCTTCAGCGACCCCGATGCGCGCTATCATTCGGTGTACGAATACGACGTCTCGACGATGGAGCCTGTCGTGGCCAAACCGCACCGGCCCGACAACAAAGCCAAAGTCAGCGAGGTCGCCGGCACCCGCCTCGACCGGGCGTACGTAGGCAGTTGCACCGGCGGCAAGCTCGAAGACTTTGAGGCGGCCGCCCGCATCCTCAAAGGCCAGGAAGTCGTCATCGACACCTACATCGTGCCGGCGACCACCGAGATCGGCCAGGCGCTGCACACGACGGAGATAGACGGCGTCTCGCTCCACGATATCTTTTCGAACGCCGGCTGCAAGCTCGGCCAGGCAAGCTGCGCCGCCTGCCTCGGCGGCCCGCCCGACACGTTCGGTCGGACGCACGACACCGAGGTAGTCATCTCGACGACCAACCGCAACTTCCCCGGTCGGATGGGCTCGAAGCAGGCCTCGGTCTATCTGGCCTCGCCGCTGACCGTGGCGGCCTCGGCGCTCTCCGGTGTGATTACGGATCCGAGGGAAGTTTTGGTTTGAGTCGGAGAGCCGGAGAATCGGAGAGTCGGGGAAGAAAAGACATCTCCGACTCCCCGGCTCTTAGACTCCCCGACTCCTAATGCCCTTTTCCGACCGGCACAATCTCACGATCTACCCACAACCATGAAAGAAATTATCCGCGGCCTCGCTTACGTCGTTGGTGAGGCCATCGATACGGACCAGATTATCCCGGCTGAGCATCTGGTGTACAGCCTGAAGAAGCCGGACGAGCGCAAGATGTACGGGCGCTTTGCCATGAGCGGGGTGCCGGCAGCAGGCCAGGGGCTGCCGTTCGGCAACCGGCCTTTTACCGAGCCGGATGCTTACAAGAGTGAATACACCATCGTCATTGGCGGCGGTAATTTCGGATGCGGTTCTTCGCGCGAGCATGCGCCGTTTGCGTTGAGGGAAGCCGGCGCCGAGGCGGTCGTGGCCGAGAGCTTCGCCCGCATCTTCTACCGCAACGCCATCGACGGCGGTTTCGTCGTGCCGTTCGAATCGCGCGTCAAGCTCAACGAACGCATCCGCACCGGCGATGACCTCGAACTCGACACAAGCCTGGGTAAACTGACCAACCACACCACGGGCGAGGAATTCCTCCTCAACCCGCTCGGCGATGTAGCCGATATCCTCAAAGCGGGCAATGTGTTTGAATATGCACGGCAGGCGGGGTTGATGCCTGCAAGCTAGCGCTTGCAGGGTGGTCATTGGCTCGCCTTCGGCTCGCGTCAATTGTTCGCTTCGCTCACGGTCAGTTGGCTCGCTTCGCTCGCCGTCATTTGTTGTCAAGTTCGACAAAGACAATCAATGACGCGCCGCAGGCGCAATTGACGCACGCGAAGCGTGCAAATGACGCGAAGCAAATGACGCGGGGCGTATGACCCAACGCGAAAAGGCATCGGAATCAAACCAACCGACATCATGAACGCCCTCAACATCGAACTCTTCGACACGACGCTCCGCGACGGCACGCAGGGCGAACACGTCACGCTTTCGGTGGCCGACAAGCTGCGCATTGCGCGCCGGTTGGACGCTTTTGGCATTGACGTGATTGAGGGCGGATGGCCGGGGTCGAATCCGAAAGACTATGCCTTTTTCGAACAGGCGCAAGGCGCTGCGTGGCAGCATGCCCAGATCTGCGCCTTCGGCTCGACGCGCCGCAGCGGCAACCCGCCCGATGAGGATTTCAACCTCCGCTGCCTGCTCGAAGCCGAGACGCCCACCGTGTCGATCTTCGGCAAAAGCTGGACGCTCCACGCCCGCGTAGCCCTCGGCGTGAGCCTCGACGAAAACCTTGACATGATTGCCTCGTCGGTGGCGTTTCTGAAGGCTAACGGCAAGCGCGTCATCTACGACGCCGAGCATTTCTTCGACGGTTACAAAGACAATCCGGCCTATGCATTGTCTACCCTGCGCGCTGCCGCCGAGGCCGGGGCCGACATCCTTTGTCTGTGCGATACCAACGGCGGCACGCTGCCCGGCGAAATGCAGCGCATCGTGACGGAGATCTGCGGGCAATTCGACCAGACCATCGGCATCCACGCGCACAACGACGGCGGCTGTGCTGTGGCCAACACGCTGGTGGCCGTCGAAGCCGGCGCCCGCCACGTGCAGGGCACCATCAACGGCATCGGCGAGCGCACCGGCAACGCCGATCTGTGCGCCGTCATCGCCAATTTGCAACTCAAGATGAGCTATGCCTGCGTCGAGCCGGAGTGCCTCGCCACGCTGGCCGACCTGTCGCATTTTGTCGATGAGGTGGCGAATCTCGTGCCGGTAGACCGGGCGCCGTACGTTGGGCGGAGCGCGTTCGCCCACAAAGGCGGCATCCACGTCTCGGCGGTGATGAAAGACCCGCGTGCTTACGAACACCTCGAACCGGAGCAGGTGGGCAACAAGCGGCGCGTGCTGGTCTCGGACCTCTCGGGCCAGAGCAACGTGCGCTACAAAGCCCAGGAGTTCGGCATCACGCTCAACGGCAAAGACGAAGCGCGCCGGGCCGTCGAACGCATCAAAGAACTCGAACACTTCGGCTACGAATTTCAGGGCGCCGAGGCCTCGTTCGAGTTGCTCCTGCGGACGATTCAGGGGGCGCATACCGACTTTTTTTCGCTGGATCGCCTGCGCGTGCGCAGCGAACAGGGCGAGACCGGCGAGGCCTTCTCCGAGGCGACCGTCGCCGTGCGCGTGCAGGGGCATCGCGAACTGGCCGTGGCCGAGGGCGTCGGGCCGGTCGATGCGCTTTCGCAGGCGTTGCACAAGGCGCTGTGCCGGTCGTATCCGCGCCTGGAGGCTGTCCGCCTGGCCGATTACAAGGTGCGTGTGCTTAATCCCGAAGACGCCACCGCCGCCGTCGTGCGTGTGCTCATCGAACATCACGACACCGACGGCGAGCATAGCTGGCACACCGTCGGCGTCTCGGCCAACATCCTGGAGGCAAGCTGGCAAGCCTTGGCCGACGGCATCCGGTACTATCTCTTCCACACGACGGCCCATCAGCCGGAGACATCTGCCGAGCAGCCGGCGACCCTCGCGATTTCGGAGGCGGGAGCCTGAGGGGGTGTTGAAGTGTTTGAGTGTTCCCGTGTTTTAGTTCTTCTGAAATCATCCCACTAAAACACTAAAAACACCATAACACTTGAACACCACCCGATGCGCGCTCCGCCAACGCTACGCACCCTCTTTACGTCGCGGATTCTTTACCTCATCGTAGGTATCGTGATCATCGGCTTTTTGGTGGTGCGATGGGTTGATGGGCTCGGCGGGCCGGAGGCGGTGTGGGCGCGGTTCGGGCTGCTCGCGCCGGTGATCTCGGTGCCCCTGCACATCTTCATAGCCGTCACGCCGCTGCCATCCGACTTGATGGGCGTGGCTAACGGCGCCGTTTACGGGTTCTGGTGGGGTTTCATCCTGAGTTGGCTGGGGTGGTTTCTGGCCTCGTTTATTCAGTACGCCATCGGGCGGCAGGTACGGCAGGATTTCGACGTGGAAGGGTGGCTGGCGCGGTCGCCGGAGCGGATCCGGCGTTTTCCGGTCGAGCATCCGTTTTTTATCATCGCGGCGCGGTACGTGCCCTATGCCGGCGGCCATCTCGCCACGCTGGTGCCCGGCGCGATGGGTGTCAATCTGGTGCGCTTTGCGTGGTGTACGGCCATCGCCATCGTGCCATCATCGCTGGTGGTAGCCGCCGTCGGGGCGGGGTTGTTTCTTATGGGATGATGGTGTTGCACTACGTTTTCTAAATTCGCATACTTATTGATACCCCGGTTAGATCAGTGATATCCCACGGCTTGAAGGCCATCGGGGAGGGCGGATCTATGGATGAGATCAAGCTGAAGAACCCGCCGGACGAAGGCCGGGACCTGGCAGCACCCGTGTATCAGGAAGATGCCGGGGCCGCTGAGGATCTTCGTCAATCGAGACGCTTTCTTCGTTCGACGCTCGATGCCCTCTCGGCGCACATCGCCGTGCTGGATGAGGAAGGCACGATCATCGCCGTCAACGAGGCGTGGCGGCAGTTCGCCAGAGCAAATCGGGGTGATCTGGAGCACCTCGGCGTGGGGATGAATTATCTGGCTGTGTGTGATGCGTCCGCCGAGGAGGGAGTAGCCGACGCGGCTGCCGTCGCCGAAGAACTCCGGGCTATCATGGCGGGGCGGCAAGACAGCTTCAGCCTCGAATACCCGTGTCATTCGCCCACCGAGCAGCGATGGTTTTTGATCAGAGCCAATCAGATGAAGGGCGAGGGGCCGGTGCGCGTGGTGGTGGCGCACGAAAACGTGACCGAGCGCAAGCGGGCCGCACAGGCGCTCCGGCAACGCGAGGCGCGCATGCGGCTGCTCTATGCCGTGACCTCGCAAACCAGCCGGACCTTCGACGAGCAGTTGCAGGAAGCGCTGAAATTGACGGCGACGCTGCTCGGCCTCGACATCGGCATCTTGAGCCGTATCGACGGCGAGACCTATACCGTGGAGGTCTGTTATGCGCCCGGCACCAACCTCGCCGCCGGGCAGCAATTCGACCTGGGGCAAACCTATTGCAGCATCACCGTGCTCGCCGACGAGGTCGTTGCTATCGACCACATGAAGCACTCGGAGCACCGGCGGCATCCTTGTTATAAAGCCTTCAAGCTCGAAGCCTACATTGCTATCCCGGTAGAGGTACACGGCACGCACTACGGCACGTTGAATTTTTCGAGCCCGCAGCCCAAAGATCCGCCGTTTACCGAGGCCGACCGCGATACGCTCCAGTTGTTGTGCCAGTGGGGCTCCGCCACGCTCGAACGCCGGCAGGCCGAGGCGACGTTGCGCGGCCAGTCGTACGTGCTCGAACTCATCGCCCGGGCGGCGCCGCTGGCCGAGGTGTTGGAGGCGCTGACCCGGATCATCGAAAAACAGGCGCGCGAGTCGCTGCTGGCCTCGATTCTGCTGCTCGACGAAACCGGAAGTCGTCTGCATCACGGCGCTGCGCCGAGCCTGCCCGATTCGTACAATGAAGCCATCGACGGCCTTGCCATCGGGCCGGATGTAGGATCGTGCGGCACGGCGGCTTTTCGTGCAGAGACGATCATCGTCACCGACATCGCGACGGATCCGCTGTGGGCTGATTTTCGCGATCTCGCCCTGGCCTACGACCTGCGTGCCTGCTGGTCGACGCCTATTCTCGCCACCGATGGCTGTGTGCTGGGCACCTTCGCGGTTTATTATCGCGAGCCGCGCGGGCCGAGCGCGCAGCACGAGCAACTCATTGCCCTGCTCACCCGCACCGCCGCTATCGCCATCGAACGGCATCGGGCCGAGAAAAAGGTCAAAGATCTCAACGAATCGCTCGAACGCCGCGTGGCCGAGCGCACCGCCGAACTTGAACAGGCCAACACCGCCTTGCGCCGGAGCAACCGCGAGTTGCAAGACTTCGCCTACGCCGCCTCGCACGATCTCCAGGAGCCGCTGCGCAAGATCCGCGCCTTCGCCGGCCTGATGCGCGCCGACTACGAAGGCCTCGTCGATGAGACGGGGGCGTATTACCTGGACCGGATGCAGGACGGCGCCCAGCGCATGACGCGGCTGATCACCGATCTGCTGGCGCTGTCGCGCGTCGCCACGCGGGGGCAGTCGTTCGTGGTCGTCGAACTCAACGAAATCGTGGCCGGCGTGCTCTCGGATCTCGAGTACGAAGCCGGCGAGACGCGAGGCGGGATCACCGTAGACGCCTTGCCCTCCATCAACGCGGATCCGATCCAGATGCGGCAACTCTTTCAAAACCTGATCGGCAACGCCCTCAAATTCCATCGTCTCGATGTGCCTCCGGCAGTCCAGGTGACCGCTGTGGTCGAGTCCAGCGATGTGCTTTCGCCGGGCCGGGTGCAGCCGCTGTGCCGCATCACTGTGCAGGACAACGGGATCGGGTTCGACGAAAAATATCGCGAACGCATCTTTTCGCCTTTTCAGCGGCTTCACGGACGCAGTGAGTATCCGGGCACGGGGATCGGACTGGCTATCTGCCGCCGGATCGTCGAGCGTCACCACGGCACCATCACGGCCACCGCCGTTCCGGATCAGGGCGCCACGTTCGTCATCACCTTGCCGGTGTCGCAGGGCGGGGAGAAGCACTGCCCTGATCGAAAGGGAGAGAGGGGGAGAAAGAATCGGTAATTTTTACACCCCGAGAGGATAGTGGTACCTTTTTACCTCTTCGGAGGACGAGGAAAAAATGCACGCCGGCTGTCTATTTCCGTGAAAAAAGTGCATACCTCCTCGTCAGGAATCCTTGAAAGCATCGAAAACGGCGTCCTGAGTGTCTTTGGCACATAGTTTGAAGTAATTATGAATGACCGTTAGTTGAAGGACTAGATGTAGAGGAGGTCGTGATGAACACCGTGAAGATCAACCAGATCGATACCTACTGGGAAGGGCTCGTTGAGCGCATGCAGAGCCTGAAGAAGCTCGATTTGTCCAACGAAGCCGACCTGGAAGCGGCCCTCGACGAGAGCCAGCGGTTGCTCGGCGCCATCGCCCACTGCCGCCACATGCTGATGCAGGTTGAGCCGACGCATAAAGGCTTGCAGCGCATGGCCGCCTGACCCGGCAGGTTCACAATTCAATCGATACGATCCCGGCTCTATTTCTGATGAGCCGGCGAGCTACGCAGCGCGTGAGGCATCACGCGTGAAGCGCCAGGATTCTTTGGGCCCATCTTGTTAGCAATCCCCTGGCGCAAGACCCTCCTCGCTCCCTCCGACGCGTGCATATCCCGGCACAGAACAGGCTTGTCTCAACAGCGTAACTTTTCAAAACCACCTCGTACCGAATGAATAGAACTCTGTTTCTATTCAACACGTAACCATCAGCCGAAAGGCTTTACATAGATGAAAGCTCCCGATAAACCATGCGTGGTCGTCGTAGGGGCTGGGTTCGGCGGGTTGACCCTGGCGCGGTCGTTGCGCAAAGCGCCCGTCGAGGTGTTGTTGATCGACCGGCAGAATTACCACACGTTTCAGCCGTTGCTCTATCAGGTGGCTACCGCCGGGCTTCAGCTATGACCGCAGCGCCCGCCTGATCATGCCATCCCCACGCGCCACAAAACACACCGACGCCCTCCACGAAACGACGGAACCGCTTCAGGCGCCGGTCAAAGCGTATTGAAGCGGCAGGCTCTTTGGGTCGATACGTGAGTGAAACGTAAAACGTAAGGGTGATCGTTAAAAGGGTGGTGCGAAGCTCCCTTACGTTTACTTCGTGGGTCGCTTCGCTCGTCTCACGCTTTTTCTTACCTCGAAACCCATGACACGCGCGCGCTTTTTGTTGCTTGGCCTCCTGCTGCTCACGCCGGCAGTGGCGCGGGGGCAGCAGTGCATCGAAGATGTGCTGTGCGTGATCGCCGAGGAACGCAATGACGCCGTCTATTTTTACGTCGATAATCAGCTTCCCGAAGCGCTGATCGTCATCTTCGATGTAGAGACCGAGAACATGAAGGCGGATGTCAATTTCCCTCATCTGAGCACCTATGCGGGCAGGCAAGAGACCCGGGCTTTCACGCTGCGACCCCGGAATCGGCGCGCTCAGTGGGGTTATACCTACAGCTTCCGGTGGCGCAGGGTCGTCAATACGTTAGGGTGCCAGGACGACGTGTTCTGTATCGTCGCCGAAGAGCACGACGACTACATCGAGGTGTTTGTGCAGAACCGGCAACCCATCGACGTCACCATCGAACTCGAAGTCGATCTCGAAGTCGATCTTGGGAATGCGGCCAGCGGGGTGCAGATGCCGCACACGGCTACCTATCCGGGCAATCGCCGCACCACGGCTTTTCGGCTGGAGCGCATCAAGCGAGACGGTTCGGTTCGTTATTCGTATGGATATAAATGGCTCTACGGTCGCCTCAACGCCCGTCACGACGACACGTTTGGCTATGCCCTGCCGTACGCGCCGGGGAAATCCTATGCCGTCATGCAAGGCTATAACGGCAGGTTCAGCCACGACGGCAAGCATGCTATCGATTGGGACATGCCCGAGCGCACGCCGGTGCATGCTGCGCGCGGCGGCCTCGTGATGGCTATCGAGACCCGCTATACCGAGGGCGGGCTGGATGAACGCCTCAAGACCCGCGCCAACTACATCCGCATTCAGCACGACGACGGGACCATCGGCAACTACGTGCATCTGGCGCCCAACGGCGCGTTCGTCAAAGTAGGGCAACGCGTGCGGCAGGGGCAGGTCATCGGGGTGTCCGGCAACACCGGCTATTCATCGGGGCCGCATCTGCACTTCGAAGTGTATACGATTACCAGCGACCTGGGCCATCGGACGATCCCTGTTCGCTTTCAGGTAGACGGCAGGCAGCGGGTCATCCTGAAAGAAGGCCGCGCTTATACCGCATCGCTGCGGTGAACCACGTTGTTTCGCTGATCCGTTGTTGATCTTTTTAAGCAGGTTCTGGTACACAAAGGACCATGGACTGCTGACTACGGATAACAGATCACATCTCGATGAATCGGCTCCGAATCCTTTGCCTCCTTGCCGCAACGCAGGTTTTTCTGGCGAGCTTCGTTCTGGTGATGCCGGTGGAGGCGCAGCCGGTTGAAGGCGATGATGAGTCTCCGGTGCTGGGGGTGGCGTTGAGCGGCGGTGGGGCCAAAGGGTTTGCGCACATCGGGGTGTTGAAAGTGCTCGAACAGGTGGGGCTGCCGGTCGATGTCGTCACGGGCACCAGCATGGGCAGCGTCGTCGGCGGGTTGTATGCGATGGGCTATACCGCTGAGATGCTCGAAGCCATTGCGTCCGCCCAGGATTGGGACGGGATGTTTAGCAGCGCCGTGCCGCGCCGGTTGCAACCCGTCGAGCAGCGTGTGCGCGAAGAGCGTTTCTTGTTGTCATTGCCGCTGCGCGAGGGGCGTCCGGGGCTGCCCGCCGGGCTGATTCCCGGCCAGCGTATCGCCATGTCGCTCGCCCGGATTACCCTCCCCGCTCACGAGACGCGCGACTTTACGAAGCTGCCGGTGCCCTTCGCCTGCGTAGCCACCGACATCGAAACCGGCGACGGCGTTCGGCTCGACCAGGGCTCCCTGGCCGATGCCATCCACGCCAGCATCGCCATTCCCACCGTGTTCAGCCCCGTCAAAATCGGTGAGCGCACCTACATCGACGGCGGTGTGGCGCGCAACCTTCCCGCCGAAGACGCCCGCGCGCTCGGCGCCGATCTTGTGCTCTGCGTCGATGTAAGCAGCCCGCTCGAAAAGGCCGACAGCCTCAACTCGCTCGTCGATATCATGCAGCAGGCCGTCGGGTATCGCATCAAGGAATCGACCGTGCGGCAGCGGCAACTGTGCGACGTATTGATTCGGCCGGACGTGATGGATTACGAGGTGTTCGACTTTGACAAGCTGGATGAGATCATCGCGCAGGGAGAGGACGCGGCGCGGGCGCTGATGCCGCGCTTGAACGCCCTGGCTGACTCTGTAGGACGGGTTCGTTACCCGCGCTTGACGTCTCCGCCGCTCGAAGACTCGGTGTTTGTCAGCTACGTCCTGATCGAAGAGTTAGATGCCGGGTTGGAGCGGCAGGTGGAGGCAGCGCTGGGGTTTGAGGGGCCGCGCTGGTTTACGGCGAGCGAGTTGGAGGCCGCCATCGAACGGGTTTATAGCCGGCAGGTCTTCGAGCATGTAACTTATCGGATTGAAGGCGCGGAGCAGAACGGCGGCACAACGCTGGTGGTGCGCGCCGACGAACGCATCCAACAGCGCCTGGGCATAGGCATCCGCTACGACAGCCGCTACCAGGCAGCGGTCTTGCTCGATGCCACGGCGCGGGCGCTGGGTCGAAAAACCCTCGCCGTCCATTTTCGGCTCGGCGAAGTGTTGCAACTCGGCGGGGCGCTCGGCTGGCCGGTGCGGGCGCCGTCGCAGATGCGGTTGCGATTTCAGGTCCAGGCCACCCGCGCGCCTATCGATGTGTTCGAAGACGACGTCCGGACGTCGAGCGTGCGGACCGAAGTGCTCGAAGCCAACGCCCGCGCCGGCATCGCGGTATCGAATGCCATGGTGATTTCGCTGAGCGCCGGGGGCGAACTTTTCAACCTCAACCGAAGCGTGGGGGTGACTTCGTTCCTCGACGAAGCGCGCGGCGTGTTGACCGGCACCGCGCGGCTCTACCTCGACACTTTCGACCAGAGCGCGTTCCCACACCGGGGGCATCGTCTCACCCTGACGAGCGGCCTCGGCGGCTCCTTCGATGACAAACCCTTCAGCCACCATCACCTCGACTGGCAGGCGCGCTGGCCGCTGACCAACCGCGTCGCGCTCATCGGCAGGCTCATCGTGGCGCAGGCTTACGGCGATGCGCTGCCGCTGCACTATCGCTTCTACGCCGGCGGCTCCTTCGACCATCATTATGGCACGTTCTCGGAGCGGCATTTTGCCTTGCAAGGCTTCGAAGTGCATCAACTGGGCGGGCGTAGCGTTCAGGCCGCCGGCTTCGGCGCACAGTATCGCGTGGGGCGAGACGTGTTTCTGATGGCGCGATGGAACGCCGCGTATGTATCGAACGAGGACCGTTGGAGCCTCGACCCCGACGCCTACCGGCACGGCCTCGGCCTGACGGTGGGCGTAGAGACGCTCGTCGGCCCGCTCGAAATCACCTTCATGAGCCGCTCGGTCGATGGACCCTACGACCTCCAGGTCAACGTCGGGCACACGTTCTGACCAGGAACAAAGCACCAGGAACAAACCGTCTTAAGTTATCAGGGCAGGCTGACGAAATTTTTACAGTCGAAGAACGCTTTTGTGTTAGTATATTGATTGCGGATTGCCCGTCATTTTAGTCCAGGGGCGCAATCGCTCGGATAACAATCCAAGACATCCCCATAACCACGAGCAGGTCTGGCGTTCCTGTTCGGAATCGTTCACCTGGCTGCTGCGCTACAGAGGATCGGGTATGCGAGTCGTCGGACAAAACATCAAACACTACCGTATCCTGGACAAATTGAATGGGGAAGAGACGGGCCCCGTCTATAAGGTGCTCGATACGAGGCAGGATGTCGTGCGGTCCATCAAGGTGCTCAAACCCACCCTGGCGAGTGATCAGGCCTTCATGCAACGGTTCGGGCGCGAGGCCAGCATTCTGGCCAGTCTGAAGCATCCCAACATCCTGGCGGTCGATGCGTTCTACGACGAGCCCACGCACCCTTTTCTCGTCACCGAATACGTCGAAGGGCCGACGCTGGAGCTGTTGATCCGGCGCAAAGGGCGGCTTGAGGCCAGGCGCGCGTTGCCGTTGTTCAGACAACTCTTACAGGGCCTCTCGTATGCGCATCGCAAGGGGCTCGTTCACGGCGCCATCAACCCGTCCACCATCCTCATCACAGAAACAGGCCGGGTTAAGATTACCGATTTTGGGCTGGCGAAGAAAAAAAACGGCCAGCGCCAGAACCTTTCGGCCATGCCCATCGGGACGTTGCATTACCTCTCGCCCGAACACGTCCGCAGCACCGCGCGGGTCGATCATCGCAGCGACCTCTATGCCGTGGGGATGGCCCTCTACGAAACCCTGACCGGCCAGACGCCTTTCCAGGCCGAAGATACCGCCTACATCATCATGCGGGCCATCGTCGAAGAGGATTTTGCCCCGCCGACGCAGTTTGTGTCCGGCATCCCGGAGGCCCTGGCCGAGGTCG
Organism: Rhodothermales bacterium; assembly: GCA_028278205.1. GTDB lineage: Bacteria > Bacteroidota > Rhodothermia > Rhodothermales > Bin80 > JANQES01. The sequence goes on from JANQES010000143.1 coordinate 66,743, forward strand.
TGATGAAAGCGCTGGCGAAAACCCCGGACGATCGCTTTCAGAGCGCCGACGAAATGTTGGCCGCGCTCGAAGCCTTCGAAACGCAGTCTCCCGAAGCGCCGTTGCCCGAACCCGAATCGCTCGTGGCCCCGTCGCCGTCTGCCGAACCCTCGAAAGCAGCGTCCAGGGGCTCCAGATCGTGGATGCTCTACGGCATGGTCGGCATCGCGGTGGTGGTGACCGTCGTGCTGGGCTGGTGGGCTCTGCGCGACATCCTGGCGACCTCGACGCCCGTGCCCATCCCTTCAGCCGAAGCCTTTACGTCGGTGACGATTCAGCCGGGGATCTACGAGCGGGTGCTGCCGTCGGTGGGCACACGGATCAATGGCGAGGGGGTGTTGATTTTGAAGGCCGAACCGTATGGGAGCATCTCGGTAGGCGGCAGCATTCTGGGCGAAGACAGCCTCGACGTGTCGGTCCCGGCAGGCCGGCGACGTGTTTTCTTTAACCATCCCCTCTATGGCCTGCGGCAGCGCATCGTCGAGGTAGGGCGGGGGCAGCGAAAAGAGGTCATCTGCTATTTCGAAGGGTTCCTCCGCGTGCAAGCCAGCGACGAAAACGGGCTGCCGCTTCAGGCCGAGTTGTTCGTCGATGAGCAAGGCACGGGCCGGCAGACGCCGGTCGAGGCGCCCTACAGCCTCCCGCCGGGCACCTATAAAGTCGAGGTGTTTCGGGAAGGCTATCTCGGCAGCTTTGCCACGGTCGAAGTGCATCCCGTAGCCGACGACAGCCTCCTGACGCTTCCGCCGGTAGAACCGCTGGAGTTTGTCTTACACCGGATAGAGGAGGAGTAGGACGTGGTAGTGGGTTGACAAGACGTGAAACGCGAGAGGTCTGAACAGGGTATCTGAATCGGCTCTTGCAGGCAAGATTACTGATAGGTTTTCAATTAACCGAACAACTGAGAGAGCAAGGCGCCGATGCCGCCTGAGCCCGCTGCACTTCCTAACCAGAGCCAAAACCTTCTACCGATGCCGGAACGCTTATAGGCCAGCAAAAAGATGAAGGGATCAAGAGGTCTCATATGCTCATAGTCGTAACTGATGGGGTTGCTTTCCAAATCCGCAGCAGGAAAAGACTTTATCGGTTTCGATTTAGTGGGCAAATGAACATTGACCTTCAAGAGGTCGCATTGCACATCGAAAATAAACCAATCCGTATAGCTCACGGATTTGCTCATAAAGTCGGCGGTTACGACGTAAGAAACGTTTGTTTCGTAACAGAACTTTAGCCGATAATCCTCATTCTTGGGTACGGGATGTCTAAATCGTATATGCAGCTTCGTCTTCTCTCTGCCTTCTGCAGCCGGTGTGAATTCCAATCCTCCTTGAGAATCCTTGACATATTCCACCCTGACGAGTTCTTCGGCAGACGGAATCACATCCACATACTCGTGTTCAGGACGATCTCCTATGGTCCGAAACGTGCAGTCGTACGTATAGCGGGCTCGCTTCAGGTCATCGAGGAGTTGAATGTCGATTTCGCACTTCTCAATTTTGGAGTTATCATCTGGGGAGTATTCCTTGCGAAAATTCTCAAAATCAGCTTCCGCAGCCATAGCAGGTCCGAGAGTGGGATATAAGTGACCAAGACTACGGCAGCAATGAGTAGCGCCCCTGGAATGACAGCTTGAGCCGTTCGGCTTTGCTCACATGATGACGGCTTGACAGACCATTCAGTGCCCGCCGCCGCCACCGCCGCCGGTAGGCATACGATGCGTCAACTTGTTGATATTTGTGCAGAACAACATCATGGCTTTTCTCATGTTTGGTTGTTCAAGATGGCGTGTAACACAGTCTTACTTAGAAGTATGTGCAATATACAGGTAAGACGCTTTTCTTTCTTTTCGAATTGTACAATGAGTATACACAGGGGGAGGGTCAGAGCAAGGAGAGATGGGATATAATTCCCTGAAAACGTGGCGGTTCTACCATCATTTTAATAATAACCTATAGGGTTCCTGCGGGGTTAACGACAAATGGAAGACTTTTTCTTGTACTACTTATCATAGGAATAGAACTACTAAGCCTTCCCAACTAACCCCTACAGGAGATTATTGTGCGCGGCGACATATCTGGCGACGAGGCCAGCCCTTCTTTTTTGCTATACGCCGAGATACTAATTCGGCGGTACTCATCGGTAATCATCTCTTGTAGATGGTAGAGACCGAGCCACGATTTCAAGGAACAGCCTTGCAATCCCCAGAACAGCAAGGATCTTGCCTATTCTGCTGGAATCGCTTTCACATGATGAGGCCTACGCAGATTCTTGGATATGGTTACACCTTATAAATAAAGAACATAGTTTTAGAGAAGAAAAATTTATTTTTGGACGATTTCGTTCCCTTAAAAAGCCGCGCGGCGTTGCAAAATCCGGGTATTGCCCTTTAAATCTTTAGCCCGTCGTTAAATCTGAGGGACAGCTTTGCCTATTTATAGCGACAATTTTTCCCGAGCGAAGTGGCACGCGGCTTCGTGGTCGTCGCCGGCGGGAGTCAGGTCGGGGTGTTCGTGGAGGCATTGCTCCGGCTGGCCGAGGTCACGCCAGCGGGCGCAGGCCGGTCGATACGGGCAGCCGGTGACGGCGGCGGCAGGGAGGGCCGGTGCGGAAAGCGCCGTGGCGCCGGTTGAGGCCGTCGGCGAGCGGGGCAGCCGGGCGTCGAAGAGTGCGCGGGTGTAGGGATGCCGGCAGGCGTCGGGCGAGACGGCATCGCGCGGGCCTATTTCGACGAGCCGCCCGGCATACATCACGGCGATGCGGGTGCAGAGCGCGCGGATGAGGTTGACGTCGTGCGCGATGAGCATCAGCGTCAGGCCGCGTTCGTCGTGCAGGCGCATCAGCAGATCCAGGATCTGGCCTTGCAACGTCACGTCGAGGCCCGAAACGGGTTCGTCGGCGATGAGCAAGACGGGGTCGGTGGCGAGCGCCCGTCCGATGCTGACGCGGCGTTTCTCGCCAGTGCTCAGCGCGCGCGGGTGTTTGATCAGATAAGACGGCGGCAGGCCTACGGCGTCGAGGAGGGCTGCGGCGCGTTCTGCGCGTTCGGCAGCCAGCACCGCTGTGTTGGTCTTGAGGGCCTGGCCCAGGATCTGCGCGACGGTAAAAGCCGGGTTGAGCGCGGCGTCCGGGTGTTGAAACAACATCCGCGCTTTGCGGCGCAGGTGCGTCTTCAGCGCAGCGTCCGGCATCGCCGTGATGTCCTGATCGTCAAAGGTGATGCGCCCGCTCGTGGGTGCATCCAGCCGCAGCAGCAGGCGGGCCAGGGTGGTCTTGCCGGAGCCGCTCTGCCCCAACAGGCCGAAGATCTCGCCGGCTCGCAGCGTAAAGCTAACCCGGTCGACGGCTTTGACGAGGCGCGCGCGGTCGTTGCCCCGGCCTGTCAGGCGGCGCCACCAGTCGGGCTGTGTCGCAAAATGTTTGCTGACCGCGTGGGCCTCTAGCAGCGTGCTCATTAAGCAGGCAGCGAAAAGTTAAATGTTCTTTTTAGCGGTCTCGCTCTGCGCCGCCGTCGGCATCTGTCATGAGTCATGGGTCATGAGTCATGAGTATTTCGTGTTCATTCATGACCCATGACCCATGACCCGTGACCCATGACCAGTGTCTTCGTAGGCCCAGCAGGCCACGGTGTGGTTGGCTTCGAGGGGGATGGCCGGCGGGGCTTCGTGCAAACAGCGGCTCTTGCCGTCTTCCGAGAGGCGATCTTTCAGGCGGCATCGATAAAAATACCGGCATCCCTGGCGGTTCACCTTCGGGTTGATCGTGGTAGGCGTCGAAGCGCGAGGCAGCGTAAAGGGATGATCCAGATCGGCGACGACGCGTAGCAGGTCTTGGGTGTACGGATGGCTGCGTTCCCCGGCAGCGGCATCGATCACCTCGGCCACCGGCCCTTGCTCGACGACCTGCCCGGCAAACATGACCACCACGCGGTCTACCAGCAGGCGCAGCAAGGCCAGGTTGTGCGTGATCAGCATCAGGGCCAGGTTCATCTCATGCACCACGGCGGCAAGCATCTCCAGCACACCGCGTTGGGTGACGGCGTCGAGGAGCGTGGTCGGTTCGTCGGCGATGAGGAGCTGGGGCCGGCCCATCAGCGCCAGGCCGAGCATCACGCGCTGGCTCTCGCCGCCGCTGAGTTCGTGCGGATAGCTGTGCAGCACGCGGTCCGGGTGGGCAAAGCGGAGCTTTTCGAGCAGGGCCGGGGCGCGTTCTTCAAAGGCACGCGTCGCCTCTTTGCCGTCGAGCGCCGCCATCGTCTCGCGCAGGTGCTCGCCGACGGTGCGGTACGGAATCAGCGAACTCCTGGGCTCTTGAAAGACGATGGAGATTTTCCGGCCTCGCACACGGGTCAGCCGCCGGTGGTGCAGCTTGCGCCATCGCCCGACGTCCTTCGCCACGGTGAGTGCGCCGTTGTTCTCTTGGATCGAACAGCAGGCGCCGAGGCCGTCGAGGAGGTTCTCGCCATCGACCCACACCTGCCCGCCGACGATGCCGGGCGCGTCGTCGATCAAGCCGAGGATAGACAGGGCCGTCTGAGTTTTCCCACACCCGGATTCGCCCGCGATGCCCACCGACCCGCCGCGCGGCACGTCGAACGAGACGCCGTCTACAGCGCGCACGAAACCGGCGTCCGTATGATAATACGTCCGGAGATCGCGCACGGAGAGGAGGGGCGAGGGTGTCGAGGAGGCAGGCATGGAAGCAGACGAACAGGCGTACAAGAGGACGCACGCCGGAAATTCGATATTTGAATAACTAAATCCTAAACTTTTCCAAAATCGAAATCGATTTATGATCACTCGTTCCCACGCTCCTGCGTGGGAATGCCCTCCGCGACGCTCCTGCGTCGCAAATCGGACGCAGGAGCGTCCTTAATTCTGCATTCCCACGGAGACCGTGGGAACGAGATCTTGGCTGGATGATCAGTGTCTCTTAGCTATGTCTTCTTCACTCGATAGCGTTTCTCCAATCCTCTTCCTAATAGAAAATAGCCGCCGGCGGCGATGATGGTGGCGATGGCGGGGAAGAACGCGAGCCAGTATTGCTGGTTGCCTATCAGCGTGCGTCCTTCCAGCATCATCGTGCCCCAACTGACCGCCGGGGGCAGGATGCCGATGTTGAGGTAACTCAACGTCACCTCGACGACGACGGCCAGGGCAAATCCATAAAAAACACGCGTCAGCAGGAACGGGCGGGCGTTGTGCCAGATGATGTCTTTCCACAGAATCTCGGTGTCGCTCAAGCCCAACTCGCGCGCCGCCTCGATGAATTGCCGGGCTTTGAGCGTGAGCACGTGGGTCTTGACGCCGCGCGCCACGCCGGGAAACAGCACGAGGCCCAGCACAGCCATCACCGGATACAGGTTGTAGCGGAAGATGACGGCAGCCAGGAACAGCAGCAGCAGCGCCGGCACGGTTTCGGAGAGGCGTGCCAGGTAGGAGAGGGCGGCGTCTGTCCGCCCCTCGTAATAGCCGGCCAGGCCGCCGAAGAGCAGCCCCAGCAGCAACGACACCGCCACGGCGATCATACCGGGAAGCACCGTCCACCGCGTGCCGAGCAGGAGCGCCGCGCCGAGGTCGCGCCCGGCCTCGTCAGTGCCCATCAGATGCGCCCGCTCGGAGGCGATGACCGTGAAGGCTTGCCTCATACCCTGCCCGTCCGGCGCGATGACGGCCACCTCGACGGGGTGGCCGCGCCCGCCGGCCTGCGTCGTCTCCGGCGTCCATTCGATCAGGCCGTTGGCGTCGATGGTCATGCCGGGCGGTGCTGCCAGGAGCCGGTGCCGGGCGTCGGCGGGCAGGCCGTCGGCGCGTACCTGATAGCGATAGCGCCGGCCCACGACGGCAGTAAAGCGTGGACGCGACGTGATGGTGTAGGCGCCGGCTGCGGCCTGCGTCTCCGTGGCATCCGCAGCGGCATCGTTCAAGGTGCTGAAGCTGCCCGGCAAGCTGCCTTCGGAATAGGGCGTCACCTCGACGGGCGGCTGGTAGAGCAGGCGTTGAAACAGGAGCCCTTGCGGCGGTTGCCGGTAGGCGGCATCTTCGCGGTGCAACCCGTCGCCGCCGAGGAGCACGGCGAGGTTGCCCAACAGCAACAACCCGACGATGACGACGCCCAGCGCCAGCGCGACGGAGCCGCGCCGCCGGAGCTGCGCCAGCCGCTGAAGCCACGAAACAGCCGGTATGTCGGTAAAAGTCTGTCTCATGCCGGAGCCGGCGCTGCGCGCAGGCGGGGGTCGGAGGCTACCACGGCCAGATCGCTCACGAGGTTGAGAAGCAGCGTGAGCCCGACGAAGAGCGTGGTGGCGGCCAGGATGAAGGGATAATCTTTGGGACCGTCGGTTGTGAGGATTTCAAGCACCTGGAAGGCCAGACCCGGCCATCCAAAAACATACTCGACGACCACCACGCCGCCGATCAGGTAGGCCGTTTTACCGGCAAAGGTCGAGATAGTGACGGGGACGAGGGCGCGCGCGAGGTGGCGGCGCACGCTGACGTTGCGGGCGCGGGCGGCGCGGATGTAGTCTTGTTCCAGGACGCGGGTGGTCTCGGTGCGTAGCGCGCGCGCGACGTCGGCCAGGAGGCTGTCGCCCACGGCGAGCGTCAGCATCGGCATCAGGTAGATCATCAGCGCTGCGCCGGGGCCGGCGGTCTCCAGCGCCAGGCGTAGCGGCGGCGCCCCGCCGAGCCGCGTGATGATCAGCAGAGCCAGGATCCCGAAGACCAGCACCGGCATCGCCGAGAGCGTGTGCAGCAGGCCAGCCCAGGCGGCGAGGAGCCGGTTCTGCGGGTTGAGCGCTGCCAGCACGCCGGTCGAGACGCCCAGCACCAGCGCTATCACCAGCGCCCCGCCGATGAGGGTGAAGCTCAGCGCGCTCCGGTTGAGCAGCACCTCCATCAGGGGGAAATTCTCGCTCCTGCGCCCGGCATAATCAAAAGTGAAAAACGTCGTCAGGTTCGTCCCGGCGCGTTGCCAGAACGACGCCTCGCCGGGCTCCGGCACGAGCGCCAACGCCATCGACACCACGACGCCCGCGCCGATCCATAGCAGCAGGGCGTAGCCGAGACGGGAGAGGATTTTGGCGGCCATGTGGTGGTTATCGAATTTTAGATTTTGGATTTTGGATTTTGGATTGATTTAGATCGAGACGATATGCTCACTCGAAAAAGTCTAGACGGCTCGCAAGTCGTGGCTTTTTCGTTGATTGAGCACTGTTGAGGATAGCAATCCAAAATCCAAAATCCGACACGAGGCGAAGCCGACTGACGGAGTAAATCCAAAATCTAAACACCCTCAATCCCGAAAATCCTCCGGAAAATACCACAGCGGAAAGTAAGAAAAGAAGAAATACGGATCGATACGATAGCCGGCGAGGCTGCGGTGCAGCGCGGCGTTTTTATCCACACTCAGGATGAACGTATAGGGATGCTCCTCGGCCAGGATCTTTTGCAGGGTGCGCATTAAATCGAGGCGATATTCCGGGTCGTCGGCCTGGTGGAAGAGGCGGATGAGGTCGTCAACGCGCGGGTTGTTGTAGCGCACGATGTTGTAGCCGCCGATGCTTTCGGCATCGAACAGATCGGTCACGTCGTAGATCGGGTCGAAGGTCCACTCGACCAGGGCGATGTCAAAATCATTATCCAGAAAAAGCCGTTGCCGGTAGGCTTCGAGTGGCAAATCGATGAGGTTGACTTCGACGCCGACACTGGCGAGATCGCTTTTGTAGCTGGCCGCCAGGTTCTGGTTGGTGGTCGTCATGGCGGCTCGTTCCACGTAATTAACCAGATTGAACCGAATCGCCTGCCCATCGCTCGATTCGCGGACGCCGTCGTTGTCGCGGTCTACGTAGCCGGCCTCGTCGAGCAAGGCGCGCGCTTTGGCGGGGTCGAAGGCCAGCGGCTTGACGTCGGGGTCGAAATAGGGGGAGGCGTTGTTGAACGGGCTGGCCACGAGGTGACCTTTGCCGTTGAACCATTGATCGAGCATTTGCCGGCGGTCGGTGGCATAGGTCAGCGCCCGGCGCACACGCGCGTCTTGCAAGACGGGGTGTTGACAGTCGTAAGCGAAGGCATAGATGGTAAACGACGGATAGCGTTCGATGTTGAACAGCTTCGAGGCGTCGATCTGCGGGATCTGATGATGGGGGATCTGGATGATCAGGTTATGGCCGCCGCCGAGGGCCATCATGGTCATCTGGCTGGGGTCGGTCACCCGGCGCATCCGCACCGTCTCGATGCGTCCGGGCTTGTTCCAGTGGTTGAGGTTGACGTCGAGCGAGACGTGGCCTTCGATGGATTGCCGGCGGAACTTGTAGGAGCCGGTGCCGACGGGCTCTTCGGCCAGCGGTTTCATCCCGCGCTTCGGGGCAAAGTTCTCAAAGCGATGTTCAGGGATGATCCACGTGTCGAAATACTGGAGGATGTCGCCGACGTGTTCGCTGAACGTGGCCCGGACGATGAAGGTATCGAGGGCTTCCAGGGTGATCTTGTCGTAAGGTTTGCGGATATGTTCAGGGGCGAGTTGTTTGATGTACTCGTAGGTAAAGAGCACGTCAATCGCTGAGAACGGCATGCCGTCGTGCCAGCGCGCTTCGTTGCGCAGGTTGAAGGTGATGGTGCGGGCGTCGTCGATAGTATAGTCTTTAGCCAGCCGGGGGAGGTAGCGTTCTTCGTCGTAATCATAATGAAGCAACCCTTCGTAAATCAGCGAAAAGAGCCGGTCGGTAGCGCCGCGCGCCGTCTCCAGCCGGTACGGATTCAACCCCTTTACCGACTCCGACTCGGCATACTGCAACGCGCCCCAGGGCTCATCGAGCGATTGCGCCCCGGCCACGCCTGCGCCGGCCCACAGGCCCAGCAGGCACAGCCCAAGGATGATTTGTAGGGAGAGTCGGTTCAACCCGTTTTTCTTCGTTTTCGGGATTCTGATTTCGGATTTTAGATTTTGGATTGGGAGCCTCTAAAGATCAATCCAAAATCCGAAATCTAAAATCCAAAATTTAATAAGGTGTCTCATCCCGTGCGTTTTTTGCCCATCGTCCGTTCCGGGGCGGTGTAGGCCTGGGCGAGGTACAACACACTCGCCACGGCGGGGTAAGCGTCGATCAGGCTTGCCAGATGGCTGCGCACCGCCGGGTAGTAGCGCCGTCCCGCCGCAAACTGCGCCCGCGTCAACGTAATCAGGTAGCCGGGTTCGATGCGGCTTAGATCATGGTTGAACTGCGCCGGATAGGCTGTTTCGAGCAGCCGCAGGGCCTCGTCCGGTTGCCCGATTTCCAGCAGCGCGCGGCCCAGCATCCGGCTGGCCCGTTGATTGCCGGTGGCAGCGTCTCGATGCCGGGCCGCCACCGCGCCGACGGCGTCGTGTTCGGTTTCGAAACGAGCCGCCACGCTCGCCCACTCAATGGCAGTCGAGGGGGCGCCCGAACGGGCTTGCGCCCAGTGCTGCGCCGCCGTTGCCCGGTCGCCGGCCCGGTAGGCGAGCGCGCCCAGATAGACGACGCGCAGCGGGTGATCCGTCTGATCAAGGAAAGCGCGCGCCCGCTCGTCATCGCCCGCTTCGTAGGCGCTGATGCCGGCGTAGAGCAGGGCGTCGCGACGTCCCCGCGTGCCCTGAAAGCGGCTGAAGGCCTCCATGGCGGTGGCAAAATCGGCCAACGCCAGCATGTCGAGTGTTGCCGGATCGTAGAAGCGGAGCACAAAGTCGTCGCTGATGCGGGTTTCCTGATCAGGGAGGTCTTCGCGGAGCAGGCGTTGTTGCACGGCGCGGACGGTGGCGGCGTCTTTCGTCTGAAGCCCGGCCCAGAGCAGGCATCGGAAGGCTGCTGCCGAGGCCGGGGCGGCGTCTCCGCAGGCGGGCGTTTCATCCTGACCTGCCACGGACCGGGCGTAGGCGCGTTCGCCGGCCAGCGCAGGCTTGCCGCGCACGGCGAGGGCGTCCCAGGCCGTGTTGGCCTGCCCGGTGCGGCCCTGGAGGGCGTGGCACGCAGCAGCCCAGATACGCGCGCGGCGGCGATATTCGCCCGGCAGCCGGGCCGCGTCGAACGAGGCTTCGAAGTGGGGGAGGGCCTGATCCGGCAGGCCCTGCGCCAAGAGGTGCCGTCCCAGGAAGTAGGCCGTCCAGGGTGTCGGCGCGATGTCGTCGCTGGTCAGGCGCAGGTGGTAGTAGCGCCGGCCGATGGCGGCCTGCAACGCCGCGAGGTCGCGCAGCAAGTAGGCCCGTTGCAGATGCGCCACACCCAGCACCGAGAGGTCTGCGTCGGCAAGCCCGTCGAGCCCGTCGCGGCCTGCCATCACGGCGTCGATAGCCTCGGTGTAGCGATGCCCGCGCACCAACTGCTCGGCCTGCTGTGCCGTCGCCGTGCCTGCCGGGATCATCAGGAGAAGGATCAAATTTTGGATTTTGGATTTTGGATTTTGGATTGCGTTGGTCCATCGCAAAATATCATTCAGAAAAAGCTTCGCCGATCTTAACGGGCGTGGCCTATTCATTTTCTTCAAACGAATCAGCAAGCTGCCAATCCAAAATCCAAAATCCAAAATCCAAAATCCGCCCACAACGTCGGCCCTGTGCGTAGTTTTATCGTGAAAGAAACCGTTCATAGCAAAGCTCCTTGCCCTACATCGTCACAGTAAACGTTTGCGTCTCCGAGGTGCCGCCGCCGGGGCCGGCGTTGGTCACCGTCACGTCGCGGTCGCCGGTGGGGGCGGCAGCGTCGAGGGTGATGTTGACGACGATCTCGGTGTCGCTGTTGACGGTGGTGGTGTTGAGGGTGATGCCGGTGCCGCTGAAGGCGACGCTGCTGACACCGTCGATAAAGTTCGTCCCGGTGAGCGTCACGTCGAGCGTGGCGCCCTGCGCGGCGGTGGCCGGGCTGAGGCTGCTGAGCGACGGCTGGGGATTATCGACCGACCAGTCGAACTGCACGCCGGTCGAGCCGGCCTGATCGTCGAGGACGGTGACATCCACGGTGTAGGGGGTGCTGCTGCCGGCGTTGAGGTCGATCGTTCCGCTGATTTCGCCGGTGTTGGCGTCGATGTTCAGGCCCGGCGGCAGCCCGGCGGCGGTGTAGGTCACCGGGTCGTCGTCGGAGGCTTGAATCTGAAGCGAGACTGTCTCGCCGCCGGCATTGCTCTGATCGCCCGGATCGGTCACAACCGGCGCCGGGTTGGTGATCGTCCAATCGAACTGAACCGAGGCCGCCGCGCCCTGATTATCGGTGACAATGACCTCGACCATCAAGGTCGCCGAGCCGGTAGCGCCGGAGGCATCGTCGGCAATGGTGCCGTCGATCAGGCCGGTACTGGCGTCAATCGTCAAGCCGTTGGGCAGGCCTGTGGCTGCGTACGTCAAAGGCACATCCGGGTCGGTGGCTTCGATCTGGAGCGTGGGCGCTTCGCCTTCGAAGTTATTCTGATTGCCGGGGTTGGTCACGACCGGCGGCGGGTTGGTGATGATCCAGACAAACTGCACGGCGCCGGTGCCGGTCTGGCTGTCGGTGACGGTGACTTCGACCATGTACGGGCTGCCCGCCGAGGCGCCCATCGCCACAAAGCCACTGATGCGCCCGGTGTCCTCGTCGATAGCCAGCCCCGGCGGCAAACCCGTGGCCTCATACGTTACGATATCGTCGTCGGAGGCTTGAATCTGAAGCGAAGCCTGATCGCCTTCGCTGTCGGCCTGATCGCCCGGATTATTGACCACCGGCGACGGGTTGACGACCGTCCACCCGAACTGAACAGAAGTCGATCCCATCTGCCCGTCGCTGGCGGTGACGGCGACGGCGTAGGTGGTCATACCGGCAGGTCCAGCGGCAATATTGGCGATGGTGCCGGCAATCATCCCCGTGTTGGGATCGATGAGCAGGCCTACGGGCAGGTTCGTCGCAGTATAAGTCACCGCGTCATCGTCGGTAGCCTGGATCTGAAGCGCCGGCACATCGCCTTCGGTGTTGTTCTGATCGCCGGGATTGTTGACGGTCGGGTCTGGGTTGGTCACCGTCCAGTCGAAGGACGTGGCGGTGCTGCCGCCCTGGGCGTCGGAGACGGTGATCGTCACCGGATAGGTTCTCGTGCCGGTCGGCCCGGCGGCGTCGGCGGTCGGAGCGCCGCTGATGGTGCCGGTGTTAGCGCCGATGGCCAGGCCCGGCGGCAGCGTGCCGCCGTCGTCGTAGCTCAGCGTTGGGTCGTCGTCGGTAGCTTCAACTTTGACGGCAGCAATCGTCTCGTTTTCGTTATGATTCTGATCGCTGACGGGATCGACCATCGGCGCCGGATTGGTGATCGTCCAATCAAAAGTAACGCCCGATTGCCCGCCGCGCCGGTCGGTGACGAAGATCGTCACGGCATAGGTCTGCGTGCCGGTGGGGCCGGCGGCATCGATGTCGGGCGTGCCGGTTATCAGGCCGCTGTTGAGATCGAGCGACAGGCCGGGCGGCAACGACGCCGTCGTGTAGCTCAACGGCGTATCCGGGTCGGCGGCTTCGATCTGAAGCGGCGTGATAGGCTGGTCTTCGACGCTTTCCTGAGAGCCGGGGTCGGTCACGACCGGGAGGGTGTTGCCTGCCTGGTTGACTCGGATGCTGACGGTCGCCACATTCGAGTTGTCCGTTCCGTCATTGGCCTGGTAGGTGAAGGCGTCGGAGCCGAAGAAACTCGGGGTGGGCGTGTAGGTGAACGAACCGCTTGAGTTGAATGTGAGCGTGCCGTTGGAGACACTCGTAACCAGGACGGCGAACAGGTCGTCTTCGTCGCTGTCGGCGTCAGTGTCATTGATGAGGATGCCCTCTTCCGGGGGGACCGTGAGCGTGCCGCCCTGATCGACGCTGTAGCTGTCGTCTACGGCTACCGGCAGGTCGTTCACCGGGGTGATAGCCAGCGTGACGGTGGCCTCGTTCGAATCCTCGACGCCGTCGTTGGCTTTGTAGCGGAAGGTGTCGCTGGTGGTCTCGGAGCCGTCGTGGACGTAGGTGAACGAGCCGTCTTCGTTGAACTCCAGCGTGCCGTGGACGACGTTGCTCACGAGGATGGCTGTCAGGCCGTTGCCTTTGGGGTCGCGGTCGTTGATCAGCACGCCCAGCGACGCCGGCACGACGATCCGGCTGTCTTCGGAGAGGCGATAAAGGTCTCCGATGGCTACCGGCGCCGTCTCGGGCGGCTTCGACACCGTCACCTCCAGCGCGGCCGTATCGAAGGCGCCGTCTTCGTCGGTGACGGTGAGCGTGACGGTGAAGGTGCCCTCGGTCGTGTAGACGTGGTTGACCATCGTCGAGTCTTCGCCCGAAATCTGGTCGCTGTCGTCGCCGAAGTCCCAGGTGTAGACGATCACGTCGCCTTCGTTGGGGTCGATGGCGGTGGCCGAGAAGTTGTAGGTATCGCCGACGAGGCCTTCGGTGGTGCCGAGGAGGTTGGTGATGGCCGGAGGCCGGTTGACCTCGCGGATCGTCACGACGACGGTGGCCTGGTCGAGGTCGCCCTGTTCGTTGCTGGCGACGTAGACGAAGCGATCTTCGCCAAAGAACGCCGGATTCGGCGTATAGCGCACCCGCTGGCCGTCGTCGATGATTTCGACGGTGCCGTTGGGGGGGAATTGCAGGAAGCCGGCCACGGTCAGCGGTCCGTTGTTGGAATCCCGGTCATTTTCGAGCACGTCGATGACGACCGGGATGTCGGCGTCGGTGTCGGCGATGTCGTCGGCGGCGTTGACGCCGGGGTTGAGGAAGACCAGGAAAGTAGTCTGCGCCGTCGCGATGCCGTCGCTGGCCGTCACCGTAATCGTGGCGATGCCGGTGCTGAGCATCGTCACGCGCAGCGTGTCCGGCGGCACAATCTCGACCTGCGCCACGGCGGTATTACCCGAAGTTGCTGTGAACGTCAACGCATCGTCGTCGCGGTCACGAAAGACCGTATTGAGCGCCACGCTAAACGACTCACCGACGATGATGGCCTGATCAGGAATCGGATTTTCGACCTCCGGCGGCCTGTTATCGGAGGCTTCGACGGTGACGGTAAAGTTCGTCGTGGCCGAAAGGCCGCCCGGATCGGTGGCCGTGACGTCGATCTGGGTGGCCTGATTCGGTGCGTTCAACGCCTGCACGGTCAGCACCTCGTCGTTGGTCACTTCCGCCGTGGCGATGGTGGAATCGCGCGATTGGGCGTTGTAGACGAGGGCATCGCCGTCGGTGTCGTCGAAGACGTTTTCGGTGCGGAGGTTGAGCGTGATACGCTGGCCGGGCGCCAGGTTGATGTCGCTGAGGGGCTGCGCGACGAACGGCGCATCCGGCTCTGCGTCGATGGTGACGGTCACCTCGGCCTCAGACGTATAGCCGCTCGCATTGCGCACCGAAAAGCCGAATCGATCGGTCCCGTTAAAGTCGATCTCAGGCGTATAACGAATCCGTCCCACGACGACGGCCCCGATAGACGCCGTCGCGTGCGCGTTGCCCCGGATCACCTGCACCGAGGCCTGGATGCCGGCAGCCGTCATCGCGTGCGCGTTTTTTTGTGCGATGAGCGGATCCGGCATCGCCGGACGCGCGGCCTCTTTTCCACCGATTTTAGCAGATTTTTTTTCGAGGAGACGCTGCCGCGAAGGCGCCGTCTCCGGTAATTCTTCCAGCCCGACACCGTCAGCGTCTTGCGCGGGAATGCCCGATCTGGCGACGACGGATGATGCCCCGGCCTGTGATTCGATCACCGCTGTGCCGTGCATCGGCGGCGTGGTCAGCGCCAGCGTCAACGCCTCGCCATTGGGATCGTTGGCCTCCACGTCGAGCGTGATCGAGCCGTCTTCGTTGACGTTCAGAGACAGATCCGTGACGATAGCCGGGCGCAAGTCGTCCGGCGTGATGGCGACCGGCTCAACCAGATCGTCACACCGCGCCGCCAGCAGCGCGGCAGCGAGCACGAAGACGATGGAGAGAAGGGAAAGGCGAGAGGGGGAGAGGGAGAAAGGGAGAGAGGGAGAGAGGGAGGACCGGGACGTTTTTTCCCCTTTCTCCCTTTCCCCCTTTCTCCCTTTCCCCCTTTCTCCCTTGCTACCCATGGCGAAGATGTTATCGAAACGACGAGCTAGAAAGAAACCGCCAGGCGCAACCCGTATTGCGGTGCGCCGTTGCGGAAGGTCAGGTGGGGGCGGGCGCTCGGCTTGCTGGTGCGTGCCAGGCGTATCGGTTTGTCTACGGTGCGCGGGAAGCCGCTGGCGCTGTCAATCAGGTTGACGATCCAGATGCCGGCGGCTATGCCGAAGGCGGCAGCCATGAGCGTCTGGCCGCGTTTGGCGCTGTCGTACTCGTCGCGCCAGGCTGCGAAAGCCGCGTTTTCGCAGGGCTGCCCGCCGCTGCCCAGGCACGCGCCGTCGAGCGGGACGCTGCGCAGGTAGGCCGCTTCGAGTTCGTCGATCTTGCCGGTATCGACCTGCGAGAGGAAGAAGACCGCTGCGCCAATCGAGGCGGCTTCGGCAACCAGCAGCACCGCGCCCTTAGCCCGCTGGCCTTTGTAGAACTGGCCGAGGCCGGGCACGAAGAGCGAGCGCGTCATGGCGCGGCCCCGGCTTTTTTCTACCGGAATCGTCAGTGCGCGCGCCTGACCGGGTTGGCCGGGCCGGTCGAAGACCTGAAGCTTGTTAGCCCCACCTACCTGCGAGACGAACGCCACGCGCACCCCCGCCGGCAACGCCGCCAACACCGGATCGCGGTGATACTGCGTCCCGAATTCGGACGACAGCGGCTGCTCGTAGCCGGGCTGCCGGCTTTGCCAGCGCCGGAAATCGGAGGCGTAGATCGGAAAGCGCGCCTGCGCGTCGCGTTTGACGTGGATCAGCAGCAGCGCATCTTCCAGCGGCATCCAACTCGGCCCCCGGTTTTCGTGCGGGATGACGTTGATGGCCAGCCGGGGCGAGAATCCGGTGAGGATTCGCCCGCGTACGATCTGGTTCGTCCCGCTGCTTTTGACCACACCCAGCACCCCGATGTCTTGCTGGAGGTTATCGGTGCTTTCATCGATGCGCGCCTGCGAGACGTAAAAGGCGAGGTGCTGCCCATCCGGCGACCACGACGGTTTGAATTCGTCATAGGCGCTCAGATCGCCCGTCAGGCGTACGGGCCGAGGGGTCGAGACGCCCCGGAGGTCTTCCAACTGAATGACGCTGATGCCCCAGTTCTGGCGGTTTTCTTCGGTAGCCAGGGTTTGATAGGCGATGTAGAGGCCGTCGGGCGACCACGCCGGGTGGGCTTCGAGGTCAGGGTTGGCCGTCAGGCGCGTGGGCTCGAAAGCCCGGCGGCCCCGGCTGGCGAGCACCGCGCCCATGTCGCGCACCAGATAGAGGTCGCTGCCCGAGGCATTGCCCGAAACAAAGACAAGCTGCTGCCCGTCCGGCGACCATTTCGGAAACTGCTCCAGGCCGTCGAAAGGCAGCCGGATGGGCGGGTCCGCGCCCAGGCGGCCTTGCGCGTCTACATAGCCCAGAAAAATGTCGAAATCTGTCTGCCCGCCGCTGATGAAAGCAAACCACTGCCGCTCTCTGGCATCGAGCCGGGGTCGCCAGGAAAGCTGGCCGTCGTACTGGCTGAACTGATCCAGATTTTGATCTTCGAAAAGATCGGTAAAGAGCGTCTCGGTGGGTTCGGGCGCGGCGTCGTCTTTGCGGATCTGCACCTGCGCCACGACGCCCGTACGCCGGTTATAGAGATGCAACTCCTGGGCATCGCGCACGAGCCGCCCGAAAGCCACGATATCCGGATCAGACGGGCAGAGGACGGGATTCTGAACCTGACCGACCAGCTTGTCGGTGTCTGCCGAGACCTGCGCGCCGGCCTCCCCGGCAACCATCACGCTGCCGAGCAGGATCATCATCCAAACGCCGAAAGCCCTCTGGCTCATGGTCCGTAGTCCGTTGTTCGTGGTCCGTTGTTGATGTATTTACCCTGAGAAGTTAAAAAACACCAGCGCAAACACCATAACGCGTGCCATGAAATCAAAAACTCATCGCGAGGCATTGTCTTCGATTAGCCCCAGCGGGGCGACCTGTTTGTAGCTATGATGCCTCTCCCAAAGACAAGCCCCGTAGGGGCGGCCTGTTGAACAGGTCGCTCCTGACGGAGCTTTTGTTCTTTTTACGTTTCGGTGCTACAAACAGGTCGTCCCTACGGGACTTCAAAAATCAGCACACACAATCAGGTTTCGCAAAAATCCGCAATCGGCCCTCCGCAATCCGCGTTTATCCGTGTCCATCTGCGGTTGCATCAATTCCCCCGTACCCACTGCCGGATGTCGTCGAGTTTATCCACCATCTCGCGCCGTTTGTTGTCGAAGGCGGCATCGCCCGGCGGTACCTGATCGATGAAAGCCTGCACGACACTCATCGCCAGCAGCCCTTGCTCCTTTTTGGTGATCACATCGCGCTCGTTTTGGAACTGCGTGTAGTGGATCGAGGCGCGGGTGTAGCGCACTTCGAGTTCTGCGTGCCTGCGTTTGCTTCTGGGGATGAGGTGTTTGTGCGCGAGCACCTTGTCGAGGTTAGCCAGCGCCTCGTTGTACGACTCCGTAGCCAGGTAGACCGCCGCCAGGTTGTTGTAGGCCGCATATTCCGAGGGATCTTCGCGGATGATGTCCTCGAAAGCTGCCACGGCGCCTTCGTAGTTCTTCGTTTCGAGGTTGATTTCGCCGAGCTTTTGCCGGGCGCGTTTATAATACGGATTGTCTGGCGGGACGCTGCTGTAGAGGCGTTTGGCTTCCTCGAACCGGCCTGTGGCGAAAGCCTGGTCGCCCTGCTGCAACGCCGTCGGGATGACGACGGCGGGGGCCGGCTCGGCAGGCGGCGTCTCGGCAGAAGACGGTTCGGCAGAAGACGGATCGGTGGGCGACGGATCGGTGGACGACGGTACGGCGGGGGCCGGTTCGAGCGTAGGCGGCGGGTCGTTGAGGTCCTGGTTAGCCGGCTCGAAGTTCGGTGGTCGGGGCTGGGCCTCTGTAATCGGCGCCGTCGGGTTGGTTTCCGGGGTAGAGGGCGAGGGCGTCGTCTCACGGGAGGGGCGCGGCGTGGGCGTTTCGGCCTGTGGGGACGGCGACGGCGTTTCGACGGTCTCGCGCGCGGCGATCTCGGCGCCGGCGGCAAAGCCGTAGGAGGGCGCGATGCGCTCCTGGCCGGTCAACACCTCGGCAGCGTAGGCAAATTGTTCTTTGGCGAGGATGACCGGCGCCGCGACCACCTGTTCGTCGTCATGTTTGAGCCGGATGTCGAACCGGGCGCCCGCACGGGCGATACCGGCGCGCGTGTTCGGACGGTCAATCGTCCAGGTAAAGCGACCACGTTCGTCCGTCGTGCCGATGTGGTGGCCGTTGGCGAAGACCTCGGCGCCGGAGAGGTTTTCTCCATCCTGGCCCGGCGCTTCGACGGTGACGCGGTAGGGCCGGAAAAAGCGCAACGTGACCTCCGTCGGTGTGCCGGGCTGCACGGCGTACTGCGACTTCGAATTGAACACGTAGCTGTTGCCCGCGCCTGCCTTGACCCTGACGAGCCGGACGGCGCCCTCGACCTTGACCGGAAACCGCAGCGCAGCGCCGCTCCAGATCTCAGACACCCCTTCGACGCTCACCGTCACGCCGGGCGGCAACGGCTTGCCGTTTTGATCCAGGCACGCCTTGATCACCAGTTCACTTTCGACGGTGTCGCTGCATGAGAAGAGCAAAAAAACCACGCTCAGCAGGAGGGTATGCCGTAAGCAGTGATCTCTCATGGCTGATGGTGGTTGGGAGTTTCTTGGTGTTTTAGCGTTATAGTTCTTTTTTCAACGACCAAAACACTATAACACCATAACACTAAAACACGATTAACCCGTGCGTTTTTTGCCGCGTCGGAGGGCCGGCGGGGCGCGTTCGCCGACGTCCATCAGCTCCATGCGCTGCGTCCGGCCGATCATAATGACCAGATGAGGGCCTGGCCCCTGAGCGACGTGTACGTCGGTGATGCGGCCTTCCATATCGCGGAAGCGCGCCTCCGGGTGCGTGGCGATGAACGTGTAGGTGTCTGGCCGGGGCATCGCAATCCAGAAACGCCCTTCTTCATCGGTCGAGACGTATCCGGTGGGCGGGTCGGTGCTGATCTCTGCGCCGAAGAGCACGGTGCTGTCGGGCATGATGACCACGCCGGAGACAGCCAGGGCTGGCGCTTCGGTAGCGCCCTCGCCGCTTTTGCATCCGGCCAGCAGCGCCAGCGCCAGGCCGGCCACGAGTGTGAATCGGTTCAACACCATATGGTATCGTATCGGCAGTATGGGGCAGAGTTAAGGATTTTGGATTTTAGATTTTGGATTGGTCAGTTATCGATCGCTATTCATCAACCGAAAAAGCATTGCCTGTCCCAACCAGCACGGCTTTTTCGATTGCTGAAATCGGATTGGATATCACCCAATCCAAAATCTAAAATCCAAAATCACGACACCAGGGAGAGCCAGGAGGAGTTTTCCTCGTAGGCCTCTACCACGAGGGTGTTGTTGGCGAAGGCGTAGGTTGTCAGCAGACTGTCTATGTCTTGCCGGAGCATCGCCAGGCTGCCGGAGATCAGATCGCTGCGGAAGCCGAGGTCGCCCAGTTTGAGGACCAGTTCCATCGAGATGATCCGGCCCAGCACGCGTCCTAGTTCGACCAGCTTGCGCTGCGGGAGTTGCAGATTCACTTCGAAGTTCAACAATTCCTTAAAGTACTCGGCGGCGCGCTTGGTCAGGTCGTAGCCTTGCAGGAAATGGAACAGGTTTTTCTGCTTGGCGCGGCGCATCAACTTGAGCAGGGTTTCGGAGATTTGTGCATAGAGCACGTCGTTGGAGCCCTCAAAGATCTGGAACGGGCGGCTGTCTACGGTGGCGCGTCCGGCCACGTGATCGAGCCGGTAGCCTTTACCGCCGACCAACTGCAACAACGACTGCGCCGCCTCCTGCATCAGGTCAGTCAAGACGGTTTTGATGGCGTTGGCTTCGACGCCCAGGCCCGCGAGGTCGTTTTCGATAGCGGTACGTTTGCTGCTGTGGGCGCACATGGCCGAGCAGACGGTGAAGGAGGCTTGCAAACGAGCCAGGCGTTGCTGTACCTGATCGTAGTTGAAGAGGCTCTTGCCGCCGACGAAGCGTTTTTTGCAGTGGTCGAGGCCTTCGTCGAGCAGCCGTTTCAGAAAGCCCATGCCCATGCCGGGAAACTCCATCCGGCTGCGGTGCAGCACGTCGAGCATCATCTTGATGCCGGAACTCTGCGGCTGAAGCTTTTGGGTCTTGGGCACCTCGATGTCGATGCGGTTGTGGCCGTAGGGAATCAGGTAAAGCCCCAGGTTTTCGAAGTATTCCTCGACGACGATCTCCTGGCCGGGACTGTTGACGTCGCAGATGAAGAAGTCGATGTCGCGTAGGAGGTTGCCGTCTTCGGCGCGGCGGCGGGCGGTGATGAGCCAGTAGTCGGCCCAGCCGGTGAGGCCGCCCCAGTGTTTGACGCCCCGGACGTGGAAGTGCTCGTCGTGCTCGATGTAGGCGGTCTTCATGTTGAGCGCGTCGGTGCCGTAGTCGGGCTCGGTAATCATCAAGCCGCCCATGTTTTGCTCCTGGAGGAAGCGCTTGAAGATCGCGGCTTTGACATCCTCCTGGCCGTATTTAGCCACCGGCTGCAAGAATAACGCCCAGTTGATACCGAACGTGAGCGAGAGCGCCAGCGATTCGTAAGACGAAGCCGCCAGCATCGCCAGGCTTTCGTGGATGTGCCCGCCGCGCCCGCCGTACTCCGCCGGGATGCACACCGAGAGCGGGTTGCAGGCCATGATTTCGCGCAAGACAAACGGTGGCAGGCCGCGCCGCAGGCTCAGCTTGTCAAAGTCGGTGCGCACGTGGAAGACTTGCGCTAGCCTGGCCCGGAATTTTTCCAGGAACTCGGAGAAGGGAGCGGGTCTGCCGTTGGTTTCCGGGCGGGCCGGTGCGAAGTCGGTCAAGAGAGCTTTCAAATGGCTGTGTTGTCTGGTGGGGTCAGGTGGGGCGGTGGGGTGGACTGATGAGCCGGAGAGCCGGGGATCTTTTTCTCCGACTCTTAGAGCGTTTTTCAGTTTCGATAAATATAACAATGAAAAGGACTTCAGGCCCAATCTACCGTCCGGAAGGGTATCTTTGACGGGTTGATTTCATCATAAATAACTGGTTTTTAGCATCATACTTCGCCCAATCCAAAATCTAAAATCCAAAATCACCCTACCGATATCCGGCGGCTTGCAGGTGGAAGAGTTCGGCGTAGCGGCCTCGGTGGGCCAGCAGTTCCTCGTGCGTGCCGATTTCCAGGAGGCGCCCGTCGTCGAGCACAAGGATGCGGTCGGCCATGCGGACGGTCGAGAAGCGGTGCGAGATGAGCACGGCGGTCTTGTCTTGCGTCAGGTCTTTGAAGCGTTGGAAGACTTCATACTCGGCGCGGGCGTCGAGCGCGGCGGTCGGCTCGTCGAGGATCAGGATCTGGGCGTCGCGCATGTAGGCGCGTCCGAGGGCCACCTTTTGCCATTCGCCGCCTGAGAGTTCGACCCCGGCGGCAAAACGGCGCCCCACCATCTGATCATACCCGTCAGGCAGGCGACCGATGACGGTGTCGGCCAGGCTTTGCCGGGCGGCATGTTGGATGCGCGGGCGGTCTTCGCGCGCGTCGATACGCCCCACGGCAATGTTGTCGCTGGCCGTCAGGTTGTAGCGGACGAAGTTCTGGAAGATGACACCGATCTCGTTGCGCAATTCGTCGAGGTCATACTCGCGCAGGTCGTGGCCGTCGAGCAGGATGCGGCCTTCGTCGGGGTCGTAAAGCCGGGCCAGCAGCTTGACGAGCGTGGTCTTGCCGGCGCCGTTTTCGCCCACGAGCGCCAGCGCCTCGCCCGCCTTCAGCGTGAACGACACGTTGCGCAGCACCCATCGATCCGTCCCCGGATACCGGAAACTCACGTTTTCGAACCGGAACCCCTCGCGTACCGGATGCGGGAACGGACGGGTTTCTGCCGGGGAGGCAATCTGCGGTTCGATCTCGAAAAACTCGAACAAATCCCGCAAAAAAAGCGACTGCTCGGCGATGCGGGTAAAGCGCGTGAGCATGCCTTCGAGCAAGGAGCGCAGGCGGCTGAACGAACCGGCCAAAAACGTCAAATCGCCGATGGAAAAGGCGCCGGTGACGGTGCGGTAGATGATGAAAACGTAGGCGGCGTAATACCCGACCGTGCCAATGGCGGCTAGCGTCACACCCCAGCCCGCCCGGCGCACAGCCAGTTGCCGGTTGGCGAGGTAATAGGCGTCGGCCAGGCGTTTGTAGCGATCTGTCAAGAAATCGGCCAGGCCGAAGATGCGGACCTCTTTGGCCGTGGTGTCGCTGGCGCCGGTATACCGCAGGTAGTCGAGTTCGCGGCGTTCCGGGGTCCACTGGAACATGAGCGAATAGTTGAGGCCGTTGAAGTGCGCCTCGCCCAGAAACGCCGGGATGAGCGCCACGGCCAGCAGCACAATCAACCACGGAGCAAAGACGACAACGCCGGCGCCCAGGAAGAGGATCGTCACGAGGTCTTGCGCCTGCCCGAAGACCTGATTCATCAGCAGGATGCGGCTCGTGGTCTGGCGGCGGGCGCGTTCGAGGCGGTCGTAAAAGTCGGCGTCTTCGAAGTGGGCCAGGTCGAGGCGGGCCGCGTGGTGCATCAGTCGCACCGACGTCTCGTTGGTGAACAGGTCGCCGAGGAGGCTGTCGAGCAGCGCCACCGCGCGCCCCAGACCGTCCGAAAGAACCGCCAGACCGAGTTCCATGGCGACGAACGTCCACAGCAGCGTCAACTCGTCGAAGGCCGGCACCCCGCCGAGCGCCGCCAGCCGCACCACCTCGTCGATGATGAGCTTGCCGACGTACAGCATCGCCAGGGGCAGACCGGCGCGCACCAGACGCAGCAGCAAGCTGCCGAGTGTCATCGCCGGGCTGACCTGCCAGACGAGGCGAAACAGGGGCGGCAAATTACGCAGCGCCGTGAAGCGTTCGCGCAGGCTCGGGGTCTTTTTGTCTTCCTGCCCGTTGCGCCCGCGATGTCCGTGTATAGCGTGAAAATCCATGGGTGAATGGTGATGCGTGATGGTGTTTTTAAGGAGGGTAAACGCCTCTCAAATTATTTTATTTCCATTACAACTATTGTATAGACAATAATCATTTTTGATCCCTTTCTTATGTGATTCAAATCTCAGGTTGAATTATCATGTTTCAAACCTTGTTTGCTATTCTTCGTTCTTTGAACCTATCCGAAAACTCTTTTTCCATGTCATCCCGAGCGAAGTCGAGGGATCTCCCCGGTTGAAGGATGTCTCTACGGGGGAGATCTTTCGACTCCGCTTCGCTCCGCTCAAGATGACACATGGAGAGGTTTTGCGATAGCTTATTTGGGGTGCCCGAAAAAACCCAATCAGGCCATGTTTCTGCTAAAAAAGATCGTCTCGGCGTTGATGAATCCGTTGCCGGTGTGTCTCTTGCTTCTGCTCATCGGCGTGGTGCTGCTGTGGCGAGGCAAGACGCCGAAGTGGGGCCGTCGTTTCACCACGGCGGGCTTTGTGCTGCTGCTGTTGTTGTCTTTCGAGATCATTCCGGGGCAGGCCGTGCGCGCGTTGGAGAATGATTATCCGGTCTTTTCTCCGGCGGATCATCCCGGCGTGGCGGTGGAGTGGGTGGTGGTGCTGGCCGGCGGCATTCGCAACGAGCCGGGGCTGCCGCCTAACGAACAGCTTACCGCCAGCTCGCTGGTGCGCCTCGTCGAGGGGCTTCGCATCCTTCAGTTCTACCCGGACGCCCGCCTGCTGCTGGCCGGCAAAGGGTTCTTCAGCGACATCCCCGAAGCCGTCGCCATGCAAGGCGCAGCGGCGTTTCTGGGCGTCGATTCGTCTCGCGTCCAGCTAGAGGCGGAGTCCATCGATACGGCGGATCAGGCTGTGAAAATCCGCGCCATCGTAGGCGAGGATCCGTTCGTGCTGGTCACCTCGGCGATGCACCAGCGGCGGGCCATGGCGTTGTTCGAAAAGCAAGGGATGCGCCCGCTGCCGGCGCCGGCCCGGTATCGCGTTCGGTTCGAGGGCACGGTCGGTTTCAGTTCTTTCTTCCCCAGCGCGGGCCACCTGGGCAACCTGCAAGCCGCCTGGCACGAATACCTGGGCCTCGTCTGGGGCCGCCTCAACGGACAGCTTTAATTGCAACCGCAGATGGACGCGGATGGGCGCGGATAGTGTGGTAATCTGTGTAGATCATCCGCGTCTATCCGCGTCTATCTGCGGTTGCAAAATACGACCGAATAATCCCCTTATACACCTCCACAGCCCGTTCGACCTCGGCGATCTCGATGTGTTCGTCGGGGGTGTGCGAGCGTTGGCTGATGCCGGGGCCGATCTTGACCGTCGGCACGTCGTGGAGGAAGAGCCAGTCGGAGGCGGTGGGTGAGCCGAAGGGTGCGGCCTCGGGCAGGGCGGCGCGGCAGGCCTCGACGATGCGTTCGGATGTCGCCGTCGCCAGCGGGATGATACGCTTGCTATGCACCTTCACCTCCGATTCGAGCAGGTCGCTCATCAGGGCGATGATCTCCTCGTGCGTATAGGCGGGCGTGGTGCGGATATCGACGAAGAACGAGCACAGGTTGGGCACGACGTTGCGCGCCTTGCCGCCCTTGATGACCGTCACCGTCAGCGTGGGTTTGCCGAGGAAAGGGTCTTCGCGGTCGAAGGCGTAGGCGTCGAGGCGTTGGATGTCGCGGGCGGCTTTGAGGATGGCGTTGTCGCCGAGGTGGGCGCGGGCGGCGTGGGCGGTCCGTCCGTGGGCGTGGACGTGGAGGATCAGCAGGCCTTTTTGCGCCACGCACGGCTGCAACTCCGTCGGCTCGCCGACGAGCGCGGCGCTGATGGGAGGGAGGTGCGGGCGGAGGTTTTGCAGGCCGTTGTAGGTGCCGCCGAGTTCTTCGCACGCCGTCAACGCTACCATCACCTGACCGTTTTTCGGCGTCCAGCCTTCGGCAGCCAGGTCGAGCACCGCCGTGGTCATCGCTGCGCCGCTGGCCTTGGCATCGACCGTGCCGCGCCCGTAGAGTTGACCATCCACCTCCACCGGGTCGAACGGGTCGTAGGGATGCTTTTTCGAGGGCGCGACGACGTCGAGATGCGAGTTGAGCAGCAGGCGATCCGGCCCGTCGCCGAGCCAGAAGTAGACGTTATCCTCAAACCGTTCCACCGGCAGCCCGGCCCGCTGCGCGTAGTCCTCGACGAAATCAGCAATCGGCCCTTCCTCGCGGCTCAACGACGGAAAGCGCACGAGGTCTTTGAGGAGTTCTACGGCGTTGTGCCGGTCGGTGGAGGATGGGGGCATGCGGCTGCGTTTTCGCTTTCTGGCGGGGAGGGTGTTATAGTGTTCCAGTGTTATAGAGTTTTAGTTCTTTAAAATCAGACAACTATAACACTAAAACACCATAACACTAAAACACTCGAAACACTCACAAAACCACCCTCGTCGCGTAGGCTCGTGCCAGCAGGTCGTCCGGGGCGAGGATGAAGACCTCGGCGATGCCGGCGCTGAGGGCTTCGAAGGCTACGTGGAGCTTGACGCCCATGCCGCCGTTGATCCAGCCCGTCGCGAGGCCGTGGTCGTAGGTTTCGCGGGTGCAGTGGGCCAGGTGAGAATCGGCATCGTCGGCGACGCGGCGGACGCCGCCCGATTGTGTCACCAGAAACAGTTGCTCGGCCTTCAACGCGGTGGCGATAGCGTGGGCGACGGTGTCGGCGTTGACGTTGTAGAGTTGCCCGGCGTCGTCGATGCCCAGCGGCGCCACGATGGGTACGAAACCGGCCTTCAGCAAGCTCTCCAGGACCGTCGTCTCGACGCCCTCCACATCGCCGACCCAGCCGAAATCGACCGTTTTGCCATCGATCTGCCAGGGCGGGCGTTTGTGGACGCGCAGCAGGCCGCCGTCGGCGCCGGAAAGCCCGACCGCCGTCAAGCCGTGTTTGGCCGCCTGCGACACCAGCCCGGCATTGACCGACCCGCGCAAGGTCATCTGGACGATGTTCAGATCAAGATCCGACGTCACGCGGCGCCCGTGGACGATCCGGGGTTCGTGGCCGAGGCGGTGGGCTAGCTCGGTAGCTTGCTTGCCGCCGCCGTGGACGATGACCACCGGCGTGGTTTCGTGCAGGTGCATCACCTGCTGCCAGAACGTCTCCAGGCCCTCCGGCTCTTCCAAAACCGCCCCGCCGATCTTGATGACGATGGGCTTCGATTTCTTGAAGGTTTTCATGTCGTAGTCCGTTGTCGGTGATCCATCTATTTATTGATCGATGGGCCAGGGCGTACTGATATTCAGAATGAAAAATCAAGCTCAAATCGGCTTTTCAGAATGAATGTCAGTACGCCCTAAGCGCCGTCTTCGGCATGAGCGGGCGCAAATAAGGAGGCGCTCAGTCGTCCAGACACCCTTTCCTCTTCTCTTGGATTCAGATCCCAAACGTGCTCCAGGATTGCTTTTTGGGCGTGAAGGCGGAATTCAGCTTGCAGCAGATGGATAGCCTGCGGCCCGTCGAGCACGGCATCATCGACGACTACGCCCCGGCGGACGGGCAGGCAGTGCATGAAGGCGGCCTCGTTAGTGCGCGCCATCAACTCGGACGTCACGCGCCAGTCTTTGAAATCCTGCCGCCGCGCGGCTTCGGCGTCCGGATCCTGGTAGATGAGCGGGCCGCCCCAGGCCTTGGCGTAGATCACATCGGCGTCGTCGAAGGCAGCGGCCTGATCGGTGGATTCTTCGACGGTGAGGCCGTGCCGGGCGGCGTAGTGTTGCGCCTGATCCATCACGCCGGGGTCGAGGCCGTAGCCGTCGGGGCGAGCCACCGTCACCTGCATACCCAGCCGCGCGGCCATCAGCAAAGCTGAATTCGGGACAGCCATCGGGAGGGCTTTGGGATGGTAGGTCCAAGTCAGGACGAACTTTTTACCTTTGGCCGCGCCGTCGAAGTGTGTCATCAGCGTGGAGGCGTCGCCGAGGGCCTGGCAGGGATGGTAGAAGGCCGATTCGAGGTTGACCACCGGCACGGTGGCGGCGTCGAGGATCGCGCGCATGAGCGTCTCGTCGCGGTCCTGCGCGTAATCGGTGCCGGAGGCGAAGACGCGCACGCCGAGGGCGTCATAGTAGCGCGAGAGCACGCCGACGGCTTCGCGGATGTGCTCGGCCTCGGTGCCGTCCATCACCTTGCCGTCTTCCCAGGCGAAGCCCCAGGTGCCCTGTCCGGGCGTGATGGTCGTGACGTGGGCGCCAAGCTGCGCGCCGGCCAGTTCCATCGACGTCCGCGTGCGCAACGACGGGTTGAAAAACAACAGCGCGAGGCTCCGGCTCGGCGCCGCCGGTGTCCAGGTTTTACCGGCCCGGTAATGCCGCAGCGCCGCCGCAATGTGCGCCGCCCACACCGAATCGTCGAGCACGTGCCAGTCGAAGAGGTGGTTCATTTTTCGAAAGGGAGCGTGGGGGAGAGGGTGAGGGAAGGTAAATCACCCTTTTTCCCTCTCGCCCTTTTCCCCTGTCTCCGTTAAGTGAGTTGAGGGGTTTGGGTCTGATGAATCGCTTGTTCAAAGGCTGCCACGAACGCCGCCACGTCATCGTCCGAGGCGGTGAGCGGGGGCATCAGGCGGATGACGTTCGGATCGCCCGATCCGCCGGCCAGGACGCCGCCTTCGCGCAACGCAGCCAGCACAGGTTGGGCCGGGCCGTCGAGTTCAAGCCCGATCAGACAACCCCGCCCGCGTACGCTTTTCACCAGCGGGCCAGTCAGGGCGTGGATCTGCTGGTGGATGATTTTGGCGCGATCCATCAGGCCGTCTTCGAAGATTGTCTCCAGCGAGGCGGTGAGGGCGGCCATCGCCAGCATCCCACCGCCGAAGGTCGAGCCCTGGTCGCCGAGTTGCACCCCGGCGGCGATGGCGTCGGAGGCCAGCACCGCGCCGACGGGCAGGCCGGAGCCGAGGCTCTTGGCCAGCGTGATCAAATCGGGCGTCATGCCGACCTGTTCGGAGATCGAAAACGTGCCGGTGCGGCCCACGCCGGTCTGCACTTCGTCGAAAATCAAAAGCACGCCGTGCCGGTCGCACAGCGCGCGCAATCCCTGGTAATAAGCATCCGGCGCCTGCACGATGCCGGCCATACTCTGAATCGGCTCCAGGATGACGGCGGCCACGTCGTCGTTGGTCGTCAACACTGCCTCTATCGCATCGAGATCGCCGAAGGGGACGAAGTGGGTTTCGGGCAAAACGGCGGTGTAGGGGCCTCTGTATTTGTCGCCCCACGTCGCGGCGAGGCTACCGAGCGTGCGCCCGTGGAAGCCCTGCTTCATCGCGACGACGCCGGTTTTTCCGGTCGTTTTACGGGCGAGTTTGAGGGCGGTCTCGTTGGCTTCGGTGCCCGAATTGCAGAAAAAGACATGCCCCAGTCCATCCGGTGCGACCTCGGCCAGCAGCGCGGCAGCGCGGGCGCGCACCGGGCTGTAGGCGACGTTCGAATAAAAGACCAACTGCGCTGCCTGCGCCTGCACCGCCGCCACCACGCGAGGCGGGCAATGGCCCAACAGCGTCACGCAGTGGCCGCCGTAAAAGTCGAGGTAGCGTTTTCCGTCGGCGTCCCAGACGTAGCTGCCCTCGCCGCGCACGAGCGCCAGCGGCATCTTTTTGTACGTCGGGATCTGGAAGGCGTCTTCCTGTTGGATGATTTCCTGGGTGGTCATCTTTGTGGTGTTTTAGTGTTATGGTGTTTGAGTGTTTTAGTTGTGTGATCGAGAAGAACTAGATACTCAAACACTCGACCACTCGAGCACGTGAGGAAGGAGTCCCGCCGTCTCCGGCCATCCCATCACCAGATTCAGGTTCTGCACCGCCTGCGACGCCGCGCCTTTGAGTAAATTGTCGAGCGCGAAGCCGACGACCAGATGATCGCCCTTCACCACCCAGCCGATGTCGCAAAACGGCGTGTGGGCGGCGTAGCGCAGTTCGGGCAGGGCGCCGGGCCAGAGACGCGTACACGCCGCCCCGCCGTACGCCGCCTCGAACCAGCCCGCGATCTCTGCCTCGCCGATGCCGTCGGGCAGCGTGACGTGCGCCGTGCCCCAGATGCCGCGCGTCCACGGGCCGGAGACGGGCACGAAAGCGGCCTCGGCATCCGGGCCGAGCGTCTGCTGGATTTCGGGCTGATGCTGGTGCGCGAGGATCTTGTAGGCCCGCACGTTGCCGTCCCGCGTGGGATAATGCGTCGTAGCCTTGGCTCTCGTCCCCGACCCTGAGGCGCCGGTCAGCGCCGTCACCGAAGCCTTCAGCGGCGACAGCGGCAACGCCAGCGGCCAGAGCGCCAGCCCGACGCCCGTGGCAAAACAACCCGGATTCGCTACCCACTTCGTTCCGGCAGGGTAGGGCGCATGGACTTCCGCCAAACCATACACAAAATCATCGAGCAACGCCGGCGCCGGATGCGTGTAGCCGAACCACGTCTCATAAAGCCCCGGATCGTCGAATCGAAAATCCGCACTCAGATCCACAATCGCCCCATCGAATCCCTGCTCCAACAGCCCCATCACGGCCTCGACGCCCTTGCCATGCTCCGCCGTGATCAGCACCGCATCCAACCCCGACACGTCGAGCGCCGCCGGATCGGTGAAGACCAGATCCGTCTGCCCGCGCAACGTCGGATGCGCCGCCCAGACCGGCTGCCCGGCGAACGTCCGGCTCGTCACCGTCGCCAGCGTCGCCTCAGGATGGCCCAGCAGCAAGCGGATTAGCTCGCGCCCGGCGTAGCCTGCTCCGTGGAGGACGGCGATGTTTTTACCGTTTTTTGTTATGGAATGAGGCATCGTCTTTTGGTGTGGATGGTGTCTAATTTTGGATTTTGGATTTGCGATTTTGGATTGGGTGCTATTAAGAAAACAATCCAAAATCCAAAATCTAAAATCCAAAATCGGAAGTCTTCTCAGTCTTCCCCGCTTTCAACGCCAGATACCCCTGCACCCCCGTCAACTGGCAGAAGCCGCGGGCGTCGCGACCGTCCCAGAGGGCGTTGTGTTCGCCGTAGGTGGCCACGCCGGTGTCGAACATCGAATGCGGGCTGTCGCAGCCGAGGATGCTAATGTGTCCCTTGAAGAGACGGATGCTAACCGTGCCATTGACAACGGCTTGCGAGGAGTCGATGAACGCCTCGATGTCGCGCATCACCGGGTCGAAGTGCTGGGCTTCGTGGAGGAGCATACCGTAGAAATCGGCGAGGTGGTCTTTCTGAAAGCGTTGCCATTTCGTCAAGACGATCTTCTCCAACTCGCGATGCGCCGTGATGAGAATCAGCGGCGCCGGCGCCTCGAACCCGACGCGGCCTTTGATGCCGAGGATCGTATCGCCGACGTGGATGTCGCGCCCGACGCCGTACTTCGCGCCGAGGTCGTTGAGCGTCTCGATGAGCGCCACCGCATCGGCTTCGACGCCGTCGATGGCTGTCGGCAGGCCGTTTTCGAAGGTCAGCGTCAGGTCGAGGTGAGCGTCCGGGCTTTCGGCGGGGGCGACGGTGTCGGGGTAGGCGTCGTCGGGGAGCGGATCGGTCGTGCCGAGCGTCTCAGCGCCGCCGACCGTAGTGCCCCAGAGGCCCTTATTGATCGAATAGGAAGTGGTCTTCGATGGCACCTCGAAGCCGCGCTCAAGCAGGAAGGCCGTCGTGTCTTGCCGGCTCAGGCCCTTGTCGCGGATGGGCGTGATGATCTCCAGATCGTCGCCCAAAAGCCGTATCGCCACGTCGAAGCGGACCTGATCGTTGCCCGCGCCGGTGGAGCCGTGGGCGATGGCCTTCGCGCCGAGTTGCCGGGCGATCTCGACGGTCTTGCGGGCCTGCACCACGCGCTCGGTACCCACGCACAGCGGATAGACGCCGCCGCGTAGGACGTTGCCCTTGATGAGGTAGCTCAGGTGGTCGTCGTACAACTCGTAGCGCCCTTCGACCAGATAATGCCCCGCCGCGCCGAGCGTCTGGGATTTCTGTTCGAGCGCCAGCGCATCTTCTTCGGTGATGCCACCGGTGTTGACGGTGACGGTGTAGACGGGCTCGCCGTAGGTCTCCTTGAGGTAGGGCACGCAGAACGACGTATCGAGACCGCCGCTAAAGGCTAAGACGATGGACATGGTTTTTTCGTTTTCGAATGAGGGAAAAGTTGGGATCGAGGTTTGGGCTTTGGGGCGGGGTTTGTGTGGGTCACTGGTCACTAGTCATTGGTCACTGGTGTCTTTTTCTTCAACCAGTGACTAGTGACCGATGACCAGTGACCTTCGTCGTCGGTCGCGCAGAGAGCCGTCGTTGTTCATACCACCAAGCATTGTCCAAACCTACCTAAAACAACAAAAAGCGCTGATTCGGGGAAATCAGCGCTATCGGGAGCGAAGTGGAATCAGGTCGTCAGCGACCTATGCCGGTGCCCAAGTATACGCCCATTTCCCCGGTGTTCGGGTACGTCGCACGCGTCGAGCACGTCGGCTGGTCTGGGCGGTATGGCGGGTCATCGGTAGCATGACATAAAGGATAGGGCAGCCACGGAGGCTTGTCAAGCGTGTAACGTGCAGATCTTGTTAAGGGTTGCATCACGTAACATCTGCGCTACAGTGTGCGCAAAAGCAGCGCGTGGCAGCCTGCTTGATCGTATATTGTTGACCGTTCACTGAATCAATGACCGGCGTAGGAGGCAGGCCGGGGCATCCATGAGCCGTTCGATGCATATTGAGCCGGGGGCGCTGTTGGGGCAGCGCATCGTCGAGGCGCCGGTGTGGCGTGTTAATGGCAGCGTGCCCTATGAAGAGGCCGACCTGATCGCCGTCGAAGAGCCGCTCGAAATACGCCTCGGCTACGTAGATGCCGGCACCCGCCTCGTGCGGCCCATCTCGGTGACGATGCGCACGCCGGGCCACGACGTCGAACTGGCCGTCGGTTTCCTCTTCACCGAGGGCATCATCAAAGATTTCGGCGACGTCGATCGTATCCGGCATACGGGACCCACCGGCGGCAAGAAGAACAACCGCAACGTCGTCACCGTCACCCTGAAGCCGGGTGTGACGTTCGACGCCGGGCGGCTGGAGCGGCATTTCTACACGGCGTCGAGTTGCGGCGTCTGCGGCAAAACGTCGCTCGATGCGCTGGAAATGGCCGCGTGCCCCTCGCTCCCCGACAACCAGCCGATGCTGACTGCCGAGGTGATCCACCGGCTCCCGGAGGCGTTGCTCGAAGCGCAGGCGGTGTTCGAGCACACCGGCGGCCTTCACGCCGCCGCGCTCGTCGATGCCGGGGGACGGCTCCTCGCCACGCGCGAAGACGTAGGCCGCCACAACGCCGTCGATAAACTCATCGGCGCGCACGTGCTTGAGCGTCGCCTGCCGCTGCACGCGGGCATCCTGCTCGTCAGCGGGCGGGCCAGCTTCGAGTTGACGCAGAAGGCGTTGATGGCCGAGATCCCGGTGCTGGCCGCCGTCGGTGCGCCGTCGAGCCTGGCCGTCGAACTGGCGGAGCGCTTCGGGATGACGCTGCTCGGCTTCGTCCGCAACAGCCGGTTCAACGTCTACAGCGGATCAAATCGCGTGCGCGATTTGAAGGGGAGCACTAACGGGCAACAACAGGTTTGAGCAGGCGATGGCGAACCCACCCCGCTCCTCAAAGGAGGCAGGGCTGTTAAGTTCTCTGAAAATGGTCGTTCGGAAACACCAACCAGTTTCCCCTCCTGGACAGGAGGGGACTAAGGGGTGGTCGATCTCAAGCTTTGAAAAAACACCCCAACGCTGCGATTTTCCGCGAGGTGGGCAATCAACCACCCCTGCCCCCTCCTGTCCAGGAGGGGAACTTGAATCGTTACGTCGAAGAGAACTTAATAGCCCTGCTCCAGGGAGGGGACTTTGGGTCGTTGCATGCCGCATCCTTTAAAGTCCCCTCCGAGGCGGGGTGGGTTCGCCAACGCTGATGCATGACACAACCAACAACTGACCACGGACAACTGACCACGAACTACGATGAAACTCAGGATTTTAGACAATTCGATACGGCTGCGGCTGACGCAGTCGGAAGTGACGGCGTTCGGCGAGCACGGGCGCGTGATAGCGCATACGCGGTTTAAGCCGGGCGAATATCTCACCTACACGCTCGAAGCCTCCGACCGCGTCGATCATCTGGCAGCCCTGTACGAAGATGAGCGTATCACCATTAAGGTGCCGTCGGCGTGGGTGTCGGGATGGGTCGATACCAACAAGGTGGGCCTGGAGGGCGAGCAGCGCATCGAAGGCGACGAGGTGATGACGATTCTCATCGAGAAGGATTTCAAATGTCTCCACGGTCCGGCAGACCGGGTCGAAGCCGACGCCTTCCCGAACCCGATGGCTCAATGAATTTTGGATTTTAGATTTTGGATTTTGGATTGTTAACTTTATCCAAAATCCAAAAACGACCAGCGTAATCAACCTGGAAAAGCCTTGAGCGAACCTGAGCAGCGCGCAACCGAAGAAGAACGACGAGCGGTCAAACCCCGCGCGGTGGAAGCGCAGCCCCCTGAGACGTTGGCGAAGGCCCGGATCAGCGCGCCGAAGGAAACGGCTGCCGGCCCGCCCGCCGTGATGACGGCGGCCCGCCATGCTTTCGGCGAGATGGGCGTCATGCGCAGCCTCAAAGTGCTCGGCAAGCTCAACCAGTACGACGGCTTCGACTGCCCCGGCTGCGCCTGGCCCGATCCCGATCACCGGTCCGACGCCGAATATTGCGAGAACGGCGTCAAGGCCGTCGCCGAGGAGGCTACCAAAAAGCGCGTTACGCCCGCGTTTTTCCGCGAGTGGACCGTCGAGATGCTGTCGAAGAAGTCGGATTACTGGCTCGGCAAACAGGGACGGCTGACCCATCCGATGGTGCTGCGAAGCGGCAGCAGCCAGTATCAGCCTATCGAATGGGACGACGCCTTCGCCCTGATCGCTGAACATCTGAACGCCCTCGACAGTCCCGACGAAGCCGTCTTTTACACCTCCGGACGCACCAGCAACGAGGCGGCGTTTCTCTACCAGCTTTTCGTTCGCCTTTTCGGCACCAACAACCTGCCCGACTGCTCGAATATGTGCCACGAGTCGAGCGGGATGGGGCTCAAAGAGGTCATCGGCGTGGGCAAAGGCACGGTCACGCTCGACGATTTCGAAAAGACCGAACTGATCTTCATCGTCGGGCAGAATCCGGGGACGAACCATCCGCGCATGCTCTCGACGTTGCAGAAAGCCAAGCAGAGCGGCGCCAAAATCATCCACGTTAACCCGCTGCCTGAGGCGGGGATGAAGCGGTTTCGGCATCCGCAGAAAGTCTCCGGCTGGCTCGGCAAAGGCACCGAACTCGCCGACGTCTTCGCGCAGGTGCGTATCAACGGCGACGTGGCGTTCTTCAAGGGGGTGATGAAACACCTCCTCCACGAAGAAGCCCGGCGAGACACCGAAGTGATCGCGCGCCAGTGGATCCGGAAAAAGACGCTGGGGCTACGGACGTTCGGCGAAGACCTGCTGCGCGAGTCGTGGGGCGTCATCGTCGAAGAAAGCGGCGTCAGCAAAGAGCAGATCGTCGAGATCGCCGAGATGGTGATTGCGGCGGAGCGCATCATCGTCTGCTGGGCGATGGGCCTGACGCAGCACAAAAACGCCGTCGCCAACGTGCAGAGCATCGTCAACCTGTTGTTGATGAAGGGCTGCATCGGCAAGCCGGGCGCGGGGGTCTGCCCGGTGCGCGGCCATTCGAACGTCCAGGGCGACCGCACCGTCGGCATCACGCCGCGCCCGTCCAAAGATTTCCTCAAACGCCTCGGTAAGGCGTTCAAGTTCGAGCCGCCGGAGGAGTCCGGCTACGACACCGTCGAGGCTATCAAGGCGATGCGCGAGGGCAAGGCGAAGGTCTTTTTTGCGATGGGCGGCAACTTTCTCTCGGCAGCGCCCGACACCGAGTTCACCGCCGAAGGGCTCCAACGCTGCCGGCTGACGGTCCAGGTCTCGACGAAGCTCAACCGGGCGCACCTCGTCACAGGCGAAGAAGCGCTCATCCTGCCGTGTCTGGGTCGGACCGAACGCGACCTCCAGGCCGGCGGCGAGCAGTTCGTCAGCGTCGAAAACTCGATGGGCATCGTCCACGCCTCGCGGGGATCGCTCGATCCGTTTTCTGTGGATTTGCTCAGCGAGCCTGCCATCGTTGCCGGACTGGCCCAGGCTGTGCTCGGCGCCGATCATCCCGTCGATTGGAACGCCCTGATCGCCAACTACGACCGCGTCCGCGATCACATCGCCGCCGTCGTGCCCGGCTTCGAGAATTATAACCAGAAGGTGCGGTCGGACCTCGGCTTTTACCTGCCCAACGCCGCCCGCGAAGGCGTTTTCAACACCGACACCGGCAAGGCCAAATTCACCATCCACCCGATCCCCCGGCATCGTCTCGAAGACGGGCAGTTCTTGATGATGACCATCCGCAGCCACGATCAGTTCAACACCACCATCTACGGCCTCGACGACCGCTACCGGGGCGTCAAAGGCGAGCGGCGGGTTATTTTTATGAACCCGGACGACGCGCGCGAGGCGGGCCTCAAGCAGGGCGACGTGGTCGATCTGCTCAGTCATTTCAACGGCGAAGAACGCATGGCGCGGCGCTTCATCGTGGTGCCCTTCGACCTGCCGCGCCGCTGCACCGCCACCTATTTCCCCGAAGCCAACCCTCTCGTCCACGTCGATCACACCGCCGACAGAAGCAACACGCCGGCTTCGAAGTCGGTCGTCATTAGCCTGCTTCCGCCCTCAGATTCAGCGCCTTTCGATTACAATCAGTCGGTGGATGGGCAGGTGGGGGGTGCTTAATCGCTATCGCTGCTCTTTTTCCAGGGTAAGCCTGCGTAGTAGACGATGGAGATCACAAAGAAGGTGATCACCCAACTGAAGAACTTGATCCACGCGTTCTCTACCGTCAAGGCGTCTTCGCCCGGCATGAAAAGGACGGTAAGGATTTCGATCGTCAGGGCGGTGATGACGAGGTTGACCACGTAGGGCCACAGCTTGACCGGCACAAAAAAGAGCACCCAGATTAAGGTGTAAGCAAACATCGAAAGGACGACGGTAATGGCCCCGACGATGTTTTGCACCGTCTCGCTTGCATCGGGAAGTAGCACGGCGCCGTAGGAGAAAACAGCCGTTCCCTCGCCTCGCAGGAAAGCTATGAGAATCCAGACAATGACGCCTGCGATGGCCGCGAGCACGTACTGCTTCCAATTGACCGCATCAAGCGCGGCCTTTAAGTAGGTCGACAGGCTTTTCATGGGAGTACCTCCACGTTGGATTTGCGTCCCACTCCCGCTCTACCTGGACGCCAAGGGCATCGAGTTAAGAACGACTCGTTTCCTATTTTTTCCAGGGTGCGCCTTCATAGACGAGGGAGATCACGAACAGGCCCACCACGAAGGTGATAAACCGGATCCACGTGGCCGCTACCGACAAGGCGGGTTCGCCCGGCATGAAAAGATGGGAAAGCGTGGTGATAGCCAGGGCGGCGAAAATAAGCTTCACCCCGTAAGACCACAGCTTGAGCGGCATGAAGAAGAGCACCCAGATGAGGGCGAAGAGTAAACACGCCACGACGACGGTGCCTCCCCCGGCGATGGCTTGCATCGTCTCGCTTGCGTTGGGCAGCAACACTGCGCCGTAGGCGACCGGGTTCACCCCCAGCAGGAGCGACGCGAGAGCCCAGGCCACGGCGCCTGCCACGCCTGCAAGCACCAGCCGCCCCCAGTTGATAGCATCCCACGAGAAATCTGCGGGAATCAAGAGGTTTTTCATCGGTATGCCTCCGAAACGAAATGCGTTTGCACGGTACCTTAAAATGTACAGTTGCGCCGGCATACTCTCAACGCAATGGGTAAAACCATGATGAAGCTCTACCCCAACCTCACCGGCTTGATCCTGGCCGGCGGCAAAAGCACGCGGTTCGGCGCGGACAAAGCGCAGCACGCCGTCGAAGGGCGGGCGATGATCGAGCGTGTGGCCGAGGTCGTCGGGGCGATGGCGGAGGTGGTGTTGATCGGCGTGGGCGAGGCAGGGGCGGGCTACGGCGTGCCCTCGGCCCGTCAGGTGGTGGATCGGTATAAGGATGCCGGGCCGCTGGCGGGGCTGCACGCGGGATTGGAAGCCGCCGAGACGCCGTGGGTGCTGGTCGTCGCCTGCGATATGCCGTTTGTTACAGGGGAGGTGTTGGGCGCGTTGTTGGATGCGCGTGGGCCAGATGTAGCCGCCGTCGTGGCACGGACGCCGGACGGGCGGCGCCATCCGCTCTGTGCCTGTTATCATCAAAACACGCTGCCCACCGTCGAGGCGCACCTGGCTGCCGGCACGCGGGCAATGCACCGGCTGTTGGATCGATTAAAGAATGTGTGCTACGTGGATCTCCCGGCGGGTCCTTTGCGTAATGTCAACCGCGTTTCGGACCTTTAAAAAAATCGACCCTCGATTTTTTTATGATTTATGAGCTTCACGTTCTCTCGGAAGGCGATGTGCCGGCGTTGACGGGGAGCCCCGTGGCGGCCCTGGAAGAGGTGCCTCAGGATTTTGGGTTGGCCTATGATCGCGCCCATTCAGACGCCCACGTGCTCGCCGATGGATTCGGGCGGCGGCATACGTATCTGCGCCTCTCGCTCGTCGAACAGTGCAACCTGCGCTGCCGCTATTGCATGCCCGAAGACGGCCTCGACTGGACGGCCACCGAGGAGATTCTCACTACGGACGAGATCATCCGCCTGGCGCGGCTCTTCGTGGCGCAGGGCGTCAGCAAGATCCGCCTCACCGGCGGCGAGCCGCTCTTGCGCCAGGATGTCGAAACGATTGCCGAGGCCATCGGGCAGCTCGAAGGGCTTGAGACGCTGGCGCTGACGACCAACGGGCTGCTGCTGCCGAAGAAATTCGACCGCCTCCAGGCCGCCGGCGTCAACCTGATCAACATCAGCCTCGACACGCTGCGTCCGGAGCGCTTCGAAGCCGTCACGCGGCGCAAAGGCTTCGCCCTGACGATGCAGGCCGTCGACGAGGCCATCGCGCGCGGCTACGATCCCGTCAAGGTCAACTGCGTCGTCATGCGCGGCGTCAACGATGACGAACTGCTCGACTTTGTGGCCTGGACCAGGGAGCAGCCCATCGAAGTGCGCTTCATCGAGTTTATGCCCTTCGACGGCAACCGCTGGGACGACACGCACCTCTTCTCCTACACCGCCATGCGGGACCGCATCGAACAGCATTTCCCGCTCGAACGCCTCGAAGACGGCCCCAACGACACCTCCAAGACCTACCGTGTGCCCGGTCATCGCGGCGCCGTCGGTTTCATCACGTCGATGACCGAGCATTTCTGTGAAGGCTGCAACCGCCTCCGCATCACCGCCGACGGCAACCTGAAGGTGTGCCTCTTCGGCAGCGCCGAAGTCAGCCTCCGCGACGCCCTGCGCCGGGGCGCCACCGACAACGACCTGCTGGGCATCGTCAGCGCCGCCGTCGGGCGCAAGCGCGCGCGCCACGCGGGCATGTACAACCTCGCCGAGATGGAAAATCGCCCAATGATTACTATCGGGGGGTAACGAACCGATGATCAGGCGAAGCGACATCCTTGAGGCTTTTGAAAAGGAGCAGATCCGGCAGAACAAAGCGGATTATCGTGAAAACTTGAAAATAGCCGAGGCGCTTTATCGAGAGGCTCTGGCGCTTGGAGTTTTGCCGCCGGAAGATCCGCTTGAAGGCATTGACGTAAAAATTCGGGTCGCTAAGGCATTCAGTGCTTTGCCAAAACCTGGAGATGACAGCGCAGATATTCGACGCTCATAAAAAAGATAGCATTACTGGGCTTCTATGATTTGCTCCACGAGCGTGTCAATGGTTTTCATCTCTTTTGCCAGATGTCGTTTCACCTCCAGTCGCAGATTTCCCAGCCGGTGCGCTGTGATGCCGGAAAGATCAACGGTGCTCAAGAATCCGGACGCTTTCTCTGTGGCTTCTTTGCTCAACGAGGCCAATTGTTGATGGCG
The DNA here is from genome assembly GCA_028278205.1 of Rhodothermales bacterium. Classification (GTDB taxonomy): domain Bacteria; phylum Bacteroidota; class Rhodothermia; order Rhodothermales; family Bin80; genus JANQES01. Next base: position 105,873 of record JANQES010000143.1, read on the forward strand.
CTCGTCGCGCGGGTCGAAGCGCGGAAAGGGCACTTCCAGAATTTTCTTGTGGACGTGCCGGGGGCCGAACAAACCCCTGGATTGGAAATCTTTGATGATGAAATTAGGGATGCTGGAGTTCAGAAAGCCCGACAGGAAATACGCTTCACCGGCGTTATTCGTGCCAAACCAGTAAGCCATGTGGTCGGTGATGAAAGGCAGATCGATGCTGTCCAGCGTGACGACGGTAGCGTTGGCGTCCTTGGCGGCTGCCGTGTAAAGCACAAGATAAGCCCAGTTGAGAGTCTGGTCCGTCAGTTTATTTTGCCAGTTCAGGTATTCGACACTGGTGATCGATTCATTGCGTTCGGTTCTGTGGGTTTCCCAGAGCGTTTCCACCTGCCGGAACCACGTTGCCGTTTCCAGTTCACCGTGCTGTTGTAGCTGCTTCCAATCCAGCAGGTGAATGGCCCGGTCGGTTCCTACGGTGACGGGCAGCAGGACCAGTTCCGGCTCGACGAGGGCGAAGGGCACGATGTTCTTCGAAATCGCGGTGCGGAAGAGGAAATTGCTGTTGATGCGTCCCTCAAGTGTCAGCGCTTTCCAGGGTGGTTTGGCTTGTTTTCGTTGTTCTTCGCCCGTCCGCACCGTGAGGATGCGATCCTCAAAATCGGGAGGCGTCTCCTGCGTCAATTCGACGAAATAAAAGTTGCGCGGCACGAGGGTCGCGCCCTGCTTGAAGGCATTTTTGTACGCGTTGATCGTGTCCGAGGCCGTCGATCTGCGGCGCGTAAAGGCCGAGAGCTTGCCCAGACGACCGTAGTAAAACGTGGTTTTTTTGAAGAAAAGCGCTGATTTTGCTTCGGCCCACGTCGCGTTGGCTGTCCTGAGCTTGCCCGACACGGCAAGCCCCGGCCTGCCGTTCTTTGGGATCTTCCGGGCGGCATGGGTGCGCTGGCCGAAGAGCACACAGGCCGGCACGCGAAACAGGGGCGCAACCTTTTCCAGATCCCATAATTCCGTAATCTTGAAGCCCTCGGCCCTGCCGGCGCGTGTGTTATCGTGGTGATCTGCCGAGAAGAAACTGCGCGGCAGCACGAAGGCGATACGGCCTTTGTTTTTCAGGAAATATGAGGCGGAATGGGCCAGAAAGATCGCGGCAATTTCCAGATGCGTGAAGTTGGCTTTCTTTGCCGGCATCACGCGATACTTGATGGCCAGCTCACGGAGCCTGTTTTGATATTCTTCGTCGTCAACATCTTTGTACGTGAGCCAGGGCGGATTGCCGATCACCACGTCGAAAACTTTTGACGATATCTCGTACCGGCTCTGGTCGATGGTCATGGTGAAGTTGGCGCCGAAAAGCCCCACCGAGCCTTCAGGCGCCAACAAGGTGTTGGCCAGGTAGACGCGAAGCGTCACGGTTTTTTTTTCGGCTTTGATCTTGGTGCTCAGCGCCAGAAGCAGCGTCGTTTTGGCAATTTGCACCGACAGCGGATGAATGTCGATGCCCACGACGCGCCGCGAGATCGCATCGGCAGACAGATCCGGATAGCCCGCTTTCAGGTTGGCAACGGCTGCTCGCAGGAATGAACCGCTCCCGCAGGCCGGATCCAAAATCCGGCTTTCTCGCTCCAGGTCGAGATCCGCAACGATGCGTTCGCAGAGCCAGTCGGGGGTATAATATTCTCCCAGGGCATGCCGCGTATCGAGGTCGATCAGATCCTGGTAAACACCCTTCAGGATGTCTTCGTCAACCTGATTAAAGTCGTAGTCTCCGATCTGCTGTGTGATCCTCCTGAAGACCCTTTTGAGCGCCTTGAAATGCGGTTCTGCAGCAACCCAATTGTAGAAATCATTATCGATGAAATTCTTGACGTGGAGCCGGTCGAAGATGTCGCCGTGAATAATGCCTTGCAGTTCATCTTCGTCGATAAAATCATCGTGTGTCAGCACTTCGTAGGCGAGTATTTTGGCGAAAATGCTGAGATAGGTATGCACGAGAAAAATGTCTTCCCGGCCTTCAAAAGTGCCGTAAGCGATGCTTAGAAACCGTTTCCATTGATCAAAGGCGGTTTGTACCTCTCCTTGATCCTTGACTTGTTGAAAGTGTTCGGCCAGGGTGTCGATGCAAGTGAGGAACGTCGGTGAAGTATCTCCAAAATCCTGCTTGATCAGTTCCAGCGTGGGTTTCAGTAGTTCTTTCTTCGCCGCTTCATTGTTGGCCCTGCGTACGTTTTGCAGATAATCAATGATGTACTCCTCGGGCGTTTTCATTATTCTGGATCGTCTGGATTACAGGACCGAGGTCTGTGAGCGGATGATACTAAAAACTCAGATCAATCAGGCATCATGACGAAAACGCTCTTTTATGTTTTCTTGCTTCTGCCCTTTATGAGCCCGCTTGTCGGCGAGGCGAGGCCATCCACAGCCGACACCACCGTCCGCGTGATGACCTTCAACATCCGCTACAACAACCCCAACGACGGCGAGCATGCCTGGCCGCACCGCAAAGAGCGCGTGGCGAGTGTGATCCGGTTTCATGAGGCCGATATCGTCGGCGTGCAGGAGGCGTTGAAAGGGCAGATCGACGAACTGGAGGCGCTCTTGCCGGGGTATGCCTGGTTCGGCGTGGGGCGCGACGACGGGGTGGCAGCCGGCGAGTTTGCGCCTGTTTTCTACCGCACAGACCGCTTCGAACTCATCGAGCAGGCGACGTTCTGGCTTTCGGAGACACCCGACGTGCCGGGCAGCAAAAGCTGGGATGCCGCCATCACCCGCGTCGTCACCTGGGGCCGCTTCCGAGACCTCGCCACGGCGGGTGAGTTTTTCCTTTTCAACACCCACTTCGATCATCGCGGCCAACAGGCACGCACCGAGAGCGCCCGCCTCATGCTGGAGCAGATCAACGCCCTGGCCGGCCAGGCGCCCGTCGTCGTCACCGGCGATTTCAACGTGGTGCCTGCGACGGAGGCCTACCAGATCATGACGGGGAAACTGGCCGACGCGCGAGATCGCTCGGCGACGCCGCCGCACGGGCCGGAGGGGACGTTCTTCGGCTTCACCGTCGAGCCGGACGAGAACCAGCGGCGCATCGATTACATCTTCGTCGATCCCCGCGTGCGCGTCGAGCGCTACGGCGTGCTCGCCGATCACTGGAACGGTCATTTTCCGTCGGACCATCTCCCTGTGCTCGCCGAGGTAGTGTTTTAGTGTTGTAGTGTTATAGTTTTGCTTTAACTCAAACACCATAACACTATAACACCCAAACACTAAAACACTACTTCGGAGCCATCCGAATGGCGCCGTCGAGGCGGATGACTTCGCCGTTGAGCATCGGGTTTTCGATGATGTGGCGGGCTAGCTGGGCGAACTCCGCCGGGCGGCCCAGCCGCGAGGGGAAGGGCACCTGCTCAGCCAGCGAGGCGCGCACCTCGTCCGTCATGCCGGCCATCATCGGCGTGTCGAAGATGCCGGGAGCGATGGTCATCACCCGGATGCCTGAGCGAGCCAGATCGCGGGCGATGGGCAGCGTCATGCCCACCACGCCGCCTTTCGACGCGGCATAAGCCGCCTGGCCGATCTGTCCGTCGAAAGCTGCCACCGAGGCTGTGTTGACAATCACGCCGCGTTCGCCGTCGTCGGTGGGTTCATTCTGCGCCATCATCGCCGCAGCCAGGCGAATCACGTTGAAGGTGCCGACGAGGTTGATCTGGATGACGCGGGCGAAGCTTTCGAGGTCGTGCGGCCCTTTGCGTCCGTAGGTTTTGCGTCCCAGCACGATGCCGGCGCAGTTGACCACCCCGTGCAGCCCGCCGAAGCGATCGCGGGCGGTGTCCAGGGCGGCTTGCACGCTGTCGGCGCCGGTCACGTCGGTTGGGACGAAAGCGGCCCGGTCGCCGAGGCGTTGGGCAGCGGCTGCGCCGGTGGTTTCGTTAACGTCGGCCAGGAGCGCAAAGCCGCCGGCTTCGACGAGCGCGTGGGCGGTGGCGGCACCCAATCCGGAGCCGCCGCCGGTGATGAGGAAGGTTTTATCTTGAATGTGCATACAGTCAGTTTTGTTGGGTTTAGGGTGTTACATACCCAATCCGATAGTGAAAAATAGGGATTACAAAAAGGGGATTCGCCACGCGGTTTGCCTTTCACCAATTCCTAATGCCTTTATCTTTGCAAGAAGAGGTCGATACTGGCACAACGGGCAGCGTGGAATCCGGAGACAGCGGAGAAGGCCCGACCGCGTGGAGATGGTGTGTACAAACACAAAGCAATAATCAGGAAAGAGAAGGGCAGGACCATGATTACGCTCAAGGAAGCCCTGGCACGCACGCTTCGATCCGGCGTCGCCTCCCCCAACCCGGACGCTAAGGCCTCCGAGGATAGGGCTCCCAGCAAAAGCCAACGACGACTTCCCCTCCCGGTGATCCCGGTGGAGCCTGAGGCGCCGGCAGAGCCGGTGGCCGGGCCTCCGGATGCCGCTGAGGCCGAGGCTTTTGCTGCGCTCGCCCTGCGCGACCGCGTCGTGATCATGCTCCTGTTCGACCAGATCGTCACCGAAAAGCAGGTGGCCGAGGTCTGGGCGCTCTGGCAACAAGAATACCGGGGCGACCTCAAGACGTCGCTCTGGCGCCTGCTGACGCTCGTGCCCGACCTCGACCGCGAAATGATCCTGGCCGAGGCCGCGCGGGTCTATGAAATCGAAGAAGTCAAACTTTCTTCACGGGCCGTCTTGCCGGTGCTCAAGAACCTGGCGAAACACGTGCCGGCGCCGGTGTGGGAAAAAATGATGCGGCTGCGCGTGCTGCCGCTGACCGAGACGGCGCAACGGTTCAGCCATCGCAAGCAACTCGTCTTTGTCTCGCACGATCCGACGCATCCCGAAGTCAAAGAATTGTTGGAAGAACTCGGCGTGGGGGCATATGAACTGCGTTATGCGCCCGAACATGAGATCGTCGGCATCCTGGCGGAGGCGTTTCCGAGGGAGTACAAGGCGCTCAAGAAAGAACTCGACCGGGAAAGAAAACGCTTCGTCGAAGCCCGAAAAAAACGACCGACCATCGGCCAGATCATCTTAGAGGGCCAGCGCCTCGGCGGGGAGCCGGCAAGCGTTTTGGAAGCGCCTTCGGAAGCGTCTGCGCCGCTGCTCAACACGTCGTCTATCATCACCTATTTCGAAGAATTGCTCGTCGGCGCGGTGCGCAGCGGGGCCTCCGGGATCTGCCTCGTGCCCAACGCCAACGAAAAGACGGAAGTCTACGCCCTCGTCGATGAAACCCTGACGCAGTGGTGCCTGATCGACCACATCGAGCCCGAACTCTTGTTTGCTACCCTCAAAAACGCCATCATCCGCACCGACCTTTCCTTAGAAGACAGCACCAATAAACAGGTTATCGAACGCTGGATCGACGGCGTGCTGGTTCGTTTCCGGACCACCGCCTTGCCCTTCGGCAAATCCCTCGACCGCCAGGCCCTCGTCTTCCGCGCGGTGAAGTGAATCTGTATTGCGTACTTCGTACTGCGTATTGAAAGGCGCCCCTACGCAATACGCCTCACCCTCCTAACGCTCTTCGCGAGATCACCTTCAGCACCTCGGTAATGATAGGTTCGAGGATGCGCAGCGGCGCTTCGGGCACCGAGACGCCTACCGACGGGCGGCCTATATCGCTGGCGTGGATGTCCGGGATGTCGAAGGTTTTTTCGGAGACCAGCGGCGCGTGCAGCGTCACCTGGGCGTTGGTGAAATGGAGTTGTTCGATGACCAGATTCGGCCATTCGGTTTCCTCGCCCGTCTCGGCGTATTCCTGAAGGTTGCCCAGGATCTGGCGCAGGTTGTTTCGGCGGATCTTCTGCTCGGCGATGAGCCGGGCGCCGTCGATGCTGATTTCGTGGATGACGATCACATCCTGCCGCAGCGAGCCCACGTCGAGGTGGATGGCGATGCTTCCCAGTTCAAAGGCATAGCCGGTGTTAAAGCCGTCGGGGTTTTCGATGACAAGGCCGCGGATTTCGCCTTTGCCCGAAAAGACCGAGATCTCGACGTCCTCGACCTCTACCGGCGTCTGCGTCGCCTCACTCCCGACGGCTTTGATATTCGTCGCAGCGACGGAGTTGAGCCCCGTCGTCACCACCAGATACCCGGCAGCGGCGATGAAAACGAGCATGCCGAGGATGATCAGCAGGCGTTTCTTGGTTTTGCTCATAGTCTGATTTCGTTGTTATATTGCGTTCCAATTGAAGCCGTGGATCATGACATGGCAAGGTAAGAATAAATGATCTGAGTGCGTATGCCGATCTTCTACAGAGGCGCTGGCGTCGGCACCTATTGGCATCAAAATGACGCCCGGATCAATGGTTTCGCGAGTCGCAATCCAGGCATGAATCCTTCAAACAGTCGATTGATGCAGCACATTGCAAGATCGACGGTGACCAGCCCCTACGTTTCGCTGACAAAGTCTTATGGTGTTGCCTGGGAGTATGCCTTTTTGTTTGGTCGTGCCCGCCCAACTCAGGCCAATCCTGCTTTTGTTTATGAGATAGATCTTTTAGATCCGTTGCCGGCTGGTCTGCAGCTTCTTGATCCTGTTCAGGAAGTTGCGAACAACGTACCGTCGCCGCTTAGTCCCAATCCTTATCAGCACGATGGTACAAAGAGCTACTTGCTGGGCGTGGTAGATCCCGTGCGGATGAATCAATACCTGAACCAGACCATTCGCCAACCATATCCTGGAGGAACGCAGCGAACGCCCAATCTTAGTATCGAACTGGAGACGCTCGTTCGAGCCTTGCGTGATGCGGAAATTCTTGCAGTAGGCAACATTCCTGCTTCAGCCGTAGTCAACAGAATTGACGTGTACTGACACTCTTTTTCCGCTATTATTATCGGGAATTATTGAACTAATGATTTCTGTGCAAGGAGAAACAATATCCCGTATTTTACGGTACCCATCGCGTTCTACTTCAGTAAACAGACACTGTTTGGAAGACTATGGATGCAGGCATGAAGCATAAAAGCCCTGTCCAATCAGGGGATATTCAAATTCGATCTATCGATCTGGAGGGCAAGGTTGCATCCGGCGCCGGCATAGAGTTTTTGCGGGCCGAATTGCCCATGAACTATCCCACTCCCTTTGTTCTGGTTCGCTATAAAGAGGATGGAGTAGAGCAGAAGTATGGACTTCGTCTTGATATGGACAAGGGTGTTTTTGTGGATCATTTCAACGACAAAGCTAAAGAAAGAGTTTTAAAAGAGGCGGTGTCGGCGATCTTAGCAATTCTGGTTGCCACGTTGGGTATAGCAAGACTATTCTAACATCTTTACCCCGTACTCTGCATCGCCGCTGCGATCCCGTTGACACTCAGGAAGAGTGCTTGTGCCAGCGGTCCGCGGTCGGCTTCGGAGGCGGCGCGGTAGCGTTTCATGAGTTCGATCTGAAGCAGGTTCAGCACGTCGGTGTAGGGATTGCGCAGGGCGATGGATTTTTGGATGACGGGCGTGTTGTCGAGCAGGCTGTTCTGGCCCGTGATCTGGATGATAGCCCGGCGGGCGCGGTCGAAGTCGGCGGCGATACGGTCGTGCAGGGAGGCTTGTTCGTCGCCGGCCTGACCGGCATATTCACGGGCGATGTCGAGGCGGGCGCGGGCCATCTCGCGCTGGGCATTGTTGACGACGGCCTGGAAGAACGGCCACGCCTCGTACATCCGGCGGAGCGCATCGAGGTGCGCCGCCTCGTCCTCGATGACGCCATGCAGCCCCTTGCCGATGCCGTACCATCCGGGCACGATGTAGCGCGTCTGCGTCCACGCAAAGACCCACGGAATGGCGCGCAAGCCCTCAAAATCCACCTCATCCGCTGATTTTCGCGAGACCGGACGTGAGGCAATCGGCAGGCGGCTGATCTGTTCGATGGGCGTCACGCGGGCGTACCACGGCCACAACGCCGGATCGTGGACGAGCGTACGGTAGGCTTCCATGGATTGCTCAGCGATCTGCGTCATCAGCCGGTCGTCGGCCTCGTCGTCGGGCGAAGTGGCGGATTGTGCCGGTGCCGTGAGCACCGCGCCGGTGATCTGTTCGAGATGTCGCCGCGCGATGGCCGGCAGCGCGTAGCGGAACGAGATGACCTCGCCTTGCTCGGTAAACCGGATGCGCCCGTTATGCACCACCGGCGGCATGGCGAGGATGGCCTGCCCCGCGCGCCCGCCGCCGCGCCCGACGGTGCCGCCGCGCCCATGAAACAGCCGAAAATCGACCTCATGGTCGCGGCAGACCTGCCCGATGCGGGCCTGTGCCTGGTGCAGCGCCCAGTTCGCCATCCAGTAGCCGCCGTCTTTATTGCTGTCTGAGTAGCCGAGCATGATCTCCTGAAGATGGCCCCGCGCCGCGAGGTGCTTCCGGTAGACCGGATGGTCGAAAAGCTGATGCAGGAACGCGTCGGCGCTGTGCAGGTCGTCGATGGTTTCGAAGAGCGGCACCACGTCGAGCGGCGAGACGACGCCGTCGTCGTTCATTTGCCACAGACCCACCTCTTTAGCCAGCAGCATCACCTCCAACAAGTTGCTCACCGCATGCGTCATACTGACGATAAAACTCCCGATGGCGGCAGGCTCGCGCGTCACGATCTCGCGGATGACCTCGAAGGTTTCGATGACGGTCTGCGTTGTTTCGGGCAGGTCGGCATGGCGGGGCAGGAGGGGGCGCGGGTTGGCGAGTTCGTTGCTCAGCAGCGTCAGCCGGTCTTCTTCCGATAAGGCCTCGTAGTCGTCGGCAACACCGGCCAGGCGCAGCATCGCCGCCACGGCTTCCTGGTGGACGCGGCTGTGCTGGCGCACGTCGAGGGCGGCCATGTGGAAGCCGAACACCTCAGCCTGAATCAGCAGCCGTCCGAGCCGCCCGTGTTCAACCAGATCCTCAAAGCCGGTCTCGATGAGGCAATCGGCCAGCAGGTGGAGGTCTGCGTAGAAGCGGGCGCTGTCGTAGCCGCCGGCCTGGGGCGGCGTGGCGGTGTCGAGCGCTTCGATCAGCCTTTCGAGCCGGATCATCATGTAGCTGATCTTGCGCCGGTATGGCTCGTGCCGGAACTGCCGCTGGCGGAATTCCTCCAGGGAAAGCGCCGTTTCATCTTTTCTGATGGACGTGTAGAGCGCCTGCGGAATCGGTGTCTGGCGTTCGGAGAGGCTGAGTTCGCGGCGTAAGTCGCGCAATTCGGTCAGGTAGCTTGCCAGGGCGGTGCGGCGTTGCATCGCCACGGTGCGGCGCGTGACGGCGGCGGTCACGTTGGGGTTGCCGTCGCGGTCGCTGCCAATCCACGAGCGGAACCGCAGAAAGACGGGCACGTCGGGCTTCTGGCCGTAATGCCGTTTCACCGCGCGGCGCAGATCCTGATGAATGCGCGGGATGGTCTCCCAGACGGCGTTGCGCAAGAAATACAGCCCGTTTTCGACCTCATCGATGACCGTCGGGCGGGCGGCGCGCACTTCGTCGGTAGCCAGCAGCAGCGCGATGTGGTTGTGGATGCGGTTGAGGATTGCGTCTTGCTCTTCCGGCGTGGGGTTGTCCTGGCGCAACTGCTTCATGAGCGCCGCCAGTTCTTGCTGTTTGTAAAGGATGCTCCGACGGCGCGCCTCGGTGGGATGGGCCGTGATGGTCGGCTGGATGTCGAGCCGGTGGATCAACGCCTGCACCTGGTCGAAGTCGTAGCCTTTTTGTTTGAGGCGGAAGACGGCTTCGTCGATAGATTCGTCGCGGGGATGCGTCCGGCTGCGCCGCGCCCGGTCCCGGTTGATACGGATGATCTCTTGCTGTTCGGATTTGTTGACCAGATGGAAAAACGCCGTATACGATCGCAAAAGCCACGTCATCTCGTCGAGGCTCAGCCGGGCGATGCGGGCGGCGGCGTCGGCGCGCAGCTCGGGGCGACGCTCGTGGATGGCGCGCTTGCACAGCCCACGTAACTCTTCGACGAGGGCAAACGACGCCTCGCCGGCCTGCTCGCGGATGACGTGCCCCAACATCGTCCCCAGCAGGTTGATCTGCTCGCTCAACGACGTCGAAATACCCGTTCCTTCGGCTTCAATATTGAGTCCTTGCCAGCGGTGCATGCTTTTCTGGTTTTTCGTTTCTGGTTGTTCTGATCATCAAAGAAGCTCGTCACGAGGCAGAGCATCGCAACGAGCAGGGGTGGCGTCATCCGTTGAGATCGCATCGTCGAAGGAAGATAACGCCATTCGTGATGTGTGGTATTAGTTCTTTAAAAAAAGTGCAATCCCATTCAGCAAACTTGTCCTTACCCAGCAGGTGGTTTCCCCAGCTCCGGAGGGGCGTCCTGTTTGTAGAATATTGCCCCTTTTTTAGGACAAGCTCCGTAGGATCTGCCGGATCCTTTCTCAACAGGCCGCTCCTACGGAGCTTGTCGATTTTTTGAGCTTTGTGCTACAAACAGGTCGCGCCTACGGCGCTAAAAAAGGTAATGACGTCGCTGTGCCACCAATAAACAACACACGAGCGAAGCGACTGACCAAAGGTAAACCACGGACAATTGACAACCCACAGAACTATTCCGCATTCAATGGCTGAACCGTCACATTTTCCAGGATAATCTCAGAGAGCAGCTTGATGTCGCCCGATGCCATGAAGGCGTCGTAGCGTTCGATGGGCGTGCCGGGGCCGGGGAGCGAATCGGAGACGAAATTGTGGTAATCGGCGATGCGCACGCCGCCGACGGTGCGGGTGTTGAAGGCCTTGCGGAAGCGCGTGCCACCCTCGTCGCGGTGGTAGTCGTAGGCGAGGTAATCCATGGTGTGCCGGTCCATATGGAACCAGTAGATAAAGCGATCCTCGAAGTCGCTGCCGCCGCCCTCCTGCTGAAACGTTACCTCGATTTTATGATAGGGCTGGCCGTCTACCTCGGCCTCGCCCAGATACCGCTTTTGCACAGCGGCATCATTGAGGTTGAACGGCAAGAGCGCGAAGTAGGGCACCGAGTTGAGCGGCGTGGCCAGCCGGTTGGTGTCGCCCTCCGAAAGCACGACGCGCTCGCCGTTGATCTCTCGATAGATGCCGTCGTTGTTCAAGACCTCGCGGACGGCGCCCGTCGTGTCGGTGTAGGTGCGTTCGTAGGTGTAAAGGCCGCCGTCGCGGGTGATCTTAAAATGCTTGCCGCGAAAGTCGAACTCGACGACGCCGTGCATGAGCACGTCGCCGCCGTGCGCGGCGATAGCCTGATCGACGATGACCTGCGCCTGATCGGCAGGCGCCGAGGCCGGTTTGACATTGGCATCGATGGCTTCTTCGACGTCCCCCTGCGCGCAGGCGATCAGCAAAAACGGGACGAGAAAAAGCAGAAGGCGAGAGGGTGGGAAAGACATGGCACTGTGAGGGCAAGGTGAGAGCGATACCGATTAGGTTTCCGCGCGCAGTGAAAAGTTACGCGTTTCCGGTTCAAAGTTTCAGGTTTTACAAAAGAAGAACGTTGAACCTTGAACTTGAAACTCACCCTCCCTTCTCCCGATACGCGCGCCGGATCTTCAGCTTCAGCAATTGCCGTTCGATGAGCAGGTCGGCCAGGTGGGGGGGGATGTCTCTGGGGGCGGATTCGGCGAAGACGCGTTTGACGTCGCGCTCAGCCACGTCGATGCGATAGAGGATGTGCATCAGCATCTCCGGGTTGCGGTCGAGCAGGGCGGTGATTTTGGGGATGAGAAACCGCCGGACGTTCTCCAGGGTCGGCCCGCCGGATTGGGTGAGCGCAGCCTCCGGCGCCGCACCGAAGGAGTGCGCAAACGCCTGGAGGGCTTCGTGCGTCAAGTCGTTATCAGGTTCCATGAGGGAAGAACCCGGTTGATACGAAGTTGTTCGGGCGCCATGATCTGTGCTGCAAAACGCCCGGAACCCTATTTTTACAGAGCTTTTGGAATCAAGGGCACCCGGCGAGCGTTTAGAAACCGCCACAGTCTCCTGGCGGGACCCCCACGGTCGTGCTCGCCGCTTGTTGATCCAGCCTCTTCGAATCGTGACAAAAGCGGACATCATCGAACGCATCGCCAGCGGAACCGGTCTCACCAAGATCGAGACCGAGGCCGTGGTCAACGGCTTCATCGCTACCGTCATCAATGCCCTCACGCAAGGCGAGGGGGTCGAACTGCGGGGTTTCGGGTCGTTTCGCGCCCAGCCTCGGGCTGCCCGGACGGCGCGCAATCCGCGCACGAAGGAAATCGTCGAGATCGAAGCGCGCTACGTGCCGGTGTTCAAGGCCTCAAAGGATTTCCGCGACGCCGTGGACGAAGCGATGAAGGAGAGGCGTGAAACGTAAAACGTAAGGGTGCTATTAGAAAGGCCTCAACAGAGCACCCTTACGTTTCACGTTTCACGTTTTACGTTAAAAACGATGTCGAAATATGGCTAAGACCTATAAAACGTGCGAAGAGTGTGGTGCCCGGCTGGACGAGGGCGCGGTGCAGTGCGATCTGTGCGGCTCGTTCGTGGAGACGCCCGAAACCGCCGAGGCCGAATTGGTTGCTGAGCCGGAAACGCCGGGGTTGCCTGTCGAAGCGGAGGCAATGGCTGAATCGGAAGCGACGGCGGGGTCTGCCGAAGACGCTGCTCCGGCCCAACCGGCGGATCGTCCGGCGATCCCGGCGGGGGTCTTTTGCAATCAGTGCGGGTGGAAGAATCCGCCCGGCGCCCGGTTTTGCTCGAAGTGCGGCGCGGCGTTGCAGGTGATTGATGATCCGGCGCCCACGGCTGCGCCGGTTGCCTCAGTCGCTGCGCCCGTTCCTGCGCAATCGGAGGAGAAAGCCCCAAAAATATCGGAATCAGCCCCGAAGGCTGCTTCATCCGGGATGGATCAAAAAGCCATGTCGCGGCAGGTGGGCATCATCGTCGGGGCCGGGGTGTTGCTCGTGGTCGCATTGTTTCTGGTGACGGCGGTGAGCAAGACGCAGCCGGCAGGTGGGCCGGACCCTGCCGCGCAGCAGGCGATGCCGGCGCCGCCCGCGCCGGAGCAGACGCCGCTGCCGCCCCAACTCAACGAGCAGGTAGCCACCATCGAAGATGAGATGGCCGGGCTCACCGGCGCTGCCCGTGTGGCCCGGCAGCGCGACCTCATCGCCCTCTTCTTTAGCGCAGGCCGGCTGGACCGGGCCGCGCTCGAACAACAGAAAATCGCCGAAGCTACCGGCGCCGTCGATGACTGGAAGCGCGTGGGCGATCTCTTCTACGATTGGATGAACACCATCCCGGATCCGCCGCGTAAAGCCCAGGTTGCCTCGCAGGCCGTCGCCGCCTATCAGACCGTTCTCGCGCAAGACCCCGACAACCTCGACGTGCGCACCGACATGGCGACGGCCTATCTCAACACCGGCAGTCCCATGCAAGGCGTCACCGAAATCAAACGCGTCCTCGAGGCCGACTCGACCCATCTCCACGCCCGTTTCAACTACGGCCTCATGCTGACCTGGATCAACCGGCCTGATCAGGCCATCGAGCAGTTCGAGCAGGTCAAAGCCCTCGTCGATGAATCGTCGGATTATTACCGGCGCGCCGACGAGGCCATCCGCGTCATCCGGCAGGGAGGGAATTTGTAGAACGTAAAACGTGAAACGTAAAACGTGAAACGTAAGGGTGCTTCGTTTACCCATCAGGCCATCGAATCTGAAATTCGCAGATACGAGCAACGGACGCATTGGATCGTTTTTCTTCGAAAAGGGTGGCCTCGGCGAAAACAGTTCAACAAGCACCCTTACGCTTTACGTTTTACGTTTTACGCCCTTGTTCTCTTTCTATGGACAGGGTGCGCCAGTGAACCGCGGCCGGACGAGCAAGCGCGCCGGGAAATCGTCGTGTTTGCCGCCGCCTCGCTGACCGATGCACTGGAGACTATCGCCGATTCGTTCGAGGCAGCCTATCCGCGTGATCGTGTGATTTTGAATGTGGCGGCTACCTCGCTCCTGGCCCGGCAGATCGAACAGGGAGCGCCCGCCGACGTGTTTTTCTCAGCCAATCTGGCGTGGATGCAGCAGCTTGAAGAGCAGGGGCGTGTCGTGGGGCCGGTTCGGGAGCCTTTAAGTAATCAACTCGTCGTGGTGGGCCGCCCGGAGACCCCGGTGTTGCCGTCGTTAGAGGCGCTCGCCGGGGAGTCGCGCATTGCCCTGGCCGATCCGGAGCACGTGCCGGCAGGCCTCTACGCCCGCGAAGGCCTCGAATGCGCCGGTTTGTGGGAACAGATCTTCCCTCGCATCGTGCCGACGCTCGACGTGCGGGCGGCGTTGCTGTCGGTCCGCAACGGCGCCGCCGACGTCGCGGTCGTCTACGCCTCCGACGTGCAGGCCGATCCCAACGTTCGGGTTTTGCTGCAATGGCCCGCCGCGTGCCAGCCGGAGATCCGGTACGCAGCGGCTCGGCTTCGCGATGCGAACCACCCGGAGGGCGCCGACCGCCTGCTCGCCTACGCCACAGACCCCGCGCGCACCGCTGTCTGGGAACGCTTCGGCTTTCTGACACGATGAAAGGCTCGGCTTCGCCTTGCGTCATTCGTGGTCATTTGCACCCTGCGGGTGCGTCAAGTGCGCCTGCGGCGCGTCATTCATTGTCATGGGTTGAACTCGACAATAAATGACAGCGACCGAAGGGAGCTAATGACACGAGCGAAGCGAGTAAATGACCATGAATGACCGCGAGCAAAGCGAGCCAATGACACGAGCACTGCGAGTAAACCAATGATCTTATCACCGGCAGAGTGGGAAATCGTCGTGTTGTCGCTCCGGGTAGCGGGGGGCGCCGTGGCGGTGAGCGTGCCGTTCGGCATCGCGCTGGCGTACGCGCTGGCGCGTCGCCGGATGCCGGTGCCGTTTGTGGTGGAGAACCTGATTCAGTTGCCGCTGGTGCTGCCGCCGGTGGTCACGGGCTTGCTGCTCTTGATCGTGTTGGGGCCGGAAGGGCCGGTGGGCCGGTGGCTCGAAGGCGCGTTGGGGCTTCAGGTTGCCTTCAGCGGGGCCGGGGCGGCGTTGGCAGCGGCGGTGGTCTCTTTTCCGTTGATGGTACAGACGATGCGCGTGGCCTTCGAGCAGATCGACCCGGAATGGGAGGAGGCTGTCTACGTCTATGGCGGCGGGCGATGGGCGGCGTTCCGGCACGTCACGTTGCCGTTGGCGGCGCGGGGCATCACGGCGGGCGTCGTGCTCGCTTTTGCGCGCGCGGTAGGCGAGTTCGGGGCGACGATTGTGCTGGCGGGCAACATTCCAGGCCGCACACGCACCATTCCGCTGGCTATCTTCACCCGCATCAATCAGGTAGGCGGCGAAGCGGCGGCGCTGCGGCTGGTCCTCGTCGCCGTCGTCTTGTCAATCCTGAGCCTGCTCGTCCATGCTCTGCTCACCCGTCGCCTCCACCGCCTCCGCGACAAGCGAAGGTGAGGGGGAGAAAGGGAGGATTTTAATAGCGACTAATTACGTCGGAATAAAATCTATCCCTTTTAGCTGACAATCAGCGGGTGGGTCACTGGTCATTGGTCACTAGTCACTCGTGGCGTCAAAAAACCAGTGACCAGTGACTAGTGACCAATGACGGCTTAAGCAGAGCAAAGCGGACAGGATTTATTTCGACGTAATTAGAAAGTTACTCTGAGCCCGCGCGCGGCGGCTTGGTAAGAAAGAAAGCCCACCTTGTCTTACCAACCACCGACCGAACGATGCGTTTGTTACCGACCATGCAAAAAAGCGTGCTGGCGGCGTTGTTGTTTTTGCTCTGCCTGCCGGCGTGCATCCTCGTCGTTGAAGAAGACGACGACTATTTCCACCGGCATCGCTGGCGGCTCGACGTCATCGTCTATTACGGGCGTACCTACACCGCCGACGCCCCCTACACGATCAACTTCGAAGCCGCCGGCGACCTCTATGGCCGGGCCGACTGCAACGACTATGACGGCACCTACTCGACGCCGCGCGAAGGCTCGCTGTCCATCCGCGAGATCTACAGCGAAGGCAACGCGTGCGGTCGTCAGGCGTTCGAAGATCGTTATTTCGAAGTGCTCAGCGGCGCCGTCACCTATCGCGTGCGCGGCGAAGAACTAATCGTCACGGCCCGCAACGGCGATAATTTGTATTTCTTCAAGGATTAGGGTTCGTGACACGAGCGAAGCGACTGACGAAGTAAACGTGATGCGTGAAATCGAAGATTCACGCCAGTAAACGTGAGGGTGCTTGTTGAGAAGTATCCAGGGGCACCTCTGTATTTTTGCCAGACATCGACCTCCGGGGCATGGCCTCGGAGGTTTATTTTTTTTGATTATAGTCACGAAGACACAAAGGCACGAAGGGTTGTGAGATCTTCGTGCCTTTGTGTCTTTGTGGCAAAAAAGAAAACTGACGAAGTAAACGATTTCAAAACGTATATTGCGGCTACAAGAAAACATTCCCCTGGTTTTATGAAAGACCTCTTTACCGAAGACGACCGGGTGCGTATCCGCGAGGCGGTGGCGCAAGCCGAGGGGCGCACCTCCGGCGAGATCGTGCCCTACATCGTGCCGCAGAGCGCGTCTTACGATGCCGCCGTCTGGCGCGGGGCCTCGCTGAGCGCTATCCTGGCGCTGTGTGTGATCATGCTCATCCTGCAACTCTATCAGGGATGGAGCCTGTCGTGGCTCTATGCGAGCTGGAGCCTGGCCGTGTTGGTGCTGGCCGCCGGCACGCTCGGCGCCGTGGCCACGGCGTATGTGGCGCCGTTGAAACGCCTGCTCGCCGGCAACGCCCTGCTCGACCGCGAAGTCCATCAACGGGCGATGCAGGCTTTTATCGAAGAAGAGGTCTTCAGCACCCGCGAACGCACGGGCATCCTGCTGTTCATCTCGCTGCTCGAACATCGCATCGAAGTGGTGGGCGATGCCGGCATCAATCAAAAAGTGACGCCCGACGAGTGGACAGACGTGGTCTTACGCATTCGCGAGGGCATCAAAGCAGGCAAGGTGGCCGACGGGCTGGTGGCCGCCATCGGCCTGTGCGGCGAGTTGCTCGAACGCGGCGGCGTCGAAATCCGCCCAGACGACATCAACGAACTCTCCGATGATCTGCGCATCCGCGACGACGAGTAGGTTTTCCGAAGGCTCCGGCGCTTTGAGAGGGCTGAATGGGAGAGAGGGTGAGAGGGCGAGAGGGAGAAAAAAAAGCATCGTCTCCCCCTCGCCCTTTCTCCCTTTTCCCCTTTCCCCCTTTCTCCCTTTCTTAATAGCGCTTTGCTGGATTATCCTGGCACCGAGCGCGCGGGCGCAGCAAGCCGTCCCAGACCTCTCCGGGCGCGTCGTCGACCAGGCCGGCATCCTCTCGGACCTCGCGGAAGAGACACTGACAGCCCTGCTGGCGGCGCACGAAGATACGACGTCGAATCAGGTAGCCGTGCTGACGATGCCCTCGCTCAACGGCGAAACCATCGAGGCGTTTTCGATCCGTGTGGCGGAAGTGTGGGCGTTGGGCACTGCCGAAAAAGACAACGGCGTGTTGCTCGTCGTGGCCGTCGAAGACCGGGCCTTGCGCATCGAGGTGGGCTACGGGCTTGAAGGCGAACTGCCCGACGTCATCGCCGGTCGCATCATACGCGAGGAGATCGTTCCGTATTTGCGCGAAGGCAACTACGAGCGCGGCATCGAGGCGGGGGTGATGGCGGTGCTGGATCGGTTGGAAAGCCCGGCTGAAACACCCGCAGCGCCCGAACCCCTCGACCTCGCAGAGACCGAGCCGGCGCCGGTAGCCGAGACCTCAACCCCGTTCTGGATCGACCAGTGGCAGATGATCCTCATCGTTTATTTCCTGATGGCTCTGGTGCTCTGCTCTGTGACGGCGGCGCTGGCGATGCTGGAGAAAACGCCCGGTCGCGAAATCATCTTTGGCCTGTTACTGCTCGGTTTTTTCTTCATCGGGCGCAGTTTCGGGTATTTCATCCTCTGGTTTATGCCGCCGTGGCTGGTGGGCGTCGTCTTCGCCGGGCAATATGCCTTACTTTTCTGGATGCTGGCGCGGCGGCTGAAAAGCGATTCGGCGTTCAAGGCCTCCTGGCAGCGTCACCTGTTCCTCCACGGGCCGGATGCGGAAACGGAGGAAGACAGCGCCGAGAAAACAGAAGAAACCGTCGCCGCCTCGCCGTATCCGCGACGCATTCAGGTGGTCGTGCTTATTGCGTTTACGATGCAGCTTGCTCTTTATTTGTATACCCGGTGGCTTTCGGTGATCTGGCTGGTCATCGGGGCCGCGCTGGCGTGGTTTTGCCTGTCGCGTATCGCCGAAGATGCCGCGCGGCGAAAACGGCGGCGGTCTACGACGTGGACGCCTTTCGGGGTGATGCCGTCCGGGTCGAGCCGTTCCAGCAGCCTGCGTTCGTCGCGTTCCAGCCGGCGGAGTAGCTGGTCGAGTAGTTCGAGCAGCAGTTGGTCAAGCCGTTCGAGCAGCAGCTATTCGAGTAGTTCGAGCAGCTATTCGAGTAGTTCGAGCAGTTCGAGCAGCAGTTTCAGCGGCGGCGGCGGCTCGTTCGGCGGCGGCGGGGCGTCGGGCAGTTGGTAGGACAAATGGCAAATGGGCCAATGGCAAATGGGCAAATGGCAAGTCGGCAAACGGCAAGGGGGCAAATGGCAAATCAGCAACGTATAGACGGGCAATGCATCGTCAACCTGCCTTTTGCCATTTGCATTTTGCCATTGGCCATTTGTTTGCTGCTCGCCTGCGCCGTGCCAGTGCTGGCGCAACCCGCCATCCCCCGGCTCTCCGAACGGGTCATCGATCAGGCCGATATTCTCTCGCCCTCGACGGAGAACGCGCTCATCGCGATGTTGAAGGCGCATGAAGAATCGACCAGCAATCAGGTGGCGGTCTTGACGATTCGCTCGCTCGAAGGCGCCTCGATCGAATCCTATTCCCTCGACGTGGCCGAGACGTGGGGCCTGGGCACGGCAGAGTTCGACAACGGGGTGCTGCTCCTGGTGGCGTACGAAGACCGCGAGATGCGCATCGAGGTAGGCCGCGGGCTTGAGGGCGATCTGACCGACGTCATCGCCGGGCGAATCATCCGCAATGAGATGACCCCGCAATTTCGCAATGGTGATTTCGACGGAGGGGTGATGGCGGGTGTGCAGGGCATCATCGGGGTCATCGAGGGCACGTATGAGCCGCCCGAAACAGCGCCCTCGTCTGGGGATGAGCCGCCTATCATCTTTCGGTTATTTTTCGGGGTGATGTTTATCCTGATGCCCCTGCTGGCCTTCGTGCCGTCTTTTCTGATCGCCGGGCAGTGGGGTAATCTGGGGTTTATGGGGATTTTCATCGTCGTCGGTGGCTTCGTGAGTTTTTTCTCGGTGATCGGCGGGGTCGGGGCGGCGGTGGCGTATGTGATCCTGCTGCTGATCAGCAACGCGGTGTTCCGCCGGCAGGAAAACTGGCAGGAGATGCGGCAAAAGGTGGCCGATGCGCTCAAGGAAAACCGGGGGCGCCGGGTGAAAGTGACGATAGCCGGTTTTACCTTCAACGCGGGTGGCATCACCTCCAACTCCGGCTCCGGGCGTTCCGGCGGCGGCTGGTCCGGCGGTGGCGGTTTCAGCGGTGGCGGCGGTTCCTTCGGCGGTGGCGGCGCCTCGGGCAGTTGGTGAGGTAAATGGCAAATAGGCAAATGGGCAAATAGGCAAATGGCAAAGGGGCAAATGGCAAATCGGCAACGTATAGACAGACAACGCATCATTAAGCTGCCTTTTGCCATTGGCCTTTTGCCATTGGCCATTTGTTTGCTGCTCGCCTGCGCCGTGCCGGTGCTGGCTCAGCCCGCCATCCCCCAACTTACCGAACGCGTCATCGATCAGGCCGATATCCTCTCTAGCGCCACCGAAAACACCCTCATCGCCCTGCTGAAAGCCCACGAAGACTCGACCTCGAATCAGATCGCCGTCCTGACGATTCCCTCGCTCGAAGGCGCCAGCATCGAGTCGTATTCGATCGAGGTAGCCCAGACGTGGGGTTTGGGCACGGCGGAGAATGACAACGGCGTGTTGCTGCTGGTGGCTGTCGGAGACCGCGAGATGCGCATCGAGGTAGGCCAGGGGCTTGAGGGCGATCTGACCGACGCCATCGCCGGTCGGATCATCCGCAATGAGATCACACCGCGCTTTCGGTCGGGTGATTTCGACGGGGGTGTGCTGGCGGGCGCGCGGGGTATCATCGGGGTGATCGAAGGGACGTATTCGCCGTCGGAGGCGTCTGCGTCGTCCGTGTCCGAGGAGATGCCGCCGTTCTGGGTCGGCCTGCTTTTTCTATTGATTCCTTCCGTTTTCGCTGTTATCGGTGTTTTCTTGCCGGGGTGTTTTCGGTGGATGCTTTTCTTTTTTCTGATGCCTTTTTATTGGGCCTGCGGCTTTATGATCACCGGATCGGAGATCGGTGGCGTCGTCATTCTGGTGATCTATTCGATCCTCTACGTCGCCGCGCAATTCCATCCGAAAGTGAAGGCAGTGCATAAAAAGTATGGATCGGGCGTCGGGTCGTTCGTGGGGGCCGGCAGCGGTTCCGGCAGCAGTTGGTCGAGTAGTTCAAGCAGTAGCTGGTCGAGCAGTTCGAGCAGTAGCTGGTCGAGTTCGAGCAGCAGTTTCAGCGGCGGCGGCGGATCGTTCGGCGGCGGCGGGGCGTCGGGCAGTTGGTGAACGCGCAAACGGGGAACTGTTCGTCAGGATAGCTCTTTAGATCCTCCCAACCATCGCATCAGAAAAGTTCTACCGATCATGTCTTCTGTCGAAACACGATACGAGCATATCGTTCTTACAAAGAACGGTGTTCCGGTCATTGCGGGGACGACCATGAAAGTGATCGAACTCGTGTTGGAAAAGATGGCCCACGGCTCAAGCCCGGAGGAATTGCAGTTTCAGCATCCCTATCTCACTCTGGGGCAAATCTACTCCGCGTTGGCGTACTACAGCGATCATCAAGAAGAACTTGACCGTGACATTGAGCACCGGCTTGCTATCGTTGACCAGATGCAAAAGGCTCAGAAAGCGTCTCCGCTAAAAGCTCGCCTGAAGCGTAAAGGGTTAATTTGATGGCTATCGCGCTCTACATGGATCACCATGTGCGACGTGCTGTCACGGATGGTCTACGTCTGCGTGACGTGGATGTGATTACAGCCTATGAGGATGATGCCAGTGAGATGGATGATGCGATTTTGCTGGATCGGGCAGGAGAACTGGGGCGCGTGCTGTTCACGCAAGATGATGATCTTCTAGCTGAAGCCGCCAGACGACAGCGAGCAGGTATTCCATTTCGTGGGGTGATCTACGCGCATCAGCTTCGGGTATCTACGGGAAGATGTATCCGAGATTTGGAGATCATCGCTAAAGCTGGAGAGCCGGAAGACATGCTGAATACCGTAGAATATTTACCGCTTTGAACAATACACCTTTGACCTGGCAATCCTCGGTATGATGCGAATAACGACAAAGCGGATTCTCCTCAGCCTTCTGCTGCTCGCCTGCACAGCGTCGGCGCTGGCTCAACCCGCCATCCCTCAACTTACCGAACGCGTCATCGATCAGGCCGACATCCTCTCGACTTCCACCGAAAACACCCTCATCGCCCTGCTGAAGGCCCACGAAGATTCAACCTCAAATCAGATCGCCGTCTTGACAATTCCGTCTCTGGAAGGTGCCAGCATCGAGTCGTATTCTCTCGATGTGGCCGAGACGTGGGGCCTGGGTACGGCGGAGAACGACAACGGGGTGCTCTTGTTGGTGGCTTACGAAGACCGTGAGATGCGCATCGAGGTGGGTCGTGGGCTTGAGGGGGCGTTGACGGATGCGATAGCCGGGCGGATCATCCGCAATGAGTTGACGCCTCATTTTCGGGAGGGTGATTTCGATGGGGGGGTGATGGCGGGTGTTCAAAGTATCATCGGGGTGATCGAGGGGACGTATGAGCCGGCGGAGGCGTCGGACGAGGAGATGCCGCCGTTCTGGTTCGGGGTTATTTTTCTCATCGTTCCGTCTTTTTTCGTCTTCTTCGGTATCCTGGCGCCGGGATGCGCCCGCTGGTTTATGTTTATTTTCTTGATTCCCTTTTTCTGGGTCGGCGGCATGGCGCTCACCGGGTCGGAGACGGGCGGCACCGTTGTAGCGATCCTCTATGCGGTGGTGTACATTGGTCTCCAGTTTCACCCGAAGGTGCGGGCCTATCATAAAGGCGAGACGACGAAGTTCGGCCCGTTTACAATGACGAGTGGTTCGAGCGGCTGGTCGTCGGGCGGCGGTGGCTGGTCTTCGGGGGGTGGTTTCAGCGGCGGCGGCGGCTCGTTCGGCGGCGGCGGCGCATCGGGCGGCTGGTGAAGAAGTTGATATAAGCAGGTGGGGAAAAGTTATGCGGTATTTTACAACGTTGCGCTCCAAACATGTTCGGTATCGGTCATGAGTCACGGGTCATGAGTCATGGGATTTTTCTCATGACCCGTGACTCATGACCCATGACCAACGGAGATACAGCGTGATACCGGCAAGATTACCGCAAAACATGGTCTTGCCTGCTTAGAATGTCCGATCATCATATAACAGGAGGAAATCCTTTATGGCTAAATCGAAAAAGAGCAAGCAGCGGAAGGTTGCTGCCAAGCGGGGACGCAAGCGCGTCAAGCGTAAACAGACGCTTTCCAAACGAAGACAGGCGCAGGTCGTCAGCATGGCCGGGGCGGCTCGTTATCCTATCCATGAAGTTCTGCTCCAAGACCTGATTTTCGAACAAGGTCTTGGTGTCGGTATCCTCAGCCGGCGGTTGCCGGATGAACGCATTGCGATGGCTAGTTTTGTGATTGATGCATATTGCCTGGGCGTAAAGGATGCCACCGCGCGCATTATGAATCTTTTCGACTATCAGGGGTATGTGGATCAGGTTGAATTGACCGCGTCCTTGAGCGCCGTCGAACCAGCCTATCTGGTCAAATTGGTCAAAGAGAGTGTTGCTTATGCCAAAGATCTGGGGTTCAATCCGCATAGAGACTATAAAAAGGCCAGAAATATTTTTGGAGACATAGACCCGAACACGTGTACCGAAACTTTCGAATTTGGGAAAGATGGTAAACCGTTGTATATCTCCGGGCCGCTCGAATCAGCGGCAAAAGTACGGCGGATTGTCGATCAGCTTACCAAACGCCTCGGCCCGGACGGTTTTGACTTTCTCGTCGGAATGGGGCCATGACGCGCAACGGGCAGGCGCCGAGGAGCCGTAACCGTGAACTTTGAACCTTGAAAAAGGAGGAAAAGCGCTATGCATGAGACGAACGGAGCCACGGTGGCAGGCAACACGGCGGCCCTGAAAGCTGCGCACGAGGAATACCTTTTTCCTTGCCTCAAGCCCCTCTATCGCGAACCTATCGCCCTGGTCGAGGCCAGCGGCGTGACGGTCGTCGATGCCGAGGGCGAGACGTATCTCGACTTTTTCGCCGGCATCCTCACGACGTCTATCGGGCATTGCCATCCGGAGGTGGTCGAGCGGGTGCGGGCGCAGGTGGGGCGGTTGGGGCATACCTCGACGCTTTATCTGACCGAGAACCAGATCGGCGTGGCGAAGCGGCTGGCCGAGATCGCGCCGGGGCGGCTGTCGTCGTGTTACTTCACCAACAGCGGGACCGAGGCCGTAGAGACGGCTATCACGCTGGCGCAACTCTACACGGGCCGTCACGAGATCATCGCGCTTCGTCTGGCCTACTCCGGACGCAGCGCGCTGGCGACCAACCTGACGGCCCACGCCTCGTGGCGGCCTGTGCCGAGCACCATCGCGGGCGTCAAACACGCGCGGTCGCCCTATCTCTACCGCAATCCGTTCGATCCAGCCGGCGATCCTGCCGAGCAGTTCGCGCAGGATATCGAAGAGGTGATCCAGACGACCACGAGCGGCAAGCCGGCGGCCTTTTTTGCCGAGACCATCCAGGGGGTGGGCGGCTACATCGTGCCGCCGCCGGGCTACTTCCAACGCGCCGCCGAGATCATCCGTAGCTACGGCGGGCTTTTCATCTGCGACGAGGTGCAGGCCGGCTTTGGCCGCACGGGCGAGCGATGGTTCGGCATCGAGCATTGGGGCGTCGAGCCGGATATCATGGTGATGGCCAAAGGCATCGCCAACGGCTTTCCCGTAGGCGCCACGATCACCCGCCCGGACATTGCAGCGGGATGGACGGCCAAGACGATCTCGACTTACGGCGGCAACCCTGTCTCGATGGCCGCCGCCGAAGCCACGCTCGACGTGATGCGGCGCGAAGACACCCCGGCGCGCTCGGCGGTGCGAGGCCGTCAACTCCGCGCCGGGCTCGAAGCGCTGTATGACGCCCACGAATGGATCGGCGAGGTGCGCGGCATGGGCTTGATGCAGGCGATGGAACTGGTGAAAGACCGTTCCTCAAAGACGCCGGCTCCAGGCAAGGCGCGGGCGCTCCTCGAAGCCGCCAAAGCCGAAAAGCTGCTCGTCGGCCTCGGCGGGCTCCACGGCCACGTCATCCGCATCGGCCCGTCGATGCTGGTGACGGAAGCCGAGGTAGACGACGCGCTGGCGCGGCTGGGCCGGGCGTGCCAACGGGTTGGCTGATTTTGGATTTTGGATTGGTCTCATCCGGGATTCTCATCGCAATAGAAAAAGCCGCAGCGGTTCCAACCGTCGCGGCTTTTTCGTTTATTAGAGACGTTTGTTAACAACAATCCAAAATCCAAAATCTAAAATCGGAACATGATCGCCGGATTACCCTGGACGGCCTGGTTGCTGCTGATCGTATCGGTGGGGCTGGGGCTGAGCATCGTGCTTGTTTTTTACCGGACGCACCGGCGGAATGGGGCGTCGGGTTCTTCGGGTTTGGAAGAGACTGGCTGACGCGATGGCTTCCTACACGATCCTCGGCGTTTTCATTGCGTACCTGCTCGTTTTGTTGGGGCTGGGTCTCTGGGGGCGGCGCGCTTCGCACAGCGTGGCGGGGTATTACCTGGCCGGCAAAAAGCTGCCGTCGTGGGTCATCGCCTTCAGTTCGAACGCCACGGGCGAGAGCGGCTGGCTGCTGCTGGGGCTGACGGGGATGGGTTATCTGGTGGGCATCCACGCGCTCTGGGTGGTGCTGGGCGAGGTGCTGGGCGTGACGCTGGGATGGGTGCTGGTGGCGCGGCCTTTCAAAGTCTATACCGACCGCTACGGCGCCATCACCGTCCCCGATTTTCTGGTGGCGCGCTTTCGGGATAAACGCCACGGGCTTCGTTTCATGAGCGTCTTCATCATCCTGTCGATGGTGGTGGCGTATCTGGCAGCGCAGTTGGTGGCGACGGGCAAGGCGTTTGAGACGTTTCTGGGGATGAGTTATGCCGG
The DNA here is from genome assembly GCA_028278205.1 of Rhodothermales bacterium. GTDB lineage: Bacteria > Bacteroidota > Rhodothermia > Rhodothermales > Bin80 > JANQES01. The sequence continues at coordinate 131,187 of JANQES010000143.1, forward strand.
GGGCGTGGTCCTCGGCGCCGCTATCACCCTTTTCTACACCACCGTCGGTGGGTTCAAAGCCGTCGCCTATACCGATCTGGTGCAGGGCGTGTTGATGGCTGCCGGGCTGACGGTGCTGGCGGTGGTGGGCATCGGCGGCGCCGGGGGGTGGCTGCCGCTGATGGATCAACTCCGCGCCATCGATCCGGCGTTGCTGATGCCGATGGGCGAGCACGGTCTCTCGACGCCGGGGGTGATCAGCGCGCTCGGCTTCGTGGGGGTAGGGCTGGCGTTTCTGGGCGTGCCGCAACTGCTCACCCGGTTTATGGCCGCCAAAGACGAGCAGGAGATCGTCTCCGGCAGCCTCATCGCGGTGATTTGCATCATCATCTTCGACCTCGGCGCCGTCTTTGCGGGCATGGCCGGGCGCGCGTTGTTTCCGGGCCTCGACGATCCGGAGACCGTCATGCCGCTGATGAGCACCGATCTGTTTCCCGCCTTTCTGACCGGGATCTTCGTGGTCGTCGTCCTCGGCGCCATCATGTCTACGGTCGATTCGCTGCTGATTCTGGCCTCCTCGGCGGTCGTGCGCGACCTCGTCCAGAAAGTCTTCCGCCCGGACTTCTCGGAACTTCGGCTCTCGCGCTACGGTCAGGTGACGACGGTGCTGTTGGGGCTGTTCGCCATCCCGTTCGCACTGGCCGAGGTGCAGGTGATTTTCTGGTTTGTGCTCTTCGCCTGGTCGGGTCTGGCGACGGCATTTGCGCCTGTAGTCCTGTGTGCGCTTTTCTGGAAACGTACCACGCTCGCGGGCGCGCTGGCCGGCATGGCCGGCGGTTTCTTGACGACGGTGATCTGGGTCGTAGCCTTCAAGGCGCAGTTTTACGACCTTTACGAGATGCTCCCCGGCTTCTTCGTCGGCGGCGCGCTGACGATCCTCGTGAGCCTATTCACCAAACCGCCCGAAGGCGCCGACGAAGAGTTCGACTCGGTGAAACGCGTCGTGGGGCCGGCGTTCGGACGGCGGACGGTAAACTGAACCATGACAGTAGACGGCTTTTTCCGATTTCTGCTACTTGTCGCTGCTACGATGGTGAGCGATAGCGCTTTTGCTCAACAGGCACCGGCGTCGTTTGCCTGGCCGGAAGGCAAGCGTGTTGCCCTGAGCCTTAGCTTTGACGACGCGCGCCTCAGCCAGGTTGACGTCGGGTTGGCGCTGCTCGACCGCTATGGCGTGAAGGCCACCTTTTTTGTCGTGCCTGCCAATGTTGAACAGCGCCTGGAGGGGTGGCGGCGCGCGGTCGCTGAAGGGCATGAACTGGGCAATCATTCGCTGAACCATCCCTGCACCGGCAACTTTCCCTGGTCCAGAGAAAAGGCTCTGGAGGGTTATACGCTTGCGCAGATGCGCCACGAACTCGTCGAGGCCAATCGACGCATTCAGGCGCTGCTGGGGGCCACGCCTGAGACCTTTGCGTATCCCTGCGGGCAAACCTTCGTTGGTCGTGGCGTTGAAACATCGAGCTACGTGCCGCTCGTGGCGGAGTTGTTTACGGCAGGGCGCGGTTGGCTCGATGAAGCTCCGAATGATCCCGCCTTTTGCGATATGGCTCAGGTGATGGGCATGGAGATGGACGGGAAGGATTTTGAGCAGATAAAGCCCCTCTTAGAGCGCGCCAGAGAGGCGGGGCAGTGGGTGGTGTTAGCGGGTCACGAAATAGGATCGCCGGGGAATCAGACGACACGCATTACCATGCTGGAGCAGTTGATCGAGTATGCGCAAGATCCCGCCAATCAGGTGTGGATAGCGCCTGTCGGCACCGTCGCCGCGTACATTCTGGAGCAGCGAGGTACAACCCGGTGAGCCCGCGACTTATACCCAATCCGGCCAAAGAGAGGTTCGTCATGAAACGACACATCAAGGTTTTGCTGGAGGCGATGCTGCTCGTGATGGCCGTCATCGCGGTGCTCCCGGCGTGTAGTAGCGCGCAGGACAAACCCCGCGCGCGTGATCTCGGCGTTCCGTTTGAGGGCACGCCGGGGCCGTTCAATGCCATCACCGATGTCGAAGGCGTTGAGGTGGGTCATACGACGTTGATAGAAGGGGAAGGGCCGCTCGTGGTTGGGCAGGGGCCGGTGCGCACCGGCGTGACGGCCATCTTGTCCCGGGGCAAACGCTACGATCCTGTTTTTGCCGGATGGTATTCGCTCAACGGCAACGGCGAGATGACCGGCACGACGTGGGTGGAAGAGTCCGGCTTTCTCATCAGCCCGGTGATGATCACCAACACCCACAGCGTCGGGGTAGTGCGCGATGCGGTCGTCGAATGGCTGGTTTCAGAGCCAGTCAATTCGGGCATTCTCTGGGCGCTGCCGGTGGTGGCCGAGACCTACGACGGCTTCTTGAATGACATCAACGGATTCCACGTCGCCAAAGAACACGCTTTTGCCGCCTTGAACGGCGCGACGTCCGGACGCGTGGCCGAAGGCGGCGTGGGAGGCGGCACGGGGATGATCTGCCACGGCTTCAAAGGCGGCATCGGGACGGCCTCCCGGCGGTTGAGCGCCAATGCCGGGGGCTACACCGTCGGCGTGCTGGTGCAGGCCAACTATGGCGGGCGCAACACCCTGACCATCGCCGGCGTTCCCGTCGGGCGCGAGATCACCGACCTGCGTCCCACACGCGGCGGCCAGGGCGAGGGCTCGATCATCGTCGTCGTGGCGACGGATGCGCCGCTGTTGCCGCATCAACTCAAACGCCTGGCGCGGCGCGTGCCGCTGGGCATCGCCCGCGTCGGCGGCCTGGGCACCAACGGCTCCGGCGATATCTTCATCGCTTTCTCCACAGCCAATCCGGGTGCAGCCATCGGTGAGGGGGCGGTGGAGGCGGTCGAGATGTTGCCCAACTGGCGCATGAACGGGCTGATCCAGGCCACGGTGCAGGCCGTCGAAGAAGCCATCGTCAACACGCTCGTGGCCGGAGAGACACTCACGGGGGTCAACGGCAACACGGTCTACGGCCTGCCGCATGACCGCCTGCGCGAGGTCTTGCGGAAATACAATCGATTGGAAGAGTAGCCGCCGTAGCGTTTGGTATGAAGGGGACGTCTAGGGGCAATACCATTTTAAGGAGCCGCAGGGGCTGGTCGCGTGCCGGCCCCTGCGGCGTTGTTGTCAACCCTGCTCCAACTCCAACACGAGCCCGTCGGCGTCGCGGATGAAGAGGCAGTGGTTGACTTCTTGATAGGGATAGCCAGCGGCGTCGAGGCGGGCGCGGAGGGCGTGCCAGTGGCGCTGCGGCAGGCGGAACCCGAGATGATGCAGGCCGCCGCGTCCGGGGATCGCCGAGTGGGCCATCTCCGGCATCTCGATGAGTTCGAGCACGTCGCGCCCGCCTTCGTCGTAGAGCATAGCCCGCTGCCGGCCCTTGCGGATGGGATCGTCTTCGATGACGTGGACGGCCAGGCCCAGCACGTCTGTGTAGAAGGCAATGGCGCGTTCGAGATCCGTCGTCATCACAGCGGCGTGATCGAGGCGGATGGAGGCGGTTTGTTGTGAGGGCGGCATCGGTTTATTGGTTTTCGTCATAATCTGAGATTTTTATGCGTGAGACGAGCGCAGCGACTCACGAAGTAAACGTGAAACGTGAGGGTGCCATTGATGAGCTTTCTAGCAGCACCCTCACGTTTCACGTTTCACGACCCCAATCCCCAACCGTTTCATCTTTTTGTAGAGGCCCTGGCGGGTCAGGCCCAGGGCGTTGGCCGAGGCCGTGACCTGGCCGTCATGTTCGGCCAGCACTTGCTCGATGAGCACTTTCTCGGTGCCGGCGAGCACTTCGTCGAGGGCGTGGCCGGGTTTGAGGATGGCGTCCTGGGCCGCTTCCAAAAATGCTGCCGGCGCCGTCTCGTTGGTTGCCGCCTTAGCGATGGCCGGGGCAAGGTCTTCGACGTCGACCAGGGGCGCCGGCTCGCTGGCTGCCAGAAGGAGCACGCGCTCGACCTCGTTGCGCAACTGACGCACGTTGCCCGGCCACTCGTAGCGCAGCAACGCCTCTACGGCGCGGTTGGTGAGGGTCGGCAGCGGCGTGCCCGGCGGGCGGAGCGTGTTCAGGTAATGACGCACCAGCAGCGGGATCTCCTCCCGGCGTTCGCGCAACGGCGGCATGTGCAGCGGGATCACGGCGAGCCGGTAATACAGGTCTTCGAGGAAGCGGCCTTCGCGGATGCGCGCTACGAGATCCTGGCTCGTCGAGGCGATGAGGCGCGTGTCGGCCTGGACAGGGCGGCCTGCGCCGTCGGGGACCACCTCGCCGTGTTTCAAGAAGTGCAGCAGCGTCTTCTGCGCGTCGAGCGGCAGAGCGTCTACCCCGGCGAGGAAGAGGGTGCCGCCCTGGGCAGCGGTGAGGGCGGCGGGCAGCGTGAAGACGTCTCCGGCGAAGCCTGCGCAGGCAAAACGCTGGAACGGCCCCTTCTGGCGCTGGCTCATCGCATGCACGGCGCGGGCCAGCATGGCTTTGCCGACGCCGCGTTCTCCGGTGATGAGCACCGGGCTGTGGCTGGCCCGGATACGGTGCATCTGCCCGACGATCTCGCGCAGGGCCGGGCCGGCGTAGACAAAGCCGTCGAGCGGCACCGGCGGTTCGTCATCGAACACACTGTCACTGCCCGAGACGACGCCGAGGCGCTCGGATCGGAGCAGGGCGTGTTCGAGCGCCAGCGAAGCCACCGGCATCCAGGGTTTGATGCAGGCGCGGGCTTTCAGCCACGCCGGATCGTTGCGGTCGGGCAGGGCGACGCCGAAGAAGAACGCCGGCCCCGGATGGCCCCGCAGGCGCAGCCAGAGCACGTCGTCGGCGAAGAGTTGCGGGCCGCAGGGTTCGTGGGTTTGCGGCACGGCGGGCGCCTCGCCCAACTCGCGCACGCACATCCACGGATGCCCTTCGTCGCAGCGATAGAGGCCCATCCACCGATCCGGCATCAGCCGCCGGGCGGCTTCGAGCCACGTTTCGGCAATCAATTCCACCGACAGCGAAGCCCGCGCCAGCGAGGCGCCGATGGTCATCTCCTCCGGCTGCGCCACCGGCTCCTCATCCGCGGGCCAGGCGTCGAGCAGCGTCCTGGTCTGCTCGCGTTCGGGGCGAGCGTCGAGGTTGTCGAAGGTCTGGAAGGCGGCTTCGAGCAGGGCGCGTGTGTAGACGGGCCGCCGGTCTCGTTCCAGCGTTGCCAGTTTCAACTGAAGCCGCGCGGCCTGATAGACATCGCCGACGAGGGTGTAGGCGGTGAGGGCCTGGCCGAAGTAGGGCCGGGCTTCTTCCGGATTATTTTCGGCCAGGGCCGAGGCGCCGAGCACCGCGAAGCGCAACGCCGCTAATGGCAAGACGCAAAAGGCGTCGCAGAAGGGTTGCGTCAGGCTCAGGTAGCGATGGGCGGCTTCGTCGTTATCTTGCGCCCGGCAGAGGCGCGCGAGGGTGAGCAGGGCGCGTAGCTGTCGGCCCTGGTGGCCGGTTTCGCGGGCGATGTCGTAGGCGCGCGCGGCCCACGATTGCGCCTCGCTCAAGGCGCCCTTTCGATCCGCCAAATCGCACCAGGCCATCGCCACGCCGGCAGCCATCAGCCGGTTTTGCAGGGGATGGATCTGCTCTTCGATGCTATGAAGCAGCGTTTCGGCCTCAGCGAGGTGGCTGCGTCTGAGGTCGAGCCGGACGCGTTGGAGCTTCAGCGAAGCCCAGGCCGCCGGCTGATCGCTCGTCGCTTCCAGCGCGGTATCGATGAGCGCGTCGCCTTGATCCCAGGCGCCGCTACGCAAGGCTGCGCCGGCATGCGCCCGGTAGGCGGCCAGCAGCGCATAGCCGGGCTTGACGGCAGCCCGTCGCAGGCGCGTCTCGGCTTCAGCAGCAGCCTCCTCGATAGCAGCGGGGGGGCGCCCCAGATCGTAATACAGCGCCGCCTGATAGGCATAGGCGCGTCCTTCCGCAAACGAATCGCCGGCTCGTTGCGCCTGCTCTTTGAGGGCTTCGGCAACGGTCAGCGCCTGCGCAAAACGGCCCTCGAAGTGGGCGCCGAGCGTGTGCAGATCGAGCAACCAGAGGGCAGCCGGGGTGTCTTCTACCTTTTCATGCTGCGCGGCGGCGGCGTCCAGCGCCCGGCGCATCAACGGATATTCGTCGAGGGCGAAGTAGGCCCAGGCTTTACCCATCAGCGACCAGCAGCGGCCCGCCGGGTTCAGGGCATCGCGGAAAAAGCGTTCGGCTTCGTCGAGCAGGTGCAGGGCGCGGGCGTCGTCGTAGGTGGCTGCCGACGGCCAGGTGTGGATCCAGCCCAGCCACAGCGCCACTTCGGCGCGCGCCGCCGGGTCGAGGGTCTGGCGCGCGGCGGAGGCGTCGAAGGGTCTGAGCAACGCGTGCGCCTGCTTCACATCACCAAACCACAGCAGCCGCACCCGCGCCAGCAGGCTGCGTAGCACGAGCTGGCCCGCGCCGAGCGCGTCGGGCACCTGCTCCGGCACCGGCTCGATGAGCGGTTCGAGCATACGCGCCACGTCGAGCGCTCGCCCCTCGGCCAGCAACCCTCGCGCTATCGCTATGGTTTGGCTATGCTTCAACGATTGGTTGACACTATATCGATAACAGTGAGCCTGTTGTGAGGGAAGTCACTGGTCATTGGTCACTGGTCACTGGTTTTTGATCTTCCACCAGTGACTAATGACCAGTGACTAGTGACCAATGACTATAAAAACCCAAGTTCCAGCTTCGCCTCTTCAGACATCATCTCGATGGTGAAAGGCGGGTCGAAGGTGAGTTCGACGCGGGCGTCGGCCACGCCCTCGGTCAACATCACAGCCGACTCGACCTGGCTGGGCAGGATGCCGGCCACCGGGCAGTTGGGCGAGGTCAGCGTCATCGTCACGAAGACGCGGTCGTCGGGGTCGAGGCGCACTTTATAGATCAGGCCGAGGTCGTAGACGTTGATCGGGATCTCCGGATCGTAGACCTGCTTGATCGACTCGATAACGTCGTCTTCGAGGGCCTGGTTGGTTGCGTTGTTGATGATTTCCGTCGTCATCATGGTATTGAGAGTGGGAGAGAGGGGAAAGGGGGAACGGGAGATTTAACTCCCTCTCGCCCGCTCTCCCTTTCCGTCTTGAGTGTTTATTTCCTTTCGAAACCAGCGTAACGGCTGGCACCGTCTACACGCTCTAGGAGTGAGCCAGGGCCAGCGCGTCGAGTTTGACGCGTTTGATCATCGCGCCGAGGCCGTTTTTACGCTGGGCCGAGATCATGTGGGGGATGTCCACGTCGGCCATGAAGGCGTCGAGATCTTCAGCCAGGATGGCCTCCGGGGGTTGGCCGTTGAGCAGGCGCACCAGCAGCGCGATCATCCCTTTGGTGATCATGGCATTGCTGTCGGCCTGGAAGTAGACGCGTCCATGGCGCGCTTCGGTGTGGAGCCACACCATCGAGAGGCAGCCGTGGATGCGGTTTTGCTCAGTCCGATAGGCGTCGTCGAGGTCCGGCATAGCTTCGCCGAGTTCCATCAGATAGTCGCGCTTGTCGTTGACATCGTCGAAGAGGTCAAATTCTTCGACGATCTCCTGCCGGCGTTCGGCGATGGACGGCACGTCGTCCACCGGCGCTGCTGCCGGCTGGGCATTGGCGCGCCCGCGTTGCCGGATCGTGCCGAGGCGCCGGCGGACGGTGTGAAGGCCTTCGACGAGCGCGTCTACGTCGTCTCGCGTGTTGTAGAGGGCGAACGAAGCGCGGACGGTGCCGGGGATGCCGAACTGGTTCATCAGCGGCATCGTGCAATGATGCCCCGTCCGTACGGCGATGCCCAGTTCGTCGAGGATTTTTCCGGTGTCGTACGGATTGGCATCTTCGAGGAGGAACGACGCGACGCTGGCCTTCTCCGCCGCCGTCCCGATCAGTCGGAGCCCGTCTATGGTTTGCAGCCGCTCGTGGGCGTAGGCCAGCAGATCATGCTCATATGCGGCGATGGCGTCGAGCCCGATTTCGTCGAGGTATTCCAGCGCCACCGCCAGCCCGACCGCCCCGGCGATGTGCGGCGTGCCGGCTTCGAATTTGTGCGGCAGCCCGTCGTAGGTCGTCCCCGCGAAAGAAACCGTCTCGATCATGTCGCCGCCGCCCTGATAGGGGGGGAGGGCGTTGAGGAGGGCTTCTTTGCCGTAGAGGATGCCGATGCCGGTGGGGCCGAAGATTTTGTGGCCGGAGAAGCAGTAAAAATCGCAATCGAGCGCCTGGACGTCTACCGGCATGTGCTGCACCGCCTGCGCGCCGTCGAGCAGCACAGGAATGCCGCGCGCGTGGGCCGCCTCGATCACGCGCCGGACGGGGTTGACCGTGCCGAGGCTGTTCGAAACATGCACGAGAGCGACGATTTTCGTCCGGTCGTTGAGCAGATCGTCGTAGGCGTCGAGGCGGAGTTCGCCCCGGTCGTTGACGGGGATGACGCGGAGGCGGGCGCCTTTTTCCTGGCACACCATCTGCCACGGGACGATGTTCGAATGGTGCTCCATCGCCGAGATCACCACCTCATCGCCGGCGCCAATGCGGCTGTGCCCGAAGCTCGTGGCGACGAGGTTGATCGACTCGGAGGTCCCGCGTGTGTAGATGATCTCGTGCGCATGCGCCGCGTTGATGAACCGCGCAATCCGCGCCCGCGCAGCTTCGTAGGCATCGGTGGCGCGCTGGCTGAGCAGATGCACGCCCCGATGCACGTTGCTATGCTCCCACGTATAATAGCGCGTCAGCCGGTCGATGACGGCCTGCGGCTTCTGCGCCGACGCCGCATTATCGAGATAGACGAGCGGGCGCCCGTCGTAGATCGTCTGATGCAACGCGGGGAAGTCAGCCCGGATGCGGTCGATGTCGAAGGCCGTCGTCTGGGTTTCGAGAGTCTGCATGACTCGTTCGGTTATGAAGTATGGGAGGGATGGCAATTTTGGATTTTAGATTTTGGATTTTGGATTGTTTACTTCCACCCGATCAAACAACCGAATACGTCGCGACGGTGAAAACCGCTGAGACTTTTTCGATTGATTAAACGGGATCGAACAAGACCAATCCAAAATCCAAAATCTAAAATCCAAAATTGCAGGCCCTCTCATACTTCAGTCACTAAAACGCGCCGTCACCATCGCGTCGAGCGCCTCTTGCAGCGGTTCGAGGGTGACGTTGTCGAGCACGGCGCGGGCGAAGGAGACCAGCATCAGGGCGCGGGCGCGTTGCAAGGTCAGGCCGCGCGTGCGGAGGTAGAAGATGGCCTCTTCGTCGAGTTGCCCCGTCGTGGCGCCGTGGCTGCACTTGACGTCGTCGGCATAGATCTCCAACTCCGGTTTGGCGTACATGCTGGCGGTGTCGGTCAGTACGATGCTTTTGTTCGACTGGTAGGCGTTGGTTTGTTGCGCATCCTGGCGCACGAGCACCTTCCCATTGAAGATGCCCGTGGCCCGGCCGTCCAGGATGCCCTTATAAAATTCGTTGCTGAAGCAGTTGGGCATGGCGTGATCGACAAGCGTGTGGTTATCCACGTGCATCGTGCCATCGGCCAGGAAGAGGCCGTAGAGGTGCGTCTCACACTGCTCGGCGTCGGGCAAGACGGTGATGTTGTTGCGGATGACCTCGCCGCCGAAGGTGAACGTGCTGTTGCGGAAGACGCTACTCGCCTGCTGGTAGACGTTGAGCGTCGTCACCATGCTCGTCGTCGTCCCCTCGTCCTGAATCTCATACCGATCCACGTGCGCGTGATCCCCGACGAAAACCTCCGACACGGCGTTCACGAACGTCTTCACCTCGGTGGTCGCCCGGCTGCTCTGGATGAGCCGGACCTGCGCGTTTTCCTCCGCCACGATCAGGTTTCTCGGCTGCACCAGCGCATCCTCCGCCGTCGTCATCAGATTGATCAACTGCACCGGCTTTTCGACGACGGCGTTGCGGGGCACGTAGACGAACGCGCCGTCCTTCGTAAAGGCCGTGTTGAGCGCGGTGAAGACCTCACCCTCAGAATCCGCATACCGGGCCAGGTGCGCGTCGAGGAGCGCCGTGTGGGTTTCCGCAGCCTCGGCCAGCCCCGTCACAACGACGCCTTCGGGCAGATCGTCCAGGCGAGAGAGCGCGGCGTTGAAGTGGCCGTTGACAAACACCGCCACGTGCGCTTCGAGATCAGGAATCAAAAGCGCCTCGACGTCGCTCGCCGAAACCGAGTCGTCCGACGGCCCGAACGTCAGGGCGTAGGGCCGCTTGAGGAGTTTGCCGATGTTGGTGTATTTCCACGCTTCGGTTTTGCGCGCCGGGAAGCCCAGCGTAGCGAAGTGCCCGATGGCCTCTTTGCGCAACCGGCGAAGCCCGTCGTTGGAGCCGTTGAGCGACAGCCCCTCCTGCATCTCGAACGCCGAGACGAACCGGTCTTCGAGGCGGGTGTCTTTGTCTATGAGTGCTGCTGGCATTTTCAGGGATTATCCGTTTAGATTAAGATGATTTAAGTATTTTAGTGTTATGGTTTTATAGTGTTTGAGTGTACTCAACTAAAACACCAAAACACTGTAACACTAAAACACCGCCGTCAGGCGGGAACGGCGCCGTTTTCTTCGCGGATCCAGTCGTAGCCTTTCTCCTCCAGGTCGAGCGCCAGTTCTTTGCCGCCGCTCTTGACGATGCGGCCATCGACCATCACGTGGACGAAGTCGGGCACGATGTAGTCGAGCAGGCGCTGGTAGTGGGTGATCACGACGAAGCCGCGGTCGGGCGAGCGGAGCGAGTTGACGCCGTCGGCGACGGTGCGCAGAGCGTCGATGTCGAGGCCCGAATCCGTTTCGTCGAGGATGGCCAGCGTGGGTTCGAGCATGGCAAGCTGGAAGATCTCGTTGCGCTTCTTCTCGCCGCCGGAGAAGCCCTCGTTGACCGAGCGTTTCTTCAGGCTCGGATCGAGGTTCACCAGCGCAGCTTTCTCGCGGGTGAGCTTGAGCAGCCCGGCAGCGTTGAGCGGCTCCTGCCCCCGGTGCTCACGGATCGAGTTGACGGCCTGCTTCAGGAAGTTCATCATGCTCACGCCCGGCAGTTCCACCGGGTATTGGAAGGCCAGGAAGACGCCTTCGCGGGCGCGTTCATCTACCTCCAGTTCCAGCAGATCTTCGCCCCGGTACAGCACCGTGCCGTCTTCCACCTCATAGTCCTCGCGGCCTGCCAGCACCGCCGCCAGCGTGCTCTTGCCCGAGCCGTTCGGCCCCATGATGGCATGCACTTCGCCCGCATTCACCGTCAGATCGACCCCCTTGAGGATCGCCATGTCCTCGACGGAGGCTTTGAGGTTGTTTATTTGCAGCAGTGGTGTCATTCTTTTTGCGTTGTGCTTGTTGGGTTGATGTTGATGAGTCGGAGAGTCTAAGAGTCGGGGAGTCGGAGATTTCTTTTCCTCACCGGCTCTCCGATTCTCCGGCTCTCCGACTCAAAGGGAGGCGCTAGCCGACCGACCCCTCCAACTCGATAGCCAGCAGCTTGCGCGCTTCGACGGCGAACTCCATCGGGAGCATCGCCAGGATCTCCTGGCAGAAGCCACTGACGATCAGCTTGATAGCGTCTTGCTCGCTGATGCCGCGTTGGTTGCAGTAGAAGATCTGGTCTTCGCCCACCTTCGACGTCGTCGCTTCATGTTCGACCTGCGCCGTGGGGTTGTTGATTTCGAGATAAGGGAAGGTGTGCGCGCCGCAGCGGTCGCCCAGCAGCATCGAGTCGCATTGCGAGAAGTTGCGGGCGTTTTTCGCGCCTTTGTTGACCTTCACCAGCCCGCGATAGCTGTTGTTCGAGCGGCCCGCCGAGATGCCTTTCGAGATGATCGTGCTCGACGTGTTGTTGCCGATGTGGATCATCTTGGTGCCGGTGTCGGCCTGCTGGCGGCCCTTCGTGAACGCCACCGAATAAAACTCGCCGATCGAATCGTTGCCCTTCAAAATGACGCTCGGATACTTCCACGTGATCGACGAGCCGGTCTCAAGTTGCGTCCACGAAATCTTGGAGCGGTCGCCGTCACAGATGCCGCGTTTGGTGACGAAGTTGAAGACGCCGCCTTTGCCTTCGGCGTTGCCCGGATACCAGTTCTGGATGGTCGAATACTTGACCTCGGCATCTTTGTGGGCGATGATCTCGACGACGGCGGCGTGAAGCTGGTTCTCGTCGCGTTGCGGCGCTGTGCAGCCTTCGAGATACGACACGTACGACCCCTCATCGGCCACGATCAACGTGCGCTCGAACTGCCCCGTGCCGGCTTCGTTGATGCGGAAATAGGTCGAAAGCTCCATCGGGCAGCGCACGCCTTTCGGGATGTAACAGAACGACCCGTCGCTGAAGACCGCCGAGTTGAGCGCCGCGTAAAAGTTGTCCGTATACGGCACCACCGAGCCCATGTATTTCTTCACCAACTCCGGATGATGCTCGACGGCTTCGCTGAAGCTGCAGAAGATGATGCCCTGCCGCGCCAGTTCCTCCTTAAACGTCGTGCCCACCGAGACGCTGTCGATGACGGCATCGACGGCCACGCCGGTGAGGCGTTTTTGCTCTTCGAGTGGGATGCCGAGACGTTCGAAGGTGCGCAGCAGTTCGGGATCCACCTCGTCCAGGCTTTCATACTTGGGCTTGCTGCTCGGCGCCGAGTAGTAGCTGATGTCCTGGTAGTCGATGTCCGGGTAGTCGAGGTGAGCCCAGCGGGGGTATTTATCCGTTTCGGCGGCGAGGCTCTGCCAGTGGCGGAAGGCGCGCAGCCGCCATGCGAGCAACCATTCGGGTTCGTCTTTTTTAGACGAAATCAGCCGGATGATGCCCTCGTTGAGGCCTTTGGGGATGGTGTCGGCTTCGATCTCGGTGACCCAGCCGTGCTCGTAATCGCTGTCGGCGACGTCGTGCAGGTATTGGGTGTCGGTGTTCATGAAGGTGCCGGTTGTTTAGCAGGAACGAGGCCGTGCGATGCCGGGAGGCGGGGCCTCATCGTTATTTAGATTGAGTCTGAATAAAACAATATACGTAAACAATTGTTTACATCAACAGGGGGTGTAAACGAAAAGTTACAACCGCCTCGGTCGTTCTTCACGAAGGCTTAATCGAAACACGGCGTGGGGTCGTGGGTTTTCCTTGCGAAGTAGGTTGAAAACAGACCTGTAGGGTTTGCTTCGATCATGCTGTCATGGGTCATGAGTCATGGGTCATGGGATTCTCACTCATGACTCATGACCCATGACTCATGACCCATGACCAACGCCATCCTCGCGCCAACGCGCCGACGCCTGAAAACGCCAAAAACGTAGTTTCAAGACGATAATGGACATCCAAATCACCGACCGCGCGCTCGATAAAATCCGCCGGATTGCCCAGAATGAGGCCATCGACGTCGATGCGAACGTGCTCCGCGTGGCCGTCGTGCCCGGCGGCTGCTCCGGCCTGACCTACGACCTAGGCTGGGACACCATCATCCAAAACGACGACCGCATCACCGAATTCGGCAACATCCGCGTCGTCATGGACAAGAAGAGCTACCTCTACGTAGATGGCTCCGAACTCGACTTCACCGACGGCCTCGAAGGCAAAGGTTTCCATTTCCTCAACCCACAAGCCGCCAGGACGTGCGCCTGCGGCGAATCCTTCGGCCTTTAGAAAATCCGTGAACGGATTTTCTAAAATTAGAACGGTCTCAAAGCCACCCCGGCGCGGACTTGCAGGAAGTGCCGGGTTTGATCGGTGGTGAACAGGAGGCGGTCGTTGGTCAAGAGCAGCGTGTAGCGGGGTTCGACGACGAGGCGCAGCGACGGCGCGATGGGGATGTAAATGCCGATGCCGCCGTTGAGCCCAAAGACGATCTCGTCGCTTTCGGTGCGGACGCTGGTGCCGTCCGGTTGGATGATCGTCAGTTCGTCGGTGGCGCTGTTGAACAGGCCCAGGCCCAGGAGCGCGTACGGCCCCACCCGGCTTTTGCGATAAATCTTGTACTTGAGATCGGCGGTGAGGCCCAACCAGGAGTAATCCCCGCCGTCGAAAGAGACATCGGTGACTTCGAACGTTTCGAACTCGTCGAGGAGCCTGTTCTGGTCGAGCTTGTTGCGGCTGAACTGGCCCGCGAGTGTGACCTCGGCGCGCGACGAGAGCGCGAAGCCGACGCCCGCGCCGAAGAGCAGGCCGCTCTGGTAGAAATCTTTGAACGACGTGGAGAACGTAGGCACCGACGTCCCGATGTGGGCATAGAACGTCGGGCGCGGCTGGGCTGCTGCCGGGAGGCTCGACCCGATCAAGAGCGTGAGCAATACTGTTATTCGTTTCATCGTATGAACTGTCGAAGGATAGAAGGTGGGGCTACCGACAACCTACACGTGCCGTCGTAAAGAAGAAATGGAAAAGGCCGTCCATGTTATTCCCCCTTCATGCAGCGAGTAAAAATAGAACTTTGACTCTCGGATAAATAGAACTTCCGCTCCATGCAAGGTATAGTGATTATTTGTTAACTGAACGGATCCTGTTTCCTTCTTCTAGAGGCCTTCGATCGCGCCGCTTTCGGTTGACGTACTGCTTATATAAGCAGGTCGAATAAATAAGCTAAATGCTTGTTTTTCAGGATGTTTTCCGTATCAAAATGAGACCGCTAAAAACAATTGTTTTAAGTGGTTGCATAATAGGGGATAATTTCGTTTACTGGGGCGGGCCAGTTCCCTTCGAAAAGCGCTTCCAGGCGCTCTTTTCTGTGTCTTTAAGCAGGTGCGTAGAGCGTTTGTACTTCCCCTCCGGCTCTAATCGTTTTGAAAGCGTCTTTTCACCCCCAACATCGCACGATGGATGCCTTGCTCGAAGGGTAACGGCATAAGCTGCCATTTCACGTTACTATGGAGGTTGCTTTATGAAACGCTTTGTCACGATGAGTGCTGCTTTGCTGTTGTTCGGCTTGTGTCTGGTCAGTGTGCCAGCTCAGGCCCAGCAACAGAAAGTAGTCACGGATCTCATCATTCTCAGCTCTGAGAACAGGCCGCTGGCTTCGCTGCAAGATGCGGCCAACTTTGCGCGCCAGAATCCCCGTCCCGTCCTCTTCAACGAAATCCCCAACTTTCATTTCGGCGAAGACACGCGCGCGCAGATTGGCGGGGGAGGCAACGGCCCTGATCCGTTGCTCCAGCCGTTCGCGCCCCTGGGGCCGACGTCGATCCTGACGCAGTTCGACGGGGCCGACAACACCGACAACCCCGGAAACGTCACCCCGCCCGACACTGACGGCGACGTGAGTTCGGATGCGGTGGACCGCTACGTGCAGATGATTAACATCGTCACGGAAGTCTTCACCAAGAACGGAGTCTCGCTCGGCGGCGGCGCCTTTCCCAGCAGTGCCTTCTGGGCCGGCTTCGGCGGTCTCTGCGAAACCAACGACAACGGCGACCCCATCGTGCTCTACGATGAGACCAACGACCGCTGGCTGGTCAGCCAGTTTGCGTTTGCCTCGACCTCGACGCCGCCCTGGCTTCAGTGTATCGCCGTCTCGCAGACGAGCGACCCGCTCGGCGCCTACAACCGCTACGCCTACGACTTCGCCTCGTTTGGCTTCAACGACTATCCCAAGTTCGGCTTTACGACGAACTCCATCACGATGATGGCCAACCTGTTCGCGCCCTTCTTCGTGGGCACCTTCCTCGGTGTGGCCGACAAGAACTGCATGTATGCAGGCAACCCGTCTTGTGTGCTGGTCGGGGCCAACCTCGGCGGCAGTGAGTTCGGCTTCGTAGCCGGCGACCTCGACGATGCGGCGGGCACGGCGGGCTTTGTGCCGGCACTCTTCGCCACGGCGATGACGGCCAACGGACTCTTCGATGTCTGGGAGATCGATCCGAACTTCGCCAACCCGCCGGCTACGACGATTACCCGCATCGAGCGCGTGCCTATCTCCACGTTCGACTCGGACCTGTGTACGGCCTCGCGCGAGCGCTGTGTGCCGCATTCCGGGCCGGGCAATAACCTGGAGACGCTTTCGGGCCGGTTGATGCACCGCTTGCAGATCAAAGATTTCGGCACGCACCTGTCGATGGTTGCCTCGCATACGGTGGACGTAGACGGGGCGCCGCCGGGCCAGCTCGGGCGCACGGGTATCCGATGGTATGAGGTGCGCAGCACCGACGGCGGGGCCAACTGGTTCCTCCATCAGGAAGGCACCCACGGCCCGAATGACGACCTCTGGCGCTGGATGCCGAGTATCGCCATGAACGACGCCGGAGACATCGGCATCGGGTTTATGGTCTCGGACGACCTCATCCCCCCCGAAATCCGCGTGACGGGCCAGACGGCGGCGCAGAGCGGCACGGGGGTCTTTGACGCCGACGAGGCCGAGTGCCGCGCCGGGCAGGCCGGCTCCGACTGGGCAGGCCGCGCCGGCGACTACAGCGCCACCAACGTCGACCCCGACCGCGACACGTTCTGGCATACCAACGAGTTTGGCCGGGTCTCATCCTCACGAGGCTGGGGCACGGCGGTGTGCGAGTTCGAACTCGACCCGGGAACCCCGGTCAACCAGCCGCCCGTGGTGACGATCACCGCGCCGGCAGACGGCTCGAACTTTACCGAGGGCACGTCGATCAACTTCACCGGCACGGCCAACGATAATGAAGACGGCGACATCAGCGCCAGCATCTCGTGGTCGTCCAACCTCGACGGCGCCCTCGGC
>JANQES010000053.1 GCA_028278205.1 Rhodothermales bacterium
CACCAGGCTGTTTGACACCCTCCGACCCGCCTTCGGCGGCCCACCTCCCTCAAGGGAGGAGTCAAAGACTGCTTCGAAAAGTAGCATGCGCTCGCCCTAAGGTGCCCGGCACTTCAATGATCTTTGATTATTTACTTCGGACTGGCACAACCGGAAAGTCCTCCTTCGAAGCTCACAGGGGTAGGTTTTTGGCGTTGATGTAGCGGGAAGAGTTCCCCTCCTGGTTCCCGCCTGCGCAGGAATGACCGGGAGGGGACAGGGGTGGTTGATCGCCCACGTCGCGGAAAATCGCAGCATTTCGATGTTTTTTCGGGGTTTTCAACCGACCACCCCTTAATCCCCTCCTGGACAGGAGGGGAAACTTCCTGGCGCCTCCGCACAGTCGTCGATAGAGAACTTAACAGCCCTGCTGTTCTCGGAAGGAGAGTCTCTCGTGATTACTCAAGTTATTTATCAAGCTTCATCGAAGTGACAGGCTCATGACGACATCTTCGTTTCAAATTATTACTTTAAAGGAGCCCCACACGCTGCAAATCATCATACGATCAGATCTATGAAAGCACGCTTGCAGGTCGGCATCATCGATTTATTGGGCAAAGAGCCGCCTAAAAACGGCTATTCTCGGTTGATGCGATGCAACAA
This sequence comes from Rhodothermales bacterium, assembly GCA_028278205.1. GTDB lineage: Bacteria > Bacteroidota > Rhodothermia > Rhodothermales > Bin80 > JANQES01. The sequence continues at coordinate 643 of JANQES010000053.1, forward strand.
TGTCAGCATCATGGCGCAGGTCATCGGCGTCTGGTGCGAGGAAGCAGGGCACGACGTCCACATCGCGTATTATTCCGGCGCCGAGTTGATTTCGGGCGGGCTGCCGGACAAGATCGACATCCTGTTCATCAGCGCGTTTTCGCAGGCGGCGCTTTTGGGCTACGCTTTCAGCCATTACTGGCGCGACAAAGGCGCCGTCACCGTTCTGGGCGGGCCGCACGCGCGGTCGTATCCTGAAGACGCACAGAAGCACTTCGACTACGTCGTCGGCTTTTGCAACAAAGACACCCTGCGCGACATCCTGCAAGACTGCTCGCAGCATCGCCCGATAGGCCAGCACCTCTCGGCGGCGCAGCAACCCGACTTTCTGCCCGGCCTGCGCCAGCGGTGGAAGTTTCTCCGCCCGTCGATGGAAAAGGCCAAGATCTTGCGCGCCGTGCCGTTTCTGGGCAGCCTGGGTTGTCCGTACACGTGCAGCTTCTGCATCGACGCCGTCGTGCCCTATCAACCGCTCGACTACGAGGTGCTCAAAGACGACCTGCGATACTTCCAGGAACTCAATCTGCCCCGGTCGCTCATTGTCTGGCACGATCCCAACTTCGGCATCCGGTTCAACGATTATATGGACGTGGTCGAAGACGCCGTGCCGCCGGGCCGCATCACGTTTGCCTGCGAGACGTCGCTCTCGCTTTTGAAAGAGGATAACTGTAAACGGATGGCGCGCAACGGCTTCAAGGCTATCGCCCCCGGCATCGAATCGTGGTACGACATGGGCGGCAAGTCGAAGACGGGGAGTAAGAAGGGGATGGAAAAGGTCGAGCGTGTTGCGGCGCAGGTCAACCTCGTCCAGCGGTTCGTGCCCTACGTCCAGGCCAACCTGATCTTCGGCCTCGACAACGACGAAGGCCCCGAACCGTTCGAGTTGACGAAGCGCTTCGTCGACCGGGCGCCGGCGGTCTTTCCGCACTTCGCGGTGCTCTCGGCCTTCGGACGCAACGCCCTGCTCAACCTCAATTATCAACGCGCCGGCCGCGTCTTGCCGGTGCCCTTCCACTTCCTCGACCTCGTCCAGTCGATGAACGTAAAACCCCTCCATTATAGCTGGACCGAGTTTTACGATCACGTCTGCGACACCTTCGACTATGCGTTTTCGCGACGCGCACTGGCCCGGCGTTTCCTGAAAAACGGGCACCTCGTCAGCCGCTTTGAACAACTCTTCCGGGGCATCTCGTCTGAACGCAACAACCGGATGGCTTATCACCGCAAGATGCGCCGCTGGATGGAAGAACCGGATTTCCGGGCGTTCTTCGAAGGCGAGACGCGCCAACTTCCGTCGCGATGGATCGAGATCATCAAGAACCACCTCGGCCCGCTCTGGCAGTGGTTGCCCGAAGACGCGCTCTACCACGATCCGAACGCCTATCTCCACTCCGGCGTCGAACACCCGCTGCCCGTTGTTGCTGCTTGATGGATTTTGCAAAAGCAAAATCCATTAATATTGAGACTTGATGTATTCCAGGCCGGGGCTGAGGACGTGCCGCCAGGCTTCGCCGACGTGCTCTTCGTATTCGGGATCGTAAAGCACGACGGTTTCGAGCATACAGTCGAGGAAGATGTCGTAGAGGTGTGGTTTGATGGCGCGGCCATGCCGGTTATGCCGCACGGCGATGCCTTCGAGCACGCGGTCGGGGATGTGATCGGGGAAATAGCCGGCCAGATGGACCAGCGCCAGGATCAGCCCCTGGCTAAACGCCTCGCCGTCGGAATGAACAAAGAAACCCCGGATCTCTTCCGAGGCGTCGAGCAAGCTGTTCATGAAGTGTTCCACAAAGGAGACCCCATCGACGACGTTTTGGGTCGTCCTCCAATAGCTCATGTTAAAGATCTCTTCGTAGTCGATCATCTGCATAGGTTCCTCTGCTACGTGCCGTCCAACTTTCATGATCGATTTGAAATATGTATCGGCGACCTGCGCGTAGCTCTAAAGGCGGTGTAATAAAAAGGTGACGACGGGGGTAATATAAGAAGCTTGCAGGATAATGTTTGGGGTAGTATTGCGGTTGGTCTTTCAAGCCGGCGGTAGCGCAGGTCACTGGTCATTGGTCACTAGTCACTGGTTTTTCTAGTGACCAGTGACAGCGAGCGCAGCGAGCGTAATGACCAGTGACCGACGCCAGGCGCTCCACGAAGCGCAGTGCAGAGACATAGCACCATACTTGTTCAAGCCGCCTCATAAATCATTCGCCCGCCAGAGATACCAGCTTGCGACGGAGCGGTAGGGTTGCCAGCGTTGGCCGTATTCGGCAAGTTCGGTAGGCGTGGGCAGGTCGTCGAGGTCGTAGGCGATCATAAAGCCTTTGCGCACGCCGAGGTCCGTCACCGGCAGCACGTCGGGGCGGCCCAGGTGGAAGATCAGCAGCATCTCGACGGTCCATCGCCCGATGCCGCGCACCGTCGTCAGCCGGGCGATGATCTCGTCGTTGTCCATCTCGGTGAGGTGGCTTCGGGCCGGCGGCACGACGCCGTCGAGGGCTTTGGCCGCCAGATCTTTGACGGCAGCCACTTTGGGCCGCGACATGCCGGCGCCACGCAAGGCGTCTTCCGAAATAGCGAGGATCTCGTCAGGGTCGGGCGGTTCGTCGCCGGGGAAGAGGGCGTGTACGCGGCGCTGGATCGTCGCGGCGGCTTTGCCTGAGATTTGCTGATAAATGATCGAACTCATCAGCGCCTGAAACGGGCTGATCATCGACCGCATTTCGAGCCGAAACGGGCCGACCTGTTCGATCAACCGCGCCAGCGGCGGATCGGCCTGGAGCGCGGCGAGGGCCACGTCGGGATCATAGGGAAGAGACATGGGGCGTCGGGGGTATCTTTGGGAATGTTGCAGGATAGCGAAAAGGGGTGTCAACCCTGCGTCATGGCATACCGTACTTCGTAGTGCGTACTGCGTAAGCGCGCTTATGGAGAAATACTACGCAATACGAAGTACGCACTACGCACTATCCAACCCATACCGCGCTCGCAGCACGCTAACGTGATGACGTTCGTGCCCGGCGATGATGCAGGCCAGCGCCCGCACCGTAAAGCCGACGCCGTTGGCGATGCCCGCGCGTTCCATCATCGCCGGGTTGAGGCTCCGGAAAAAGCATACGGTGGCTTTGCGCACGACGCGCCATTCGTCCAACAGATCGCTCCAGGCTTGCTCGTCGAAGTTGGCAGCCTCCACGTAGTCGTTCTGTGCGTAGCCCGGCAGGGGCTTGGTTTCGTTACGGCTGAAGGCCAGCGCGCGGTAGACGAAGATCCGCTCGGCCTCGATGAGGTGGCCGACGACTTGCTTGATGCTCCATTTGTCCGGCGCATAGCGATAGCCGGCTTCGTCCTCAGACAACCCGCTCAGCAGCCCAAGCGTGTCTTCGATTTGCGTTTCCAGCAAGCCAATGAGGTCGCCGGGCGGGACGTGGCCAACGTATCCTGCATAAAACGGCGCATATTCCGAAGACGCCGGTCGTTCAGTGTAAGAAGCAAGCATAGGATTCAGGATGGATGCAAGAGGAAGTGGGACACTAACATACCCCAATCCCCCCAACATTTTCCAAAATTCGGTGCGCCCCGCGCATCGAATTTTGGAACAGGGCACTTGAAAATACCCCGGCTTGTTTGCTCCGCCGTGTAACTCTCGAACAGCGACCGCGTAGGGCCTGTCATCTCTCCCCACTCATCGGTCCAGGCGCCTCACTCATCGGCCAAGGGCACGTCTACTCACCACCACCATACCAACCTGGAGAGGGAGGGATGTCATGAAAACCTTTGCCGTTTTTGCCTTGCTGTTGTTGCTCGGTTTGCCCACGCTGGCTCACGCTCAAGACGATAACACGTACACCGACGACCAGAAGTGGCAGCTCGTTTCCTTGCAAATGGTCGAATCGCTCGAATCGCCGATCTCCGATGTGAAGACACAGGCGCTCAAAAATATCATCATCTACGCGACGCTCTATCGCGATAAGGTAGATCTGAGCCGGACGGTGAGCGCGCTCCGGACGGTCTATGAAAAAGATGCCCGCGCCGACCATCGCAAGCTGTCTCTGGCCGCGCTGCAAGCTATCGGCACCTCCCGCGCTGCCGATTACCTGGCCCGCCACGTCTCCGCCGCCGAAGCTGAACAATGCCGCCTCGTGATGGCCTCGGTGCTCAACGATTTCTACCTCTCACGGTCGAGTGCTTCACGGGCCGCCGCCGCGCGCGTTACCGCTTCGCCGTCGTCGCGATAGCTTGTTAAGTCTGAGAGCCGGTTTTTGAGCCGGGGAGTCGGAGCTCTTTTTCGCCGGCTCTCCGACTCACAACAAATCAGTCCACAAACAGCAGATCCACCGTCCGCGCGCCGGGGTCGGCGGCGACGACCTGCACGGCTACGCGGTCGCCGGGGCGGTAGACCTTTCTGGTGTATTCGCCGATGAGGCTGTAGCGGCCTTCGTCGTAGATGTAATAGTCATCGTCCATGTCGCGAACGTGGACCATCCCCTCGACGAGCACCTCATCGAGTTCGACGAAGACGCCGAACTTCGTTACGCCGCTGACGACGCCCTCAAACTCGTCGCCGAGGTGACGGCTGATGTATTCGACCTGCTTGAGCTTGACCGAGGCGCGCTCAGCGTCTTCGGCGATCTTCTCGCGGTTCGAGCAGTGGAGGCATTCGGCGGCCAGCGTCTCTTCGTCGGCGTCGGCGCCGCCTGCGGCGTAGTGCTTCAGCAGCCGGTGTACCATCAGGTCGGGATAGCGGCGGATGGGGCTGGTGAAGTGGGTGTACGTGCGGAAGCCCAGCCCGTAGTGGCCGATGTCTTCGGGCGCGTAGACGGCCTTCGCCATGGCGCGCAACGCCGCGTTTTCGATGACGAAGGCTTCGGGCGTGGCTTTGATGTGCGTCAGCAGGTTGTTGAGATCCTTCGACGTCGCGTTGCCGTTGGTCAGGTGCAGGTGATAGCCGAACGCCCGCACGTACTCGGCCAGTTGCTTGATCCGCGCGGCGTCCGGCGTGCCGTGGATGCGATAGACGAACGGCTTCGGCGCGCGCTGCCGGCTGATGTGCGCTGCCACGGTGCGGTTCGCCAGCAGCATCCATTCTTCGATGAGCCGGTTGGCTTCCAGCCGGTCTTTGCGAACGATGTCGATAGGCACGCCGTCGTCGTCCAGAATGACGCGCACTTCGGGCAGATCGAAATCGACCGAGCCCTGGCGCATGCGTTTTTTGGTGAGCGAGCGCGCCAGGCGCGTGGCAGTCTTCACGGCGTCGGCCAGCGGATGATCGTCGCGTTGGCCTTCAATGATCTGCTGGGCCTCTTCGTAGGTGAAGCGGTGTTTCGAATGGATGACGGTCTCGCGGATCTCGTAGCGCTTGACACTGCCGCGCGGCGTCACCTCCATGATGCACGAAAACGTCAGCTTGTCCTCGTGAGGCCGTAGCGAGCAGACCTTGTTCGAGAGCTTTTCGGGCAACATCGGGATGACGCGGTCTACGAGGTAGACGCTCGTGCCCCGGTCGTAGCCTTCCCGGTCGATGGCCGTCTCAGGCCGGACGTAATGGCTCACGTCGGCGATGTGGACGCCCACTTCAAAGGTACCGTCCGGCAGCGCCTCGACGTGGAGGGCGTCGTCAAAATCTTTGGCATCTTCGGGGTCGATGGTGAAGACGCGTTTATCCCGCAAATCGAGCCGCCGTTCGATCTCAGATTGCGGGATTTTTTCGGCGATGGCTTCGGCTTCCTTGATGGCCGCTTCCGAAAAACCGGCGCGGACGTCGAGGCTCAGGGCCAGCGAAAGCACCCGCACACGCGGATCGTCGCTGTCGCCGAGGACGTTGAGGATGCGGCCTTCCGGCGCCGCCTTCGGATCGTCGAAACGGTCGATGGAAACGACGACTTTGTCGCCGTCTTTGGCGCCGTTGAACGCCTCGCGGGGGACGTAGATGTCGTGCTTGAGGCGCTGGTCGTCCGGCAGGATGAAGCCAAAATGGCCTTGCTTGCGGAACGTGCCGACGGCCTGCTTCCGCCCGCGTTCGAGGACTTTGAGCACCTCGGCCTCGCGCCGCTGGTCGCCACGAGCGGGGGCGGCCAGACCCACGAGCACACGGTCGCCGTCGAGGCCGGTGCCCATGTTGTAGCCGCGCACGAAGAAGTCGTCGGTCTGTCCCGGCACCTCGATGAAGCCGAAGCCCTGCGGGTTGACGCGGAGGAAGCCTTCGAGCCGGGACGGGCGCGGTTTGTAGACGTAACGCCCGCCTTTGATGCGCCCGATCAGGTGCTGCTCATCCATCTCGGCGAGCACGTCGCGGAAGAGGCGGTAGACGCGGTTATCGTCGTAATTGAGCCGTTTTGCTATTTCTTTGGGCCGAAACGCCCGGTGTCCGTGGTTTTTCAACAGCCCCAGCACGTCGCGCCGGATCTGGTGTCGGGAGATGTTTTTCTTTTTGCTCACGATGTTGTTCGTTCTGGTAGGTGTGTGCAGGATGGTGAATGTGCTTAACCCCTCCTCGCTGCTCGTTGCGAGGCAGAGCCTCGCAAGGAAAGACGGCGGCTCTGCCGCTAAAACAGCGTTTCGACGGCAGAGCCGTCTGAAGGAGCGTCACGAGGCAGCGCATCGTGACGAGCTTTCTTTGGGACAGGGGAGGTTCACCACCTTGCGCATACCTATATCATTGATGCTTTTTCTCAAGATACCGGTAATAGTCTTCCTCGTCGAGTGTGTTTCCGGCGAGGCTGCCCACGAGGGAGCGTGTAATTGGCGGTAAGTTCTGTTTCCAGTTTCCGTCTTTCATGATTTAGGATGTCAAATCCAGGGATTTCAAGGTGCATGATATTCGTCAAGGGTGGAGAAAGTTGCTGCTGACAGCCTCGATCCCGCCAAACGACTCGTTGCACCCCGACTGGTACGATGCTAGATTCATCCGAATTCATCCGCTGAATCAAGCAAGGAGCACTGTCTCGCATGACCGACTTCGACCGCTGGATCGACGCCTCGCCGTTGGAAGGCTGGGCGGCTTTCTCTTCGCTGACGCCCACGATCCTCGACGTGCCGCGCGCGTTCACCAATGAAGCCATCGCCCGTTTCATCGCCAGACTTTTCGACCTCAAGCATTTCGATCCAGTCGATGCGGCGCCGATGAATAACATCTTCAGGGGCGAGACCTGGGGTCATGATTTGCAGAAGCCTTTCAACGGGCCTTTCCATGTAGAATGGGGCGGGCGGCATCTGCGCCTGGGCGAAGAGCGCGGCGTCAAGCGCATCGACGCGCAGTTTACGGAGGAAGAGGGGCGGGGCGGATCGGCAACGACGTTTTATCGCATCTACGACAAAGCGAGCGATCTGGCCATCGTTCTGGAGGCCGGCTACCTCCGGCTGGCTGTAGCGGCGTCGCCCGAAGCGATCGAGCGCGTTCGTACCGTCGCTGAAAAAGCCCTCCAATACGCCACCTGGCACGCGCAAATCGATTGTGATCTTGAGCGGATCGGCAAAGAACTGATGCCCACGTTGCAGGCGTTGCTGAAGAAACTGGATCCCGAAAGCCCGCTTCAAAACCTTGCCCTGACCTTGCATTCTGACGATGGCCGGGTTGAGGTTGATATCGATCCTGACCGGCGTCTGCTCCGGGCCGAAGTTCATGGTCTCCATTCGGAGGTCCGAGGCACAGAGGCGTTCCTCAAACAACACCTCGGCCTCCAACCGGCAGCCGATCTGGAGGCGTCGATCAAAGAGATGCGCGCTCTCTTCGCGCAGGGGAAGACGCAGGCGTCGCGTATGGCGAAGGACATCCTGGCTGCGTTTCCGGATCAGCCCGACGCCCGCATGATCCGCGCCATCGCCCTGGTCGAACCCTCCATGCTCGACGGCCTCGACGCCGATTCCTACGAACTGGCCGTCGTACGGGGATTCCTGGCCGAGTTCGAGCATCATTACGACGAGGCTATCGCGCACTGGGAGGAGGCCCTGCGCCTGCGCCCGCAAGATCCAGTGGCCGGCGTGCATCTGGGCAAGCTGCTGTGGACAAAACGCCAGCCGCCCGATCACAAACGCATCCGGCGCCTGCTTCAACTCGGCCTCGATCACCCCGAACCGCCCAACCGTCTCGATCTGCGCCCCCCGAACCGGGCGCGGAGCACGAAGCGAACCGCCGAATACTACCTGCCGGCTGTGTTGACGGTCTGGGCGGCTACGCTGCGCGCGCTCTTTGCGCAAGGCGACGCCGGAGCACCCGGCATGGCCGAGGACATCCTCGCTGATGTGCCGGACCAACCCGATGCGCAACTGATCCTGGCTATCCTGCATGACCAACCCGAACGGCTCGACGGTATCGACGCCGATCCTTATGACGTTGCCGTCGCGCGTGGTTTTCTGGCGGAGCGAGCGCAGCAGTACGAAGACGCCATCGCGCAGTGGGAGCAAGCGCACCGTTTACGCCCGGACGACCCGGTGGCGGGCGTGCATCTGGGCACGCTGCTATGGACGCAGCGCACGCCGCCGGAGCCCGAACGCGCCATCCCCTTGCTCCTGCTCGGCATCGATCACCCCGAGCCGCCCAACCGTCTCGACGTGCATCCTCCTGATCAAGCCCTGAACTTGAAGCACGCAGCAGAGGCTCATCTGCACGAGATAGACGCGGCGCGTCGTGGGTAGAATTACACGACGTTCAAAAAAGGCAAAAGCTTAGAATTCGTGATAATTCATCCCTAAACCGCCATCATTCCTCATTCGCATCCACCACCGTCGTCGAATCTGGCGGGGTGTTGCGTTTTTTGCCGCCAAAAATGTTGCGGATAAGCTTGCGCCAGCCGGAGAACTCGGTCTGGTACGACAGGCCCACACCCGTCTCGTTCGTCACCAGGCTCTCGCTGAGCACATCGCCCTCGCGGCGGTAAAACACCTCGACCGACACGGTCGGGCTTAGCCGGACCTCGACGACGAACTCGCCCTCCAGGTTTTGCTGGGCCGTTTCATCGACCTGATCGCCGAGGCCGCGGTAGACGCCCTGGCCTCGAATAACGAGCCGCTCGTTGAGCAGGCGGATGGCGATGCCTGCCGAGACGTCGAGGTCGTTGGCCGTCTCGTCGCTTTGCACGCCGAACGAGAAATCGGCGTTGGGGAGGACCTGGCTGAGATAGCGGTTAAGCTGGCTGGAGACGAGCTGCGAGACGCTGTTGAAGGCCGAACCGACCACCACGTCGTTGCTGGTGCCTTCGCTTGAGAGCACGAACGAGTTAGTCAGCAGCACGCTCGTGGCGTGCTGCGCGGCGCGGTCGGGCTGGTTGAGGTAGGCTTCCAGCAACGGCGTATCGCTGATGGCTTCCTGGCGGCTCCGGTCCAGGGCGATGGCCAGGGCGATCTGCACGGCGTTCAACTCGCCGGTGATGTAGAGTTGGACGATCACCGGCAGGCTCGATTGCAAGCCGCCGCTGATGTCATCCGGCAGGCCGGTTCGCGAGGCCCGCGTGCGATACGCCGCTGCAATGTCGAGGCTCGGATTGAGCGGATCGCTCGTCCAGGTGATCGTCCCTTCGTTGATCAAAAAACGCCGCACGAACACCTCGCCGGCCGTGAAGAGGTAATCGCCGGAATCGACTTCGAAATTGCCGAAGGTGAAGATGTCGCCCTCGCGCCGCTGAAGCTGGATGCGCCCGCTGCCGACGGCGTTGATGACATCGCCCAGCAACGGGTCGATGACGAGGTGGACGGTCGAGCCTTGCGGGGCGGTGATGTTGAGGTCCATCTCGATGCCGTCGAGAAACAGACGCTCGCCCAGAGGCCGGTCGGCGAGGATGTTCTCGCGGCGGGTTTGCAAGGGCTGGTCCGGGATCTGCCCGGTGGAGTCGGCGAAGATGATAAAGCTGGGATCGACGACGGTGGCGGCGGCGATGATCGGGATGAAGAGGTCGCTCTGCTGGCTCGTGACGACGTTGTTGGATCGCAGAAAGGCCTGATCGAGCGGCCCGGTCAGCGTGGCATCGCCGGTGGCCCAGATCGTTCCGTAAAAAGGCAAATCGCGCGAGTACGTCGGCACGTTGATGATCTGAATCCCGTCGAGGCGACCGTCCAGATCGAATGAGAAGTAGCGATAATCATTGAAAAAGAGCGTCCCCGAGATCGTCGCCTCGCCGCCGGTGGGATCGACGAGGGTCACGTCGCCGAGTTTGATGCCTTCCTCATCGACCTCCACCGGCCCGTCGATCTGATACCGCATGTTGACCTCCGGCACGTAGAAACGCCCGTCCGTAAGGGTCAGATCGGCTTGAAAGAGCGGGTAGGAGAAGGTGCCCCGAATGGCGCCGTCGCCGGCAAAAGCGCCTTCGATGTCGTCGAGTTCAGGGAGGATGTATTCGAAGAAAAAGGCATCGGCGCGTTCGACGTCGAGCCGCAGGTCGAGCGCGCCGGGATCGTCGTTGGTGGATTGAGGCAGGCGAAACGTCCCGGCCAGGCGAAGGTCGTTTTCGACCACGCGGAAGCTTGGCGGCAGGCCGGCGAGCACCGGATCATCTGAATCGATAGGCCGGAGGGTGACGTCGAGGGCTACGTCCGGCGCACCGGGGAGGTAGCGGCTCGATGCCTGAAGATGCCCCAGGAGCCGGCCGTCCAGGCGCAGCCCGTCGATGGTGATAGCGCCGGTGAGTTCGCGTTGAACATCGCCGGTGAAGGCCACCTGCCCGTTGAGCCGCCCGCCGAACGATCGTTTCCCCGCTACAAAATCAGACAGTTGTTCCAGCCCGATTTCGTCGAGATCGACGAAGAGAATGTCTTGCGGCGCCTTCGACAACGCGCCGCGCACCCGGATGCGCTGCGTCCGGCCTTCGCCGGTAGGCTGGCTTTCGAGCAGCACGCCGGGGAAGACGGCGGCGTCGGCAAAGAGATCGATGATTTCAGGTTCGGGATGTTGCCAGACGTAGCCGCCGAGGGTCAGGTCGAAGTCTTGCAACGTAAGGCGATGGCGATCAGGTAGGAGGTTGAACTGCGTTGTGATGTTGGCCGGGCCTGCGGCATCCCCGCGCTCGGTCGAAAGGGCAATGCGTCCGGTTCGGTCCTGATACGCTAACCGAGCATTCTGATAATCTATCTGAAGATGCGGCGCGGGAAGGGTTTGGCCGGCCAGCAGCATCGTGTCGGCGTGGGCGTCGAAGGTGATCTCTAGCGAGGCTTCGATGGGGGCGTCGAGGTGGGCCGAGGCGCTAAAGGTAGTGCGGTACGATTCTGCGCCGAGCGCGTTCAAGTAGATCGAATCGGCGGTTGCCGACCCGGCGAGCCGGAACCGGTCTGCATCGGCGACAAACTGGATTTCCGTATGCAATGAGTCCGTCTGGAAGGGCGGAAGCATGGGCAGCAGCGCGCCGAGCAGATCGGACCGAACCACGTCGAGGGTCAGGTCGAGCGTGAGCGTTTCGAGACCGGCATCGCGGAGGGCGCGGCGGGCATCGCCTTGCAAGATGAGTTGATCGAGCGAGGGGCCGTCGAAGAGATCAGCCTGATCGTTCGGATCCAGATTCGCCAGCGCATACAATTTGCCGGCCTGTCGATTCAGCGATTCGCCGAGGGCGTGGCTCCACAGGGCCGTCAGCGCCTTGATGGCTCCGGCAGGCGTGTCGCCGTCGAGGCGCAGCGAGAGGACGTCGCCGGAGAGGCGGAGGCGCGGGGCCTCACCGGCGGGGTCGTTGATCGCCAGCACCGTCTGATGGGCGGGCACGGGCCGGATCGTCGTGCCCCATCGCATCTCCGACGGGTTGACTGTCACCGAGAGGTTGCCGCGCAGGTCGTCCCACGTGAGGCCGCTTCCCTTCAGGCTCCACCGGGTGTTGAGCGACGACCGTAGCGAATCGGAAAGCAGCAGCGCACCGAGATCGAGTCGGCGCGTCGTCAGGCTCAGGTCATAGCCCGGCAGCGGCGTGCTCCAGTCGAGGTTGCCTGTGGCCGAGACGAATTGTCGATCCTGATAAGCATTGGCTGTGACATCGAGGCGGCGCCCGGCCACCGTGGCGTCGATACGCACCGAATCGGCACGGCGCCCGGCGAACTGCGAGGTGCGAAAATCGGCGCGCAGGGTCGTGTTGAGGCTATCGAGCGAGAGACCGCTGCCTTCGATGGCTATCTGGCCGTTGAGGACGCTGGCGAGGTTATCATTCCGTGCAATCAGGCCGGCGTTGAGCGAGTCGGTCGCTGCGTCGAGGGTGTACTGGAGCGGCTGGCCGGGTTGTTGCCGCAGGGCGAGGGTACCGTAGACGTGGCCCGGTGCGCCGCGCGCTTCGAGGGTGATGTCGGCGTGGAGCGCGCGGTGGGAGGGCTCGCCGCGCGCCACGCCTTCCGCCGTCCCGCTGATCGTCACCAGCCCCAGATGATCCAGGTCGGGCAGCGCCAGCGTCGGGAGGAGGGCCCGGAGGTCTTCCGACGCCAGCCTGGTGTTGCGCACCGCCAGGTCGAAGTCCAGCGAATCGGGCAGGCCCAGGAGGGTGCCTTCAGCCTGAAGACGCGTTTGCCCGCGCGCCACGTCGATTTCTTCGATGACGAGTTGGGAGAGCGGGCCGTGTACGTGCGCCGAGGCCGTCACGGCGTCGTCCAGGGGCAGGCCCGGCAGGATCCGGCGCAAGGCGGCAAGATCGAGCCGGCTCTGATGCAGGTCGCCCTCTATCATGAGCGAGTCGAGGGAGCCGGTGCGCAGGGCATCGAGCTGGTCGATGACACCGTCGAACCGGAAGTTGGTCTCGCCGGCTTCGGCCACGAGTTGGATAACCTGTACGCGGTCCGACTCGATCACCAGTTGGCCCTGCGCATTTTCCAGGGTGAAAGGCACATCGCTGAGCGAGGCCGAAAAGCTCAGCACGTCGATCAGCTTGAAGCCGGCGTCCCATTCGATGGTGGCCTGCGCCTGCACGTCGCGCGCGTTGGTGGCGGCGTAATTAAACAACCACCCGGCCTCGACGAGCGGCGGCGGCATCACTTCGTGCTGCGTGTGGACGGCGCCATCGATCAGATAAAGATCTGCCGAGGTGAACGCCCAGGGCTGGCGTCCTTCGGTTTCGATGATCGCGCGTCGTTTGAAGACATCGGCCAGGTTCCAGGTGCTATCGGTCTGATAGCGGAAGTAAAACGTAGGCCGGATCAACGTCACCGAACGGACCGAGAACTGCTGGCGCAGCAGATCGCTCCAGTTAGGATCGGCAACGAGCGAATCGACGTGCAGCACCAGGCGGCCATCGGGATCGTAGAGGCGCACCTCATCGGCAAACAATTGTTGCGCCAGATTGCCCTTCAATGCGCCGATCTCCAGCCGCCCTTCGAAGGTCTGGGCAAATTGTTGTTCTATCTGATAACGCAACGCATCCCGCCCGACCTCGGAGCGCGTCAGGCTAAAGAAGAGCAACACGCCCAGGCCCAGCGCCGTCGCTACGACGTACGTCGCCATCCGAAGCGTGTGACGTGGAATATGTAGCAGCCGGCGAGAAGACAAACGACGGTGTGGGAATGGCTGAGAGAACAGGGTGTCTGTAAACTGGATTCTTGATGGAGCCCCGTAGGGGCGTCCTGTTTGTAGTACTTTCTGTCTTCTTTAGAGTCAAGCTCCGTAGGAGCGGCCTGTAAAAACAACAGGTCGCCCCTACGGGGCTTTCGTATAAGAAAAGCGGCGTGTGCTACAAAGCAGGACGTCCGAACCTGTCCCTGCGCAGGCAGGGGGGACTTTACAGGCACGCCCCTTAATAAAAAGAAACGATTCTACCGAGCCGAAGTGCCCGTAGAAGCATCCTCACGCAAAAACTGCCCCATTCTCACTCCTCCCGCGCAAACGCCCAGGCCGCCTCTACGTCGGCCTGCGAGGCTTCGCTCGTCACATACGCCTCTCCCAGACGCCGCAGCACGACGAAACGTAACGTCCCGGCTTCGACCTTTTTGTCGAACCGCATGGCCTGTGTCAGCGCCGCTTCGGGAAGATCGGCGAGGCGATTGCGGACGGGGAGTTGGCGCGCGAGGCGATAGGCGCGTTCGAGCGGCAGGTCCGGGTGAAGGCGGTGGGAGAGGTGCAGCGCCGCCCGCATGCCGAGCGCTACCGCCTCGCCGTGCGTGAACTGGCCGTAGCCCGCCACCCGCTCGATGGCATGGCCGAAGGTGTGGCCGAAGTTGAGGATAGCCCGGCGGCCCTGCTCGCGCTCGTCTTCACTCACCACCACGGCCTTAATGCCCGCTGCCCGGTACACCATCTCTCCGACGACGCCGGTCTCGCGCGCCAGCACCGCCGGCCAGTTCGTCTCCAGAAAGTCCAGAAAATCGACGTCGGCGATGAAGGCGTGTTTGACCACTTCGGCCAGGCCGCTCGTCCACTCCAACGACGGCAACGTGGAGAGCGTCGCCAGATCGACACAGACCAGACGCGGCTGGTGAAAAGCGCCGACGAGGTTTTTCCCGACAGCGTGGTTGATGCCCGTTTTGCCGCCGATGGCGCTGTCTACCTGCGCGATGAGGGTCGTGGGGAGTTGCGCGAAAGGCAGGCCGCGCAGGAGCGTCGCAGCGGCGAAACCGGCCAGGTCGCCCACGACGCCGCCGCCGAGGGCCAGCACCGGCGTCTTCCGGTCGATGCCCCAGGCCAGCGCGTCGTCGTAGATGCGCTGCAACGGGCCGGGCGCTTTGGTCGCCTCGCCGGGCGGCAGCGCTATCGTCTTGGGCGTCCAGCCGGCCTCGCGCAGGGCGTTTTCCAGCGACGCCTGATAAAGCGTCGCCACGTTCGTATCCGTGACGACGAGACAACGGCCCGTCCGGAGGCCGGCTTCGGCCATCAAACGCGGCACCTCGCGCAGCGCCGCCACGTGGATGGCATACCCCCGCCCGCCCGGCAACGAGACGGGGAGGGGAGGGAGGTCAGTTTTAAACATGTTCGAAGGACAGAGCAGGCTGTACCGTTTCAGTTGATGGATTGGGGCAATGAAACGTGAGGGAGCTTCGCACCAACCTTTTTAAGGGCACCCTCACGTTTTACGTTTACTTCGTCAGTCGCCTTCGGCTCGTGTCACGTTTCACGCGCTTAAGGATAACACGCAAAGGCCGATGGATGCCAGTACGGTTTTGTGTAAATAAAAGAGAGACAAACCCATGCAGTTGGAAAGAGGAGCAGGAGTTCTGTGGGTATGCATCTACTTAAGCCTGGCCGGGTGTTTATCCGAGGTCAGCTATTCGCCGGGGCCGATTGCGCCCAACAGTCCGGTGCAGGAAAAGATTACGTCGGCGCCTGTTTTCCAGAAAAAGGGCTACATCATTCGTCCGCTGGCGCGTTTTCAGATCGAAGCGCGGGTGCTCAGCCGGGAACGCTATCGGTTTGATCGCGGCGCGGCGCTCTCGCCCATCGATCTGGCCCTCGGCTGGGGGCCGATGTCAGATCAAGCAGTGCTCGATCAGATCGACATCTCGCAGGGCGGGCGCTTCTACCGATGGCGGGTCGATCAATATCCCATTCCGCGCAAAGACATCATCGAGCACAGCGCCAACATGCACATGATCCCCGCCGCCGACGACGTCGAGAAAGACCTGCTGGCCGTGCGCAAAGGCGAGATCGTCCTCGTCGAAGGCTACCTCGTCAAGGCTACCTCCGACAAAGGCGCGGTGTGGACCAGTTCGCTGACCCGCAAAGACTCCGGCGACGGCGCCTGCGAACTCGTATGGGTCGAACGCGTCCTCTCCTATACCCCGGACATGGCGGATTTTGGATTTTAGATTTTGGATTGGGAATTTTCTTCCTTCTCTTTAACAATCGAAAAAGCCGCGACGGTTGGATCCGTCGCGGCTTTTTCGGTTAGCGAGAACGGTTCTCAAAAAGACCAATCCAAAATCTAAAATCCAAAATAGACCACCCAGGTGTCCTTAAACGATTACGTATTGACGTGTTGTGGGGTGTAAAAAAAGTAACACCGCTTGCCGTTTAGTGACGGGCGCAGACCGTTCAGGGACGATGTTTATCCGATAAGACGGCTTTTTTGGAAACCGCTTTAATCGGTATGGAAATTGCCGATACGGAGAATATCGGAAGCGCTTCCGAAAACGGCAGTGGAAGTTAAACCAGGGAGTACATCATCATGTCGTGGCTTAAAAAGATCCAACTCGGAGAAAGTGGAACCCAGAAGGCCGTCCTGGCCCTCGGTGCAGCAGCCGTAGCCAGCGTGGCGGCGGTTCAGTTGAAACGCGTCATCACGAACTGGCGCGAAGAACATTTGGAGTTCGACTTTCCGCTCGAAGAGGAACTCTTTATCGGATGGGGCGGCAGCACCCCGCGTCGTGTCAAGCGCGCAGCGTAAGGCGGCCTCATCAATCTCTTGAAAACGATTGCGCTGTGCCCTTCAACGGGGTACTTGTCTTGGTGTTTCCGTGTTGTCGTGCCAGCCACACGAGCATGAAAACACCATAACGCAGGAATAGCACTTCATTTCGCGCGTCGCCGTGGCCCAGTTCGATTGGGATCCGTATCTTCTTTGTGAGTTGTGATCTCTCTCACCAAAACGGACTACCTATGCGGCGCGTATCGTTTTATTTGATCGTTTGTATCCTGGCCGGTGGTGTGGCTGCTGGCTGTGCCTCTTCCGCTAAGATGGCGGCCCCCACCCCGGCGGGCGAATGGGATTACGTCGTCCTGAACACGCCGCAGGGCGATGCCACCGGCACCCTGATGATTGACGCTGAGGGTGGCGTCTACACCGGCGAAATCGCGCTCGAAATGCTCAATCAGGTCGTCTCTATGACCGATGTAGCCTTTCAAGACAGCACCTTCATGTTTAAAGCCACCTTCGACGCCGACGGCCAGTTGATCGATACCGCCACGACCATGACGCTCAGGGGCAACATGATGACGGGCATGATGGACGTGGCGGGCTTCGGCGAGTTCACCATCAACGCCACGCGGAAGGAAATGACCGGCGGCGAGATGTGATTTCGTTTGGATGTGTTAATGTGCTTCATCGTCCTATCCTACCGGCAGCATCCGCGGTACCGGCTTGTGCTGGCTACCAACCGAGATGAGTTCTACGCGCGCCCGACGGCCCCGGCAGCCTTCTGGGACGACGCGCCCACGGTGCTGGCCGGGCGTGACCTCCAGGGCGGAGGCACGTGGTTGGGCGTCACCCGCGTAGGCCGGATGGCGGCCTTGACAAACGTCCGCGAGCCGAACCGCCACCTCGACAACGCCCCAACGCGCGGCGCCCTCGTGGCCGATTACCTGGCCGGGACGATGCCGCCCCACGCCTACCTCGACGCCGTACGCCAGGAAGCCGACCGCTACAACGGTTTTAACCTCCTCCTCGGCGACACGAAGCACCTTTTCTATTTCGGCAACCGCGCCACCGAGATCCGGCCCCTGGAGCCGGGGCTCTACGGGCTGAGCAATCATCTGCTCGATACACCCTGGCCCAAGGTGGAGCGCGGCAAAAAAGCCCTCGCCGCCGCGCTTCGCCACGACGTCGTCGATCCCGAAACGCTCTTCGCATTCCTGACCGACACCGAGCAAGCGCCGGACGAGACCTTGCCCGACACAGGCGTGGGACTGGAGTGGGAACGCCTGCTCTCGCCCATCTTCATCAAGAGCCCGGCCTACGGCACACGCGTCTCTACGGTCGTTCTGGTCGATCATCAAGGGCACATCACCTTCGCCGAGCGGGCCTATGCTTCAGGCGCTAACGGCGAGCCGCCCGGCACGCGCCGCTTTGATTTCCAGATCGAAAACGTGGTGCAGGGGACGTGAAACGTGACACGAGCCGAAGGCGACTGACGAAGTAAACGTAAGGGTGCTCTGGGATACGTATGTGCGTAGCTTCCTTAGAGCCTGTTTATGAAGCTGGTTTTAAAGTTCCTCTCCTGGACAGGAGGGGACAGGGGTGGTTGATTGAAAACGCCGAAAAAATACCCAAACGCTGCGCTTTCTCGCGCCGTTGGTCATCGACCACCCCGTCCTTCGGACACCCCTTCTGTCCAGGAGGGGAATCACGTAGATGCCTTAAAGAACTTCATAAACAGGCTCTTACGTTTTACGTTTCAAACCACAGACCCCCAATCCTCATGCGTTTCGAAAAGCTCACCTTCGAGAATGACCAGGGCGATCATCTGGCGGCCCGGCTCGATCTGCCGGTAGACGGCCAACCCATCGCCTATGCGCTGTTCGCTCATTGTTTTACCTGTTCGAAAAACCTGAAGGCCGTCGCCAACATCAGCCGGGCGCTTAACCGGCAAGGCATCGCCGTGTTGCGGTTCGACTTTACCGGCCTGGGCGAGAGCGAAGGTGACTTTGCCGATACCAACTTTTCGTCGAACATCGACGATCTGGTGGCGGCGGCTGTTTTTCTGGAAGAAGAATACATGGCGCCGTCGATCCTCGTCGGCCACTCGCTCGGTGGCGCGGCGGTGTTGCAAGCAGCCCTCCAACTCGACAGCGTCAAAGCCGTGGCTACCATCGGTGCGCCGTACGATCCGCAACACGTCGAGCATCTGTTCGCGCGGTCGCTGGACGATATCGAGGCGGAGGGCGAGGCCACCGTCAGCATCGGCGGGCGCCCGTTCACCGTCAAACAGCAATTTATCGACGATTTGCGCAGCCAGCGCGCCAAAGACAACATCGCCAACCTCCGGCGGGCGCTGCTCGTCTTTCACTCGCCCGTCGATAACACGGTCGGCATCGAAAACGCAGCGTTGATTTTCAAGGCGGCCCGGCATCCCAAGAGTTTCGTCTCGCTCGACCACGCCGACCATCTGCTCTCCGATGCGGCAGACTCGGAGTACGTCGGCTCGTTGCTGGCGGCCTGGGCGCGCAAATACATCGGCGTGTCGCAGGAGGATCGCAAACACCTCGACCCCGGCGACAATCAGGTCGTCGCGCGGCTCGAAGGATCCGGCTTCCGGACCGAGATGCTGGCCAACGGCTTCTCGCTCATCGCCGACGAACCCGTTTCGGTGGGCGGCACCAACACCGGCCCGAACCCGTACGATTTTCTCGGCGCCGGCCTCGCCGCCTGCACTGCGATGACCCTGCGGATGTACGCCGATCACAAAAAATGGCCTCTCGAAGCCGTCGAAGTGCGCCTGACCCACAAGAAAATCCATGCCAAAGATTGCGAGCATTGCGAACAAACCGATGGCAAGATCGACGTGATCGAACGCGAGTTGACCCTCTTCGGCCCGCTCGACGAGGCGCAACGCCAACGCATCAAAGAAATTGCCGATCGCTGCCCGGTGCATCGGACGTTGGAGAGCAAGGTGGAGATATTTACTGAACTGAAAGACTAAATTTCCTACCTTCTTGCGGAGCCGTACACGGCTCCGCAAGAAGCACGCTCATCCTTCCTCAAAACCAATGACTTTGATGAAAGCTATTCTGTTCGACGAGCCGGGTGGGCCGGAAAACCTCTATTTGGGAGACTATCCGACGCCGGAACCCTGTGAGGACGAGTTGTTGATTCGAGTGGCGGCTACGGCCCTCAACCGCGCCGACTTGATGCAACGCGAGGGCCGCTATCCGCCGCCGCCGGGCGCGAGCGAAATCCTGGGGCTGGAGGTGGCCGGCACCGTCGAGGCCGTGGGCGAGGCCTGCGACGAATGGACGGTAGGTGACCGGGTCTTTGGCCTGGTGCCGGGCGGCGGTTATGCCGAGTATGCCGTGCTGCACCGCCAGATGGCCATGCGCGTGCCCGAGCGCATGACATTCGAGGCGGCGGCAGCCATTCCCGAAGTTTTTCTGACGGCGTTTCAGGCCCTGTACTGGCTCGGCGGCCTGGCTTCGGAGCGGCGCGTGCTCATCCATGCCGGGGCCAGCGGCGTCGGCACGGCGGCCATTCAACTGGCTAAACGGGCCGGCGCCCACGCCTACGTCACTGCCTCGGCCCCCAAACACCGGCGATGTCTCGAACTCGGCGCCGACATGATCATCAATTACAAAGAAGAAGATTTTGCCGACTGTGTGATGGACGTGACCACGGGCCAGGGCGTCGACATTATCCTCGATTTTATCGGCGCGCCGTACTTCAAGCAAAACGTTAAGTCACTGGCGATAGATGGCCGTCTCGTCATGCTTTCGATGTTGGGCGGGCGGACGGTGGAGGCGGTCGATCTCGGTTCGTTATTCCGCAAACGCGCCCACATCATCACCTCGACGCTTCGAAGCCGCAGCCTCGCCTACAAGATTGCGCTGACGCAGGATTTCATCAAAACGGTGTTTGCGTTCTTCAAAAATGCGCACATCAGGCCTATCATCGATTCGGTCTATGATTGGACCGACGTGCAGGAGGCCCACCGGCACATGGAGGCTAATAAAAATGTCGGCAAGATCGTGCTGCGCATCGCCTGCGAGGCGTAGGGTGCGAGAGGGTGAAAGGGGAAAAATTGGGAATATCGAATATCGAACAAGGATTTTTGAATCTTGAAGGATCTGACACTGCCTTCAACATTCGACATTCCTTGTTCGATATTCATTATTCAAAAAATCCCTTTCACTCAGCGCGCTTTCACCCCAAGCCCCGGCCCGTCGGGTAGCCGGACGATTCCTCGTTCCATCGTCGCGCCTTCGAAGGGGTCGTTGGCGAGGTGGAGGTAGCTGTCGAGGTCGGCGAAATCGACGAGGGGGGCGAGGTGGGCGGCGGCGGTGAGCGCCACCGAGCTTTCGATCATACAGCCGAGCATCACCTGCAAGCCGAGGGCGCGGGCCAGCGTGATCATCCGGCGTGTGGCGCGCAGGCCGCCGGCTTTCGCCAGCTTCAAGTTCACCCCATCTACGGCCTCGGCCAGGGCGAGGATGTCGGCAGGCGTCTGGATGCTCTCATCAGCGAAGAGCAGCGGCATATCGGCAGGGAGGCTGCGGCGCAGGCGTCGCCAGGCGTCGTGATCGTCTTGCGGCAGCGGTTGCTCGACGAACATCAGATCGTACGCAGCAAGACGGGGGATGACCTCGGCGGCTTCCTCGACGGTCCATGCACAGTTGGCATCGACGCAGAGTTGCGCTTGCGTCGTCTCGCGGGCGGTGCGGACGAGGGCTTCGTCGTGCTCCGGGCGGCCCGTTCCCAGTTTTAGCTTGATGATCGGAAAGCCGTCGAGATCCTCGATTTGCGCGCGAAGACCATCGAGCGATTCGGGAATGCTGAGGGTGATGGAACTGGCCGGCGCGCGTGTAGGATTGAGCCCCCAGAGCCGGTAGAGCGGCTGGCCCAGGTGCCGGCCCCAGTGATCGTGCAGGGCGATATCGACGGCAGTGCGAGCCGGGGCCGGGCCGGGCGGCAGCCGGTCGAGCGCATCTTCGAGCGCCGAGGGATCATCCCCGATCAGCACGGCGGGATCCAGGCTTTCGAGGTACGCCTTCACCTCGTCGAAGCGATACGGATAGTACGGTGGGAGCGCGCCTTCACCCACGCCGTTGCCCAGTCGGACGAGCACGTTCGTCCGCACCGTGCTGGCCCCATGGGCGATGCGAAACGGTGTTTTTAGGTGGATTTTGAGGGATTCTACAGAAAGGAGCATGGAAGCAGGCGGGACTACGTTTGGCGATGTATGCGATGTCGGCACGTTGCACAACCGATGGCGCTGGTCATTGGTCACTGGTGAGGTTTTCTTGCAGAAACCAGTGACCGACGCCCTCCATTTTACAAAGTAGAACGCAGAGAATTTTCAAAGTTGGTCTGAATGGCGTCCCTTGTGTACGTTGCGTCATGCCGTTGTATTATAAGAAATGGGCAGCCATGAAGTGGCGGTGGCGTTCGTTCACGAAGTCTCGTTTTTTGGAGGATCTCAATGAAACGGTTGGTACTGGCGATTTTTTCGGTGTTTCTGGCGGCAGGCGTTGCGACGGCGCAGCAGGGCCGCTTCGACGTGGAGGCCTACAAAACCTTCCTCGCCTCGAACGCCTCGATCGACGCCGGCGGCTTGATGGCGATGCACGCCGCCGGGCTGTTTACGGAAAAAGTGACCACGCGCTTCGACGAATCCCTCTACAGCGATACCATCACCGCCAAATTTGAACTGACCAGCTACGAACGCAGCCTGATCGACCGGCACGGCTTCATGGTCACAGAGCGCCTTGCGCCCAACTCGTTCGCCGATGGATTCTTTGACATCTACAAAAAAGATCTGCCCGTTTTTCTATCGACCGATGCCATCCTGCACGCGCTGCATATGTCGTACGACCGCCTCTTGAAAGACACCGAGTGGAATATCTTAGTGCCGAGGCTGCGGGCGTTGCTGGACGAACTCGACGCGGCGCTTCCGGTGCTCGAAACGCGCTATGCCACCAAACCTCAGATGGAGGTTTCTTTGCGCGACGTAGACGTGTATCTGACCGTGGCGCGTTCGTTGCTCTCGGGTGAACCCGTCGCGCCGCGCTGGCCCGAAAACAGGACCGTCGTCAACGATTTGCTGGGATTGATAGAAGCCGAACAACCTGCCCAGTATCCGCTCTTCGCCGAAACGTGCCGCGTCATCGATTTCAGCCAGTTCACGCCGCGCGGCCATTACACCGACGAGCTTTTCCTGGCGCACTATTTCCAGGCGATGATGTGGCTTGGGCGCACCGAGGTCTATCTGATCGCTCCGGAAACCGATGTTTGCAAACCCACCGACACCGACGTGCAGCGCCAAACCCTCGACGCCGCTCTCCTGGCCGAAGCCCTCGCCGTCGGGCAGGGCGATGCGATGCTCAAAGAGATCGACGACATCATCGGCTTCTTCGTCGGCGAGCCGGATAATGTGACGGTGGATAATTTCCGGACGGTGATGGCAGCGGCGCAGATCAATCGGGCCTCAGATCTGGTTGAGGAAGGGCGATGGCGAGCGTTTCAGGACGTGCTGGCGGAGCAGGCGTTTGCCTTCCAACAGATCAACTCGCAGATCCTTTTCTCCGAAAACATCTACAGCCCGGACGATCTGCGTCCTGCGGCGGCGTTCCTACTGCTGGGCCAGCGGTTTGTGATCGATTCGTACATCACCGGGCACGTGGTTTTCAAAGAGGTTAAGCCCACACCGCCGGCGCCGCCGCGCATGATGCCCTCGACGCAAGACGTGCTCTTTGCCCTCGGCAACGACGCCTCCGCGCAGTTGCTAGAGCCGGAACTGGATCGCTACGGCTACGCGCCCAACCTGGCCGCCCTGCGCTATCTGGTCGATTCGTACGAACCCGATTTCTGGAACGCCACGCTCTACAACGGCTGGCTCGACGCCGTCCGCACCCTGAATCCGCCCGCCGACCGCGCGGACTTGCCGGCGTTCATGCAGACGGGTGCGTGGTGGCAGCAAAAGATGAACACCCAACTGGCCGCCTGGGCGCAACTCCGCCACGACAACCTGCTCTACGCCAAGCAGTCTTACACCGGCGGCATCACCTGCTTTTACCCCTTCAGCTACGTCGAGCCGATTCCGGCGTTCTACGAAGCCGTCAGCCGGTTTGCCCGCGCGGTCGCCGAGCGTTTCGAATCGGTGACAGGGCAGGGTTCGGCGTTTGGTGAATCCGTCGGACGGCACTTCCGCTTCGTAGGCGCCATCAACGACACGTTGACCGTGATCGCGCAGAAAGAACTCGACCGGGAGCCGTTCAACGACCAGGAGAAAAGCTTTCTCCGGCAGATGATCCGCGAAGTAAACATCTGCGGCCCTGAGATCAACGGGTGGTATCCCAACCTGTTTTACAACGACATAGAAATTTCGAAAAGACCGGATCTGGTCGTGGCCGACGTCCACACCGTGCCGACGGATGAGTTCGGTGCGCCCGTCGGCTGGGTGCTGCACGCGGGGACCGGCCCGCTCAACATGGCGGTGGTCAACGTCGACGTGCCCGGCGAAGGGCCGATCTCGTTCATCGGCCCGGTGATGAGCTATTACGAGCACGTCAGCACCAACTTCGAGCGCCTCACCGACGAAGCCTGGGAGACCGCCTACGCCGCCGCGCCGTCGTTCCGGCCCGATTTTGTCAACCTCTACCTGGCCGACTACGAAGGCGCCTCACGCGGCGAGGGCGCAAAGCTTGCTACGCAGGGCGCGGCTGTCGGCACCGATGTTCCGGACGCTCCGGAGGTGCCGCGTGCCCTGGACCTGGCCTCCAACTACCCGAACCCTTTCCGCGAGTCCACTGCCATCGGCTTCACCGTCCCGGCAGCAAAAGCCTACGAACGCGTCGAACTCGATGTCTACGACGTGCAGGGCCGGCGCATCCGCCGCCTCCTCAGCCGCGAGCTACCGGCAGGCCACTACACCGTCCGCTGGGACGGGCATCTGGAGGACGGAGGCCGCGCTGCGAGCGGCATCTACTTCAGCCGCCTTCGCATCGGCAACCAGACGGCGACGGGGACGATGACGCTGGTGCGGTGAGAAGCCTCTTCAGAGGAGTCTGTAGATGTAGGCATCATCGATGTAAACCCGATTGATCATGTTGCGGTGGACTCTTGAGCCTTCTACCTTTTTGCCCGTACCCAACCCTTTTCGAAGAGCAGTCAGAAAAGGATCTTTGCTGTCTATTACGCTGATATCCCACAGGGATAAGTCCGAGTTGTATGCGAATGCGGTTACCGGTGATTGTTGACTGCCGGTGACCACTGGCGTGATTCCGGTACTACGTGTTTTAGACATTACAGCCCGAATCTGTTCATAGGCTTTCCTTGGCCCCGTTTTTTTTACATTTGGTAAGCCGATCATCAAGCGCCACGAATTTCTCTCCTCATTATACAGCCATAGAGACGCTCTGACATTCAGGCCCGCCTCGATCAACCTCTGAGTGAGTTCCCAGCCTTTGGCAAGCGTTGCTTGAGAAAGGGTTTCTTTTACCACCGTTTCTTCAGCCATGAGAGCACTCCGTTTTTTGGTGTGTTAATGGCAGAGATAAGATCGCGGGCCTCTGCTTCTGATACACTGGTTTTGTACCTACTTTGTTCTGACCAGTCTTTGACAGTTGACCAATTTGCATCAAAGTTAGAATTATTAGCTGCTTCTAGCTCCAGTTCGTTACGGAGACCAGATTCGGCCAATAGCTGCTTCAGTTCATGGGTATAAATCTTCGCGATCACATTTCTGGGAGGCGGAAAGTCATGCTGCCGGGTTTTCTTTGCAATACATGCCTTGAGAGCACATTCTACCGCATATCCGGCAAGATAATAAGCACCGGCAAAGTGACCATTGTCCAACAGCACCTTCGCTTCTTGAATTCGAAGCTTTGCTATGGCCTGGAAGTCTTTTCGATGCATTGAAGCAAAATCCTCAACTCTAGTTGGTCAAACTCCTAATCGGCGCGGGGATGCGGCCTCCGCGTTGGGCGAAGGCGTGGCTGGAGAGGCGGGGCAGCGGCATGATGGGCGCGCGTCCGAGCAGGCCGCCCCACTCGGCGTATTCACCGACGCGTTTGCCGTGGACGGGGATCAGGCGGCAGGCCGTCGTCTTGTTGTTGATCATGCCGATGGCGAATTCATCGAGCATCAGCGCGGCGAGGCTTTCGGCGGGCGTGTCGCCGGGCAGGGCGATCATGTCGAGGCCGACGGAGCAGACGGCGGTCATAGCTTCTAGCTTTTCGATAGTGAGGTGCCCTTGCTCGACGGCGCGGATCATGGCCGGATCTTCAGAAACCGGCACGAACGCGCCGCTGAGGCCGCCGACGCGGCTCGCCGCCATCGCGCCGCCTTTCTTGATCGATTCGGTGAGCATCGCCAGGGCCGCCGTGGTGCCGGGGGCGCCGATGTCTTCGAGACCCATCGCTTTCAAGATTTCACCGACCGAATCGCCCTCTTCCGGCGTCGGCGCCAGCGACAGATCGACTACGCCGAACGAGACGGGCACGCCAGAGCGACCGTTGAGCCGCTCGGCGCATTGCCGCCCGATGAGTTCACCGGCGCGGGTGATCTTGAAAGCCGTTCGTTTGATGGCTTCGCACAAATCGGTGAAACACGCCTCGGTGCCCAACTCTCGGACGGTGCGCAACACCACGCCCGGCCCCGAAATGCCGACGTTGATGACCGCCTCCGGCTCGCTCGGCCCGTGAAAGGCGCCGGCGACGAACGGGTTGTTGGGCACAGCATTACAAAAACTGACCAGTCGCGCACAACCGACCGAGTCATCGGCAGCGGTGAGGCGGGCCGTTTCTCGGATCACCTCGGCAATCCTGAGCACGGCGTTGCCGTTGATGCCGGCGGTGGTAGAGCCGCAATTGATCGAAGCGCAAACGTGTTTCGTAGTTGCCAGGGCGCGGGGGAGGGCTTCGAGATAGGCTTCGTCGCCGCGTGTGAGGCCGCGTTCGACCAGCGCCGAAAACCCGGCCAGAAAGTCGATGCCCACGTCTTCGGCGGCGGCGTCGAGGATTTGCGCCAGGCCCGTCAGGTCAGCCGCCGAGAGGCTGTCGGCTATCAGGGCGATGGGTGTGACCGAGACGCGCTTGTTAGCAATCCGCAGCCCGTAAAGCGCCTCGACCTCTTCGGCGACGGCCACGTGATGCGCCGCCGCGCGCCGGATCTTGTCGTAGACGCGCGCCCGGACGGTCTGCGGCAGCACGCTGCTGCAATCCCGCAGCGAGACGCCCAGCGTCACGGTCCGTATGTCGAAGTGCTCCATCTCGGTCATCCGGACCGTATCGAGCACCTCCCGCAGTTCGTAAGCCATTTCCGATTTTAGATTTTAGATTTTGGAGAATCCAAAATCTAAGGACGGTGCATGCGTTCGAAGAGGTCTTCGCGCTGGACCATGATGCGGACGCTCAGGCGTTGGCCGACGGCGGCGAGTTGTTGCTGCAAGTCGGCTACGGAGCCGCGCAGCGCCGTGATGTCGGCGATCATGATGAGCGTGAAATACTCCTGCAAGATCCGTTGAGAGACGTCGAGGATGTTGCATCCGGCGCCAGAGACCGCGCTGGTGATGCCGGCGAGGATGCCCGGTTTGTCGAGGCCGTAGGCCGTCACGATGACGCGGTCGCCGGGTTGTCTGGCCGCGCGGGAGCCGGGCGGGGCCGGCCCCTGCGCGTCGTGAACGTCGAGCACGGCGGCAGCTATCGCCTCGACCTCGGCAGGGTCTGCGTTGGGGCCTAGCACGTCGGCGATACGGTCCACCAGGCGGCGAATGTCCATGGGCGTTGTGGGATCAGGCTGTTTTTCGCGATGGATGCTAACTACGTCGAAATAAATGTTGTCTGTTTTACGAGAGGGTCATGAGTGAGAAACCAGTGCCCCATGACTCATGACCCATGACGCTCCCAATAGGGCAAAGCGGACAGGACTTTTTTCGACGTAATTAGCATCGTCCTTTCGTTGAGCAAGGCAACGCGGTCAACATACCAATTTTCATCCTCAATAAAAAAGGCTGCGTTCTAGCTAGAACGCAGCCTTTTTTATTGAGGATGAAAGGTTATTCCGGTTTCGTCAGTGCCGAGAGGAAGGGGCGGAGGGTGCCATCGGCTTGCTGGCGGATCACCTTGACCAGAAACGAATCGCCCTTCTTGATGCCGCGATAGATCCGCTCAAATTCGCCGATGTCGCTGATGGGTTGCCGGTCGATCTCCGTGAGGATGTCGTCCCGGCGCAGTTCGGCTTCGCGGAAGGCCAGGCTGTTCTGATCGACGTTGGTGATCAAGACGCCGCGCGGGGGTTGTTCATCTTCCAGACCCAGCCGGCGCAGGGCAGCAGGCGTGATTTCGCTCAGGTTCAGCCCCAGGTCTTCGGCCATGCTCTCGTCGTCGTCGTCGTTGCGTGTGGGGCGGTTATTTTCTGCGACCTGATCGTCGCGTTTGCCCAGTTGCACGCTCAGCGGGAACGTCTCGCCGTCACGGAAAACTTTGAGATCGACCACTTCGCCTGGACGCATGTTGCCGATCATCGTGCGCAACTGGTTGAAGTCTCGCAGTTCCTCGCCGTTGACCTCGATGATGATGTCTCCTTCCAGAATACCGGCTTTGGCGGCGGCTTTTCCAGGGATCACCTCACTTACCTGTGCCGAGCCGCGCGGCACGTCGAGGGCTTCGGCGAGCGCTTCGGACACGCTGTCGAAGTACACGCCCAGTTGCGCGCGTTCGACCGTGCCAGATTCGATCAACTGCGTCGTCACGTTTTCGACCACGTTGACCGGGATGGAAAAACCGATGCCCTGGTTCCCGCCCGAACGCGAGTAGATGGCCGAGTTGATCCCAATGACCTGACCGCGCAGATCCACCAGCGGCCCGCCCGAATTACCGGGGTTGATGGCGGCGTCGGTCTGGATGAAGGCGGCGAAGGTGTTAAGGGTCGAGAGGTTGCGGCTCGTGCGTCCGAGGGCGCTGATGATGCCGGCGGTGACGGTGTTGTTGAGGTCTTCGGAGAGCGGCGAGCCGAAGGCCATCACCCACTGCCCGACGCGCACGTCATCGATATTACCGAAGGAGACCGCCGGCAGATCTTGGGCATTAACCTTGATGACGGCCAGGTCGCTCAACGGATCGGTGCCGATGACCGTCGCGTCGAGGTAGCGTCCGTCAGCCATGCGCACCTCCAGTTCGTCGGCTTGCATGATGACGTGGTTGTTGGTGATGATGTAGCCGTCGCTGCGGATGATGACGCCGGAGCCGAGCCCCGACCGCCGTTGCGGTCCCTGGTTGGGCATGTCGAAAAAATCCTCGAACGGCGTGCCTTCGAACGGATTGCCGGCCTCTTGACCCTCGATCACCTGTTCCGACCGAATCTGCACGACCGACGGGCTGATGGCTTCGGCTACGGCGATGAAGGCGTCTTCGAGTTCGAGCCGTGCGCCCGTGCTTACCGGCGGCAGCGGCGTACTCTGGGCTGCGGTGTCGAAGGCCGCGCTCTCGGTGGCAACCCGGTCGCCCAGATTAAACAGGTTGGCCCCGACGGTGGTGAACATGATGCCTGCTACAAAGGCAGCAGCGACAAAAACGGCGATGGAGGCTTTTCGCTTCACACTCATAGTTTTTCCTCTATGGTCACGTCAATTGACGGTTTTCTCGTTTACGATTTTAGACGGAAACGCCGCCAAACCTGGCAGGGCGCGTTCTTTTCCTGTCAGGATGGCGTACCGGCTTTGCCTGAAAAAAACGTGCCTACGTGCCGCTTTCGTATAGGTTTACCGAAGGCGTGCTCATTTTTTAACATCTTTAACAATTTTCGGGTTTCGAAAATTGTTATGAGCCGGGAATGCCAGGTTCAGTCATCTCGCGGACGTTGAGGTAGCTGTCGAGTTCTTCGTCGGTGAGCAGGTCCATCTCCCGCGCCGTCTCGCGGACCGACTTGCGCTCGGCGGCTGACTTCTTGGCCACCGTGGCCGCTTTGTCGTAGCCGATAGCCGCGTTGAGCGCCGTGGCTATCGACGGGTTGAGTTCGAGCAGTTCTTTGCACCGCGCGCGGTCGGCTTCGATGCCCACGAGGCAGTTGTCGTGGAAGGCGTTGCACGCCTCGGCGATGATCGTGATGCTTTCGAGCATGGCGTGGGTCATCACCGGCATCATCACGTTGAGTTCGAAGTTGCCGTGCTGGCCGCCGATGGTGATCGTCGTGTGGTTGCCCATGACGCGGGCGCAGACCATCATCACTGCCTCGCACATCACCGGGTTGACTTTGCCCGGCATGATCGACGAGCCGGGCTGGATCGCCGGCAGCTTGATCTCGGCCAGCCCGCTGGTGGGGCCGCTGGAAAGATGCCGAATGTCGTTGACGATCTTCATCAGCGAAACGGCCAGCGTGTTGAGCGCGCCCGATGCCATCACAAACCCGTCTTTAGCCGCCTGCGCCTCGAAGTGGTTGTCGGCCTCGACGAAGCCGAGCAACGTCGATTCGTTGATGTAGGAGATGGCTAGGCGGGGGAAGTCTACGTGGCGGTTGATGCCGGTGCCGGTGGCGGTGCCGCCCAGGGCCAGCTCGCTGAGTTCGTTGACGGCGTTGTGCATGCGCCGCAGGCTGTTCCAGATCTGGGCCGCATAGCCGCCGAACTCCTGCCCCAGGCGCACCGGCGTGGCGTCCATCAGGTGCGTGCGCCCGCTCTTGAGCACGTCGTCGAAGGCATCGGCTTTGGCTTTGAGAGCGTGATGAAACTGCCGCAGGGCCGGCACCAACTCATGCGCAATGGCCACGGCGGCTGAGATGTGCATCGCCGTCGGAATCACGTCGTTCGACGATTGCGACATGTTGACGTGGTCGTTGGGATGGACGAGCTTGCTGCCGCGTTCGCCGCCGAGGGCTTCGGTGGCCAGGTTCGCGATCACCTCGTTGGCGTTCATGTTGGTCGAGGTGCCGCTGCCGGTCTGGAAGATGTCGATGGGAAAATGCGCGTCGAACTCGCCATCGATGACCCGCTGGGCCGCGTGGATGATGGCATTGGCTTTTTCTTCATCGAGCAGGCCGAGGTCGCGGTTGGCTTTCGCCGCCGTTTGCTTGATCAGGCCGAGGGCCTGGATGAAACGACGGGGAAACGGCAGGCCGCTGATGGGGAAGTTCTGGACGGCCCGCTGGGTCTGGGCGCCGTAAAAAGCGTCGGCAAGCACCTGTACGTCGCCGAGAGAATCTTTCTCGATCCGATATTCAGACATAAGACTGGAGCTACGAAGGATTACGAAAACGTGGGGGAGTGGAGACTGATGGGGCTGACGGTCCAGTCTCTTAACCTTCCAATATACTTCAATTTGGAGGATTATCGAGGGAAAAACACAGCCTTCACGCCCGATCCCAAAGAAGAACAGGCAAAAAAATTTCGTAGCTTAACGGCATCGTTACATCGACGATAGCGGATTGCGAAGTGCAGATGGCAAATGGCAAAGAGTAACTGGCGTAGCAGAAACGCTCATTCAAACCGCAAACCGCAATCCGCGTTCATCTGTGTTCATCTGCGGTTGCAATAATCCCCCAACCCCGGCCTATGGAACTGATTCGAACGGTGAAGGCGATGCAAGCGCGGGCCGACGCGCGGCGCCGGGCAGGCCAGACGCTGGCGCTTATCCCCACGATGGGCGCGCTCCACGCCGGCCACCTCGCGTTGATCGAAGCCGCCCGGGCACACGGCGACCACCTCACCGTCTCCGTGTTCGTCAACCCCACCCAGTTTGGCCCCGGCGAAGACTTCGACCAGTATCCGCGCCGGCTCGAACAAGACATGAAGGCGCTGGAAGACCTCGGCGGCGTCGACGTTGTTTTTGCGCCGAGCGTGGAAGAGATGTATCCCGGTGGCCAAGACCGGCAGCGTGTCTGGGTCGATGTCGAGCAACTCGACGCGCATCTTTGCGGGCGGTATCGGCCCGGTCATTTTAAAGGGGTGGTCACGGTTGTCGCCAAGCTTTTTCTTAGCTGCAAGCCTCACGCGGCGGTTTTCGGCCTGAAAGACGCGCAGCAGTTTGTCATTCTGCGCCGCCTCTCGCGCGACCTTCTTTTCGGCGTCGAGGTGGTGGGTGTGCCGACGGTGCGGGAGCCGGACGGGCTGGCGCTCTCGTCGCGCAACGTCTATCTGAGCCCGGCTCAACGGGCGCAGGCCGTGGTGCTTTCGCAGGCTGTGACGGCGGCGCGGCGGCTCGTCGAACAGGGGGAACAGCGGGTAGAAGGGCTTGTTCAAACGATGCTTAACGTGATGGGCCAGGCCCCCGATGCACACGTCCAGTACGCCGAAGTCGTCGATGTCGAGACGTTGCAACCGCTCGACCGGATCGCGCCGGGCCAGGACGTGCTGGCTGCCGTCGCCGTGTTTTTCGGCAAGACCCGCCTGATCGACAACGCCTTCGTCCGCGCACCCGGCGGCGGGGTCTGATGCCGAAATCCCTTGTTCCATCGTTGAGGAGCGCAGGCTTATGAGGATTGATTACTTATTTCGGTATGAAAAGGTGCAGGTGGTCAACGTCAACAACGGCGCGCGGCTGGAGACCTACACCATCGCCGGTGAACGCGGCAGCCGCATCGTTATGGAGATCTTCACCTCGTAATCGGGATGCTTGAACACCCTGCAGGGAGGCTGCCCCCACTCATTTCGGCTTTATCTATGAAGGCACTCCAACCGCCCGGCAAAGCACCCTTTTCGTGTTTCAAGGCGATGCCTCGCCTCGTTTTACTCCTCCTCTTCTTTGGACCGGCTTTAGTGGCCGCCCAGCCGGCCTCGTTGCTGTTTCCCATCGTCGAAGACGGAAAGTTCGGCTTTATCGACGAAGGCGGGCGTGTCGTGATCGCGCCGCAGTATCAGGGCGCGCAGGCCGCTACCGAAGGGCTCGCCCCCGTGCGGGTCGTCAACGAATGGGGGTTCATCGACACCGCCGGCTCGCTGGTAATAACGCCGCAGTTCGAGACGGTCTTTCCGTTCGTCGAGGGGCGGGCGCGGGTCCGTCTGAATGGGCGCTGGGGCTTTATCGACCGCGCCGGTACCTTCGTCGCCGACACGCGGTACGCGGCGGCGCTCGATTATTCGCACGACCGCGCGCCGGTCAAAGGCGAGGCGGGCACCGTCGTTGGGCTTACGGTTTCCTGGGGCTATCTCGGTCCGGAAGGCGACTATACGATCAAGCCCAAATACAGCCGGGCGCTTCCCTTTTCTGAAGATCTCGCCGCCGTCGAGATTGTTAAAAAGCTGCTCATCGTGCGCACCAATACCCGCTGGGGCTTCATCGACCGAGACGGCCAGTGGGTCATCGAACCCAGGTTTTCATCGGCGCGAAGCTTCTCTGAAGGGCTGGCCCTGGTCAAAAAAGGCAAACAATGGGGCTTCATCGACCGCGAAGGCACCTTCGTCATTAAAGTCGACTACGATCAGGCTTTTCCTTTTTCCGGCGGCCTCGCTCGCGTTTCCGAAGACAACCAGTGGGGGTTCATCGACCGCCAGGGGCAACTCATCATCGACCTCCAATTCGATCAGGCGGACGATTTCTCCGACGGCCTCGCCCTGATCCGCGCTGGCGATCACTGGGGCTTCATCAACCAGACGGGCGAAGTGATCATCCCCGCGATGTACGAGCGCGCCCGGAGCTTCTCCGACGGCCTCGCCTACGTAACGCTCGATGGCCGGCCCGGCTACATCAACAAAGCCGGGACGTTTGTCTGGAGACAGGCGGAGTAGTATCGTGTTTAAGTGTTATAGTGTTTGAGTGTTATAGTTGTTTGATCTAAAAGAACTTAAACACTATAACACTACTCTTCATCCCCGTTATGCCGGGCGTAGGCGTTGATGATGTCTTTGACGAGCCGGTGCCGCACCACGTCGCCCTGGTCGAAGTAGACGAAGTCAATCCCGTCGATGCCTTCGAGGATCTGCTGCGCTTCGAGCAAGCCGCTCTGCGAGCGCGTCGGCAGGTCGATCTGTGTGATGTCGCCGGTGATGATGGTGCGGCTGTTGACGCCGATGCGGGTCAGAAACATCTTCATCTGCATGGCCGTGGCGTTCTGCGCCTCGTCCAGGATGACGAAGGCCGTTGACAGGGTGCGACCCCTCATGAAAGCCAGCGGCACGATCTCGATGACGTGCTGCTCCAGGTAGGCGCGCAGCTTGTCGCCTGGCAGCATTTCTTCGAGGGCGTCGTAGAGCGGGCGCAGGTACGGATCGACCTTTTCGCGGAAGTCGCCGGGGAGGAAGCCCAGCCGTTCGCCGGCTTCGACGGCGGGGCGGCAGAGAATGATACGCTTGACCTGTCGTGATTTTAGCGCCGCAACGGCCAGTGCCACGCCGGTATAAGTGTTGTGATTGATGAATCCGTTTGCGAGGAAATTATGTTCTACCGGAACAGTCAGGTCGTAGACGTGAGCCTGGCTTTTCTGAAAACAAGTGATTTCGCTCCAGAGAAAATGATCCGAAGCAGTATGGCGCAGGCGTTGTACTGGCTCGTCGTCTCCAGCAAGTAGTTCGATTAACTCATTGAGTTTGGTATAGCTTGGCCGTCGTCGGCCAATGCGGTAATCGTAAAACAGCTTGTGTTGGGCGCGGGTGAAGGTTCGCGTACGGACGGCGGTGTCGAGAACGAGGTTTACATTCGGGACAACGTCAAGGTTGGGATTATGACACGCGGCCTTTTTTCGGAGTACTTGTTTGCGATCAAGGCGGAAGCCAATTTCGTCGAAAAAGTGTTCGGCTTCTGCCCCGTACATTTCCACCCTATAGCTATCTCTGTGCGTGGTCTTCCGGCTTTTTAGTGTCGAGACGATGCCGAGGTTGAGCAAAACGATCTGTACCTCGTGCGCCAGTTGCTTTGAAGAGGTAGAAAGAGATACGTTGCCATAGCGGCGGTCTACCGTTCCGTCTGCATCAAAAAGACCTTGTAGAAAGGCAATGATTTGGCCTTTGGGAGCACGCAGGATGGCATGCGGGATGCTTTTTTTATGAGCAGGCACATCTCGAACGCCCAGATGGATCAACAACCCATACAACTGAGTGCTGCATATCCGATGGTCGTACCCATATTGAGGGCTACGAAGTCCGAATCGGGAGCAGATAGAACGGGTGTGGCTAGAAATCGCCTCATCCGATGTGCTCAGCATTACCGTGGCTCCCCCAGGCGTGCCTTTCCCATTTTTATGCATGCAGCCGTCGCCAATCATCAACCCAATAAAGTATGCAAAGTCCAAGTCTAGCTCGTTAAGAATGACATCTTTGCTCGTGTAATCTCCTGGGTTTCTTTCATAGTGATAATTGATAGTCGTCTGGTTGCCAAACATTTGCGTATTGCGTCTGAGCCCAACAAAATCACCCATCCGCAGTTCATCGATACGCTTCCAGACGTACTGGCCATTCGGGTTAATCGTAAGTAACGGATGTTCGGGGGTGCCTTCGATCTCAAAACCGTGCTTGGTTGTCACGCGAATAGTCGGCGAGAGGCCGCCATTGTAGACGTGACTCGTCAAGACAGGCCCGTTCATAGACATAACTCTGTGTGAACGGTCCTCAAATTCGTTTGGAATGGTGTCTGACGCCAGAGCCTCAATTCGTATCAGCCCCTGATCGGTCAAAACGAGCGTATCCCCGGCAACACATTTTCCCGTGCCCGCCGGACCTATGGCAAAGACGATGTCGCTGCGGCGGGCGGCTTCGACGAGGCGGGCCTGGTTGGGCGTCTTGGCCCGGACCATACCGCCGGAGGGGGTGAACAGCACCACGTCGCCGACGTCGGCTTTGGCAGTGCCGGTGCCGTTTCCATTTTCAGAGCCCAGCAGCGCCAGCGCCGTCTCGACGTCGTTGTCCGTCAGGTTGCCGTTGCGGTTGAGGATGATGATCAACTCGGTCAGCAGGCGCTCGATGTGGTTGAGGGCGTCGGTGCTGCCTCGCAGCGTCAGTTGGTTGCCCCGCGCGATGATTTGCGTCTCGGGAAAGGCGGCCTCAACACGCCGGAGATGGATGTCGTTAAACCCGAACAGCAGGAGGGGGTCGGCCTGGTCAATCGTGAGTTTTTTTTCTGCCAATGGTTTGATTGCTGGTTCTACGGGGAGGGCTGGAACACAGCCGGGCTTGATCGCCATAATAGAGACGCCGCCCGGTCCGTCCTGGCTGCTCTAACGGGTAATGCCCGTGATAGTGCCCATGTACTTTGTGAAACGTAAAACGTGAAACGTGAGGGTGCTTTTAGAGAGGTTTTAGCGAAGCACCCTCACGTTTCACGCTTCACGAAACCCCACGCCTATGCAGCGCAAGCTTGTCCTCGAATTTACGAAAATGAATGGGGCCGGGAATGATTTTATCGTTATCGACAACCGGTTCTACAATTTTTCGGACGACGAACTGGCCGATCTCGCCCGGCGGTTTTGCCCGCGCCGCGTGAGTATCGGCGCCGATGGCGTGCTGGCCTTCGCCCGGCCTGCCGATGCGGCGCATCAGTACCGCATGCGCTACGTCAACGCCGATGGGTCTATCGGGACGATGTGCGGCAACGGAGCCCGCTGCCTGGCGCGCTACGCTCGCTCTGCCGGCATCCTCGACGAGATCATGCATTTTGAGAGCGATGCGGGGGTTTACCGGGCCTATGTGCCGCCCGACCCGGAGGCCCCCGTTCGGCTCTTTGTGCCGCCTCCGCAACACTGGCGCGCGGCCCAGGCCCTCGACGGTGCGTTGCCCGATGGCATCGAAGCCGTCCACTACCTCTGGACGGGCACCGAGCACGCGATTTGTTTCGTCAATGATGTGGAGACCGCGCCGGTCGGGCAGTGGGGACCTGCGATCCGGCACGACGCCGCGCTGGCCCCCGCCGGCGCCAACGTAGACTTCGTGCAGATCCTCGACCCGGGCCAGGATCACCAGCCGGCAGCGCTCCGGGTGCGGACGTTTGAGAAAGGCGTCGAACAGGAGACCCTCGCGTGCGGCACCGGCGCGCTGGCCTCGGCCCTCGCGGCGCGTTTCCTCGACCGTATCCAGGTCGATGCGGCGCAGGTCCATATGCCTGGCGGCATCCTCGGTGTCGGGTTCGAACGCGACGGGGGCGTCGTCTCCGACCTCTATCTCGAAGGCCCGGCTATCACCGTGTTTCGGGGGACGCTGGAGGTGTGAAGCGTGAAACATAAAACGTGAGGGTGCCCGCACAACGGTTGTGCAGGCACCCTCACGTTTTATGTTTCACGCTTCACTGCAAGAAGACAGCGCGCATGTCTTCGATATCGGCTTCTTCGCGCAGCGAGGCAATCCATTGACGCTGCACGGTACCCTTCTGCCGGTTCAGCAACACCGTGCGCAGGCGCTCTCGTTCGGCATCGGTGATCGGCGCAGGCTCGGTGACGCCCGTCACTCTGGCGACGAACACCCCGTTTGCGCCTTCCACGACGCCGGAGTCTTCGCCCTGAGCCAGGCCCAGCACGGTGCCGGCAAAGAGCGCATCGCGACCCAGGCCGGGCACGAGCTGGTTGGTGAAGCTGAGATTGTTAGCCGCGCGCGCCACCATGCCGAGCGCATTGGCGAGGCCGTCAAAACCGCCTGCGGCGTAGGCTTGCTCCATGCGCTCGCGTTGCATGGCTTTTTTCTTCTCCAGCAACGCGCGCGGGCGAATCTCGGTTTTGACATCCTCGAACGACCGATATCCTTCCGGCTGGATCGAGACGACGCGCGTGACGATGTAGACTTCGTTCAACTCGATAACCTCGCTGATATCGCCCACGTCGGATGTTTCAAGGAACTGTGCCAGCGAACGGCTGACGCCGAGGCCGGGGATGGTGGTCTGACCGTGCTGCATCTGCATGTCTTGCAGGGGAATCTCCCGGCGTTCGGCCTCGCCTGTGAAATCTTCGCTTTCTTCTTCGGCGTAATATTTCAAGTCTTCCAGTTTTTCCGAGACCGCATTGAGCGAGGCGATAGAGGCTTCCAGCCTCTGGGAAAAATCAGCGATGCGCACATCAACCTCTGCGCGATTCGTCACCTCGATCAGGTGCATGCCGTACTGCGTCTGAATCGGGCCGACGACCCGGCCAATGGAGGCGCCGAAGGCTGCGTCCGCGAAGGGCTCGACCATCCTGCCGGGGCCGAACCAGCCGAGGTCGCCGCCGCGCGCGCCGCTGCCGGGGTCGTCGGAGCGGTCTATGGCTAACTGGGCGAAGTCTTCGCCGTTTTGGAGGCGCTGTTTAAACGTTTGAGCCTCCTGGCGGGCTGCCGCCACGGCCTCGGCGTCGTTCTCGTCAGCCCGGAAGAGGATGTGACGCGCGCGGACGGTAGTGGCCTCCGCCGGACGGGTCTCCACAATCTTGATCAGGTGAACCTCGTCGCCCACAGTGACGGGAGCGAGGATGGTGCCGGCTTCGATGGGGCTGGACCCGTCGAAGATGGCCTCGGCGATTTCGAGGTCGAGTTCGTTGGCGGCAAAGAAGGCGCTGGTGTAGGGGCGCTCCGAGCCGTTGCGGGCCAGGAACAGCGAGTCGTCCTGGGTTTGTTCGAATTCAGGCCGCACGATGTCGATCTCCCGGTAGATGCTCAGGGTGTCGTCCTGGGTGGGCAGCTTCGAGAGCGAGGCGAGCTGGATCGAATAGAGGCGTTCTTGTTTGAAATCTTCGCGGTTGTCGTCGTAGAAGCGTCGAAGATCCCGATCCGAGAGATCGACCGAGTCATCCCGGATGGTGGCGTAGCGCAGGAAGAAAAACTCGGCGGAGGCGCGCTTGTTGGTCCTGTAGTATTCGTCTTCGATGTCTTCGTCCGAAATACGCACGGTCGAGCCGAGCAGGTTTTCAAACTTCTGCCGGCGCCGGTCGACGCGGATGTACTGTTCAAACTGGATCAACAGCGGTTCCTGTTCGGGATCGTCGATGAAGCTTTGCAGGTACGCCCGGTCTACACCGCCCTGGCCGTCGCCGAAAGAGGCTTTGATGACGGGATGCGGGTCGAGGCCGGTGATGAGTTCTTGCACCTCCCGGTCGCTGACAGTGATGCCGAGGCGTTCCATCTCGTGCTCGCGAATTTTGTTATCGACGAGCACATTAAAAGCGCGTTCGCGTTCGGCGTCGAGTTGTTGCGGTTGCACGGCCTCGCCGCCGGTGCTTTGTCTAATCTGTTCGAGTTGGGCGTCGAGTTGGTTCTGATACTCTTCATTGGTGATCGGATCGCCGTCCACGACGATAATTTCGCCGAGGGGGTTGGTCCCAATCGTATCGAAGACGCCCGAATCCTGAAGGACCCAGAGCCCACCGAAGGAGACGACGAGGATCCACAAAACGACCCCGGTGTTCTCCCGCATTTTGTTCATCGTGCCCATAAGGCAACCTCCACCACGCTAGCTGTGTGTTTGGATCAGACGAGGCAAGCAGGCGCTTTAGACTTGGATGGGCCTGCTCAGGTAGCCCCAATGTACTAAAGAGGCCGCTAATTGTTCGCAGCTCTGAGAACACAACGAATGAGCCGATGAGAAAAGTATGAGGATGGGCACCGCGCCGGTATAAAAAACGATGCCCCGGCACAGGCCGAGGCATCGCAACAGGAAAAAGGTATGACGAACCAGGAGCCGATCAGGCAGCGAGGGCTTGCGTATTCTTGAGCCGTGTGCGCAGGCCCGAGAGAATCTTGCTCAAAATCTGTGAGATCCGCGCTTCGGTCAGGCTCATCAACTGAGCGATCTCGCGCAGGCGCAGGTTTTCAAAGTAATAGAGCGCCAGGATGTTCTGCTCCCGCTCGGGCAACTCCTTGATCAGCGTGGCGATGTAGGCGTGGAGCGAGGCGCGATCCACTTGCTCGAAAGCAGCCATGGCTTCTTCGTTGGGGATCGTTTCAATCACGACTTGATCATTCTCGCTGCCTACCGGAGCGTGCAACGAGAGCGCGTACCGGCGCTGGGCATCGGTGAGCAACTTGTGATAATCGAGCAGCGAGATGTCCAGGTAGTCGGCCACGTCCTGATCCTGGGGTTCGCCCCCGAGGGTCTGGCGCAGCGTTTCGGCGGCTTGTTGGGCTTGCGCCAGCCGACGCCGCCGTTCGCGCGGCAAGACGTCGATCGAACGCAGGTAGTCTACCACGGCGCCGCGAACGCGCCCGTAGGCATAGGAGACAAAGGGTGTGCGCCGCTGCGGGTCGTAGCTGTCGAGGGCCTGAAGCAGGCCGAGCAACCCGACGTTTTCGAGGTCTTCCTGCGAGGCCAGCGGATGGTAGGGCACGTTGATCCGGCTGACGAGCGAGCGAACAAAAGGAACCGCAGCGCGGACGACGGCATCGCGATTGGCGGCGGTGGGGTCAGAAGCGTGGCGCTCGGCGAGGTACTGGAGATTGTGATCCATGGTTTCGGGGTCACACGCGTTGGGTGGGTATCGGCTAGGATCGGACTCGGGGCGAGGTAGGGGGGTGAGCCTGATTTCTGGATCATCGGCTACCCAACCTTCGTGCCATGCCGCGTGTGCCAGAGCCGCCCAACGCTGAAAATCGCCCCCTGTTTGACCTGCCTTCGGCCTCATCCAAGAGACAATCATTCCGCGCGAATACGTCGTCCAGACCCCAGGCGTGCAACCAGAAACGGCTAATATTCTCAATTTGAGAGGGGATTAAAGTATTTCGAAAATGTGAAAACAGACGTTTTCTTTGACGGTGGTGGGGCGGGGCGCCGGTATATTAAGAAATACGGCGTCAGCTTTTGCCGGTGGCGCTGTTTCGCAAGGATGGGTAATTATGTAACGTTTGGGATTACGAAACGAAACTTTCAGTAATCTTTACACGCGCTTCACCGTTTTTGTAACCATATGGGGCATACGTCTGCCTTACCGGCGGCCTTGGGCCGCGCGCCCGGTCTGGCGTACGTCGGGGGAGAGAGCCTCAATAATAAATAGATAAAAATTTGAATTTATTCGGCTTCGGGGGGATAAAATTCGTCTGTAAGTCGTTCGGAAATATGTTTAATAACGGCAGCAGATCGATAGTATCCGCTTTCGAGGCGCGAACGATATAAGGCCAACTGTTCGTCGCTCAACGGCGTCTGGTCCGAAGATGCATCGTCTACAGAGGGCTGCACGTTCATGCCGTCAGGGTGCTTTCCTGGGTCTATCTGGTCCAAGCCGTCGTCGGGGGGTTAAGCGTTTGGGGGAGCGCCCATCCGCCGTTTTCGGGGACGCCCGTACGCCGCCGTGATCCGAGTTTTGTCAGCTTACCTGGCTGGTTGTGGTATCGTCCCTCGCCGAAAAAAGTTAAATCATCGCGCGAGGCGAAAATCGGGGCACAGCGGCCTGGTGTAGAAACGTACGAGCGCGCTACAAATTGTTTCCCCAGGGGGATAAAAAAATTACAATGAAGCACAACGACGCGGCTCTCGGGCATTTCGCGCGCACAAAACGGGCACAATATGCCGGGGCGTTGGGTAAACTTTTCCGAGACCGATGGCGGTTTTACATTCTCGTGCTTACATCCATCTGAAGACGCTCTAGACTCACAGATAGCCAGCATCCAAAGGTATCGCCGATGCGCATCGTCAGGCCGACCACGCTTGTGTTTTATGCCAGCCTTGCCGTCATCCTCGGCGGGGTGGTGGCGTTTGTCGGGGCGCAGACGACGCCGCGCGGGGGGTGGTTGGGCCTGGTGCCGGTGCTCATCGTGGCGTGGCGGGGGCTACGCCGCCCGCTGCGGCGGTGGCGGATGACACGCCGCGCGCTTCCGGCTTCCTGGCGAGACTGGCTGACGGCACACGTCCCTTTCTACAAGCGGCTCGGCGGCGAAGCACGCCGCCGCTTCGAACAAGACGTGCAGTTCTTCGTGGACGAGCAGACCTTCGAAGCCCTCGACGGCATCGAGGTCACCGACGCGTTGCGCCTCGGGGTGGCTGCCGGGGCTGCGCTGCTCCTGCATGGCCGTCCGGATTGGGAGTTGCCTGCCACGCGCACCATCTTGTTCTACCCCGACCGCTTCGACGAGGATTATCACGATACCGACTATGCCTCGTACGACGGGATGGTGCACGCACAGGGACCGGTCATCCTCTCGGCGGCGGCGGTCGAAGAAGATTGGGCGCACCCGGGCAGCGGCCACAACGTCGTCCTCCACGAATTGGCACACCTCTTCGATTTCGACCAGGGCGGCGCCGAGGGCACGCCGTCGCTGATGGATCCGGCTTCGGCGGAGGCCTGGCGGGCATTGGTGCGCCGGGAGATGCGCCGGGTGCGGCTGGGCACGTCGCTGCTGCGCGGCTACGCGGCCACCAACGCCGCCGAGTTTTTCGCCGTCGCCGTCGAGAATTTTTTCGACCGCCCGGCGGTTCTGCATCGCCGCCACCCGCACCTCTTCAATGCCCTCGTCGCCTTTTTCAACCTCGACCCAAGAGGGGGGTGAATTTTGGATTTTAGATTTTAGATTTTGGATTTTGGATTTTGGATTGGTCTTTTTGAGCACCTTCATCTCAACCGAAAAAGCCGCAGCGATTTCATCCGTCGCGGCTTTTTTGTTGTTAAAGTGGGGATCGGAAATTTCCCAATCCAAAATCCAAAATCTAAAATCCAAAATTCACTACGTGACTGGTCCTGCGGCTTCAGGCTCTTCGACGGTTAGATAATCACCTGAAGAGAGGGTATCGGCGATGAGGTCGAAGGCGCGGTGGACTTCATCGGGGGTGTTCCAGACGAACGGGGCGAGGCGGAGGTAACGGCCCTGGCGGCTGTCAGTGTAGACGTGGTGTTGTTTGAGATAGGCGCACAGCTTGTCGGCGGCGGGGGCTTCGAGGATGACCATGGCGCTGCGTCGTTCGGCCTCGCGCGGCGACCGCAGGCGCAGGCCGGCAGCCTCGGCCCGCGCGATGCACAGGCCCGTGAGATCCAGCGAATGGCGTCGAACGGCGTCGAGCCCGGCCTCCAAAAACAACCGCACCCCTTCGACGGCGTGATACATCGACGCGACGGCAGAGGTGCCGCCTAAAAATCGCATCCGCACCTCCGGGTGAGGCGCGGGCGCGGCGTGGAATCCGAACGGATCGGCATCGCCGAACCAGCCCGTCGTGCGCGGGTGCAGGTCGAGGCCGGGGCGCAGGTAGACGTAGGCATTGCCCGACGAGCCGCACCCCTCTTTGAGCAAGCCGCCGAAATACACGTCCGCATCGTACGCCGTTACCTCGACCGGGACCGAGCCGGTGGCGTGGTAGCCATCGAGAGCGAAGAGGCCGCCGTGAGCGTGTA
Organism: Rhodothermales bacterium; assembly: GCA_028278205.1. Lineage (GTDB taxonomy): Bacteria > Bacteroidota > Rhodothermia > Rhodothermales > Bin80 > JANQES01. The sequence goes on from JANQES010000053.1 coordinate 43,110, forward strand.
CGGCGGCGGCGACGCGAGCCAGAAAGGCGTCGGGCAGCTTTTCGCCCGTGGTGAAGCCGACGTGGCTGAGAAAGACGAGCGCCGTCTCCGCGCCGATGGCGCCGAGCACGGCCTCCTGATCGACGAAGCCGTCGGAGGCCGGCGGGATGACGCGGACGGTGTAGCCTTGCAGCCCGGCCCACTGCCGGACGCTGTGCAGCACCGACGGAAACTCGGCCCCGGTGAGCACTACTTCGCCTTTGCCCGCAAACACCTCCGGCACCGACAGCAGGCATTGGACGGTCCAATGGACGTGCGGCTGCATGATGCAGGTGCCCGGCAGCGCGCCCACGAGCGGCGCGATGAAGTGATCGCCGAGATAGACGGGCAGGGCCCACCATCCCACGTCGTCGCCGCTGCCCGGGCGCCAGTGGTTGGGCACCGCGTTCCAGGCATCGACGCCGTAGCGCTGCCAGTCTTCCACAAAATGATTCATCATGGCAGGGACCGTCTTCGGCATCAAGCCATGCGTGAAGGCCCGCAATTCTATTGCTTCGGGGGGATCGGGCAGGAAGAAGGATGCGCGCAGGTTTTTCATCGGCGGTATCAGGCGTGTCATTGAGCGTATTTCAGACCAGAATCTAGCATCTGGAATCCAGTATCCGAAATCCCCCAAACGCCTTCCTTTCTTCTTTATTCCAGCGACTTAATGAAACGTATGAAAATGTCGATAGAAAGAGGGGGTACGTAGCGCTGCTTCAAGGGTGGTGTTGCGTGGTTTCCCCATCGCACTCCCCAAAGCTGGCTTAACCTACCTTTTTTACGGGCTACGCGGGCCATCGTTATCAAGGTAGAAAGAGATCAAGAAATCCATGGAAGCTCCTGAAAAGAAACGTTCTAAAGGTTCTCTTCATAAAAAGCGGTCTTTTTTATCGTCGAGGCGTTCGCGTGACAACGAGGCGGCAGCCGCGATGTCGGCGTCGTTCGATGACCAGGAAGATGCGTCTATCGCGGAGTTTGACCCGATCAATCTCCGTGATCGTGTCGTTATTAAACTACTTTTCGATCAGGTCGTCCGGATCGAGCAGGTCCAGGATGCGTGGAAGAAATGGCGCGCACGTAAGGTGGCCGGCGAGACCCAGGATCTGTGGCGGGTCCTGGCCGAAGATCCGGGGTTGGATCGGGAGAAAATCTTTGCCGAGGCGGCTAATATTTATGCCTTCAAGAAGTGTCCGATTTCCAAGGCGGACATGCAGGCGTTCCTGAATAATTCGTGGGATCGGTTCGAAAAAGAACAGTGGCAGGAGTTCGCCAGGCTCTACGTCTTGCCCGTGGCTGCCGGCGTCGAAAACAGCGGCGGCGAGTTGCAGTGGATCTTCGTCACGCACGATCCGCTTCGGGCCGTCGTCAACCAGTTTCTCCGGTCGCTCAAGTTCAAGCGGTACGAAATTTATTATGTCTCGGAGTCGGTCATCCGCGAGTTGATCGATGCATCGATCCTCAACAAGAATGAGTTTTTAGAGCGGATCTCGCAGGATGAAATCGCCTATGATCTCGGCACGAGCTTCGAAGAAGAAGACACCGCCGTCGACGAAGATCTGCTGGTGGCCGAGATCAGCCGGTCGAAGCTCATCAACCTCTTCGAGGCGATGCTCGTCGAGGCGGTGCGTAAAGGCGTCTCGGACATCCACATCTTCCCGAATCACGGTCGCAAAGTCGAGATCCACTTTCGCACCGACGGCGACCTCAATCTGTGGCACACCGAAGACCGTTTGCATCCCGAAGCGTTCCTGGCCGTCATCAAAGACAACGTGATGAACGTGGACCGCTTCGAGCGCGATACGGCCCAGGACGGCTTCGTCCAGCGGAACATCGACGACGCGCTCATCCGGTTCCGTGTCTCGATCCTTCCGCTGGCCAGCGCCAACACGGACATCCGTAGCGAGAGTATCGTCATTCGTGTGCTCGACGACCGGAAGGTGATCCTCGACCTCAAAAAGATCGGCCTTCAACAGGTTGCCTACGAGCGGTTCCAGCACGCCATCCGCCAGCCCTACGGCATGGTCATCCTCACCGGCCCGACGGGTTCGGGTAAGACCACCACGCTGTATGCGTCATTGCAACAGGTGGTCTCGCCCAAGCGCAACGTGCTCACGGTCGAAGATCCGGTCGAATATATTCTGCCGGGTGTGCGCCAGATCAAGCTCAGCCACAAACTGGGTCTGGAGGGCGCGCTTCGCTCCATCCTCCGGCACGACCCCGACATCGTGATGGTCGGTGAGATGCGTGACAAGCCGACCGCCGAACTGGCCATTAAGCTCGCCAACACGGGCCACCTTACGTTTTCGACGCTGCACACCAACGACGCGCCGAGCGCCATCAGCCGTCTTTACAAGATGGGCATCGAGCCGTTCCTGATCGCCTATGCCATCAACCTCGTCGTGGCCCAGCGTCTGATCCGGCGGCTCTGCCCGGATTGCAAGGTGCCGCTCAAAGAGTACGACCATACGCTGATGGAACGGCTGGGCTTCTCAGAAGAGGAGATGCCTGATCTGAAGCTATACACCCACAGCGGCGATGAGAAATGCACCACCTGCGGTGGTCACGGCTACAAGGGTCGGCGTGCTATCACCGAGACGCTGCTCTTCACGCCGGAGATTCGCGGCAAGATCGTCGAATCTAAAGAAACGATCAATGAAGATGATCTGCGCGACACCGCCGTCAAGGAAGGTATGTTTACCCTGCAACAGTCAGCCCTTCAGGTCGTCAGAGATGGCGATACGTCGCTGCACGAAATGATGCGCGTGGTCTTTACGGAACTCTAGAATATCATTTCAATCATACAAAAAAGGCTTCCACAACGCGTGGAGGCCTTTTTTATGTTTGCGTACTGCGTCCTTCGTATTGCGTAAAGGTGTCTTGCTTAACGAAGTACGCAATACGAAATACGCATCACGCTAAACCGGATCGACGTGGACGAGTTTGCGGTTGTTGCGCGTGGTAGAGAAGCGCACCGTGCCGTCGGCTTTGGCGAAGAGCGTGTCGTCGCCGCCGCGCCCGACGTTGTTGCCGGGGTGGAATTTGGTGCCGCGCTGGCGCACGATGATGCCGCCGGCCTGGATAACCTGGCCGCCGTAGACTTTGATGCCAAGCATCTTGGGGTTGGAGTCGCGGCCGTTTTTGGTTGAGCCTACGCCTTTCTTATGAGCCATATCAACCTCTTGGTCTGAATCTGAACAGGGGCAACCGGTGCTTACTCGCCGGTTGCGTCGTCGCCGGTGTCGGCTTCTTCGGCGCCGTTGCCGGTGGCAGGTGCTGCGCCGCCGCCCGAAAGGGCTTCGACCAGGATCTGCGTGTAGCGCTGGCGATGGCCGCGCTTGACCTTGTATCGCTTCCGGCGCTTCTTTTTGAAGACGAGCACCTTGTCGCCTTTGACGTGGCCGAGGACGGTAGCCGTCACCGCCGCGCCGTTCACGGTCGGCGTACCGACTTCGATGGCGTCGCCGTCGGCCAAAAGCAGCACACGGTCGAAGGTGAGCGTGTCGTCGGCCTGGGCGTCGTCGAAGTAGGGGACGTAGAGCGTTTCCTGCTCGCGTACCTTATACTGTTTGCCTTTGATCTCTACAATAGCGTACATCCTGGTTCCTCTGCTTTGGGGCGCCGGGTTGGCTACCGACGCGAGAGTGTTCGGGATTTCGGAGTTTCAGCCCAATAAAACGAGCGCGCCAAGATAAGGATCTCGGCACACGGAGTCAATCACGTTAAGACCGTAAGAAGAATGACCATCACGCTGCCAGGAAGCGACCGGGCGCTGCGGCCCGGCAAAGTGTTGTGTATCGGGAAAAACTATGCAAAGCACGCCGCCGAGATGCAAAGCGCCGTGCCTACAGAACCCGTCGTGTTCCTCAAACCCGCCACCGCGCTCATCGGCGACGGCGAGACGGTGGTGCTGCCGCCGATGTCGCAAAACGTCCATCACGAGGTAGAACTGGTGGCGGTTATCGGGCGCGGTGGCAAAAACATCGCCGAAGCCGAGGCCCTGGACCACGTAGCCGCCTACGCCGTCGGGCTCGACATGACCGCGCGCGACCTTCAGTCAAAAGCCAAGCAAAAAGGCCATCCCTGGAGCATCGCTAAAGGCTTCGACACGTTTGCCCCGCTCGGAAATCTCGCGCCTGCCGAAGCGGTGCCCAATCCGCAAGACCTGCACATCAGCCTGATGGTTTCGGGCGAGAAACGCCAGCACGGCCACACCGGCGCCATGGTTTTTCGCCTCGCCACGCTCATCGCCTACTGCTCGCGCATCTACACGCTCGATCCGGGCGATTTGCTTTACACCGGCACGCCCGAAGGCGTCGGCCCCGTCGAAGACGGCGACGTGCTGGAGGCGACATGTACCGGCCTGCCGTCGCTACGGGTGACGGTGCGGCGTGATTAGACAGCACCGTCGCCGGTCGGGGGGTAGAGATGAGGTTCACGACGGTCCCATTTAAACGGATATCCATGCTGATCCCAACGGATAATTACCTTCTCATCAGCATTCATCCGTTTTATTAGGCGCGGGATCTCCGTCTGTGCAAAGTCCAGACTTCTCAGATGGCAAAACATGACTAGAGAGCCTGGCCTTCCAGCGCTCATTCCGCCCATTCTGCCTGCATTGCGAGATCGAATCAGGTTGCCGATAGCTTGATGTAAGTTATGATATTTTTTTTCTCGATCTCCACTAAGTAAACCTTTCACATGAGGAAACTCGATTTCAACGGAATACAAATCGGTCATGACGGAGAAGTGTTCATCCTGATCGAGGAGGATGTCAGTAGCTTGCTCGGCGGCAAATTCTAAGATCTCAATTTCTCGATCCTCATCGTCCGGCACAACGATATTCAACCACGTACTGTCGGGATCCGCCGGGCTTTCGATAAGCCCGATGGGTTCGATTTCGGGAAATTTCTCTTTCAGGCTCTGGTAGAGTTCCTGAGCCAACGTTTCTTGCTTTTTCGTGATCATCGCTAGGGCTCAAGGTGTTGAGTGACCGCGCCGACGAATTCAAGTGCTCTCTTCAATTGCCTCTGTGCTACTTTCTTGCTAACATCAACCGTTTTATAATCAGCCTTGTTTCGAACTTCTTGCATATCCAGCAGGTAAGACTTCAGTTTGCCAGGATAAACTTTGCGTCTCTGAATGAGTTCACGAGAGAATTCGGCTTGTACGCTTTTATGACTCGTAGTCGGCTTTTTGATGTCAGAAATCGCAGCGATGGCAGCGTGAAAAGCAGCATAATACGCCCGATTCGCGCAAGCGTTGTAGAAACCTGCATCGAACAGCACTCTTGCTGCTCTGAGGTTCTCTTTGGCTTTCTCTAGATAAATTGTCTCCACTGCTCAGAAACGCTGTTCGACAAAGGAATCCGCTGCAAGATAAGAATTAAAAGCGGTGGGCGTTCGTCAAGCAGCCAGCGAGGTGGGGCTGTCGTCGGCGGCGAAGAAGGCGAGGACGCTGTCGAGTTCTTTTTGGATGGTCTCGATGTAGACGGACGAGGGTTGCTGGGCGTATTCGAGCAGGCGGCATTGCTCGGCCAGCCGCAGCGCGCCAAACATCTGGCTGCTCGACTTGAGCGTGTGCGCCAGCCGGCACAGCGTGGCCGTTTCGCCGGCCCGGAGCGCGCCGTCCATTTCTGTGACCATCACCCCGGCGTTTTCCAGGTACGACGACGTCAGGTCGTCGGCGATGACCTCGTCGCCGCTGCAGAGGACGGTGCGGAAGTGAGCCAGCACGCCGTGGTCGATGGTGGGAAGATCGACGGCCAGCAGGTCGAGTTCGTCGTCCGTCGCCACGCCGAATTCGGCCATCTCTTCGGCAAAACTCGTCGCTGCCGACGGGCACTTGCGCAGGGTTTCGATGAGCGCGTCGAACTCCACCGGCTTGCTGACGAAGTCGTCCATGCCGGCTTCGAGGCAGGTGACCCGGTCGGTGTCGAGGGCGCTGGCCGTCATGGCGACGATGCGGGGGCGATGCGCCCGGGAATATGTTTCGATGATCGCGCGGGTGGCTTCGAGGCCGTCCATCTCCGGCATCTGCACGTCCATCAACACCACGTCGTAGGCCTGGCGTTCGAGCGCGTCGAGGACTTCGTAGCCGTTGGCGGCGAGGTCGGCGCGGAAGCCCAGGCGTTCGAGCAGGCGCATCGCCACTTTCTGGTTGACCACGTTGTCTTCGGCCAGCAGGATGCGCAGCGGCAGTTCCTCGGCCAGGTTGGGCAGCCCTTCGGCGTCGTCACCATCGCCCGCTGCAGCCTTGTCTTTGTCGAAAAGGCTGCTGAACTCGGCAAAGAGTTGCGAGGGTTTGAGCGGCTTGTAGAGGAACGCGTTGACGTCGAGTTCGCGAGTGCGCTCCTGGTAGGCCGGGTCGTATACCGACGAGAGCATCATCATCGGCAGCGCGGCGTGCGGCGAATGGGCTTTGATGGCTTCGGCCAGCGCCAGGCCGTCCATCCTGGGCATATGCACGTCCAGCAGCGCCACGTCGAACGCCGCTTCTTCGTCGAGGAGTTCGAGTGCCTTGGCCCCGGACGCCGCCTCGACGGGCACCATGCCCCATTTTTGCGTCAGGATCCGGAGGATCTTCCGGTTGGTCGAGTTGTCATCGACGATGAGCACCCGCTTGCCTTTCAGGTGCAGCTGCTCGCGTTGGAGGGAATGATCGGGCGTAGCGCGAGCCGGCTCGGCCTGAATCGTAAAGTGGAACGTGGAGCCCCGGCCTTCCGCGCTATCGACCCAGATGCGCCCGCCCATCAACGCCACCAGATGCTTGCTGATAGCCAGGCCCAGCCCCGTGCCGCCGAAACGACGCGTGGTGGTGACGTCGGCCTGCGTGAAGGGTTGGAAGAGGTGTTCCAGGCGCTCCGCCGGGATGCCCATGCCGGTATCGCGCACCGAGACGTGGAGTTCGTAGACCGGCTTCTTGGCCTGCTCGTCGAGCAGTTGGCTTTCTACTTCCACCACGATCTCGCCGTCTTCGGTGAATTTGACGGCGTTCGAAAGCAGGTTGGCAAGGACCTGCCGCACACGCGTGACGTCGCCCAGAAGGTGTTCAGGGGTGCCTTCGTGGATAAAATAGGCCAGTTCGATTTCTTTTTCGGCAGCCTGCAACGACACCAGGTCGAGCGTGTCTTCGATGGCTTTGCGCAGGACAAACGGATAGGTCTCCAGTTCCAGCTTGCCCGAATCGATCTTGGAAAAGTCGAGGATGGCGTTGATGACCGTCAGGAGCGTGTCGCCGCTGGTGCGGATGGTCTCGACGAACTCGCGTTGCTGGGGTCCCAGGCGGGTGTCGAGCAGCAGGCTGGTCATGCCGATGACCCCGTTCATGGGGGTCCGGATCTCGTGGCTCATATTGGCCAGGAAGGCGCTGCGGGCGCGCGAGGCCGCCTGAGACTGGTCGAGCGCCTCACTGAGCGAGGCCGTCCGCTCTTCGATGACGGCTTCCTGCTGGTCCAGAATCTGCTGAAGCCGGTCTTGCCGCACGCCGGCTAAGCTGGCAAAAAGCCCTAACCAACACGGCGACGCATCGATTATCCACAACAATACATTCGACGCTTGCGCAGCGAAAAGATTGGACAGCGAGATCGATCCATACATTTGCAAGGCGGCCATCATGGTAGCGATGACCGGAAAGATCAGCCCGAAAAGAACGCCGTAAAGCGCATAGGTATGAGCTGCTTTTTTAAAAGGACCAAGTTGCATGAGATTGTATGACCAACAGGGGAGATTATAACGCAGGCACTACCGCCTGTATCGTTTCTTTGGGGGGTGGACTAAAGGGCTCAGACAAAAGATATAAGGAACAATCTCGGCGTCTTGCCTTGAAAGTTATACACTTCTGGCCATACCGCTCAATGACCATGACAAAGCTCACTATCAGCGAAGCCCAAGATCGTCTTCAGGAGATCCTCGACGAAGGAGCCAAAGGCAAAGAGATCGAGATCACAACTGGCGACGGAACGACGTATCGCGTTGCCGTAACCGTGCGTCCTGCCACGCAGCGTACGGAGCGTATCCCCGATTTGCATCCCGGCTCCTTCACGAGGAGCGACGATTTTAACGAGGAACTCCCTGAATCTTTCTGGTAGGAATCCAATCATTCCTGCTTTCCCTTTTTTTCCTGATCATCTTTTTCTCGCTGTCGCAAAATAGACCGAAGACTTATCAAAACGACGAGTGCTACGGCAGGCATGGGATTATGCAGAGCGAAAACTCTACACAGCAAGATCGCTGTTAGATTGTTCACCCGAAGCTTGCCAAACGTGACGGCTTCTTCATTTAGAAAATTCAACAGCCACGATGTGTTCTTGGGTGGCTTTTCGATCTGGTGAGCTTGGTCTCGATTTGCTTTGCTGAGCTTTTCCATACCGCTATCCAGTCTGCGGTATGTGCGCCTTGGCCAACGAAAAAAGCCCTGACAACACACACCTTGCCGTTAAGTGCATGTTGTTGGGGCCTTTGGAAACCGTGTCCGGCTTCAAGGTACAGACATGTCAGAGGTATCGCAAATTAACTCGTAAGTCGTAGTCCGAATTATTTTGATCTAAAGTTCAGGTCAAGCAAACGACGTAAAAGTCTATCGGACGTCGACTGAAAGTTTTTTGACGTCGCAAAATATTTTCGCGTTTGCTCGTTCCCACGGTCTCCGTGGGAATGCAGAACCGGACGCTCCCGCGTCCGAGAATCGACACGGTAGCGTTTCAAAAAAGCAAGGGGACGCAGGAGCGTCCCAGACTGCATTCCCACGCAGGAGCGTGGGAACGAAGAGTCCGAGAAGAAGGGGGTCAGCAAAGAGAAGAGGTTATTTCTGGACAGCCCTAAGCCACAATCGTCTTGGCAAACAGCCGGTGCATCACCGCCAGCGCCGATTCGATGTCGTCCATCGATACGTCGCGGTGGGTGGTGGCGCGGATGGTGGCGGGGCCGAAGGGGACCATCGCCACGCCCTCGGCTTTGAGGGCTTCTAAAACCGGCATCGCCCCGCCCTCGGCGACGTCGAACATGACGATGTTGGTTTCGACGGTGGCGAGGTCGATGGAGAAAGCCGGCAACTCGGCGATACGTTCGGCGAGGCGGCGGGCTTTAGCGTGGTCTTCGGCCAGGTGCGGGCGGTGGTGTTCGAGCGCGTAGAGGCCCGCCGCCGCCAGGATACCCACCTGCCGCATCCCACCGCCCAGCATCTTACGATAGCGATGCGCAGACGTGATGAGGTCTTTCGACCCCGTCAAGACCGACCCGATGGGGGCGCCGAGGCCCTTCGAGAGGCAGACCATGACGGTGTCGAAGAGCGCGGCGTAGTCTTTTTCGGGAATACCGGTGGCGGCGGTGGCGTTCCACAGGCGCGCGCCGTCGAGGTGAAGGCGCAGGTTGTGGGCGCGCGCTTCAGCCGCCAGCGCCTGTAGCCGGTCGAGGGGATAGATGATGCCGCCGGCTTTGTTGAGCGTGTTTTCGAGACAGAGCAGGCGCGAGGGCGATTCCCAGTAATACCCGGCCCGGACGGCGCCGCGCACTTGCTCGACGGTGAGGATACCGCCCTCGCCGTCGAGCACGTTGAGCACGACGCCCGAAAGCACACCCGGCGCCCCCGATTCATAGTTGAAGATGTGGCAGGTGCGCTCGACGATCACCTCGTCGCCCGGCTGCGTATGCACTTTGAGGCCGAGTTGGTTGCCCATCATCCCGGAGGGCACAAAGAGTGCAGCCTCTTTGCCCAGCAACGTCGCCACGGTCTCCTGAAGTCGGTTGGCCGTTGGGTCTTCGCCAAAGACGTCGTCGCCCACTTCGGCTTCGTACATGGCCCGGCGCATCCCTTCGGGCGGTCTCGTCACCGTATCGCTACGCAGATCAATCATTGGATTTTGGATGGCGGGTTCGGGGTTTATTGTCATGCAAAAGCAACATGATATCCCTGACTACTTAAAATCCAAAATCCGCAATCCAAAATCCAAAATTGAAATCACCAGTTCATCTGGCGCATGCGGCGGAGGATGGTGTTGGTGTAGCGAGGCATGCGTTGCGGTGTGCGGGTGCGCGGCGCCGGGATGCAGGCGGCCAGCCCGGCGGCCTGACGCCGCGAGAGCCCCGCTGCCGAGGCGTTGTAATACTGCCGGGCAGCAGCTTCGGCGCCGTACACGCCGCGATCCCACTCGATCACGTTGAGGTAGAGGTCGAGGATGCGTTCTTTCGAGAGCAGGATTTCGGCCAGATAGGCCAGGGGCACCTCCATCGCCTTGCGCAGGTAGGTGCTGTGCGTGGTCATGAAAAGGTTTTTGACCAACTGCTGCGTGATCGTCGAGCCGCCGCGCCGCGTCCGACCGGGTTCCTTGTTATCTTTCAACGCCTGACGGATGGCCTGCCAATCGATGCCCCAGTGTTCATAGAACCGCGCGTCTTCGGCAGCTACGACGGCATGCCGGAGGTGGGGCGAAAGCGTCTCCCGCGATACCGGCTCGTAGCGTTTGGCGTAGTCGTCGTCTTCGAACCAGGACTCCACGCGGCGTTGCATCTGCACGCCGGTCGTCGGCGGGTCGATCACGTTGTAGAGGAGCAGGCACAGCGTGCAAAGCCCGTAATAGGCCAGCAGCACGAGGCCGGCTTTACGCAGAACCACGCGCAAAAGACGACCGAGACGGTGCAGCACCGTACGGGCAGGCCTGGCACTTCGTTTGCGCGTTTTTTTGGCTTTGCCGGCTTTCATTTAATACGAGCAGTACGTGAAACGTGAGGGAGCTTCGCACCAACCTTTCTACGCGCACCCTCACGTTTTACGTTTCATGCCCTACGCATCCCGTGTAATTTCGAGGACTTCGAGCCTGACCGTGCCCGCCGGCACCTTGATCTCGACCGTGTCGCCGACGGCGCGGCCTAGCAGGCCTTTGCCGATAGGGCTACTGATGGAGATCTTGTTCTGAGTGATGTCTGCTTCTTGCGCCGAGACGAGTTTAAAGAGTTGCTCGGAGCCGGATTTGTGGTTTTTAACACGCACCGTCGAGAGGATGTACGCCTTGCTGGTATCGACCTGCGATTCGTCGACGATGCGGGCATTGCCGAGGGTTTGCTCCATCTTGGCAATGCGGGCTTCGAGTTTTCCCTGAGCCTCCTTCGCGGCGTCGTACTCCGCATTTTCTGAGAGGTCGCCGTGGTCGCGTGCCACGGCAATCGCATTGGAGATGCGCGCCCTTTCGGTTGTGCGCAGGAAGTGCAAGTCCTCCTTCAATTTCTGAAGCGCCTCCTGGGTCAGGTAGACGGTCTGTGGTTTGTTTTCCATCGCGAAGAGACTTCTGGTCCTGGATAGGGGCTTAAAAAAAGAGATCGCCGCAGCCTTGACGAGGCCGTGGCGATTGGGGCGTTTATGCGAATCGAATCTAGCCTTGGACGCAGAAACCCTCGTTTTTGATCCCGAAAGCCGGAAAAGAACCGTTTTGGAGGGAATCTACCCGGTTACTAGGGTGGTTTACTTCGTCAGTCGCTGCGCTCGTGTCAAGGAGTCGGATGTGCAATCCCGATGGGACATCGCCTCACAAAACGTTGTAGCACCGAAGAGTGAGGGGCGAAGGGCGAGGAGCGCGGTCCGAAAATCGCCCTTCGCCCCTCCCCCTTCGCCCTTCGAACACGATGGGTCTTGAAGACGCCTTGCACATGAGATGGCTTGAAACTGCTCTAAGCCCTCATCGCCAGCCTGTCCGGCGTGTCGAGGGCGGCTTCTTGGAGGGACGGGGGCGCGGCGCGGCTGCTTCGGTTTCAGCCAGGGCGGTGGGTAAGATGCGGCGGGAGGTCCAGTAGGTTTTTTGCCAGTAGGCGTTGTCCAGGCGCGACGTCATCACGCCCTGGCTGGTGGAGGCGTGGGCGAACTCGCCGGCGCCCAGGTAGATGCCCACGTGGCGCGTCCGTCTGGAGGTGCGGAAGAAGACCAGGTCGCCGGCTTGCAAGGCATCCGCCGACACCGCTTCGCCGGTTTCTACCTGCGCCAGGGTCGTGCGCGGCAGCGGCAGGTCGAACACGTCCTGATAGACGGTCATCACGAAGCCCGAGCAGTCGATACCTTCCTGGGAGAGGCCGCCCCAGCGGTACGGCGTGCCGCGCCACTGCGCTTCGGCATCTCGCAGTTGCTGTTCGATGGGGCTGACTTCGCGGTCTTCAGCTGCGTCCAGGGCCGCGTAGCCCGCTGAGGTAACCAGATGAACGCCCTTGCAACCCGTCAACGCGACGACCATCAGGCCGGCGGCGAGGCAGACGGCTATGTTAACGACGAAGTGACGCCCAGGGCTTCGCCAGGATATAAGCACGGCAAGACGATGTTCGTGAGAAGGAGAGCCTGTCTGGGGATGATCATGGAGGGCTTGCTGCCCCCTTGACGAAACCAAACAGGCTCGGAACATGGAACCGCCTATCGAGGCGACGTATAATTTGTATCGGCTGCGTTCGTCTAACGTTCACCCCAAACATACGCACTATCGCTCATGAATACCAGAGAAGCCCTTTTTTTGACCGCTGTGGCCTCTTTTGCCGGCGGTTTCTTCGCCGGGATGCTCCTGGCGCCGTTGAGCGGCCGCGATACGCGTCGCCGTATCGCTGAGACGGCGCAGGACTCGACGCGCTGGGTGGGAGATCGCTTGCAGGGTCTCGAAGCCCAACTCGGCACGCTCGAAGAGCAGATCCAGACGGCCAGCTCACAGTTTGGCGAGAAGATGCGCGGCGCGGCCAAGAAAGCCGTCGATCCGTACCTGCCCTCTTTTCCCGACGATGCCGAAGCGTGGAAGGTAGATCGGAAAGACCTGACCGAAGACCTGCGACGGATGCCGCGCAGGTAACATTATTTCTTTGATCCGCCCTGCGGATCAAAGAAATAAGAGGTTCGTTTGAGTCTTTCCAGCAGGCGGGCGGTGTTTACCGGGTCGCCTCAGCAGCCCCCAACGACCAACCCGAGCAACGAATCATTATGCCGTATCCGGAAGCTCTCGTTCAGCCCATGCGCGCCGAACTGACCCGCCTGGGTGTCCAGGAATTGCATACCGCCGCCGACGTCGATGCCGCCTTTACCGAGGCCGGAGACGACACGATGCTCCTCATCGTCAACTCGGTGTGTGGATGCGCTGCTGCAATGGCCCGGCCCGCTGTGGCGCTGGCCCGGCAAAACGAAGCCCAGCCCGACCGCTACGTGACGGTCTTCGCCGGGCAGGATCTGGAGGCTACTATCCGCGCCCGCGAATACCTCGCCGGCATCCCGCCGTCCTCGCCGTTTATGGCGCTGATCAAAAACGGCGACATCGTCTACGTCATCGAACGGCGGCACATCGAAGGCCGTAGCGCTCACGCCATCGCCTCAGACCTCGTCGGCGCTTTCGACAAATACTGCGGCACCGACGCCACCGCCGAAGACGGCCCCGAAATGCCGGAAGTAGGGTTCCAACAATTCCAGGGCGGCCTCCCGCCGACGTTCCGCTCGATCATGTAGATTCTCTTCTTTGATCGATCCTCAAAAAAGCCGACGCTTCATACCGGGGCGCCGGCTTTTTTGAGGATAGTTGATGCGGGATACAGGATGCGGTATACAAACTGAAGGAGGCTTTGCAAAACATCATAGGTGGGATGCGGGTTCATACGGGCCTGAATCGATGTTCCACCTGCCGTCAACAAGCTCGCCATGCCCAGCCCGAAA
>JANQES010000089.1 GCA_028278205.1 Rhodothermales bacterium
TGAGCGCGTGCCGTAGAGACGTTACATGTAACGTCTTTACACGGCCCAGCGGCTAACGTCTTGATCTTTTGGTCCTTTTGGATCAAGCCAAAAGGACAACAACACGCGATCATGCCACCACGCCCGGATCAAGCCAGAGAACGACCACGCCACGATCAAAAAACACAAAACGTCCGATCCAAATGCCATTTATGTCCGCCCTTCCCTCCTTTCCACCCGTAACCATCCAACCAATCACTCGTACTTCCTCCCGATTGCCAACATCACCCCCTGGAGGTTCTCCACCGGCATCCTACCCGGCCGCTCAATCTGATAGTAAGGAGAACAACCATGACACGTTTATACATACTTCCCGCACTCTTTCTGCTAATGCTCAGCGCCGCAGCCTGCGACAGCAACGGCGCCCGTTCCGATTCCAGCTACGACGTCACCTACACCGTCACCGAGACCGGAGAAAACACCATCACGGCCCTGCAGTACCGCGATTCGAGAGGAGCCCTGGTCACCGTGGCCAACCCCGTCTTGCCCTGGTCGCGGCACGTCGCGATGCGTTCGGGCGATAAGGCCTGGCTCTCGGTCGATGGCATGGCGTTGAGTGGAACGTTCGCCGTAGCGTTGCAAGCCGTCAATGACGACAACGTCATCAATCTCAACACCGTCTGCGTCACCGGCACCGACGAGGTCTATCCCAAAAGGTGCGACAACCTCTCGGTAGAAAGCCGGCTTCCCTGAGAGAATCGTAGAAGGAGGCTCTATCAAGGTCCCCGGCACTTTCGAAATGCCGGGGACCTGTCTTATCCATCCCAAAAACAGCCGATGTGAATGCTGGAAGAAATCGCCACGCGCTCCGCTGTAGCGGGATTGGGCGGTTGTAACCCTTCTCTCCGCTCAATCGTCTTTCTCTTTATGAAGGCCAGCAGAATTGCCCGGCATAGCGTGGTACCATTTCCGAATTGACGGCGGCTAAGGAAATACCTGCCCCACCACCATGGGCGCAGGACCCACTCACTCCGGAAAGGAAGACGACGTACGTGCGATTCACTCACCCGGCATGTTTAATGCTGTCTGAACCTGTTTTGGAGGATTGATCATGAATACCTCAACCGACCATAGAAAATCGAGCGCCCTTTTGCTTTTCAGAAACGTCATGCTGCCGGCTCTGGCGCTCGTCGGCCTGCTTTTCTTCACCGGCTGCATCATCGCCGACCTCGACGACGACGACGGCTTCGGCGATAACAACATCGAAGTCAGCCAGACCTTTACCATCGACCTGGACGTGACCACGCAGGTGAGCCTCCGGCTCGAAGGCATCAACGGCAACGTCACGGTCTTCGGACGGCCCGGCGCCTCGACGCTGACCGTCGCCGGGGAAAAGATCGTCGGCTCTAACAGCCGCACGGATGCCGAACGACGCCTCGACGATCTCGAAGTGGGCGTGGTCGAACGAACGGATGAGTTCGTCATCCGCACCCTGCAACCGGATAACACCCAGGGGCGCAACTACGTCATCAATTACACGATCACACTGCCGCCAGATCTGGCAGTAGCACTCGGCCTGATCAACGGCAACGTCTCGGTCGAACGCCTCGACAACGACGTGCTGGTCAGTAACACGAACGGCAATGTAGAGTTGGGCAACATCTCCGGTAACGCCGTGGTCGTTCTCATCAACGGCAACATCCTGAGCGAAGTCGATATGCCGCTCGGCGGCGCCATCGAACTGGCCACGACCAATGGCAACATCGAACTCGACATCCCCACGACCACCTCTGCCGACTTCTCGGCCCGCGTCACCAACGGATCTATCTCGCTGAATAATTTGACCTTGAGCGATCCGGTACGCACCAATCAATCCTTGATCGGCAAACTCGGCGACGGCGACGGCACGATTGAACTCAGAACCGTCAACGGCAATATTTCGGTGCTTGGTTTCTAAAACGTAAAGGCGTAAAACGCAAGGGTGCCTGCACCACCGCCGGCGCAGGCACCCTCACGTTTCACGTTTCACGCCTCACGCCTCAACGACAGGCGTGGTGGCGCCGTCTCCGGCCCCGTCGCCTTCGGAGGCGATGACGGGCGTCGGATCCTGGTAGTGACGCTTGTACACGTCCAGATCGAAGGAATCAACCTGGATGGCGTCCCAACGAGCGGCTTCGGCTTCCTGGATGAGCCTGGCTTCGTCCGCCGTGATGATGCCGGCTTCGACGGCTTTGGGCACCAGTTTCGCCGGGCGGTCTTTGGGCAACTGCTTCGCCTTGACGGCCTTGTAGATCTTCTTGGCGACGGCGTCGCCCTGCACGGCGAGGACGAAGGCGTGTTCGAGCCGGCCCAGCGCCTGCTCTTTATCGGTCGGGACGTAGCAGCCTTCGGTGAGGCGGTTGCGCTGATCACCGGGGGTCTGCATGAGCCTGGCCACCTGATGCCCGACGGCATCCGACGGCTCGTGGCCGAGGCTGTTGAGACGCGACCAGAGCGCGACGGGGCCGCGGAAGAACCACGTCAGGCCCGGCACCCGCATGTTCTTGTAAAGCCCGTCGAAGGCTTCCTGGATGCGCGCCATGGCGTATTGCATCGACCAGTGGAAGAACGGCAGGTCTTCTTTGCGGCGTCCTTCCGCTTCGAAGCGGCGCAGCGTGGCCGAGGCCAGATACATCCACGAGAAGATGTCGGCAAAGCGGCCGGTGAGTTTTTCCTTGCGTTTGAGTTCGCCGCCGAGCGTGCCCATGGCGAGGTCGGCCAGGAAGGCGAACGAGGCCGAGGCCCAGGCCAGCTTGCGGAAGTACTTCGCGCTCGGCCCGCTGACGGGCGATCCCGCCAGATAACCCCGCGTCAGGCTCAGCAAGATGGCGCGAGATTCGTTGCGCACGACGTGCCCCAGATGCCGCCAGAGCGCCCAGTCGAAGGCTTTCAGGTCGTTGTCATTGAGCGCCTGCACCTCTTTGTAGGCGTAGGGATGGCAGCGGATGGCGCCCTGCCCGAAGATCATCAACGTCCGCGTGAGGATGTTGGCGCCCTCGACGGTGATGCCGATGGGGCTGTTGATGTATCCGTGCGCGAGCACGTTGCGCGGTCCCCGCGAGATGGCGTTGCCGCCGAGGATGTCCATGCCGTCGATGACAGCTTTGCGGCTCAACTCGGTCAGGTTGTACTTCATCATCGCCGTGACGACGGCGGGCGCAGCGCCCTGGTCGATGGCGCCGAGGGTGTACTTGCGGGAGGCTTCCATCAGGTAATTCCACCCGCCGATGCGCGCCAGCGGCTCTTCGATGCCTTCGAACTTGCCAATCGGCAGCCCGAACTGCTTCCGGATGGCCGCGTGCGCCGACGCCGCGCGGAAGACGCCCTTCGTGCCGCCTGCCGCTGAGGCCGGCAGCGAGATGCCGCGTCCGGCAGCCAGGCTTTCCATCAGCATCCGCCAGCCGTTGCCGGCGCCATCCGCCCCGCCGATGATGGCGTCGATGGGCAGCACCACGTCGTGGCCTTCGGTCGGGCAGTTGTAGAACGGGACGCCGAGCGGATCGTGGCGTTTGCCGAGCACCACACCCGGCGTGTCGGTGGGAACCAGCGCGCACGTGATACCCAGGTTCTCGCCCTTGCCGAGCAGGTTGTCCGGGTCGCGCAGTTTGAAGGCCAGCCCCAGCACACCCGCGATGGCCGCCAGCGTGATGTAGCGCTTCTGCCAGTTGAGCTTCAGCTTGAGTTCGCCGTTTTCATCCTTGAATACGACACCGCTGGCCGAGATGGCTCCGGCGTCGGAGCCGGCGTTCGGTTCGGTGAGCGCGAAGGCCGGGATGTCGGTGGCATCGGCCAGGCGCGGCAGGTAGTAGTCGCGCTGTTCCTGCGTGCCGTAGTGGATGAGCAGTTCCGCCGGCCCCAGCGAGTTGGGCACCATCACCGTCGTGGCCAGCGTGCCGCAGCGCGATTGGAGCTTCGTCACGACGGCGCTGTTGGCCATCGCCGAGAAGCCCAAGCCGCCGTACTCTTTGGGGATGATCATCCCGAAAAACTTCTCCTTGCGGATGAGGTCCCACGCCTCTTTGGGCAACTCGCGGTTATTCCACACCTTCCAATCGTCGGTGACGCGGCAGATCTCTTCGACCGGGCCGTCGAGGAAGGCCTGTTCTTCGGCGGTCAGTTCCGGATACGGCTCGGCCAGGATGCGCTTGAAGTTCGGCTTGCCCGAAAACAGTTCACCTTCGACCCAGACGGTCCCCGCTTCGATGGCGATCTGTTCGGTCTGAGAGATTTTGGGAAGCAAGCCGGCGGCCTTCACCACCTTCATGATAGGCCCGCTCACCAGCGCCTTGCGGATAGGCGCAAGGTTGAAGATGAGCGCCAGCACGACGTAAACGCCCAGCAGCCACACCGGCGCACCGAAGCCGTAGAGCGCCACCGCGCCGGCCACCGCCCAGATCCACAGCCGCGCCCCGGTAAAGCCGAGCACCGCAAAGACGAGCAGCACGCCCACGACGGCTGCCCACCACGGCGTCCCGGCAAAAACGTCAAAAAGCGGTAAGTTATTCATACCGAACCTCCTAAGTCGTTGGGGTTTTTCCAGTTAGAATGTCAAAACGAGGCGATCGGCAATCCGGGTATCGGCGCGTTCTCCCCGCAAGTTAACAGTGTAAACCGACGAGGGCAAACGAAGGGGCATGGTGTGTCATGCCCCTCCGCTCGCGATCTACAACATCAGGTTTTCGATGACCGCCGCTGCGCCCATGCCGCCGCCGATGCACATCGTGCATAGGCCGTAGCGGACGCCCCGGCGTTTCATTTCGTGAATCAGCGTCGCCGTCAGCTTGGCGCCGGTGCAGCCCAGCGGATGGCCGAGCGCCACCGCGCCGCCGTTGACGTTGACGATGGCTTCGTCGAGACCCACTTCTTTGATGACCGACAGCGCCTGCGCAGCAAACGCCTCGTTGAGTTCGACCAGGCCGATGTCGTCGAGCGTCAGGCCGGTGCGCTTGAGCACTTTGGCGATGGCATCTACCGGGCCGATGCCCATCACTTCGGGCGGCACCCCGGCCACGGCATACCCGACGACGCGCGCCATCGGATCGACGCCGAGGTCGTTCATCATCTGCCCGCTCATCACCACCGCCGCTGCGGCCCCATCGGACATCTGCGACGAGTTGCCCGCCGTGACGGTGCCTTTGTTGCGGAAGACCGGCCTGAGCCTCGCCAGCGCTTCCATCGACGAGCCGGCGCGCGGCCCTTCATCGACCAAAAACGTGGTCTTGACGGTGTGCGTCTGGTTTTCGTTGAAATAGGTCTCTTCGACCTCCAGCGGGACGATCTCCTCGACGAAGCGTCCTTCGTTGATGGCTGCCAGCGCCCGCTCGTGCGACTGCAACGAGAAACGGTCTTGCTCTTCGCGCGAGATGTCGTACTGCTCGGCGAGGTTCTCGGCGGTGTTGCCCATCGAGATATAGACCTCAGGCCGCGCGGCGGCGATGTCGGGATCGGGCTGGAAGTAGTAGCCGCTCATCGGCACCAGGCTCATCGACTCGGCGCCGCCGGCCACGACGCAGTCGGCCTGCCCCGTCGCCACGGCTTGCGAGGCCAGCACGATGGTCTGCAAGCCGGACGAGCAAAAGCGGTTGATCGTCGCGCCGGGGACAGTCACCGGCAGGCCGGCCTGCCCGGCGATGATGCGTCCGACGTTCATGCCCTGCGAGCCTTCGGGAAAAGCGCACCCGATGAGCACGTCGTCTACGCTGGCAGGCTCCAGCCCTTCGACGCGTTCGATGGCTCCACGAACCGCCGTGGCACCCATCTGCTCAGGCCGCATGTGCTTGAGCGTGCCCTTGTTGGCTTTGCCCACCGCCGTACGCACGCTGCTTACGATATATGCTCCGTTCTTTGCTTCCATGTTTTTTATCGGATAAGAGGTTGTTAGCCAGTCAAAACGGTGTTGCCGTCGTTCGGGATTTTGTCGGTTGTCCGTGGTCGGTTGTCCGTTGTTGATTGTTGACCGTGCGGCCCAGCTTCACAACAAACAACGGACCACTGACAACTGACCACGGACTAATTCCTTAGCGGCTTGTTCGTCTCAAGCAGGTGCTTGATGCGGGCCTGCGTTTTCTCCTCGCCCAGCAGGCTCAAGAACACTTCGCGTTCGAGTTCCAGCAGATAATCTTCGGTGACCTCCTGCGGCCCCGTCAGATTGCCGCCGGTGATCACGTACGCGAGGCGGTCGGCCAGGTAGCGGTCGTAGTCGCTGATGTAGCGGCCCTGATGGAACTGGTAGACGCCCATCTGCATGGCGGCCTGCCCCGAACGCCCGAGCACCCGGATGCGCTCTGCCACCGGCGGCATGTAGCCCTGCTCCGAAAGGCGAATGACTTCGTGCCTGGCGACGTGGAAGCGGCGTTCAGCGTTCATCACCACCGGCGCGTGCGGCGCCAGGAAACCCATCTCTTGCGCCTGCCGCGCGCTCTCGGCCACCTTCGCCATCGCCACGTTTTCGTAGTATTTGCGGACGAACGCCTGGAGGTCGCTGTCGTAGCCGACGCTCTGGTTTGAGGCCAAAGCGGCCAGCCGCATCGTGCCGGTGCCTGCCGGGATGACGCCCACGCCGAGTTCGACGAGGCCCATGTAGCTCTCGGCGGCTGCCACCGGGTTTGGGCACGCCATCGCGATCTCGCAACCACCGCCGAGAGCGCGCTGATGCACCGTCACGACCACCGGCTTGGTGGAATAGCGGACACGCTGAATGGCCTGCTGGAAGTATGCGACAAACTGGCCTACCTGATCGATCATCCCCTGATCGAGCGCCCACGCCACCTCGCCGAGGTTGGCGCCGACCGAGAAGTGCAGCCCCTCGTTGCCGATGATCAGGCCGCGCAGGTTCGGATCGTTTTCGACTTTATCGATCACTTCAAACAGCGCCTCGATGATGCTGCCGCCCAACGAGTTAGCTTTCGAACGGAATTCCAAAAGCGCCACGCCGTCGCCCAGGTCGATCAGGCCGGTCTCGCGGTTGGACCAGAGTTCTTTCGACGTGTCGGTCTTGATGGCGGCGAGACTGATTTCGTCGGCGGGCGACGGGTCGTTGAAGAAAGCGCCTTCGGCAGGAATGTAAACCTGACGCAGCCCCTTTTCGGACCGGTAGAATTGCGTGACGCCGTTGGCCTGCATCGTCCGGACCCAGTCAGGCAGTTGGATGCCGGCGGCGTCCATGTCGGCAACGACGCGTTCGAAGCCGAGGGCATCCCACGTCTCGAACGGCCCCATCTGCCAGCCGAAGCCCCAGCAGATAGCGCGGTCTACGTTGGCCGGGCTGCCGGTGATTTCGGGCACGCGGCGGGCGCTGTAGGCAAGCAAGTCGAGCGTCATCGCCCTGAAGAAATTCCCGGCGCGGCCTTCGTCTTCGTAGAGCGCGTTCATGCGCGCGGGCAGATCGCCGGCGGCTTTGAAGGCCTTGACATCGCCCACATTGAGCGGCTTAGGATCTTCGTATTCGCCCGTGGCCGGGTTGATCGACTTGATGACCTTGCCTTCTTTGCGATAGAATCCGGCCTTAGTCTTCGCGCCGAGCGCGCCGTTTTCGACAAGTTGATCGAGAATCGGCGGCGATTTGAATCGCTCGCGGCTCTCGTCATCGACGGCTTTCTCGTAGAGGTTGTTCGCCACGTCGCGCATCACATCGAGCCCAACGACGTCGGCAGTGCGGAACGTGGCCGACTTGGGCCGCCCCACGAGCGTGCCCGTCAGCGCATCGATCTCTTCGATGGTGTATTCGCCGCGGATGAAGTAATCCATCGCGCCCATCATCCCGTAAATGCCAATGCGGTTGCCCACGAAGTACGGCACGTCGTTGGCGACGACGATGCCTTTGCCCAGATGCACGCGGCCAAACCACGCCACGCGGTCGAGCACTGCGGGATCGGTGTCTTCGGTGGGGATGAGTTCGAGCAGCTTCAGATAGCGCGGCGGGTTGAAGAAGTGCGTGCCCAGCAGGCGCTTGCGGAAGCCCTCCGAACAATGCTGGCCGATTTCGCGCAACGGAATACCGCTGGTGTTCGTCGAGATCACAGCGTCTTCGCGGGCGGTCTCTTCGATGCGCGCCATCACCGAATGCTTGATGTCGAGCCGTTCGACTACCGCCTCGATGACCCAATCGACCTCGCCGACCCAGCCGAAGTTATCGTCGAAGTTGCCGGTTTTGATGCGTTGCGCCGCCTTTTTGGTAAAGAACGGATCCGGCTTCTTCTTTTGTGCAGCTTTGAAGAGCTTCTCAACAATGGCGTTGTTGTTGCCGCCCTCTTTCGGGGCGATGTCGAGCAGGTAGACCTGGAGCCCGGCGTTGGCCAGATGCGCGGCAATCTGCGCGCCCATCGTGCCGGCACCCAGCACCGCCGCCGTCAGAAACGGCTTGTGCGACGCGGCAGCAGCGGCCTGCCCGTTCGTGCGTGTCTCTAAGGTGGGTGTTTCCATATCTAGACTTCGGGTTATGAGTTTTGAGTCTGGGAAGCCATGCGAAAGCAGTTTGGTAATCCTTGAGGTTTCACTGCGCGCAAGGGTATGCGTTGGTCACTGGTCATTGGTCATTAGTCACTGGTGTCTCTTATCTAACCAGTGACCAGTGACAAGTGACCAGTGACCAACACCAGCCTTCGCGCAAGATGATACCAGCAGAGTTACCGAAATACGTCTGCATCACTCCTCCCTATCCGGCAGCGACGCCGGCGTGTTGTTTTCGCGGTTGGTTGTCCTCTTCGTAGAGCGCGTTGAATTCCTTCTCGAAGACCGCGCGCACCTTCGAGCGTTTGACTTTCATCGTGGGCGTCAACAGGCCGTTTTCGATGGTCAGGTGATCCGGAATCAAGGCGAACTGCTTGATCGTCGACCAGTGATCCATGCCTTCGTTGGCTTGATCGATGAGCGTCTGGACGTGCGCGAGGATCTGCGGATGCCGAACCAGTTCTTTGATGGACAACCCTTCGTCCAGCCCCTGCGCTTTCGCCAGAGCACGCAAGGCGTCCTGATCGGGGAAGATCAGCGCCGTGCAATACTTGCGCCCGACGCCCATCACCACCGCATTCTCGATCAACCCTTCGACGCAGAGCTTCACCTCCAGTGGCTGCGGCATCACATACTTGCCGGTCGAAAGCTTGAAGAGATCCTTCTTCCGGTCAGTGATGCGGAGGTAGCCGTCGTCCGAGAATTCGCCGATGTCGCCGGTGTGGAACCAGCCGTCGGCGGTGAGCACTTCGCGCGTTTTTTCTTCACTTTTGTAATAGCCCTGCATCACGTGCGGGCCGTGTGTGAGGATCTCGCCGTCTTCGGCAATCATCACCTCCAGCCCCGGCAGCGGCTCGCCGACGGTGCCGGCGCGGTTGCGGCCCGGCCTGTTGTAGGTGATGATGGGGCTGGTCTCGGTCAGGCCGTAGCCCTGGTAAATGGGGATGCCGGCGGCAGCGAAAAAGTTAGCCAGCCGCGCATCGAGCGCCGCGCCGCCACAAACGACGTACTGAAGACGCCCCCCGACGGCCTCGCGCCATTTCCCGAAAACAAGCATGTCGGCGAGGCGATGCGCGAGCCAGTCGAGTCCTGCCGGCTCTTTGCCGATTTCGTATGCTTGCGCCAGGCGCAGCGCCCAGCGGCCAATCTCTTTTTTCAGGCCCGTCTGGCTTTCGGTGCGCTCCAGGATGCGGGCATACACCTTCTCCAACACACGCGGCACCGTCGCAAACCCGGTGGGCTTGACATCCTGCAACGTCGCCACCAGCTCGTTGGGCGTCGTGAAATAGACCGAGGTGGCCGTCCAGAGGAAGCTGTAGTTGAGCGCGCGGGCGAAGACGTGCGTCAACGGCAGAAACGAGACGATGGCTTCGTTGCCGGCGCCCGGCTTAAAGCCCGTCAAGCCCTCGATGCTCGTCACCCCGTTGTACGACATGTTTTCGTGGGTGAGCATCACGCCTTTGGGCTGCCCCGTCGTGCCGCTCGTGTAAATGATCGTCGCCAGATCATCCGGCTTGATCGGCGTGCGCAACGCGTCGATGGCGCCGGGCTTTTGCATCAGCCGGACCGTCCCCAGCGCCCGCACCTCGTCGAGCGTCGATACGGCAATACCCTCGGGTAGCGCAGGCATCGAAACGCCTTCCTCCTGCTCCGCCACGATGACGTGTTCGACCCTGGGCGTCTGGGCGAGGATGTCGCTCAACTGGTTCAGATATTCGAGATTCGACACGACAATCGCCTTCGCCTCGGCGTGCTCGATGACGTAGCGGATGATGTCCGGCGCCGATGTCAGATAAATCGGCACGTCGATGAGGCCGGCCAGCAGGCATCCCATGTCGGCGATGCAGAAATAGACGTCGCTATTGAGGAAAAAGGCGACGCGGTCGCCGCGTTCGAGGCCCAAGTCGAGCAGGCCGAGCGCTGTTTCTTCCGACTGGGTGCGATACTCGTCCAGCGAATAAGGCTTCCAGCCCGAAGCGGTGGGCTGGTTGAGCAGGCACGCGTTTTCGTAACGCGCGCACGTCTCATAGAGCAGGTCGGGAAGCGTCTTCCCGAGCGTGGCCTCTCCGATACCGGGTGGGGCGGTGTAGATTTTCTGGCTAGCCATAGACTTCCTGTTGTTACGTCGTAAAAAAGCGCTTCCGGAACGTCATAAAAGGGGGCTAGTCTCGGGGGCTTCGCGGGCAGCAGGCGCCAACACCCCGCCAAGGGTCTGGGCGATGGCGGCCTCGATAAAAGCGGTCTGCTCGATGCGAATGTCTACGCGGCGGGCCAGCAGCAACGAAACCGCTCCGTGCAACGCCGACCAGATGGTGCTGGCCACCACACGCACGTTCTCCACGGCAAAGACGCCCTGCGCCACGCCGTCGGCCAGCGTCGCAGCGATGACGTCGAGGTTGCGCCGGGCGCGGCGGTACTTCTCGGCAGGATACCGCTCCATGAACTCCGGATGGAGCATGAACATGATCTCGTAGTACTCCCGATTCTCCAACCCGAACACGACGAAGCGCCGGCACATGGCCTCCAGACGGGCAACAGGATCGCCGGGATGCTCAGCTTCTGCGTCTTTGAGCGCCGCCAGCAGTTGATCCATCCCCTCCTCGATTAACGCGTGGATCAGGGCGTCTTTGTTTTCGAAATGGAGATAGATGCTCGTGGCGCTGTAGCCGATGGCGCGTGCAATCTTGCGCATCGAAAGGCTCATGTAGCCGTCTCGGACGAGCAAATGGCGCGTCGAGTCGAGGATGACGCGCCGCAGATCGGTTTCCATAGCAGGATCAGGCATAGACATAATATACTTAACACTGTTAAGTAATACACATGGTTCCCTCCTTTTCGAAACCTTTTAACGTAAAGACGCAGCGATGTGGCTCTTGCTTACCTCAATCAGCCCTCCTCTTGCTCGCACAGGAGCGGATGCGCATAAGCTCCCGCTTTGAGAATCGCCACCTGATCTGCTCTGTCGATGGCAATGACGATGTCTTCTTTGCTGTCTTCCAAATCGGGCGCCGTCGAAAACGGCAGATTATGTCCGGTAAGGACGATAAAGGCCTCGCTGTTGACCACCGTTCCGGTTCCTTCCCAACAGCCCGAATAGGCACAAACGCTCATCGCCCCGGTCTCGTCAACCCGAACGTCCATCGCTGTAAAACTATCCTCGGCTTCACACCCTTCCGCGTTGCAGCTAACCTCAACGTCGTTTCTGCACTGCCAGTTCGTTGCCGGCGCCGCGTTATCCGCTGATTGTCCGGTAGACTGGCAGGCAGCGACCAGCAGGTTGAGGGGGAGTATCGCAAACCAGATGGTTCGTTTCATGGGCTTGTCTTCGGGTTCGTGGGGCAGGGTTGTCTGGATTGGGGATAATACAAAAAAAACGGGCCTCCCAACCACCTGGGAGACCCGCCGTATCCTCGCATTTCGTAGGGGCCGAATGATCGATTAATGACGGCGCAGGGTTACGTTGCCCACGCCGGCATACATCTCCAGTTTCGGGCCGCCGCCGTTGATCTCGCCGGAGAAGGATTTCTTCAACCAGTTCTTCGAAACCTTGAGCGGAAAGTCACACTCTGCCGAGCCCAGGGCCGCCGTGGCATCGACGTAGACGCTGACGTCATCGGCCAGTTCTACGGTGACGTTGCCGGCGCCGGTGTGCAGTTCGGAGTCGTCTTCGGGCTGGCTGGTGATTTCGGCGTAGACGTTGCCGGCGCCGGTGTTGGCCTCGACGGCGCCTTCGAGCCCGTAAAGATTGATGTTGCCGGCTCCTGTGTTTACATCGGCGCGTTCAAGATCGCCGATTACTTCGATGTTGCCGGCGCCGGAGGAGATGTCAATAATGCCGCGCACGTCATCGATGTTGATATTACCGGCCCCCGTTCGGCCTTCGATGCGGCCATCGACATCCACAATGTCGACGTTGCCGGCGCCGTTGGAGAAATCGACGTTGAAACGTTCGGGCACGCGGACGAGCACGTGAATCTTGAGCCTGGTGCGCTTGCGCCACTTAATCATGCCCCGGTCTTCGTCGTAGCGGGAACGGATGTAGACGTCGTTGCCGCGCTTATCGAAGGCATATTTATGTTGATCAAGGATTCTTTCAGCGATGTCTTCATCGTCGGCTTTGGCAATGCGTTCGAGTTCGATCAGGACTTTATTGCCGGAGGTCGTTTCGATCTCGATGTTGCCGTGGTCCATGTCGAGGTGCAGGGTGCCGCCGGGGCGTACGTCGTAGGTTTTCTTGATGACGTCGCGGGCCTGGGCCTCTTTGGCCTGGGCCTGGTCAACGACCAGGGCAAGCAGCAAGACCAGCAGCGCCGTTCGGGCTAGGGCGTAGAAAAGCTTCATGATGTAAGGTTGAGCAAGGTGGGTGTGCAAGGCTGTTAACTAACCGTTACGCAGGGCAGTGCGTTGGGTTGCATCGGGGGGAAATGGGCAAAAGGCAAATGAGCAAATGAGGCAAATGGGCAAATGGGCAAATGGGCAAATGGGCAAATGGGCAAATGGGCAAATGGGCAAATGGGCAAATGGGCAAATGGGCAAATAAGGCAACCGCGTCACGATTTGCCATTTGCCTTTTGCAATTTGC
>JANQES010000122.1 GCA_028278205.1 Rhodothermales bacterium
GGGATCGATCTGCTGGCGGTGAGCATCTAGTCAAAGAACACCCTGGGACCGGTATGGTCCATGGAAAGTCACGCTTTATCGCGCAACAGGTCTATTGAATGATAAAAAGTGATGCGTAAACATCTTAGGCGCGACTTCCTCGGCCAGAAAGACAATCGATGAGTTCTCGAGTACCATCGGAGCGGAGATGTTTATAAGGAAGGCTGTCCAATTACTTCTGACAAGAATGGCTTCCAGAGTCATTACTCCGAAAGCCAACTTGGTTTGTCAACCTGCTTCATTTACAACGATGCAAGGTATTAAAGTGTTGCATTGGGTGCAACAGGCATCTCACATATGAAATATCGAAAAACGGCTCCACTTTCTTTAAACATGCTATCGTCCTTACCCTATTCCTACATCCGATGAAACAGCTTACCCGCTGAATTCTTCCACCAACTTGTTTAAAAAAGCTGATGGCTCTTTTACCGGCGCATGAGGGACTAGCACCGCTTTCTTCGCTTAATAGAATAGAAGGCCGGCGCAAACAGGCGCGGCTGATCCCAAAAAAAGTGATTCGACAAAGCGAGGTGCTGCCATGAATACGAAAACGACCTTTGGATTCACCCCCGCGTGGTGGGCCACGCGAGACAAGAAAACCCGGAAATCAAACGCTCCGGCCCGGATCGTCTACAGTGCAATGCTCGTCGCCATGGTGGCCGTGGCGCTGTGGATTTGACCGTAACGATAGGCTTCCCCACGCCTTCAGGGCTGCTCATAAAAACGAACGGCCCCGCCTCGGTTGTCATGAGGCGGGGCCGTTCTCTATAGTTAACGGCCGGCTACGTGATTGCTCTCCCCAACGATCACAGTAGCCGGCCGTTGGCGCGGTTCGTTATCTGCGTGATCCTATTGACAAGGACCGTGCCATCCTCGAAAAACGCCCTGAATCGCACAAAAATCGCCATAAAAAAGCGATCCCAGCCGAAGCGGGGTGATTATTACCCGCCTCGCGAGGACCGCATGATTACCTTTCTTCCCGGTCTGTTGATGGCAGATAGCGGATGGCCGATGGCGGATGAGAAAATATCTGCTATCCGACATCCGCTATCTGCCATCAACAATAAGAACCTCCTCTAATGCCCCGCGCGTCCGGTGAACTCGTCCATCGATTTGTTGATGCCGAAGAACGCCAGCAGCCCATCGAACGCAGTGACCGGCAAGAGACGCACCGGATAGACGACGTAGACGAAACGCGGCATAATCAGCCGACGCTTCTTCTTCCGGATGGCGCCCATGATGCGCCGGACCACGTACTCCGGCCTGAGAATCGGCAGCAGCCACGCAAACCGGGTCTTGACGCCTTCGAACATCCCGGTGCTGATGTAAAACGGGCAGATCACCGTGGTGTGGATGGGCAGGCCGAGGCGTTTGCTCTCCAGGCGCAACGACTCGTCGAAGCTGATGGCGGCGGCTTTGCTGGCGCAATAGTCGGTCATGCGCGCTGTGCCGACGATGCCGCCGGCGGAGGCAATCGTCACGACGTGGCCGCGACCTTTCTCGACCATGCCCGGCAGAAACGCCCGCGTCGTCCAGAACAACGCGAGCGTGTTGACGGCAAAGGTGCGTTCGATGTGTTCGTCGGGGATCTCCAGCAGCGGTTTGCCGGAGACGATGCCCGCGTTGTTGATGAGGATATCGACGGGGCCGTGGTCGTCGAGGACCTGTTTGGCGGTGGCGTAGATGGCCTCGCGGTTCGAGAGGTCGCAGGTGTAGACGGCTACGTCGCCGGGGTGAGCGGCCAGTTCGTCGCGCGCGGCATCGAGGCCGGCTTTGTTGACATCCCACAAAACCAGATGCGCGCCCTTTTGGGCAAACTCCTGGGCCATCATCCGGCCAATGCCACTGGCCGCGCCGGTGATCAACACGCGTTGATTGGTGAAATCGGACAAGGTTCGTTTCCTCTTTGATAATGAATTTTGACCATCGAATTCGGTAAAGCGTGAGCTATGCCGGCATGCCTCGCCTTGATCTGCCCTGGCGTGTCAAAATTCATAATGGGTCGGGGGCGTGTTGAATACGGTGGACGTACTGCGTAAGGGGGGCTTCCTACGCAATACGCAGTACGCAATACGGAGTACATCCTTATCCCGCAGCAGCGGCCTTGAGTTGCTCTACGTAGTCGATGTAGGCCTGCATGGCCTCGTCCTGGGTTTTGCCTTTGTGCTCGGCCCAAGCGTCGTACTTGGCGCGGCCTACGAAGTCCATGAAGCCGGGCCGGTCGCCGGTGGCGTCGCCCTGGGTGGCTTGTTTGTAGAGCGCGTAGAGTTTCAAGAGTGTCTTTTGGTCGGGCCGCTCCGGCAGCTTGGTCACGTCGTCGGCAGCGGTTTCAAAGAGCGTTTTCAGATCAGACATGGGCTTTTCTGGGTTGATGGTAGGCAAATTGCAAGTGGGCAAATTGCAAATGGGCAAATTGGCAAAAGCACATAGCGATCTGCTTGCCATTTGCCTATTTGCTCATTTGCCTTGGATACACCCTCAGGGAAATATCCGAATTCCCATCGTTTGAAACATTCGAAGGCCCAGAGAGATTGCATTGCCCCTATGAAAAAACGAATACTTTTGTTCACCGGAAAAGGCGGCGTCGGCAAGACGACGTGTGCGGCGGCCACGGCGGTGCGCGCTGCCGAGCTGGGCTACAAGACGCTCGTGCTCTCGTCGGACCCCGCCCACAGCCTGGCCGATGCGCTCGACCGCCCGTTGAGCCCTGAACCCGAAGAGATCGCCCCGAATCTCTACGCGCAGGAGGTCGATCTCTATTACTCGATGAAAAAATACTGGGGCAACCTGCGCGACGTGCTGCTGATGGTCTTCAAATGGCAGGGCATCAACGAAGTGGCGGCGGAGGAACTCGCCGCCATCCCCGGTATGAACGAAGGCACGGTCTTGCTATGGCTCGAACAATCCTACCGCGAAGGCGACTACGACCTCATCGTCGTCGATAGCGCGCCCACCGGCGAGACGTTGACGCTGCTGACGCTGCCCGAGGTGACGCAGTGGTGGGTCTCGCGCGCGTTGCCGTTTCAGAAAACCGCTATCAAGACCGTCGGCTTTGCTGTGCGCAAGACCACGGGCGTGCCGCTCGACAAAGGCTACGAAGAACTCAACCTGCTTTTCGAAAAGCTCAAAGACATCCACAAGGTGCTCAGCGACGCGACGCTGAGCACCGTCCGCCTGGTGGCCAACCCGGAGAAGATGGTCCTCGAAGAAACACGGCGGGCCTACACCTACCTCCAACTCTACGGCTACGCCGTCGATGCCGTGGTGGTCAACCGGGTCTTGCCGAAGGAAGGCACCGGCATCGCGCTCAAAAAATACGTCGCCGCGCAAGATGGCTACCTGGAAGAGATCGACGCCAGCTTTTCGCCGCTGCCTATCTTCCGGGTGCCGCACCTGGGCGAAGAGGTCTTCGGCGTGGAACTGCTTCGAAAGATCGGCGCGCGGCTCTACGAAGACCGGGATCCGACCGCGATCTTCTACGACGAACCCACCTACAAAGTCACCGCCGACGGCGACGCCTACATCCTGGCGATCCGCCTGCCGCTGGTCGATGAGACTGCCTTCACCGCTCAGCGCTTCGGCGATCAACTCGTCATCCAGATACAAAACCAGCGAAGAAATTATCTTTTACCTAGATTCCTGACGTACTACACGCTGGCGGATCAGTGGATCGAAGACGGCTGGCTTCGCATCCTGTTCGAACCGCCGGAAGAAACGTGAACCGATTTTGGATTTTAGATTTTGGATTTTGGATTGGTCTGTTTCGATCCGGTTTGATCAATCGAAAAAGTCACAGCGGCTCTGACCGTCGCGGCTTATTCGGTTGATTGATTCGATGGACAACAACAATCCAAAATCCAAAATCCAAAATCCAAAATTCAGACCGGAGGTCTAGCCATGTTCGTCCCCAGTATGCTGCTCAAGAAGCTCTACACCATCGGGAGCCTGCAGAACGAAAACGGCAACGTCGCCTTCTCGATCAAAAACCGGCTCAGCGATGCCCGGATCACGGGATTGCGCAGTGTGAAGATCAACGGGCAAGAGGTGCCCAAAGGCGGCATCGCGGTGCAGTTTACCGACGGCTCGGTGCGACAGGCGGACGACGTCTCTTCGGCCAATCCTATCGATTTTCCCCTCCGCAAGATCGTCACGCTGAACCTCGACCACGAGACGCTGCCCGAGGGCAAGCACGAGATCGAAATCGCTGTTGATACGGAGCCCTTCGGCAAGATCAAGTTTAGTGTGGATGACAGCATCGCTCGCGACGCGCCGCACCGCGTGCGCATCCCGCGCCATGACGACGACGACTATTCGTACGATGCCATCAAGGCGCGGCAGGACTTCGTCGAAGAATACACGGGCGCCAGGCTCCATCACGTCCGGCATTATTCCATCGACCCGCACCAGACGGCGGGCAACATCGAGCATTTCACCGGTGTGGCGCAGATACCCCTGGGCCTGGCCGGCCCTCTGAAGATCAACGGCGAACATGCGCAGGGTGAGTTTCTGATTCCGATGGCGACGACCGAGGGGACGCTCATCGCTTCGTACAACCGGGGCATCAAGCTGCTCAACCTCTGCGGCGGCGTCACCTGCACCGTCAGCGGCGACGCCATGCAGCGCGCGCCGGTGTTTGTCTTCGGAAACGCCCGCGAAGCCCGCGAATTCGCCCAGTGGGTAGACGATCACCTCGATAAGATCGCCGAAGAGGCCGAGGCCACCTCCAGCGTCGCCAAGCTGCAATACATCGACACGTTTCTCTCAAACAAATTTGCCTACCTGCGTTTCAACTATTCGACGGGCGATGCCGCCGGGCAAAACATGGTAGGCCGCGCCACGTTCGCCGCCTGTAGCTGGATCCTCGATCACTACGACGGCGTCAAGCATTTCTACCTCGAATCGAACCTCGCCACCGACAAGAAGGCCTCGCAGGTCAACGTGATGCGCACGCGCGGCAAGCGGGTCATCGCCGAGGCGGTCATCAAGCGGG
This sequence comes from Rhodothermales bacterium, assembly GCA_028278205.1. Taxonomy (GTDB): domain Bacteria; phylum Bacteroidota; class Rhodothermia; order Rhodothermales; family Bin80; genus JANQES01. The sequence continues at coordinate 5,030 of JANQES010000122.1, forward strand.
AGGTGTTGCTCCAGCACATGCGCGTGGCGCCGGAGACGCTGGCCTACCACGCGCAGATCGCCAACGTCGGCGCGATTCTCTCGGGCGCCAACAACAACGGGGCGCATTCGGCCAACGCCATCACGGCGCTGTTCATCGCCACCGGGCAGGACGTCGCCAACGTCTCGGAGTCGTCGGCGGGCATTGCCTACGCCGAGTTGACGCCGGAGAACGACCTCTACATGTCGATCACGATCCCGTCGCTGATTGTGGCGACCTACGGCGGCGGCGTGGGCCTGCCGACGCAGCGCGAATGTCTGGAGATGCTGGGCTGCTACGGCAAAGGCAAGGTGTTGAAGTTTGCCGAGATCGTCGGCGGCGTGGTGCTGGCGGGCGAGTTGTCTTTGGCCTCGGCCATCTCGTCGTCGGATTGGGTGTCGAGCCATGAGAAGTATGGGCGGAATCGATGATGTGTTTTAGTGTTATGGTGTTTTAGTGTTTGAATTTTCTTGAAACGAGCCCACTAAAACACTCAAACACTTGAACACTAAAACACTTTATGGCTGAAAGCTATGCACAAGAACACACCCACCACCATCCCGCACGTCGTAGACGTCGGCTTTGCGAAAAACACCACCGGCATCGCCTGCGCGACGAAGCGGGGCGGCGTGTGGCGCGAGACGTCGGTGGATGACTTTCGCGAGAAGATCGAGGCGTTTGCCCTGGGGTTGTATGCCCTCGGCATCCGGCAGGGCGACCGCGTGGCGCTGCATGCCGAAAACAGCACCGAGTGGCTCATCGTCGATCAGGCCGTGCTGCGCCTGGGCGCGGTGACGGTGCCCATCTACACCACGCAGCCCGGCGATCAGATCAAGTACATCCTCGAAAACGCCGAAGCCCGCATCTACGTCGTCTCGACCGAAGCCCTGTTCGCCGGCTTGCAGCCTTTTGTCGATGAGATCGCGACGCTGGAGACGACGGTGGGGATCCTGGGCACCTACGCCCCCGGCATGTTGAGCTTCGACGACGTGCTGGGCCGGGGCCGGGAGCGGCGCGACGCCGCGCCGGGGCTGCTCGATACGCTGCAAGAAACCATTGCGCCGGACGATCTGGCGACGCTGGTCTACACGTCGGGCACGACGGGGCTGCCCAAAGGCGTGATGCTCACCCACGGCAACCTGGCCTCCAACGTCCTGGCCGTCGAAGACCGCTTTCCTTTCGACCCCGATGCCGACCGGGGCGGGTCCATGCTGTCGTACCTGCCGCTGTCGCACTCGCTGGAGCGGACGGCCACGCTCACCTACCTCTACATCGGCTTTCCGATCTATTTCGTCGAAGATTTTCAGGAGATCCGAGAGGATTTCCAGACCGTCCAGCCGGTGCATATGTCTACGGTGCCGCGCCTGATGGAAAAGATCCACGCCGGCATTCTGGCGCGGGCAGATTCGCTCTCCGGCGCGCGAGGCCTGCTGATGCGCTGGGCGATGGGCCGGGCCGACCGCTACGACGTGGCGAAACCGCCGAGCGGGCTGGCACACAACCTGGCCGAGCGGCTTGTCTTCAAGAAACTTCGAGACGCTATCTTCGGCGCCAACCTGAAGGCCGTCACCAGCGGCGGCGCGGCGCTTTCGCCCACGCTGATGCGGTTCTTCAACGCCCTCGGCATTTTCTGCGCGCAAGGCTACGGCCTCACCGAGACGTCGCCCGTGGCTACGCTCTACAAGCAGGGCGCGCTAAAGCCCGGCTCGGCGGGCCTTCCGATCCGCGATGTCGAAGTGCGCATCGCCGACGACGGCGAGATCCTGGTGCGCGGGCCGAACATCATGAAAGGCTATTACAAACTGCCCGACAAAACCGCCGAGGTGCTCACCGACGACGGCTGGTTCCACACCGGCGACATCGGCCACCTCGACGAAGACGGGCACCTGTTCATCACCGATCGCAAGAAAGAACTCTTCAAACTCTCGACGGGCAAATACATCGCCCCGACGCCTATCGAGATCGCGCTCAGCGCCAGCCCGTTCGTTGAGCAGGTCGTGGTCGTCGGCAGCGAGTATAAGTTTTGCGCGGCGCTGATCGTGCTCGACGTCGGGGCGGTGCGTGCTCAACTCGGCGAAGACACCGACGGCCTGGCCGCGCACGCCGATGTCATCGGGTTGATCGAGAAAGAGGTCAATGCGATCAATGAGGAATTGCCGCACTGGGAACAGGTCAAAAAATTCCACCTGCTCGAAACGCCTTTCAGCATCGAAGGCGGCGAGCTGACGCCGACGCTCAAGGTCAAACGCCGCATCGTGCACGAGAAATACCGGGACCAGATTGAGGCGATGTATGGATGAGCGAAAAGTGTTATAGTGTTCGAGTTTTTTGGTGTTTTAGTTGGCTGATCTCCAAAGAACTAAAACACTCGAACACCATAACACTAAAACATTTTCACAAGCCTGATTATGGACGATTTCATCGCTGGTTTTCGCCGCCTCGTCGAGCATAGCGCGGCGGCGCTCTTGACGATCTCAGAAGCCGAGAGCGAACGGCGACCGGCGCCGGGCAGATGGTCACCCAAAGAGATCATCGGCCACCTGATCGACTCGGCGTCGAACAACCACCAGCGATTCGTCCGGGCGCAGTTTCAGGACGACCTCGTCTTTGCCGGCTACGACCAGGACGCCTGGGTGGCGGCGCAGCAGTACCAGGATACCAGGTGGCTGCCGCTGGTCAACCTCTGGCGGGAGTACAACCTGCACCTGGCGCGCGTGATGGCGGCCACGCCGGAGGCCGTCCGCCTGCGCGAGACCCGGCAACATAATTTCCACCTGATCGCCTGGCAAACCATCCCGGAGAACGAACCGGCCACGCTGGACTATTTCATGCGCGACTACGTCGATCACCTCCGCCATCACCTCGGCCAGATCCTGATGAATTTTGACGGTCAAAATCGGTAAGGCGTGAGCTAGGCCCAAACGCCTCGACTTTGTCAGCGTTAGCGGGTCAAAATTCATTAGGCAGGTATCAAACTTTCGATTTGGGCCGTGGCGCAGGAGCGCCGTGCATAAAGCTTCCCACACTGAGATGCTCGTCGATCTCTTCCCACTCGACGAGGCGACCGTCTCCGATGATTTCCCAATTCTTGCGCTGTTCAGGCGTTGCTTCTTCTAACCGCCAGGACCACCATAACGGTATGCTAACGACGCGCCCGTCGGACAAATACGCGGTGATATGATTACTCGTAACCTCTAGCTTCTCAAAGCCGGGATCGCCGTACATACTGGGATGCGGAGGTTTACTATCTTTAGCCGCAGTGCTCATGCCACGCCTCCATGCTCACAAAATAGAGCCGAAAGGGACCCGGAATGTTTTTGATGCACGGTGCCATAATCGAACTTACTCATCGTATCAACAAAAGTGCCACGCCGGATCACTGAATAACTCCAGTCCGTACGATGGTTGGAACCCACCCTGTTCCCTTTTTGCTGCGTATGGCGTACTCTTGGGGAGGCCGACCTTCCCCGCCTGCCTGCGCAAGCTAAAGCTTGCGGCTACATTTCTCCTTTTTAGAAGATGTAGCCGCAGACTTTAGTCTGCGTTTCGCCCAACGAATCGAACACCACCGCCCCTCCGGCCTCATGCCTGAGAAGGTACAGACAAGACCACCGCCCGACGCCCCGGCTGAAACCGACGGCGTGGCGGCGGAATACGGGACGCCGAACAACACGACCCCGCCCGAAACGGCGGTCGAAGCCGTCGGCGAGCCGGTGGAGAAGCACGTGGCGGTGCAGAAGCCGCCGCAGTTTGTCTTCGATCCGTTTGGGCCGTACAAGGGCGCGGTGCGGCGGTTTTTTATCGCCTACCGGCACGTCGTCGGGTTGTTGATGGGCGGGGCGGTGGCGTATGCGCGGGCGCTGCCGCCGGAGAAAAGACGGTGGCTGCGGTCGCCGGGGCCGAGGCTGACGGCTTTCTTTCTCAAGCCGTTCGTTAAACGCAGCCTCGTCAACGAGCCGTTTGCCGTCCAGCTTCGGCGCCGGCTTGAGATGCTCGGGCCGACGTTCATCAAGCTGGGCCAGATCATGGCCATCCGTGAAGACCTGCTGCCCACCAGCGTCACCGACGAACTCAAAAACCTCTTCGACCGCCTCCCGGCCATCCCCTTCGAAAAAATCCGCGAACTCGTCGAGACGAGTCTGGGCCTGCCGCTCGAAGACCTGTTCGATGAATTTGCCGAACAACCGATTGGCTCGGCGTCGATTGCGCAGGCGCACGTGGCGCGGACTAAAGACGGCGACGCCGTGGTGGTCAAGGTCATGAAGCCCGGCATCCGCAAGACCGTCGAGGCCGATCTGAAGTTGCTCGAAGCCGTCGGGCATTTTTTGCAACGCATCATTCCGCGCTACCAGCCCCGGCAGATCGTCGAAGAGTTCAGCGCCTACACTCTGCGTGAAGTCGATTTTACCTACGAAGCCGACAACGGCGAGATCTTCGCCGCCAACTTCCGCGACATGCCCGACGTGGTCTTCCCGACAATGTACCGGGCCTTGAGTTCGGAAGACGTGCTGACGATGGAATTCTTCGACGGCTTCAGCCCCAGTTCCGAACGCGCCCGGGATCTCAACGACGCCGACCGCCAGCGCATCATCGACCTCGGCGCGGCCTCGATCATTCGGATGCTCTACCAGGACGGTTTCTTCCACGCCGACCTGCACGCGGGCAACCTGATGATCCTGCCCGACGGCGACGGCCTCAAAGTCGGCTTCATCGATCTGGGGATGGTGGGGCGGTTCGAGGAGAAGACCAAACGCCGGATGCTCTACTACTACCAGGCCCTCGTCAACGGCGACGTCGAAGGCGCGGCGAAGTATCTCACGGCGATGGCTCACGTCGGCGAAGGCGGCGACCCCAAAGGCTTCCGCCGCGCCGTAGCCGAGACGTCGCGGCGGTTCATCCTTCACGGCGCTCAGGGCGACATCAGCGTCGCCCAGTTGATTCTCGAATCGGTGGGCCTCGGCGGAAAATACCGCGTCTTCTTTCCGGTCGAGATGACGCTGATGGTCAAAGCATTGGTGACGTACGAAGGCGTCGGGCGGCTGCTCGATCCAAAGATCGACGTGGCGGCGGTCTCGCGCAAACACGTCGCGCGCGTCTTCCGCGGCCACTTCGACCCCGAAGGTCTGATGCGCAAGCTGATGGGCAACGCCCCGGAGATGATCGACCTGCTGGTGCAGTCGCCGCAGTTGCTGGCTTCCGGGTTTCGGTTTCTGGAAGAATCGCTCAACGACCGGTCTCCGCAGAACCCGCTGGCGGGCCTGCGCAGCAGCATCATCGCCGGCGCGTGCATCGTCGGCGGCGTGCTGACGCTGATCCAGGGCGGCCCGGTCGTGCTCTGGATAGCGCTGTTTGTGATCGGCTTTTTGCTTTCGGTTTTTGGGAAGTGATTTGAGTGGTCATTACGCTCGCTGCGCGAGCTGTCATTGGTCACTATGCTCGCTTTGCTCGCGTCATTTATTGTCATTCATTGTCGTGTGCAAACAATGACAATCAATGACGCGCCGCAGGCGCAATTGACGCGTGCGCAGCACGCAAATGACGCAAAGCAAATGACGCAAAGCAAATGACGCAAAGCAAATGACGCGAACGCAGTGAGCCAAACGCCCCCAACGCATCATGGCCTCCCCCAATCATTTCGACATCGATTTCTCGTTCACGCACGAGGATCTCAACCAGTTGTTCGAGCCGTTCGATCCGCTGCGGCAGACGCCCGCCGAGGCCAGGCTGCCCCCGCTGCGGGCCACCCACAAACCGTTCGACCCTATCGACTGGGACTTTCTGGAGTCGGTGCAGGAGGGCTACCTGCGCGACATCATCGGCCATTACTTCCGGGGAAAACTCATCGGGGCGGAGAAGATTCCCGAGACGGGGCCGCTCATCGTGGCGCCCAACCACAGCGGCAACGCTTTTCCTCACGATGCGATGGTCTTCGATGCCTTGCTCTGGGAAGCGCAGGGCTTTAAACGATCGGCCAAGTGCCGCTCGGTGTTCTCGCCCAAGCTGGCCGCCACGTGGTGGATGCGCCCGTTTGCCATCGACAACTGGTGGCGGCGTGGCGGCGGTGTTGATATGACGTTCTCCAACTACAACGCCCTGCTCGACCGGGGCGACAAGGTCATCTATTACCCCGAAGGCGTGCCGGGCATCGGCAAGGGCTTTTTGAAACGCTACCAGCTTCAACATTACTATTCGAGCTTTGTGGTGCTGGCAGCCCGCTACGATGCGCCCGTCTACCCGGTCAGCGTCGTCAATGCCGAGTGGGTCAACCCCACGAGCGTGACGTTCGAGCCGCTCAACAAGCTCTTCGACAAGCTCTTCGGCCTGCCGTTCTTCCCGGTGCCGACGGTCTTTGCGGCGTTCCTTTTTCCGTTCATCTTCTACCTGGGCTTCCCCTGCAAGATGGTCTTCGTCATCGGCGACCCCATCGACGTGCGGGCGTTGCTCCAGGAAGAAGGCAACCACGACCATCACCAGCCCGACCGCGCGATGGTCGAGCGCGTGGCCGAGCGCGTGCGGCAAACCGCCCAACAGCACCTCGACGACGCCGTGGCCGAGCACGGCCAAAAACCCTACGATCTCGGCAGTCTGACCCGGCGCCTGCGGGAAATCCGGGGCCGCATCTTCCGCGCGACGCCGTTTGGCTGGCCCTACGCGTTTCTTCAACACGAGCGCAACCGGCAACGCCCGCCGGCTAGAGGCCGCCTCCACGCCTTCCTGCGCGACCTCGACATCCTGGCCTATTACCTGCCGCTGGGCTGGTTCATCCTGGTCCTGACCCGCTCGCTGCGCCGCCCGCCCTACGGCTACCGAGGCCTGACGAAGAAAGAACGCATCCGCCGCGAGGGCGCCTACCGATGGTCGCTCAAAGACCGCCCGCTGCCACCAAGAGAGTGAGAGGGGGACAGGGAGAGAGGGGGAAAGGAAGAATGTCGAATATCGAACAAGGAATTTTGATTGTTGCAGGATCTGACAACACCTTCGACATTCTTCAATCCTTGTTCGACATTCATTATTCAAGATCCCCCTTTCACCCCCTCTCCCTTTCCCCCACCCGAATCTGTGGGGGTTCCCCTTACCTGCTGATGCGGCGCTTCCCCACAGGCGCACCCGGAAGCTGCATATTCTTTACCAAATCCTGATCCCTTATAATAGGCAAATCGAGTACCTTTAGGGATACTCGGTGTGCCCAACCTCAACCGACGTCAACTTCATCGATAGCGCAACTTTGTGGAGGACTCTATGGCTACCCCGATCAGTCTTGAGAAGTATGGGATTCACGTGACGGACGTGCGACGCAACGTCGTCCCGGCGGTACTTTATGAAGACGCCATCCGCAGCGACCCCACCGCCGCCATCGCTCGCTCCGGCGCGCTGATGATTACCTCCGGCGAAAAGACGGGCCGCAGCCCCAAGGATAAACGCATCACCAACAACCCCGAAAGCAGCGAGAACATCTGGTGGGGCCCGATCAACATGCAGATCGACGAACACACGTTCGAGATCAACCGTGAACGGGCGCGCGACTACCTCAACACCCGCAATTGTCTCTACGTGGTTGATGGGTTTGCCGGCTGGGATCCCAAGTACCGCATCAAAGTCCGCATCATTTGCGAGCGGGCCTATCATGCGTTGTTCATGCACAACATGCTCATCCGCCCGTCCGACGCCGAGCTGGCCGACTTTGGCGAGCCGGACTATGTGATTTACAACGCGGGCATGTTTCCGGCCAACCGCCACACCACGTATATGTCTTCGAAGACGAGTGTCGATCTCTCGTTTGAAGACCAGGAGATGGTGATCCTCGGCACGCAGTATGCCGGCGAGATGAAAAAGGGCGTCTTCACGGTGATGCACTACATCATGCCGCTCACCGGCGTGCTCTCGATGCACTGCTCGGCCAACGAAGGCGACGACGGCAACGTCTCGCTCTTCTTCGGCCTCTCGGGCACCGGCAAAACCACCCTCTCCGCCGACCCCAACCGCAAACTCATCGGCGACGACGAACACTGCTGGAGCGCCGACGGCATCTTCAACATCGAAGGCGGCTGCTATGCCAAAGCCATCGACCTCTCGGCGGAGAAAGAGCCCGAAATTTACAACGCCATCCGCTTCGGCACCGTGCTCGAAAACGTCGTCTACGACGACTACACGCACGCCGTCGATTTCGGCGATACGACCATCACGCAGAACACCCGCGCGTCGTATCCCATCGAGTACATCGACAACGCCAAGATTCCGTGCGTGGGCACGCATCCGGATAACATCATCTTCCTGGCCTACGATGCCTTCGGCGTGCTGCCGCCGGTATCCAAGCTGACGCCGGCCCAGGCGATGTATCATTTCATCAGCGGCTATACGGCCAAGGTGGCCGGCACCGAGATGGGCGTCGACGAGCCGGAGGCGACGTTCTCGGCCTGCTTCGGCGCGGCGTTCCTGGTCTGGCATCCGAACAAATATGCCACGATGCTCGCCGAGAAGATGGAGCAGCACGGCGCCCATGCCTGGCTCATCAACACGGGCCTGACCGGCGGCGCCTACGGCACCGGCGAACGGATGAGCCTCAAACACACCCGCGCCATCATCGACGCCATCCACGACGGCTCGCTCGCCGAAGCGCCAACGACGAGGGACTCGGTCTTCGGCTTCGAGGTGCCCACCGAGTGCTCCAACGTGCCGTCGGAGATCCTCATCCCGCGCAATACGTGGGAAGACAAGAACGCCTACGACGAGGCTGCACGCAAGCTGGCCGAGCTTTTCTCGGAGAACTTCGAGAAATACGCTGCCGGCTGCACGCCCGAAATCGTCGAAGCCGGGCCGAGGTTGGAGCCTGCTTGAGATGTCGGTGATAGGCTAATGCGTTGCGCTTCGTTGCGTGGTAAGCGTGGGTCACTGGTCATTAGTCACTGGTCACTGGTGGGAGAAAAAAACACCAGTGACCAGTGACCCACGCCGTCGGCCATCCAACGTGCCGCCGTCATCCACTCCTCCAACCCTCTTTTTGCCACCTCAAGCCTGAATCCTATCGAGAATCTCTTCGAGTTGATCGAGGATGCGGTGCGTCTCGTCGAAGACGTCGCCGGCTTGCCGGAGGAAGGGGCGTTTGGGGAGGTCGCCGTAGAGGGTGCGGGTGTCGTCGAAGAGCGCCTCACGATGCAGGCTCAGGCCGTGTTTGTACAGCACTTCTTCCACGAAATCGGCCTGTTCGCGCAGGCGATGCCGGGTAGTCTGATAGGCATGTTCGCAGACGTCGTGGCGGTTCGAGAAGCTGAAGAGGTTCGAGAAGATACTTTCGTAGTCTTCGGCGGTGGGTTCGATGAGGATGATGTCGGCGTCGGGATAATCGTGTTTGTAGCTGCGGAAGCCGGTGCGCATGCGCGAGTGGATGATGGTGCGGAACGATTGCGAGAGCACCCTGGGCAAGCCGCCGCGCACGATGCTGCGGACGTAACCGTTGTGCTGCTCCGCCTCCACCTCGGTGTTGACCGGCACGATAGGATTAATGCAAAGCAGCAGATCCGCTCCTTCCTTCAAGGCCATGCTGGCATGCACCGTGCGCCGGGCCACCCCGTCGATATAATACTCGCCGTCGATCTTGACGGGCACGTAAAGCCCCGGCAACGCCGTGCTGGCCTGCACCGCCTTCGAGATAGGCACGTGGGCTGTGTCTTCATCGCCGAACGTGATGATCTTGGCCGTGTCTACGTTGACCGCCACGACGCGCAACGTGGGCTCAAGCTTGCGGAAGTCGTTGGTGCGTCCTTCTGCCGAAAAGCCGAAGGCGAGATATTCTTCGAGCGGCCCGTTATCGAAAAAGCCGACGGGCACGACCGAGCCCAGCCCGTAGATAGCGCCCAGCGGCGAGAGGTCCGTCGGATTGCGGAGGTAGTCGAGGACCGAGGAGGCCAGCGCCGTGGGCAACATCGCCAGGCGCCGGGCAAACTCGCCGACAGCCGGCGAGAAAAGGGTCTCCGGGCTGAGGTTGAGATCGGGATCGTAGGCGCGCGAGATGATAGCGCGGCTCATCGTATGGGCCGAGATGCCGTTGGCCAGGCACGAGGCCACCAGCGCCCCCGCACTGACCCCGACGTAGACGTCGAGCCGGTGCGCCTCGGCCCCTTCGATGACTTCGTCGAGCGCACACAACGCGCCGATTTCATAGATACATCCTTCGATGCCGCCCCCTGCGCAGGCGAGACCGATTTTCTTCCGATCAGGATTCATAGAGTGCCCGGTTCTCTGTGCTCAATGATGGTACGTAGGCTCAGAAACGGTTTGGTAAGTAGGCCGGCAGGCGAGCACGAGGGCTTTTCGAGCCAGCGCCGGTATACTTACTAAACCGTTTCTCTTCACCAGCCTCGGAGGGGTATCCAAGGCCAAAGTAGACCAGGGCACGCATTCGATGGTGCAGGGGCATCCCGATGGCCTGTGGGGGGAATGGTCGGTAAAACGTGTAGGCGCATCCCCTACCCCCACGATGGGCTCGGAGCATCCGGCGCCTACAAACAAGCTGGAACGCACCGGTTTGTCACCGAAAGCGCTTCCGGCACCGAATATATGAAACAGATGCTTGCGCCCCAAGGTCCCTGCGGCAAAACATACGCCGGGGGTGCATCGTTTACGTAGCCCGACACCGATTCCTTACGCAGCGCACGCTATGTCGAATAAAAAAGTAGCCATGTCCGGCCCCGACGCGGCCTGGCTCCGGATGGAGAGTCCGACAAACTTCATGACGATCAACGCCGTCTGGATGTTCGATGAGGTCTTGACGCTCGACGAAGTCAAAGGCCTCATCCAGGAGCGGTTTCTTGTATTCAACCGCTTCCGGCAACGCGTCATCGACCGCCACGGCACGCCGCAGTGGCAAGACGATCCGTACTTCGACCTAGGCCGGCACATCCACCGCGTAGCCTTGCCCGCACCCGGCGGTCAAGAGGAACTCCAGGCCATGGTCAGCGACCTGATGTGTACGTCGCTCGACTTCAGCAAGCCGCCCTGGCAGATCCACCTCGTCGAAAATTTCGGGAACGGCTGTGCGCTGATCTGGCGCATCCATCATTGCATCGGCGACGGCATCGCGCTGACGTACGTGATGATCTCGGCGGCAGACGAATACTTCGACCCGGTGAAGGTACCGGCCAGGAAAACCCCGCACCCGCACGAAGACGGGATGATTCCGCTGACGGCCCGGGCTCTTCAGGCCGTCAGCAGCGCCGTCACCGGCACGGTCAAGGCTGCCGGCTCGGTGTTGCACGAAGGCATGGAGATGCTGCTGCATCCCTCGCAAATGATAGATCTGACCAAGCAGGGTTTGAGCCTGGGCGCCGCCACGAGCAAGATCCTGCTGATGCCCGCCGATTCAGACACGCTCTTCAAAGGCGAACTCGGCGTGATGAAACGCGCGGCTTGGTCTCAACCGGTGCCGCTGCAAACGGTCAAAGACATCAAAAACGCCGTCGATGCCAAGGTCAACGACGTGCTAATGGCCGCCGTCGCCGGCGCGCTACGGCGGTACCTAATCGAACACGATCAACCCGTCGAAGACGTCGAGATCCGCGCGACGATCCCGGTCAACCTCCGGCCTCTGGAAGAAGCCTATAAACTGGGCAACCAGTTCGGCCTCGTGTTTTTGTCGTTGCCGGTGGGCATCGGAGATCCGCACGCGCGGCTCCTGGAGGTCAAGCGCCGCATGGACCGGATCAAGCACTCGTCGGAGGCTATCGTAACACTGGGCATCTTGCAGGCGCTGGGCCGCGCGCCCAAGAGCGTCGAAGATCAGGTGGTAGACATACTCAGCACCAAAGCCTCGGCCGTGATGACCAATGTGCCGGGGCCGCCCGAGCAGCTTCACCTCAACGGCAAGGCCATTCGTCACCTGATGTTCTGGGTGCCTCGGGCCGGCGCCGTGAGCATGGGCATCAGCATCATCAGCTACGCAGGCGAGGTGCTCCTCGGCGTCGCCACCGACGTCAAACTCGTGCCCAACCCGGAAGCCATCATCGAAGGCTTCCACACCGAGTTCGAGGCGTTGGAAAAGGAGTTTACCTGATGGGGTTTTACCCCTCATACGTGGTGCTTTCCTGAACCTTGCCGTCTTTCTTATGGGTAACAAGACGGCTGGGCATATGATCTTTGGCAATGGCGCGCCCGGCAGTCAGGGCTTCGTCCTTCGTCGGATACACGCCCAGCGGATCAGCGATGTGCTCCTGCTTGATGGCCCATCCTTCCTCGCCGTGCGGCACGACGTGGTAGACGATCTTCTTGGCCGTCTCCGCAGCCGCCTCGCCGTTGCCGGCCGGCGCTCCGGCCTCTTTGCCTCGTTCGATGACCATCGCCAGCGCAACGACTTCTTTGGAGAGTTTCTCGACCTTGCCTGCCAGATCTTTGACTTCGGCGTGCGTGGGTACCCCCAGGCGTTGCAACACTTTTTCGACGGTATCTTCGACAGCCGCGAAGATCACGTCGTCGAGGTCGGTGATTTTGCCGGTCTTGGCAGCCGCATCGCCTACAGCCGTTTCTACCTTCTCGCGGGCCTCGTCGAGCTTTTCTTTGGCCGCGCCGAGTTGTTTGCGTCCCTCCTTCTCCCACGCCTCGCCTTTTTCGACGAGCGTGTTGAAGAGCTTGGTGCCTTCTTCTTCGACCATCGAGAGGGCGCCTAAGCCGGCCAGCCAGATGTCACGCGCACGCTCGGCCAGTTCCTCCGGCATCTCCAGCAGGCCGAAGAATTCCTTCTTCGTCCCCTCGTCCTTGGGCGTCTTGGCGTTGTTTTTCGAGACCGTAATGGTCGGTTCCGGTGCTTCCATAATATCCTCGTAGTTCCAGGTTAATAGGTTTTCTCGACCCCGGCTGCCACGGCATTCATGCCGTTGAAAACGCCGATGTTGGCCAGAATTTTCAGCTTCGGCCCCTCGATCGTATAGTCGGGCGAGGTCAACGCCTGCATCACACTCATCTGGCCCTGATCGAGCTTCGTCCAGATCGTGTAGGGCGCTGTGGCGCGGGCCATCGCCTGGTTTTTGTCGAAGGGTTCGTTGCGCATCTCCATACACGGCGCATCGTCCATCCACACCTTGACGTCCATCACCCGGCCTGCTTCGAAGGTATAGGCCACCTCGACGTCTTGCCCGTCGGGCGTGTCGAAGCAGCGCAGGATGATGATGTCGGTAAACGAACGGGCGGTCTTTGCGAAATCGACGTCGGTGTTGAGCGCTGCGACCACCCGTTCGATGAATTCCGGGGTCCAGTAGCGCGGGGGCGTTTCGGCCATAGCAATGTTGGTTTTAGTTCGTAAGGTGCGCTGCTTGCGGAGGCGACGCACTACGAAGTCCGCAATACGACTACCCGGCCAGGCCGGCAGCGAGTTCTTTGACCTGATTCGTCAGCCGTTCGACTTGCTCGGTCAGCGCATGCACTTCCGTGCGGGTGGGCACTTCCAGGGCCTCCAGCGTTTTCTCAACCGATCCGGTCACAGTTTCCTCGACCTTTTCAGTGATCTCTTGCTGGCGTGTTGTGAAGTCTTCCTTGACCGATTCGACCTCCTCTTTGACAGCCTCCACTTGCGCAACAAGTTGTTCACGGCTCTTTTTTTCGAAGTCTTCGCCGCGCTTCACCAGATCCTCGAAAAGCTTTGTGGCTTCTTCTTGAAGCTCCTTGAGCCGTTTGCTGCTGGTGTCGAGCATGGTTTCGTAGAACTTCATGCCTTCCTCTTCGACGGTAGCCACTGCGCCAAGACCGGCCAGCCACAGGTCGCGGCTGAACTCGGCCACATCTTCGGTAAGGTTTTTAAAACCCCGAGGTTCTTGTTTCTTCTCCATAATGACCTCCCTCAACAAGTTCAGTTTGATAAACAAGGGTAGAAAGAATTACGACCCGCTCTGCTCCGCTTCGGCGGCTTCGGCGGCTTGATCTTCGGCAGCCTCCCGACCGGCGAGCACGCTGGTCAAGAGCGTTTCCAGATGGCCGAGCTGATCGCGCAGTTGCGCCAGATCGGTCGCCTTAGCGCCCTGAAAGAGCTTATTGACGCGCCCGAACGAACTCTGCACCAGATCGTCTACGCTGTGCTTGATCTGCTCGATGCCCGAGTCGATCATGGCGTTGCTGCGCCGCACCAGATCGTGCAACATCTCGGAGGAGATGGCGCTCTGACCGCGCTTGCCTTCTTCGAGAATGATCTGAGTCAAGATCTGCGTCGTCAGGTCTTTGCCCGTGGCCTTATCGACCACTTCGACGGTCTCGCCCCGGCGCACGAGCGTGGCGATGTCGGCCAGCGAGACGTAGGCGCTGGCCTCGGTGTCGTAGAGTTTGCGGTTCTCGTATCGTTTGATCAGGCGGGCCATAACGTTGGGGGCTTGCGTGTGTTTTCAGGGATAATATAACGCGCTGCGTCAAAGATTTCATGTAAATATGACGCGCCGTGTCAATTTCGCGACAACTTCACTATTATTTTTTTCCTGGCGGAAAAAAATAAAAATTTTGGGGGTTTGAGAGGATCCCAATGAGAAGCCGGAGGTGTTGCTCGCAGATGAGATAATCCATCTTAGACGCAATGCGTCAATAAATTCTTTTAGACATTTGCGGAGCGAATGTCTAAAAGAATTTGCGCGGTGCCGTTGCCTTTGATCTTGGCGATGTCGTCGTGGTATTTGAGCAGCGTGCCGAGCGTGTTATCGACGACGTCGTGGTCGAGTTGGGTTTCGGACAGGGTCATCAGCGCGCGCGACCAGTCGAGCGTTTCGGCCACGCCGGGGAGTTTGTAGAGGTCGGCGTTGCGGAGTTCTTGCACGAACGCGACGACGGCCTGCGCCAGCGTCTCGGAGATGCCGGGCACCTTGCGCTTGACGATTTCGAGTTCTTTGTCTAACGACGGATACTCGATCCAGAAATAGAGACAACGGCGTTTGAGCGCGTCGTGGATCTCGCGGGTGCGGTTGGAGGTGATGACAACCACGGGCGGCTGCGGGGCCTGGATGGTGCCCAACTCCGGAATGGTGATCTGGAAGTCGGAGAGTAGTTCCAGCAAAAACGCTTCGAACTCTTCGTCGGCGCGGTCGAGTTCGTCGATCAGCAGCACGGGGACGCCTTTTTCGACGGGTTCGAGGGCTTGCAGCAGCGGGCGTTTGATGAGATAGTCGGGGCTGAAGATCTCGTGTTCGATCTCTGCTTTGTCTTTGTGCCCGATGGCTTCGAGCAGGCGGATTTCGAGGATCTGCCGGGCATAATTCCATTCATAGACCGCCGTATGAACGTCGAGCCCTTCGTAGCATTGCAGGCGGATGAGCGGCACGCTCAGCAGGCGCGCGAGCACCTTGGCTACCTCGGTCTTGCCCACGCCGGCCTCGCCTTCGAGAAACAGCGGACGGCCCATCTTGAGCGCCAGGAAGATCGTCGTTGCCAGGCCGCGCTCGGCGATGTAATGCTGGGCGTGCAGCGCGTGCTGGATGTCTTCAATCGAGGAGAGGTGGCGCATGGTCGTCGGCGAACGGGGTGCGGGTACTGAGGGCGCTTGTCAGTCGAATGTAAGCACTGAGAGGGGAAAGGGGGAAAGGGGGAGCGGGAGAAAGGGGGATTTTAACGGTGAATAGCGATATCAAAACCTCTTGCTTTGTTGCGAGAAAATGCAAGCTTGAGCTTGCGGCTACGTTTCTCATTTAAAAGAATGTAGCCATGAGTCATCCCGAATTTTGCAGCCCCGTAGGGGCGTCCTGTTTGTAGAAAGCAGCCCTTGCCTAAAAATAAGCCCCGTGCAGGAAACGGAAAAAGGGTGAATGAGGGACTGCTTGCCTGGGTCCCCCATTCACCCTCTCTCCCTTTCACCCCTTCCGTCCCCTCACTCAGGACAGGGCTTATGCTCAGAATAGTCAACCGATGAGCCGACGTGGCGATTCCATTCGGCCCGTGTCAGCGAGAAGCCGCGCCCCATGACACCGCAGACCAGATTGCCCAGGCTCTCCGGCGCAATCCACCAGTGACGCACTGTTCGATCTGCACTGCGCGTGACGACGGCGGCGCCGCCTTCGGCAAAATAGAGATCGGTGATGCCGGTGGTGTGCTCGCGTAAGACGAGATAGGGCCTCGTAGAAGGCTTTCCGGTGGCGGGGTCGATCTTCCACAGACGCACCGTGCGGTCTGCGCTGCCCGTAGCCAGCAGCGTGCCATCGGGGCTGAAGGCGACTGCCGTGACAGGCCCGCGATGCCCGCGCAGCGTGGTCACGCCGCCCGTGGTTTCTACACGCACCGTGCCGTCGACATGGCCGGTGGCCTGAACCTGGCCGTTGGGGCTGGCCGCTTGCGGGGTCTCGCCCGGCGAGGCGTGGCCCCCCGGAGCCACCCACGGGACATTTCTGGGACCGCCGAGTTGCGGTTGAAGCGCGTTGAGGGTCTGGCGGAGGGCGTCATACATGGCACTGGTAAAGCTCCCGCCGCCGGCCTGATTCATCATAAACGCCTCGCGGGCAAGCATGGCCGCCTGCGTTTTGTTGCCTCTGCGCAGCGCGCTCACGGCGTTGTTAGCCAGGGCGCGGCCCACAGCGCGCCGCTGCTGCGCTGCCGAGCGGGCCGGCGCCGGCTGTTCGGGAGCAGGCGGCTGCGCCTGGGAGGGCGCCGGAGAGGAGGACGCCGGCTGCGCCTCGGAAGCAGGATCCTGCACGGCCACCGTAGGCAAGACTTGCTGCTCCGCATCGACAAGCGCGGGGCCGGCAGGGTCATTGGGATCCATGGTCTCCCCGCCGTTGGTGCCGGCATACATGAGTTGACGCTCAGCCTCCAGGCGCTGGGTCATGGCATGGTCGAGGGCCAACTGAAGCGAATCGCGCGCTTCCACGGCAGCCTGACGCTCGCGTTGTGCTTCTGTGAGGCTATTCTGCGCCATCTGCCGGGAGTTCATGGCGAAAAGCGTCGTCAGCATTGCAAAGACGGCCAGCACGGCGGCAATCAGGAAAAAAGTCCGATAGCGCCGGGCCGTTTCTGCTTTGGTCGTAGCCAGGGCTTCGGCGCGATCCAGTTCGCGCTGTTGAAGCGCCACGGCGGCGCGGGCTTCTTCGTCTCGCATCGCCAGGCTGGCATCGAGAAAGCCCATGGCGGCTTCGTAGCCCGGATGATACTGAAGCGCCCAGTGCCTGGTGGGGCTGTTGGCTTCACGCCAGTCTTCGGCCAGTTGCAGGTCGGGGTCGCGCCAGAAGCGGGCCTGGCCGGCCTCATAAAGCAGCGCGGCCTCGGCCAGCCGGCGGTACATGCGCGCCGACTCGGCCTCTTCATCGACCCACTGCTTCAGGCGTCCCCAGATGCGCATCAGGCTCTCGTGCGAGAGGTCGATGACCGTCTCGGCGCGCAGCGTTTCGGGCGCCGGCGGCATCAAAAAGGCACGGTTGGGCTTGCGAAAGACGTCGATCACTTCGATCACCTCGGCAATCGAGTCGGCTTCGTGGGCGCCTACCAGGGCGCACAACGTCACCAGCTTCGTCGGGCGGCGCACGCCGCGCATATCCGCCCCTTTGTAGGTCAACGCCTTGAAAATTTTCTCACAGACCTGGCGTTTGCGCGCGCTGCCGAGTTCGGCATAGCCTTCCTCGGCGTGTGCATCGAGCGCCCGATCTAACGTGCCGAGGGCTTCGTAATGCTCCAGCGCCAGCGGCTTCTTCCCGGCCTTGCCGTTTTCGTGCTCCAGCCACCGCGTCCACGTGGTATTGAGCCCGTGCTGCAAGATCGACAACTGGTCCGGGTGGTCTCCGATGTCGTTGACCAGACGTGTCAAGAGGGCCGGCGCTATCGTCGCGCCGCCGACGGCCACCGGGCCGGCAATAGCAGCACGGCGCTCCTCGCGGGTCATCCGGGGCACCAGATATTGCCCCTTGTTGATCGCTTCGGGCAAGCCGTCAAATTGCCGGCAATCCTCCAAAAAATCCGACCGCATCGTCAGGGCCACATACACCGGCGACGTCGTTTGTTTCTGCACTTGCAGCAACAGATTGACAAAGGCGACGTCGTCTCGCTCGTTGCCGGGATCGGTCTCGGCCTGCCCGGCGCGTAAGAGGTCGAACCGGAAGACTTCTTCAAAATGATCGACCACGACCAGGAGGTTGGCCTCCTCCGGCTGCCGGGCTTTTTCGAAGACGTCGAGCACGCCGCGCCTGGTCCTGCGCAGCGTCGCCTCGATGTTTTGCACACCGGGGCCGGAGCCTGTGTCATCGTCGGTGAAGAGGGCGGCATCGAGGGCCAGGGCCAGCGCTTTGAGCGGGTTGCTGCCGGGCCGCAGGGCGGCCACCTTCCAGGCCGGGCCGGCCTCGGCCATCAGGCCGCCGCGCAAGGCCGGGATGAGGCCGCAGTTGACCAGCGAAGATTTACCACTGCCGGAGACGCCCATCACGGCCAGCAGACGGGCAGTAGCCAGTTTGTCCAGAATCGCATCGACCTGGCTCTCCCGCCCGAAGAAGAGATGTTCCTCTTCTTCTTGGAAGGGGCGCAACCCCGGAAAAGGATTGAAATGGGAGACAGTTTCCGTGCTCATGGCGCGGCCAGGGTCTGCGAAACGGACTGGAAAGAAGGCGTTCATGTGCTTTTCCGAGAACTCGTCAAGGAGGCTTGCGTTTCCACGCACGGAGTGCATACAATGAAGACGCAGGTTATATTATCGACGGATTCCTTGCCGATTTTACAGTGTTCTCGAACTTAGCGGAGGCGCTCTGGCTTTCGCCGCGCGTAATAAACGCCGCAAAGCAAACAATAACAACACAGACCCTGCCCCTGCCCGGCGAAGGACAAACCGCTTCTTCTTTCGCCGAAAACGGGCTAAATCCTATCTTTTGATGGGCCTGGCGCGTTTCGCCATATGATGGAATAGCCCGCGATGTGAACGTTTCTGAGCCGGGGATTTGTTGAGGTGTGTAATAGTTTTTGAGGTTGGCGAATGTATGGGAGTGCGGGGATATGGGAGTGTGGGAGGGTTGTTGAATGTCGAATGACGAGATTCGAATGCCGAATTTGACGACCTCAATCGACCTTCGTAATTCAACGTTCATCATTCAAGACCCTCCCACACCCCCATACTCCCATACAAAATGAACACCGCAGAGCAACCCTGTACGTCCCAGGCTGAGACGAGACTTCGTAAAGCAATCTCCGACTCATGATGGGCCGGGCATCGCCACAAAACGCGTTATTTGACGAGTACCATTTTCTGCGTCTGACTAAAGTGTCCGGCGCGCATCCGCGCGAAATACACGCCGCTGGCTACCGGCGTGCCGGCGTCGCTGCGCCCGTCCCAGACTACCGCGTGATAGCCCGCCGCCTGCTCCACCGTGCCGCCCAGCAACGTCGCCACTTTCTGGCCAAGCATATTGTAGACGATGAGCGACACCGGCGCGGCCTCGGGCACGCCGTAGCGAATCGTCGTTGACGGATTGAATGGGTTGGGGAAGTTGGGGAAGAGTTCGAAGCGAGCGGGAATCTCCTGGCTTTCTTGAATTTCCTGATCGATGAAACTCGGCTTGCCGACGACGAGCTTGAGCGAACGCGGGCCGGTGGTGACGGCCACAGTGTAGGTAGGCGTCTGCCGCAGGTTTTGCGCCGTCTGTACTACGTCGTCGACGAGCCAGACTTCGAACGGCGGCGGGACGCCGGCCAGGCCCTCGAAGGTCAGGGAAACCTTGTCGGGGGCGGTGGTCGTGACTTCGAAAGGCCAGACGGCGCCGTCGTCGGGGATGGGGCGGGCGTCTCTGCTGTAGCGCGGGGTGGGCTTGTTCCACTCCGGATGCGAGAAATAGACCGAGACGTAGTCGCCGGGGCTCCGAGGCGGCTCGGGCCGGTCGAAGCGGTCCCAGGCGGCAGAAGCCTTCGCCGCCACGGCGGCCACGGTCTCGGTGTCGCGCAGGCGGCGGCCCTGCGCCACGATGCGGATCGCCCAGGACAAGGTGTCGGCCGGGGCGTCTTGCCGGGCATCGGGCGATTGCCTGAAGACCGGACAGACGAATGGGACGCCGGACAAGGCGGGGCAAATGAGCAATTCCGTCCGGTTCTCGGTGTCATTATAGACGATATAGCCTTCGAAGGGTAGGATCTCATCATCAGGCTCCAGTGCCTGCCAGTCCGTCCCGTCGAAGTGCCGGATATGAAGCGTTTGCCCGAGCAATTGGATATTGCGTACCGGGATCGGAAAGTTGAACGGATTGCCGATGGCATTCCATCCGGGTTGTAGTTCGATATCAAAGGCTTCATGGGTCTCTGCGGTGACTCCGTCCCCGGTATCGATGGTCTTGCCGGAGTCCTTGACCAGGAGCCAGAAGGCCTTGCCGGCTTCCATCTGCGACGTATTGGGGAACTCAGGAAACGCCTCGGCTGACCCGCTGGTGGGCTCAAAAAAGCGCCACGTCGCGGGGTCGTATCCGCCCAGATCATCTTCCAGGACGGCACTTGGTCGCTTGTCTTCCAGGTCTAAGGGGATCGAGATCAGGCGGTAGCCAGTTGCTGCGCCACCACCGGGTTGGGGCGTGGATTTTTCGAGGCCGGGATCCGGGATCCGCACCGGAACCGAGATATAAGTGCCTTCTTCGGACGGCGCGCGGGTTTCAAGCCCCCGGCTATCGGTAGCGACGATGTAGAGTTCGATGCCCCGATCCCTCACCTCGGTTTCTGCGAGGGTATGCGAATACAGGTTGTCCTCGGACGGTGTCATTTCTTCGTCGTCGAACTCGATCTCTCCTGCCTGACGGAAAAATAACGCGGCCTCGGTGCCTTGCTGATTATCGGTGATGAGCGCCTGGACTTCATAGGGCGTAGCGGATGTGGCCTCATCTTCGCTCGTCACCAAAACATTAGGAGCCGCGTCGATAAGGATTTCCAGGTCATCCACAACCATTCCGCCCCGCTCGTCGTCGGCGGTAACGGTAATAAGCACGGTGTCCCCGATCGCCGGGCTGACGAGCGAGACGACCAGAATGCTATCCGTGGCAATGAAGGGACTGACACTCGATGGCAGGGAACTTGTTGGCGTAAAGGTGAGCGGATCTCCGTCGGGATCTGAGAAAAAAGTCCTGAGGTTCTTCTGAAAACCCACCACACCAATGGCCAAGAAGGTATCGGGAAGCGCCGATGCCACCGTGGGCGCGTAGTTCACCAGTACGTCGAACGTCAGGTCTGTGGGCTCATCAAACGTCTCGTCGATGGCCGTAACCGAAATACTGACTCTGGCGCGGGGCTCCGGATTATCATCGAGGGTAACGACCAGCAGCGTTGTCTTCGTCGTATCGTTCAACGGGGGGCGGACAATCGTCGTATCTTTCAACGTGGCGCGGGCAATCGTCGGGTCTGCACTCCGGGCCTCGAAGGTCAACGGATCATCGTTGGGATCATCAAACACGGTGGCGAGATCCACTTCCAGGTCCTCGCCCCCTACTTGAAGCACCGTTTCGGGGATCGCTCTCAGAATCCTCGGCCCCTGATCTACATCGACCCTGATGGTCCTGCTCCGCAGTTTGAGTTGCCCGACGACCGAGTTGGTGATTTCGAGTTCGTAGAAGCCCTGATCCAGAGGCTCTACCGCGTCCACTACAAACGTGGCGCTCGCTTCGCCTTCAAGAGGCGTAAAAATTTTCAGGGTGTCATCACCCACTATTTCTGTCTCGGTACCATCACTGAAGAACCACTGGTACTCGTTAAACGCCCCACCGACGGAAAAGGACAGTTCCAGGGGCTCGCCTTCATCAAACCTGAGCGAGCCGGCTACACCCACGCTATCCTGCGGCACATATCGGCTGGCATCGCCCCGGAAGAGGTCGATATTAGGTTCGAGATCCTCGAAGGTCAACCGGTTTCCCTCAACCCGCAGATCGGTCAACGTATCTTTCAGTGAACTCAGATCGGGAAGATCCTCAAGGTTATTTTTTTCGAGCCACAGCCCGTTCAGCCTGGTGAGTTGAACCAGTTCCAGGGGAACGGCTCCGGTGAACTGATTCTCCTGAAGACTCAACCGTTGCAGGTTGGTCAGATTGCCCAGTACCGACGGGATCTCCCCGTGCAACCTGTTGAAGCTAAGAAATAGATCTGTTAGATCGGTGAGCTGACCCAGCTCCGGGGGGATCTTCCCCTCCAACATATTCCTGTTCAGCCCTAGCTGTTGCAGCCTGGTGAGCTGACTCAACTGCCAGGGGATCTCTCCCTCCAACGTCATCGAGCCGAGAAACAATCGCGTTAGATTCGTCAGCTTGCTTAAGGCTACCGGTATCATTCCGGTATACAAATTGCCGGAGAGATTCAGCTCATTCAGACTGGTCAACTGGCTCAACACCGTTGGTATCTCCCCGGTCTCCGAGGTCAGCCGGTTGGATTGAAGACGGAGCGTTCTCAGACCCGTCAGATCGCCGATCTCCGACGGAAGGGTTCCTACAAGGTTATTTTCTCTGAGATCAAGCCAGACCACGCGCCTATCCTGAACCACGAAGACGCCCTTCCAGGTGGAAACCGGGTTGTCGGTTAACCAATTGGTGTTGTCTATCCATTGATCTCCGTTGGTGGCATTGTAGAGCGCGACGAGCGCCAGCGAGTCCTCCCTCGTGACCTGGGCGTAGAGCGCCGTCGGGAGCAGCAGGAGGGCCAACAGGCTCGCTTTGGCTGTCATTACTATTTGTTTGGGAACGCGCATTCTGTATGGATCGATATCTGTAGCGATCAATTACCAGGAGGAGGAGGAAAAGCAGGGGGCGGCCCCGGCAGCGGATCAGGGCCTCCTTTGAGCGCGTAGCCGAGCACGCCGCCGAGCACGGCAACGCCGCCGAGCGCCGTGATCCGAACCCACCGTTTCTGGTGCCATTTCGGCTTAAACTCACGGACGAGATCCTGGAAATACAACGGCGCGTCCATCTCAGTGGCCCGGTATCCCCGGCGCACCAATTCCCGGACCCAGATCCTCGTTGAATCGCGATCATCCCTTTCAAAGTAGGAGAGCGCGAGAAGCCGCATGGCCGCTTGCCTTTGTGAGCCCTCCAGCGCGGCCTGGCAGGGACGGAGCAAGCGGATAGCCTGATCCACTTGTTGACGGTCGAACAATTGTTGCGCCCGCTGTAGGGCATTGTCGCAACGCACCTGCGCCTGCACCGCCGAGGCCGGCGCCAGGCAGACCATCAGCGCAAAGATCAGGCGAAAGCCAAACAAACGGGTATTCATGATTTTTCTCGTTACCTGGACGCGGCAGGGCAGGGTCTGTCGGCGCCGTCGTAGGGATAGGGAATGTCGGAGCCCACGTACCGTTTCCATTCCTCGTCGGTGAGCGGGCGCGTGGCCGTGTCGCAGATCGCGCCGGCCAGGGCAGCGGCGTCGATATTCCAGCGGCGCACTTTTCGATCTCTGCTGCCAGCCACGAGCATCGCCCCGTCCGGGCTAAAAGCAATCGACCGGACCCAGGATCCGCCTTCCTGAAGGATGACGGGGCTGTCGTTGGGCCGGTCGAGGTTCCACAGGCGCACGCTTTGATCGCCGCTTGCCGAGGCGAGGAGTGCGCCCTGAGACTGGTCCGGGCTGAAGGCCACGGCATTAACCGGCCCGCCATGCCCGCTCAAGACGTTCTGCTGAACCCCGGCGGCAGGATCCCACACGCGCACCGTGCCGTCGGCGCCGGCCGAGATCAGCCGCCCACCCGGGCCAAAGGTCACCGTCTGGACGGCCCCCTGGTGCCCCCGCATCACACGAAGCGATTCTCCCGTGTTGGCGTTCCACAGGCGCACCGTGCCGTCAACGCCGCCCGAGGCCACCGTCCGGCCATCCGGGCTGAAGGCCACGGCCTGGGCCGAGCCGGCGTGCCTGTCCGTCATGCTGCGCGGGTTGCTTCCGTCGGCGTTCCACAGGCGCACCGTGCCGTCGGCGCCAGCCGTGGCCAGCATGCTGCCGCCAGGGCTGAAGACCACCGCCCGGACATCTTCATCCCCAGACATAGTGTACCGCTGGGTGCCGCTGACTACGTCCCATACACGCACCACGCCGTCATCGCCGGCCGAGGCCAGGGTGCTGCCTTCAGGACTGAAGGCGACGGATCGAACCAGGCCGACGTGCCCTTCCAGGACGCTGGGCCCAGACGCGGTGTTGGCCGCGGAGAGGTACACGTGGCCGTCGGCGCCGGCCGAGGCCATCCAGCGACCATCCGGGCTGTAGGCGACCGAGCGCACCTCATCCCGGTGAGCAACGTTGATGTCCTCGGGCCCTGCCGAACCGTCCTCCAGCGCGTTGAGGGTCTTGCGAAGGGCATCGTAGACCTCATTCTGGAAGGATCCGCCGTTGCGTTGATTGAACAGGTAGGCCTCGCGGGCGAGCAGCGCTCCGAGTTCGGCCTCGCCGCTGGCCATCTGGCTAACGGCCCTGCTGGCCAGAGCAAGGCCGACGGTGACCTGGCGCGCCTGCGTGGCTTGTTGTTGAAGGTTTTCGGCCAGGGCACGCTGCTCCTGGGCTACGCGCTCGCTCTCCTGGGCTTCGCCCAGGGCACCGGTGAGCTGTTCGTTCAACGTAGCGACTTCTTTGAGCAAGTTTTGTGTGCTATCGCGTGCGTTCACAGCGAACTGCCGCTGAATCTCGGCAACCTGCCGCCGCCGCTCGGCTAAGTTGGCATTGTCGAGGGCAACATTTTTCAGACTATCGGCCCTCGTAGCATTCGCGTTGGCCCGGTCGCGCTGCTCCTGAGCTGCTTCCGCGCTGTCCTTAGCCGTCTGAAAGGCCTCTTGAAGCTCCTGATTAAGGCCTTCCAGCTCCCTATTATGGCCTGCCGTAGACACGGCATAGAACGCTGTTAAGATCACCGCGAGGACGAGGACACCGGCTACCACTTTGAGCAGCATCCATACTCTTCGTCGCCGCTCGCTCTTGTCCAGAAAGTGCATGGCGAGCGCGTACTCGGGGTGATACCGCTGCGCCCACGCCTGGTTGGGCCGGGTCTCGTCCCGCCAGTCGAGGACCCGTTGAAGTTGCGGATCGTGCAGCAGGCTTTCCTTGCCTTGCTCGTAGAGCACCGCCCGCACGGCCAGGTGGCGGTACACCTGCGCCGACTCGGCCTCCTCGTCCACCCACTGCTTCAAGCGCTTCCACACCCGCATCAAGCTCTCGTGCGAGATGTCGATGACCGTCTCGGCATGCAACGCCTCAGGTTCCGGCGGCATCAAAAACGAGCGGCTCGGTTTGCGGAAGACCTTCATGACGGCCTCGACCTCGTCCTGGCCGGCGCCGGCAACGACGCACAGCTTGCCCAGCCGGGTCGGGCGTCGCACGCCGCGCGGATCCGTGCCTTTATCGGTGAGGGTTTTGAAGATCTTCTCGCAGATGAACTGTTGCCGGCCGGTCTTGAGTTCGGCAAAGGCTCGTTCGGCGTGCTTGTCGAGGGCGCGGGCCATCGTGCCGATGTGGTCGTAATGCGCCAGGCCGAGGGTGCCTTCGCCGTTGCGCTCCCGCAGCCAGTGATCCCAGGTGCGGTTGAGCGCATGCTGCATGATCGAGAGTTGATCGGGGTTGTCGCCGACGTCGTTGACCAGGCGCGTGAGCAAGGGAGCGGCCATCTTCGCGCTTTGGCCAATCTGCACCCCGCCGACGGCAATAGGCCCTTTGACGGCGTCCCGGCGTTCGCCGCGCGTCATGCGAGGCACGAGGTACTGGCTTTCGTTGATCATCTCGGGCAAACCGGCAAACCGGGCGCAGTCGCCGAGATAGTCCGAACGCATAGTGATGACGACGTAGATGGGATAGCCGGCTTCCAGAGCCTGTGCCTGGGCTTCCAGGAGCAGGTTGACGAAGGCCGTGGCGTCGTCGGTCACGCTGTAGGTCGAGCCGTTGGAGGCGTCTCCGACGCCGGCATACCGAAACAGTTCTTCAAACTGATCGACCACCACCAGGAGATTGACGTGCTCGGGCAGGCGTGCTTTCTGGTAGGCCTCAACCAGCCCCAGCTTGCTCCGGCGCAGCGTGGTTTCGAGGACCATCTCTAGCGGGATGCGGCCTGTGTCGGTACCGCTAAACAAACCGCCTTTCCGAGACGACGCTCCGGGGCCCTCGCTCGCCGGATTATCGTCAACCGCCCCCTTGCCGGCCAACGCGCGGGCCAGCTTGCCGATCGGGTCGTCTTCGGGCCGGAAGTGGGCTTTCCTCCAGGCCGTGCCCGCCTCAGCCATCCGGCCCTGATGCAAGGCCGGAAGCAATCCACAATTGACCAGCGAAGACTTGCCGCTGCCCGAGGCTCCCACGACAGCCAGGAAATGGGTCTGGGCCAGCTTGTCCACCATCGTATTGACGCGGCTCTTCCGTCCGAAGAAAAGATGCACCTCATCCTCGCGAAACGGCCGCAACCCCGGAAAGGGGTTATATGTCTTGAGGTCCGCCTTTGCCATGCAGCGACTCCGCGTTATTGAACAGCGTTGACGAACGAATCCATCATCGCCTCCGGAAAACCGTCTCGTCCGTCCATCACGTTGTCTTCGGTTTCGAGCAGAAACTCTTTGTCATCCTCATTATCCTCGGTAAGCGGTCCGGCCAGGTAGGTGTAGCGGACGAGCGGCGGTTTATCGTCCCGGAATCCCTCCATGCGTATCAGTTCATTGTCTATCGAGTCTCGCCAATACTCATCGCCGGCCCCATAGAAGAGGATGACCGCATCGCAGTTCAACAGATACTCTTCTTGCCGCGCCTGCACCTTCGCGGCATCGCCCGTAAAGAGCGGCAACTTGACCGAAAAACCCTTCGTTTTTAAAAACTTCACTAAGGGGATGGTGGCCTTCCGATCCTCTTTATTGCAGATCAGGTAGATGATTTTGCCGGGGCCGGCGGGCGTTTCCGACACCGCCTCTGTCTCGGGCCCAGGTTCCGGTTCCGGCTCTTCGATTTTGCGCAATGCTTCGTCGATGGCAGCCTTCAACTCTTTGATGGGGCCCGTGATAACGTCGGCTCCGAATTGCACCTTCTCATCTTCGTAGACCCTGTTAACGAACGCGGGAACCTCCTGCTGCGCGGCGTCCTGCTGCTTCGGCGCCCAGATCACCCGCCGCAAAGCGCCCGCCTCCTCCTCGATGCGTTGTACAGCCAGTTCGTTTTGCCACTCGACGGCTGACTTACGGGTGGGCCCTTTAGGCCCCCACTCCAGCTTATGACCGACCAGATGGATGGAGAGTTGACACCGGCCCAGGAGCTGCTTGACTTCCTTGACGTACGCCTCCTCCCCACGGGGCAACTCGCGATCAGGCAAAACGGTGTAGTTGCGGGCTTCCAACTCCCCCCTGATTTGCTCCCGTACGTCATCCTGTTCATAATCGCATTCGGCGAGATAGACGACCGGTTTGTCCGGGAGCTTTTCGTTTTCCTTCCGGCCATTGACGTTCCTGTCTCCCGCTTCCTCAAGCAGTTTGGCCATCTCTGCCGACATGGTATTGAGTTGCCGCAGGTAGGCCTTTCTGACATCATCGCCGAAGGCTGGGTCTAAGGGTAAGGGAAGATCTTTTTCATCACGGACAAAAAAATCATACCCCAGAAGACCCTGCACCTCTTTCGGCAAGGGATCCTGCTCTTCGGGCGGTACCGGTAATTTTTTGACCTTAAAAACGCGCGCCGTGTTGCCAACAAACAAGGCCTCTTGCGCCTCCTCACAGAAGGTGTGGATTTCCCTGTTGCACCATTCCGACTTGAGATACTTGTCCGTCAGCACCGCGACAAACAGGTCCATCTCTGCGAGTTGGTCTTCAATCTCTTTACTGAAGTCGGTGTTTCCTTGTAGTCGTTTATCATCTTGCCAGATTTCGAACCGTTGGTTCAGGTGTAAGGTCAGGAACGAATTCAAGGACTCGGAAAAATTCGTCACCCAACCGGCATCCTCTCCCGGCAGAGGCTGGTTATCGCGATGCGCGTAGCTGATGAAGATGTCCTTCTTCATAATCGCCTTAACTTTAAAAGTCCGATGTATCGGTGGAGCACCTCTTTGGGGTGTGATCACGTCTGCAAATGATCACCTCCTCTACTTATATCACGTATTTTTCGCACACAGAGGATCACCGTCTCCCAAAATGAGCGAAGTGACCGGCCAGGTTACAGAAGACACCCCTGCGTTTGCCTTATTGGAATAAACACCTTAAGATCAATAAAAATAATAATTTTCCATAAGCGCATTTGTTGCCAGACTCCTCTTTGTCTGAAACCCCGCGCCCTAAAAAAGCTGTCCGGACGTCCTCGTAAAAACTGCCTTCCTCTACTTATATAACAGATTTTTCTTCCCTGGAGTCTCACCTTCATTTTATAAATTATACCCAAACAACCTTGAGGTAGTGCATCAGGCAGGCGATGCTTGCATCATCCTTTTCTCGGCTGTCTGGATGGCGCAACGCTCCGAATCCACGCCGGCCCCGGAGCGTTGTGCATGCCCCATCAACCCATCGCCCGCGCCGCCGCCTCGGTCAGGGCGCGTTGGGCCATCACCGAGCACAGGTGGGCGCGATATTCGCTGCTGGCGCTGAGGTCGTTGAGCATCTCGTGTGCATCGGCCATGCCGGCCACCGCCGCTGCGATGGTCTCGGCGGTGAGGTGCTTGCCGCTGAGGTCGAATGCGACGTTGGAAGCCCGGAAGGCGTGCGAGGCCGCCCCGGTGACGCCGACGCGGGCGCCGGTGCACATGCCGTGCTCGTCTACCTCTACCCAGGCGGCCACCCCCACGACCGCATACTTCGACGCCGGGTTCGAGAATTTGGCATAGGCCGCGCCGGACCGCGCGCTGAGCGCTGGAAAAATTACCTCGGTGATGATCTCGCCGTCTTGAAGCGCCGTCTTGAACAGGTTCAGGAAAAAGTCGTGCGCCGGGATCAGGTGCGTGCCCGACGGGCCGGCCACCTTGATGGCCGCGTTGAGCGCCAGCACCAGCGCCGGGTAGTCTGCCGCCGGGTCGGCGTGGGCGAGGCTGCCGCCGATGGTGCCTTTGTTGCGCACCTGCGGATCGCCGATGCCGCCGGCGGCCTCGGCCAGCACCCCGCACTTGGCCTGCACAATCTCCGACGTTTCGACGGCGCGATGCGTAGCCAACGCGCCGACGTGGACGGCGGTCTCGCTGGCGGTGATCTGCGCCAGTTCGCTGATGCCCGAGACGTCGATGAGCATCGACGGATTGCTCAGGCGGAGCTTCATGGCCGGGATCAGGCTGTGGCCGCCGGCCAGCAGCTTGGCGTTGTCGTGGCCGTCCAAGAGCGCCAGGGCCTCGTCCACAGAACTGGCGCGGGTGTATTCGAAGGCGTAAGGAGTCATGGTCTTGGTTGATTAAGGTCTAGATTTTCAATGTACATTTTGGATTTTAGATTTTGGATTTTGGATTGTTTAGCGCCATCGAATCCGATAATCGAGGAAGCCGCGACCAACCCAACCGCTGCGACTTTTTCGATTGAGGAAACGGATCGAATCAGACCAATCCAAAATCCAAAATCTAAAATCCAAAATCATCAAGCCTGCCCGTCGCCACTGCTTCGGGCGGCGTGGATAGCGCGCCAGACACGTTCGGACGTCATCGGCATCTGGATGTCTCGCGCGCCGACGGCGTCGCAGACGGCGTTGACCACGGCGGGCGTCGAGGCGATGGTGCCCGTCTCGCCGGCGCCTTTGACCCCCAGCGGGTTGTGCGGGCACGGCGTCACCGTCCGGTCTACCTCGAACATCGGCAGGTCGGCGGCGCGCGGTATCGTGTAATCCATGAACGTGCCGGTCAGGAGCTGGCCGTCTTCGTCGTAGACGGCGCCTTCGAAGAGCGCCTGCCCGATGCCGTGAGCGATGCCGCCGTGTACCTGCCCATCGACGATCATCGGGTTGATGACCTCACCCACGTCATCGACGGCCACGTAGCGCAGAATCTCGACCTCGCCCGTATCCGGATCGACTTCGACGACGCAGATGTGCGTGCCGAAAGGGAAGGTGAAGTTCTTCGGATCGTAGAACGCGTTGAACTCCAGCCCCGGCTCCAGTTCTTCGATGGGATAGTCGTGCGGCACGTAGGCCGTCAACGCGATGTCGCCGAAGCTGACGGAGCGGTCAGTGCCTTTGACGGTGAACTGCCCGCCGACGTATTCGAGGTCTTCCTCGGCGGCTTCGAGCTTGTAGGCGGCAATTTTACGCGCTTTGCCCAGCACCTTTTCGAGCGCCCGGTAGATGGCGCTGCCGCCCACGGCCAGGCTGCGCGAGCCGTAGGTGCCCATTCCAAACGGAATCTGCGCCGTATCGCCGTGGACGAGTTCGACGTCTTCCATCGGGATCTGAAGATGATGCGCCACGAGTTGCGCAAAGGTGGTCTCGTGGCCCTGCCCGTGCGAGTGGACGCCGGTGTAGACCTGCACCTTGCCCGTCGGATGCACCCGGAGCATCCCGCTGTCGTAGAGCCCGGCGCGCGCCCCGATGGCCCCGGCCACCGCCGACGGCGCAATGCCGCACGCCTCGATATACGTCGAAAAGCCGATGCCGATGAGCCGCCCCTCGGCGCGGGCCTGCTGTTGCTGCTGGCGAAACGCATCGTAGTCGAGTATGTCGAGCGCTTTGTCGAGCGCCGCCTCGTAGTTGCCGCTGTCGTATTGCAGCACCACCGGCGTATCGTAGGGGAATTGATCCGGCTGGATGAAGTTCATCCGTCGTAGCCCCGCCGGATCGCGGCCCATCTCTTTGGCCGCCAGATCCATCAGGCGTTCGAGCAGGAACGTTGCTTCGGGCCGCCCGGCGCCCCGGAGGGCATCGACCGGGACGGTGTTGGTGAAGATGCCCTGGGTGTGGACGTAGATGGCCGGCGTGGTGTATTGCCCGGCCAGCAGCGTCCCGTAGAGCCACGTCGGGATGCCGCCGGCAAACGTCGAGAGGTAGGCGCCCATGTTAGCCGCCGTGTCCACGCGCAGGCCGACGATCTTGCCATCGGCGTCGAAGCCCATCTCGGCGGTCGTCAGATGATCGCGCCCCTGCGCGTCGGTGACGAAGCTCTCGCTGCGTTCGGCGGTCCACTTCACCGGACGCCCGATCTTGCGGGTGGCCCAGGCACAAAAGACTTCTTCGGGATAGTGAAAGATCTTGCTGCCGAAGCCGCCGCCCACGTCCGGCGAGATCACGCGCACCTTGTGCTCGGGCAGGCCCGTGACGAAGGCGCACAGCAGCAGGCGGATCAGGTGCGGGTTTTGCGAACTGGTGTAGAGCGTCAGGTCGTCCGTAGCGACGTTATGATCGCCGATGACGGCGCGCGGCTCGATGGCGTTGGGGATGAGGCGCTGGTTGACGATCTCGTAGGTGGTGATGTGATGCGCCGCCGCCAGGGCTGCGTCCGCCGCTGCTTTGTCGCCCAGTTCCCAGTGGAACGAGACGTTGTTGGGCGCGTCGTCATGAACCAGCGGCGCACCGTCGGCCAGCGCCTCGTTCATGTCGGCCACGGCGGGCAAAGGTTCATACTCGATGTGGACGTGCTCGGCGGCATCCTGCGCTGCCGCCTTCGTCTCGGCGATGACGACGGCCACGCCGTCGCCCACGTGGCGCACCTTGTCTACGGCCAGGGTATGATGCGGCGGTTCCTTCATATCCTCGCCGATCTGCCAGCCGGTGGGAATCGGGTTGATGCCGTCATCGACGATGTCCTGGCCGGTAAAGACGGCCACCACGCCGGGGCGATTGCGCGCCTCTTCGGTGTCGATGCCGTTGATGCGTGCATGGGCATAGGGGCTTCGGACGAAACACGCATACGTCATGTTCGGCAGCACGATGTCGTCGGTATAACGGCCCCGCCCCGTGATAAAGCGCTGGTCTTCAACGCGTTTGACTGACGTTCCGATATAATCTGACATAATGGCTTCGGTGGATAAGAGGTGAGCGATGTCTGTGGCAAAGAGGCAAAGAGGCAAATGGGCAAGGAGGTAACAAGGCTGAAACTTGCCATTTGCAATTTGCCCTTAACTCATCTGCCCGGCGGCGTTTTGGATGGCTTTGACGATGTTATGATAGCCCGTGCAGCGGCAGTAATTGCCTTCGAGCGCATGGCGGATCTCCCCCTCGCTGGAGCTCGGATTGCGCGCGAGCAAATCGGCAGCAGCCATGATCATGCCGGGGGTGCAAAAACCGCATTGCAGCCCGTGTTCTTCGCGGAAAGCCGCTTGCAACGGATGCAACGCGCCGTCGCCGGCAAGGCCTTCGATCGTAGTGATCGCGCTGCCGTCGGCCTGGACGGCGAACATCGTGCAGGCTTTGACCGAGACGCCGTCTACGTGTACCGTACAGGCGCCGCACTGGCTCGTATCACAACCGACGTGCGTGCCCGTCAGGCTCAGCGTCTGCCGCAGAAAGTCGACCAACAACATGCGGGGTTCGACCTCAGCCTCACGCGCAGCGCCGTTGACAGTCACGTGAATCGTTTGGCTCATACTGCTCCTCCAAATAGGTTGACAGTGGGACGATGGGAATCCTTCAAGATCAAGCCCGAAGATTGCTTCCAGGAGGGGAAGGCTGATTGCGCAACAATACCTCGCCGATTCGAGCAGCGATCTGCTGCGCTCAACCGATAGCGTTCCATATAACAAATTTTTTTGCTGAGGATCAAAGGTTTTTTCGAATTTGCTAAAGAATGTCTTCAGATTGTAACGTCGGGGGTACGCTACCACTTTGAAGAAGGCAAAACACGGGTAAAACGTGACACGTGACACGAACCGAAGGTGACTGACGAAGTAAACGTGAGGGTGCTTCGCCGAACCGTTTCTAAGGGCACCCTCACGTTTACTTCGTCAGTCGCTTCGCTCGTCACACGTTTTACGTTTCACGTTCCCCATGAAGGAATTACTGCACTTACTCACCGAAGCCGAGCGCTTGCGCCGGGCACAGCAGCGGTTTGCCCTGGCTACGGTCGTCAAAATCAACGGCTCTACCTACCGGCGGCCCGGCGCGCGGATGCTCATCGACCCCGACGGCGCCACCTGCGGCACCATCAGCGGCGGCTGCCTCGAACAGGAAGTGGCCCAGCAAGCCCTCGACGTCATCGAAAGCGGCCAGGCGCAGGTGCTCCCGTTCGACCTCACCGACGACGACCTCATCCTGGGCTTCGGCACCGGCTGCAACGGCATCGTCCACGTGTTGATCGAACCCGTGCCTGCCCCCGACCGCGCCGATCCCACTCAACTCGTCGAGGCCTGCCTGACGAGCCGCCAGTCCGGCGTGATGGCGCAGGTCATCGATGCCCCCGGCAACGCAGATTTGCTGAGCCGCCGCCTGCTCTTGCTCGAAGACGGCACCACACGCGGCGACCTCGATGTGCCCTCGCTGCACGAGGCACTGCGCGACGAAGCTGCCCGCGCGCTCGCTGAAGGCCGCCACAAAATCCAGCCCTACCCCACCGAGGCCGGCCCGGTCGAGGTGCTCTTCGAGGTGGTGCGCCCGCCGGTGCGGCTGGTGCTCTTCGGCGCCGGCCACGACGTGGCGCCCGTCGTCCGCCTTGCCAAAACGATGGGCTGGCCCGTGACCATCGTCGGGCGCAAACCCGCCGACGTGCTCGCCCAACGCCTCCCCGAAGCCGACGACCACATCTTCCTGATGCACCCCACCCAGGCACTCGACTACGTGCCGCTCGACGCCCGCTGCGCCGCCGTCGTGATGAACCACCAGTACACGCGCGACAAAGCCCTCATCGGCACGTTGCTCCATTCGCCCGCGCCCTACATCGGCGCCCTCGGCCCCGGCGACCGCGCCGACCGCATCATCGACGAGCTACGCGAAGAACAACCCGACCTCACCGACGCCCACATCGCCCGCATCCACGGCCCCGTCGGCCTCGACATCGGCACCGAGACGCCGGAGGAGATTGCTCTGTCGATGATTGCCGAGATCCAGGCCGTCCATCACCACCGCACCGGCGGCATGCTCCGCCACCGCGCCGGGGCTATTCATGAGAAAGTGCTGATAAACAGCAAGTAGTTTTTTTGAAGCAACCATAAAATCTGGTCACTCGTTCTATTCTTTGGGATGCTCTCGGAAGTTCAAGGGTTTTCGGTATGGAAGGCATTGGCGAGCGTATTGATACCTTTGGTAGTAGTTGGTGTCTCTCTGGTGTTATTGCTGAGTATGTAGCGAAGCTGAGTTCGTGGAGCCGCGCATAACCATTCGCTCAAGCCGACAATGGGCCAGGCGGTCTTGAGCGCCTCTTCCGAGGCACTCTCGCACAGCGAGGCCCCCAGGATACAATCAGCCCCGGCGGTCAGGGCAACATAGGCTTTCTGGCCACAAAGACGCGTGTGTTTTTCGTCAGCCAGCAGATGCAGACTGCTTGACCGTCGTGCCGACCAGGCTCAAGCGTGCCAAGCTAGCGGCCAGACGATTTTAGGGACGGTTTGCTTGCTACAAACAGATCGCCCCTACGGGGCTCTGAAATTTGGGATGACTCATGGTCCTGTTTATCAAGGCTCAAAAGCCAAACAGCCTCTCAATGCTGCTCCGGAACGACCTCATCGACCAGCCGCGACGTCCACGGGCACCAGTGCGAGCCGGGCAGCGTCGAGCCGCCCACCTCGTCGAGATGCTCTTCCACATAGTCGATAGTCGCGTCGCAGACCTCTATAGCGACTTCGAAGAAATCGATGGATTTCGGGGCCAGGTGGTAGCTCCAACCGGGGTTGTACGCCGCAGGCTCTTTGACAATCAGGCCTTGTATGTGAACGCGCAACGTTTCCTCGCCCCGGAGAATCCGCCGGGCGTGTTCAACTTTTTCCAGTTCGACGAGCTGGATGACGAACCGAGGCTCCTCATTGATGTCCGTAAATCGGAAAAGGGCCGGTTTCGCTTCTTTTTTCGTTTGCTGGGCTTCGGCGGGTACGGGGACTTCGGCGGTCTTGGTGGCCCCGATCACCCGGAACCCTTTGAAGCCGCCAGAACCCAGCACCTCCAGCGTCGCAGAATAGGGGGTCAGCACGGGCAACCCGATACCGGAGAGGCAGCCCACTACCTCGACGTCCCACCATTCCTGTTCCGTGGGCGGCGGCCCCGGAACGAGTTCCACGCGCATATTCGCGTAGGGCTTCTCGCCCTCGACGACGAGCACCAGCGAAACCGGGCTTAGCAAGATCACCTCAGCCGTCTCAAAATCGATCAGGCGGCAGGAGGTTGCCGGCGGAAGTTGTTCGAAGGCAGCGCGCGCCGCCTCTTGGGCCGTAGCCTCTTGAGTCTCTACGTATGTCATGACGATGCTCCTTGTTTAGCGGTTGATTTTACGCGTCATCCTCGCCTAAAAGGCGCCGGAACCGGAGGGCTTGCCGCCCATCATCCCAACTCAAGCGCAGCGTGCTTCTACTGGCGAGATAGGTCTCAGCGGCGAGCAGGCCCTCGAAGTACCGCTGCTCCTGCGCGTTGATGCCCGGAGGCGGCCCCTCGCAGTGTATTTCCGTCGAAATCAGGTCGGTGATCGAGATGCGGCCGGCCGATCCCCCTTCGGAGGTGTAGGCGGCAATGAAGGTGTTGCATCCCCCCGATCCGCCTACGCTGCCCTTGTTCGAGAAAAGGGCCGTCAGGACGGTGCCTTCAATCGGTGTTTCGATGGAATCTTCGACCTCAAAGCTCGTCAGCCGCCACCGGCCGAGCGGCTGGAGGGCTTCCTCCCGGCTTTCATCGAGCCGCTTTTCGATGACCCCATCGCCGATGCCATGCACCCGGACGCCCTGCATCAGGTTCTGGGGGAAGCCAAACCAGGAATTGGAGGCTTCGACCGGGGTAATGACGGCCAGCGGGCCGAGAGAGGCGCGGAGATAATAATCCCAGATGCCATCGGCAGGAGGAATCTCATATTCTTCGCGCTCTAACGTGACCTGGGTGGCCGGGCCTCTCGTGGCCTCGCCCATTGCACGGACGACCAGCGTCGGCGGAAAAGTCCTCAGAATAACGAGATCGACGTCCGTGATTTTTGCAATTCTGACGTTCATGGCGGTGCCTCATAGTAGTGATTTTGATGTGTCGATAGCAACTCGAAGCAGCCGCGGGGCTGCCAGAGCCTGCTATGTCTATTACGAGAAACCACGCCGGATTAAATCAAGCCACCCTATAAATTTTTTAAATGTCGAATAGCGAACAAGACACGAGCCGCAGGCGACTGACCGAAGGTAATTGATGACTGTTGAAGGACCTGACACTACACTCGACATTCGGAAATCGACATTCTGCGGTTCGATATTCGACAGACACCCTCAATCCAACTGACCACCGCTATAATAGGCAAGAGCCCGTGGCGAATAGTCAAGAAGAAAATCCATTCGCCATTCCCTATTGGCTATTCGCCATCAAGGTCCCCTTACATTCCTCCCGCGCCGACCTCACCCGATGACAAAGACGCTGCCGCCCTGGGGATCGATCTCGTAGAAATAGGGACGAAAATCCAGACGGGCCTGGTCGCGAAGCAGTTTGAGCGTCTCCTGGAAGAGCTTTGCTTCGGAGCGTTTCTTCTTTTTGGCGGGCACCGTGCCGGCCAGATCTGCGATGCCGGGCAAGAGCCTTTCGAGTTCCTCTACCGCCGATTGAAACCCGTTGAGCGGCTGCCCTTTGTAGGTGCAGAGCGTGTTGGAGATGGTGTAGAGGTTGGCATACATGGCCTGTTGCAACGTCGGGAGGCTGCGTGTCTGCGGGGCGACCTGAAGCTGCGCGAGCGCATGTTGGATCAAAAAAGACAACGCGCCGGTGACGCCGGCATCGCTGTGCCGGTCCAGAAAATTACGTTGCCCCTGGAGGAAGTGACGGAGCAGATCTGCGCTGGGACCGGGCAGGGTCTTGACGGCATATCGCACCCCGTTGCGCGCGGCTTCCTGCGCAGCCGCCGTCCCCGAAGCCGCTGCTCTCGGCGCCGAGCGGCGCGTCGGGTGGGTGGGCGTTGCTGTGGCGGGGATGGGTCTTTCCTGGCGGAGATCAGCCGGTGCTTTTTTTGCTTTTTCGGGCGGTCTCGCGCGCCGGTTCGCCTCACTCTTCATGGCGCGGAGCGCCTGCTGCAACTGGGCTACATCCCGCTCCAGACGACGCTTCTCGGCCTCTAACCGGCCTACCTGTTGTTCGAGCGTGCCCACCTGGGCTTCGAAGAGATAATCAAAGCTGTTGATGGTATTGAACAGATGCCGCAGCGCGGCCTTGTAATCATCAATGCCGACGGACGCCTCCGAGGAGGCCTGGACGTGCCTTCCGAATTGATTAAAAAACTGGGCGCTTTTGTCCCGCAGCTCCAGCGCGTGGTTCTTCGAACGAACACGCATCAGCGGTACCTCACATCTTGGTTGGTGGTCGTGGTCCGGTCGATGCCACTTCGACATCGCGGTGGCGCACGTCAACCAAGTAGTGCCCGGGCCACGGACCGACGATCTTTATCACCGTCAACGGCTCTCAAAAGGCTCCGCGCTGGGTTCCGCCTCGTGCAGGAGCCGGTTCCGAAGCGTCTGGGGTAAGATGGAGCAAAAACCGCTGCGCCGCCGGTGCGCGCCTGGGGAGCATATCGAGAGCAATATACGGTATTTTGTGAAGGTATCGTACTGGCGACCGGGCATATTAAGAGGCTACCCAATCGTAATGACCTCACCCTCGGCGTCGATGTTGTAAAAGAAGGGGCGCAGTTCTACCGAGGCCTTATCGCGCATCATCTTCAAACACGTCCGGATCGGCTGCGCGTCGGCGCCCGGAGACTGCGGCGAGCGACGCAGGCGCGCGGCGTACTGGGCGGCATCGCCGCCGGGCAGCGCGCGCAGCATCTCAAGGGCCGCGTCGAAGCCGTGAAGCGTCGTCATTTTGTAGGATTGAAGGTTGCGCGCGATGGTGTGGAGGTTGGCATACATGGCCTGGGCGCGCGTCTTTTCGCCGGAGGCCAGGGCCACGGCCAGGTGGGTCAGGGCATAGTAGATCAGATTGGCCAGTTCGAGCCCGACGTCGGGCGCGTCGGGTTGGGCCAGGAAGCTGCGCTGGCCCTGGCGGAAGTGTTTAGCCAGCACGGGCAACGCTTCGAGCGCGTGCCGTTCGGCGGCCTGCTTTTGCGTGATTTCGTCGGCGGCTTCCTCGCGGGCGCGGAGTTCTTTTTCTCTGGATTGTATGCGCGCCGTCATCTGTTTTAACTGCCCCTGAGCCTCCTGCAAGGCGCGCGCCAGGGCCTCGTGGTCTTGCTTCAAAGCTTGATATTTTTCCTGCCATGACGGCCCGGCCTCCTTGCGGGGTGCCTCTCGTGGCGGTGGAGGCGCGGGCGCTGCCTCCGGCGTCTCCTGCGCGACACGCTTCTCTTCTTCGACAGGCTTTTCCTTTTCGACCGGTGTCTTCTGCGCGATTAGCTTTTCCTTTTCGACCGGTGTCTCCTTCTCAGCCTGCACCGGCTGTTCGGCCCGTCCTATTTCTTCGATTCGCTCTTCGAACGATGAAGAAGGCTCCTGCCGTATCGGCGTTTTATTCTGCTGCCGCACCTTTTCGAGTTGCTCTCGCATCCGTCTCATCGCAGGCGGCATCCGCTCGTACACATCTTTACGAGCAGAGCCCGTCTCGGCGGGGAGTTGCGCCGCCTTGTGCCCGGCGCGCTCGAGGGCTTTTGCCCGCAACGCCTCGCAATCGGCCAGTTTTTTTTCGAGACGTTCTACCCGGCGCGTTAAGCGAGATGTGAGGACTTCATAATCTTCTCGATAGGTGCTCACTTCTTTGTAACGATTCTTCCAGCTTTGCTCCATCCCGTGTTTGGTATCGGGCACGACGGGCTTACCGGCTTCGGCCCGGCGCAGCAAGGCCGGCTTGCGGGCTTCCCCCGGCTCGGAGACTTCAGACGCCTCCGGATACTGGCAGCGCCCAAGCTCCCATTCGAGCCGCTTGGCCGCGCTCTCAAGCTCGTACCACTGCCTCAACACCTCCACGAGGCGCTCGGCTTCGTCTTCATATTTGCGTTGCCAGTTAGAAAACATCGCGTGTTGTGCTACCCGATTCGCTGCACGTGGTTCTGGTCGTCAAGGTAATAGAACGGACGCAGTTCCACGCGCGCTACATCGCGCAAATGCTTGAGGCGCATGACGAACGGCCTGGCCGTCGGCCTCTGTTTTTCGGTCGATCCAGGCAGGCTCCGGGCGGCGCCGGCTTCGTCGTCGTCTCTCTCCGGTTGTAGGCTACCGAGCACAGCAAGCGCCTCCTCAAAGCCGTGGATGGGCTTGCCGTTGTAGGTCTTCAGTTTGTTGGCCAGCCGATCGAGGTTGGCAACCATCGCCAGCACGACCGGAGTGTCGTTGCTCACCAGGGCTATAGCCAACCGGGCGATAGAATAATCGACCAGCCCGGCCAGGGCATTTTCGAGTTGCGGATTGTTGTGAAGAAAGAGGAAGCTACGCTGGCCTTGCAGGAAACGCCGAGCCAGTTCGCCCAGGATCTCCAGGGCGTCAAACCGTTTTTGGGTTTGCTCGTGCTGCTCTTCGAGGCGCGCGATCTCTGCTCGCGCAGCCGCCAGGGCCTGCTCTTTACGGTCGAAGCGCTCCGTCATTTCATCGGCCCGATGCTGGAGCGTCGTCAGGCGCCGGACTAAGGCGGCCTTTTCGTCCTGCAAAGCCCGGTGTTGTGATTGCGCCCGCTTCACGTCGCGGTGGAGGCGATCTAGCTCCGTCGACGGCGGCGGGGCGGCATCGGGCGGTGCCTCCGGCCCGGACGCCTCGTCCAACGCCTGCGCTTTCTCAAACACTTTCTTGACCTGATCGAAGAGGGGATCCATTTCTTCCGCCGCCGGCCCCTGAGCGGCTCGCTCCTGCGCTTCCTTGCAATCGGCCAACCGCATCGTCAGGCGTTGGACCCGGTCGTCTAAGCGGCTGGCTTTCTGCTCATAAAATTCCCGGTGCGACTTCACCCGGTCATAACGATCCGCCCAGCTTTGCTTGCGGCCCTGCTTTTTTTCCGGAATGAGCGGTTTGCCCGCCTCGGCTCTAAGAAGCACATCCGGCTTATTGGCCGGCGGCGGCGCCGGACGCGCGGGGGCCTCCGGATACTCGCATCGATTGAGTTCCCATTCGAGGTGATTGACTTTGTTCTGGAGGTCGTACCACCGCTTGAGTACCGTCACGAGGAGTTCGGCCTCCTCGTCATAGTCGCGTTGGGTGGTAGGGAAGATTTTCATTACCCAATCGTCTTGATGCGGTTTTGATCGTCGATGTAATAGAACGGTTTGAGTTCTACGCGGGCCACGTCGCGCAGATATTTCAGGCGCACCAAAAACGGCTTGGCCTCCGGCCCGTGCCTCTCGGTCGAAGACGGAAGGTCTTGCTTGAACCGCGTCACGTTGTCTTTTTTCAACGCTTCGAAGGCCAGATCGAAGCCGTTGACGGTTTTCTGGTTGAACACTTGAAGCACGCGGGCGATGGTGTAGAGGTTGATAAACATCGCGCGGGCACGCGGATCGTGCCGGGCGCCGGCAGCCAGCCCCAACGCCAACTGGATCAGCGAATAGTCGATCAACCCGGCGAGGGCGTTATCGAGTTGGGCGTCGTTGTGCAGGTCGAGGAAGCTGCGTTGGCCGCGTTGGAAATGACCCACCAGCGGTTTGAGATCGTCCAGATCCTTGATCCGGTCCTGGTTGAGCTTCATCGCGCTGCCGACCCCCATGACCTCATCGTCGAGTTGGGGGATTGCGCTGCGCGGGTCGATGTATTGCGTCTGCGTGGGCGTATCCTCTTCGTCGATGCTCTCGCCCCGGCGGAGGCGGTCGAGGCTATCGCGCGCCGCGTTGATGACGGCGACGGCCTGAATGACTTGTCGTTCGAGCGCGGCGATGTCTCGCCGTCGCGCGGCAAGCTCCTCGTCGCGCGCCGGCAATTCGCGCTGGACGAGGCGTTCGAACCAGGCTTTCTGCGGTTCGGTGGTGGTGGGATGCCACGAATCCTGACCCCTCGCCGGGCCGGGCGCGCGGACGTGCTCGTCGTACCACGTCTTCAGAAATTGAGACAGTTCGAGCGTCTGCTGCAGGGCCGCCTGATCGCCCTGCGGCATGTACGGGAGGAGGGTTTCGTAGTGCCCGTAGGCCTGCTCCAGGGCATCGAGGTGTTCGTCGATGCCGGCGCGTATCTGTCTGATGCTCAAGGCGTCGTCCGGCGTCGTTTCGCCGCCGGTCTCTTCGTCTTCGGGCAGCGGTGCGTGGCCGATGAACGGCGTGGCGGCATCGGGCCGACGGCGCCTATCCAGCCCCACCGCCACACCGATGCCCAGGAGCAACAACACCAGCACCACAACCCCGGCCAGGATGTCGCGGCCTGTGGTGTCGGGCAAAGACGGTTCCGGCGGGCGCAGCGCCTGTCGTTGAGCGACCGAGACCCACGCCCAGGCCTCGCCCACCTCAGCATTGGTCCGAATCATCATCGGTTGGGGCGGTGCCGGCAGCGTCATCAGCCAGGCGCCGAAGAGCGAATCCCACGCTGCCAGGTCATCCGGATCCAGCGCTCGCTCGGCGCCGAAGAGCCGGGCGACACGCTCCATCGAGACGCTGTCGGCGCGTTGCTGGCCGAACAGGGGAGCGAGCCAATCGTAGGACTGCCCCGCCGGGGCGGCCCGCAAGACCGCCGTCTGCGTCTCGCGGTCAAACGTGAGGCGGTGCGCCAGCGTCCGATTCCGGAAATCCACGTAGACGCGGTCGAGCGAGTCGAGCACGCCGATGGTCACGTCCGGGTGCCGGGGCACAGCGAAGCCCCGGTAGGCCTGGCGGCCCTGCGCGGCGGCGTGTTGCTCCTGCTGATGGGCCTGCCGTAAGAGCGCGCCCAGCCGGTTCCAGACATCCCCTCGATCATCCTGAAGCAGCACAGCAAAATGCGCCCGGAGCAATGAATCGGTAGGCGCCTCAGCGACAACCCCGGTCGAGTCCAGGCGAAGCTCGATCGTGTTGGCATCGGCTTCGGTTTGCCAGACCCACACCTCATCGTCCTCGACCCAGTGATAGTAGACTTGCTGGGCGTGGGCCTGGGTCAGGCAGAGCAAAAGCGCCATCAGGCAGCCGGCAATGGGAATACGCATAAGTGGGTGGCTGGGATGAAGTTGGTGGTTGTGCTTGCTCACTTCGTTCGCGTCATTGGGTCGCTGCGCTCCCGGTCATTCGTGGTCATTGGCTCGCTGCGCTCGCGTCATTTTTTGTCATTTATTGTCACGATCAACCCATGACAATAAATGACGCGCCGAAGGCGCAATTGACGCACGCGAAGCGTGCAAATGACAGCGAAGCCAATGACGCGAAGCCAATGACGCGAAGCAAATTACGTCGCGACGGTCAGGGGCCGCAGGATGTCCGGCCACACCTTTTCGTAGATGTCCTGCGTGAGCAGCCCGAAGTTGCCGATTTCGCGAACCGGCTGGTCGTTGATGCGCAGTTCGGTCTGTTCCCGGATGTAGACCACCTCGAAGTAATACCCACTTTCTGCGGCCTCGCCTTCGGCCCCGGCCTCTTTGAGCGGGCCGTAGCGCGGCTCGAAGCGGCTGATCCGCGCCACATAACCCTTGTGCTTGGTCAGGATGTCTTGCGCCTCGGCAGGATGGGTCAGATAAATCAGCGTATGGATCGCCGCGCTATCGACCTGGACGCGCATCGGCTTGCCGGCTTTCAAATCGGCGGTGGGCACCAGGCGGATGCGGTCGCTGGCGGCTTCCGAGATGAAGCCGTAGGTGCCGTGGATTTCGTCGGGGTTTTCGAAATGATAGCGCGACAGATGATACGAGACGGCGCCCCGGCAACAGGCTTCTTTGGCCTCATCCTGCTCCAGAAACTGCGTCATCAGACCGCGTCCGGCACAATAGCTCTGGATGGCGTGTTGCAGCGGCAGGAACTGCGAGGCCTGGCCCGCCACCAGCACAAACGTGTTTTTCGGATCGAAGATGCGCACGCGTTTGTCGGTGATGTCTTCGCGCTCGCGGGCGATGGTCTCTAGCTCGCCGAACAAAGCGATGGCATCCTGCACGTACTGATGGATGCTCTGGGCGAGCTCGTCGAGGGGCGTCAGGCTCTCCGGCTCTTCGTCGAGCCGCATGCCGCGCCGGAGAAAGCGGAAGCCCTTCAAGAGATCCTTCGGCGAGACCTGTATCCGGGGCGCGAGCGCCTTTCCTTCGGGCAGCGTCAGCACCTCGGTCAGGTGCTGATAGATGGCGTCGGCCTTGTCCGCGTTGTCCGCTTCCCACTGCGGATCGATAGCCGCCAGCAGATGCTTCGTCAGGGCGCGAATATGCTCGGCTTGCTGCGCCTCTTTGAGCATCACCTTGTAGCCCGGCTCCATGTTCTTTTTGACATCCTCGATGAGTTGCTCCAGGGCATCGATAGCCACCCGCTGAAACGCGCCGACGAGGCCCTCTTCCGAGCCGGTATTGAGGAAATCGAAGGGCAACTCGCGGCCTGTCTGCTCGCGGAACCAGGCCGCCTCTTCTTTGAGCCGGGCGTCGTAATACCGGGCGAAGAGATAGCTGAGCTTGTTGCCGCCGTCGCTGCGTCCGGTGCGCGCCAGCACGCAATGCCAGGTTTTAGGGCCGATGACCGGATCATCCGATTCTTTAGGCAGCAGCCGGATCAAACTCAGATCGGTCGTGCCGCGCCCGATGTCTATCGTGATGAGCCGGCGTTCCTGATCGCGCAAATCGCCCAGCTTGCCGAGGATCTTCAGGCGCGTGGCGTCGGGCGTCGTTTCGAGGTTGTGCGACAAAAACGCATAGGCCACCGCATCCGACTCGAAGAGGAAATCCACCGCGCCCACGTCGAGGTGATCCCGGACGAACGTTACGATATCCTGCGCATGCGTGAGGCTGTAGACGTTAGGCACCGTCAGCGTCAGGTGAATCTGCTCCGGCTCGCGCTGGTAGATCTCGCGCAGTTCGGGCGAGCGCAGCACGAAGTTGCGCAGGATCTGGAGCGTCATGTGCTTGATCAACTCCGCCGGCTCGTACCGATGCCGCTCGTACGACGGCGCATCTTTGAGGCCCAGCGGAATGATCACCTCGCGCCCGCCCATCTGAAACGGAATCTTGGGATTGGGCATCCGCCGCTCGGTCAACTCTTCATTCCGAAAGCGGGGTTGGAAATACTGGAAGATGGATTCTCTCTCGTAGTATTCGTAGACGTTGCCGTCTTCGTCTTCTTCGTACCGGCGCATACCGCGATCATCGACGAAATCGAGCAAGGCGTGATCGACCGGCAACGGCGCTGGCTGCCGGAATTCGTTGAAGACAAACCGCGTTTGCAAGCGCGACGAGATCGTTCCGCCGGAGGTGTAATAGCGTGGTTCTTCGCCCAGGAGTTCGCGGGCGTAGGCCTGAAGCCGGACCATCTCGCGCGTGTCTTCCTGACCCCCGACGGCCTGAAAAAACGCCGCCGTAGAAGCCGAGCCCAGGTCTAGCGAAACGTAGTATTTGAAGAGGGTTTTCTCAGACTCTGAAGGCGTCCCGTTTTGTTGCTGCCCTTCCATAAAGATCTATGTTTATCTTGCGTTTATTTCGATTGGAAATAGGAAAATCGCAAATGGCAAAATGCAAATGGCAAATAGTGACTTGCTTCCTCTTCGGCTCCATTTGCCCATGTGCCCATTTGCCTATTTGCCCCCTTGCCTATTTGCCCGTTTACCTGTGTGCCCATCCGCCCTCGTGGCCGTTCGCGCCGGGAGGATAAGATACAGTAACCACGCTTTCCTGGCTACCCTGCCTGAACCGAAGCGTCACGTCGGTCTGCTTCGTGCCGATGCGATCCCAGAAGGCGTTGGTGGCTTGCCGGACGTGTTCGAGTTCGGGGGTTCGGCCTCGCGGCGTCTGCCAGCGCGCCGCCGCCTCGGTCTGGCCGTTGACGCTAAGCGTGACCGTCGCGCCGCTGTACAACGGCGCAAAGAGCCGCATCCAACGCGGCGTATGCAACGTCAAGACGGGCAAATCCTTCCTCGGGCTCGAAAACGCCACTTCGTGCTGCTGGCTGCCGCGTCGCAGGCGAATGCGTTTGAGCTTGCCGGGCAGTTCGATCTCCAGGTGCGTCGCCACGAACCGGTAGTA
This sequence comes from Rhodothermales bacterium, assembly GCA_028278205.1. Lineage (GTDB taxonomy): Bacteria > Bacteroidota > Rhodothermia > Rhodothermales > Bin80 > JANQES01. The sequence goes on from JANQES010000122.1 coordinate 49,988, forward strand.
GGCGCAGTACCCTAACAAGCCTGCCAGCGCCAACAGCCCCAGCATGACAAAGACGCGCGGCGTCCAGTACTGGATGGTATAAATGGTAGCACGCGGCGTGAGGACGGCCTGCGCCGGGAACGTGTGAACGACGGCCTGCCGCCCGAGCAAGCTGTCTTGCTGCACCGTCGAGACGCTCGGCCGGGCTTCATAGTGCCGGGCCGTGCGCCCTACCGGCCCCGGCACAACGACGGGTATCCTGAGCGACGCGCCGGGGTCGAAGGCGGCCTCTTGCGTGGTGTCTTCGTAGGCGAAATGAACCCAGGCCCGCCCGCCGTCGGGGTTGATGAGCCTGCGCAGGGCGCGGCTGAGCGAGGCGCGGAGCACCCCCTGCGGCTGCTCGTCCGACTCGTCAGTCCAGCTAAACTTGAGTTGGAAGGGTTGTTCGAGGGCGGCTACCTGCGCTTTCCAGTCCAGGGCCTCCTGGCTGAGCACCTCGTAGGCTTCCAAAAAATAGGCAGGGTTGGCAGCGTTGGGATAAAAAACGTGATGCGCCACCCCGGGCCGGCCCGCGCCGTCCGAAAACAGATAGGCCCTTCCGACGGCCTCGACACGGCGTTCTGTTTGGCGCATGCTGGCCGCATCGCCGCGCTGCTGGAGCATCAATATTTCCCGCTTCGGCGATTGTTCGTTGGGCCGTCCGTCGGTAACGGCGAGCAGGAATGTGCGCCCGGCGGCGCCGGCTTCGGCGGCGGCATTGTCCGGCGCGCGTGCCGCCCACAGCCCCATCGGCGGCGCCCACGAGAGCGCCGTATAGCTATAATAGCGCGTGGGCTTAATGCGCCCCCGAAGCTGCCGCGCCGTCACGTTTTGTTGGCGGACGAAGACCGGATGGATGAAATCGGTCGTCAGGTCATAGTTGGCCAGATACCGGTAAGCGACCGACGGCGGGCACTCGTCGATGGGGCAGACGCCGAAATGCATCAACGTCAGGACATCGCGCTCCGGATCGTAAGCCGGGATCTTATCGCCGATGCGCCCTTCGTAGAGCTTCGGGATGACGTGGTTTCGAAGAAAGGAGGCGTAGCCGCCGGTATCGCGCACCGAGCCGGAGGCATCAATCAAAAGGATGAAATGGTTGGAATCTTCAGCCCGCGCGCCCGACACATCCTGCGCCTGAAGCGCAGGCGTGGTAGCCGGCACGACGAAGAGGCAAAGACATAGAAAGCGTAGGGTTGAACACACAGCCCTGTTCATTGCAATATTCCCGATCTTGCACATCCGTTTCCTTAAACATATTCGCGTATTGTAATGTTGTTGCACAGCCCCTCAGGGTGCAGGAAAGACACCGAGGGCCACCGGCACGGGATCCCACCCGGCCACGTCGGTTTCGACGTCGCCGTGGGCCACGTAGAGTTGGGTGGAAGCGCCGCCGTCGAGCGCCAGGGCGTGCCGGGCGCCGAGGCCGGCCAGCACCGTGGCGAGTTGCTGAATCGTCAGCCCCGCCAGCCGAACGTCGGTAGCCATCAGCAGGATCCTGTCTTCGTGCGTGACGGCCACCGCCGAGCGCCGCGCCACCTCGCTGGTGTTCTTCCCCTCGCTGACGTAGCGATACACCTGGCCGTCGCGCATCAAGGCCGGGCTGCACTGGATGCCTTCTTCAAAATCGCTCAGGCGCAAGTTGCGCTGGATGCGAATGTCCGGCTGGCCGTTTTGGACGACGAAATAGCCGGGGCTGGCGTTGGCCGGGCGCAGCTTCCTGCCGGCCTTCAACACCAGGCCGAGCGCGCCGTCGGCATCGAAAAACCCGGCGTTGATGCCGGCCAGGGCCTCCTGCGCCACCACCATCTCCTTGACGTAGGCCGTCTTCCGGGCGTCGGCGTCGTTGACCAGCACCCGCATCTGCACCCGCGCCGGGTCGATCTCCAGAAAAAGGATGTCGTAGGGCGTTCCGTTTTCGTGTTTGACCGGGAGGCGGCCCAGGCGCACCCCATCGGTCACGGTTCGAAACGCGACGTGCGGAACCAGGAAAGCCTGCCCCGAACGCCACGTCCGCTTGGTCAATTGCCTGGTGGTGAAGGGGGTCCACGTGCCCGCCTCATAATAGCCCAGGCGCCCCAGATTCTGTAAATGAGAATCGAGGGTGCGCCCGGCGAATTTTTCAATTTTCTCCTTGGCCCAATCCGAACGCATCACGGCTTCCTGAACGACGCCGCTTTGCCAGAGCATGCCGCCTACGACGAGCACGATCAGAGCACCGAAGAGTATTTTTTTCATAGGCTTAAACTACAAACACGCCTGCGGGGCTGCGGATCCCCAAAAATGCAGCGCGTGTCGTGGTCCTTGTGTGGGGGAACGAGGTCCATCGTTTCAACGACCTCAACCGCATTGTGTGCCATAAGGAGTACCCGATGCTACGTCAATTTGTTACATCGACGCAACTGATGGGACATAATCGGAACAGAAATAGCCAAAGGCGAGGTGCGGTGCGCCACCTGTCATCGCAAAAAAACAGCCCGCGAGCATGGGTGGTATGCTGCGGGCTGAGCGTTGCCCCGGAAGGACTCGAACCTTCAACCTCCTGGTCCAGAGCCAGGCGCTCTGCCGGTTGAGCTACAGGGCAATCGGGACGAGTATAAATGCGTTTTGCCCAACGCCGGTTCCTATGCGCCTGCCGGAGCCGGCGTCTTTGCGGGGTCTTGATCTTTGCCTGCCGGGATCGTCGCGTCGATAGTGTCGGGCGAGACGCCGCGCCAGGCGGCCAGTTGCGTGATGATGGCGCCGCGCACCTGCTCGCGGAGTGCGGCGGTGTCGGCGGCGGTCAGGCCGGCGGTGGAGACGGGGGGCAGCACTTTGAGCTTGACGCGGGCCGTGCCGAATTTCCAACTGTTTTTGGGCAGCGTCTCTCGCGTGCCATCGAGCACCAGCGGCAGGACGGGCGCCTGCGCTTTGATCGCCAGGCGAAAAGCGCCGTCGCTGAACCGGTGGAGCCGGCCATCGCGCGAGCGGGTGCCTTCGGGAAAAAACATCACCGAGCACCGATCCTGGAGGTACTGCTTCGCCGTGACGAGGACGCGGGCGCGGCTTTTCTTGTCTTTCCGATCGACGGGGATGTCGCCGGCCAGGCGCATCATCCAACCCGATACCGGCACCTTGAACAGCTCGGCCTTGGCCACCCACTTCATCTCCCACGGCAGGCAACTGATGATCGGGATATCGGCGCTGGAGAGATGGTTGCTGACGACGACGTAGGGCCGGCGCGGATCGTCGATCGTCTCGCCGGTGATCTCCGTCTGCCAGGCCGGGTTGACCTTCGTCATCGCCATGCCCAGCCGGCGAAACCAGCGTCCGGTGCGATAGCGCGCCGGGTCGCGGTCGAACACGCGGATGACGGCTAACAGCGGCAACCACAACACGATGAGCACGACGATGGCGGCCCAGGTCCAGATCGATTCCAGGGTGGAGCGCATGGCACTACAGCGGCTTTCAATGAATTTGTTCGTGACGGTGTTCGAGTGTTATAGTGTTTTGGTGTTATAGTATTTGGGGGCACATGAACTAAAACACTCGAACACCAAAACACTATAACACCCTTACAGACGGCGCTCGGCAGAAACGCTGCCTGGCACCACTGCGTTTCATCACGTTAACGAATACCAACCAACTTGTTTGTGCAAACCGCGTGGAGATCATCAAGTATTTCTACGAAGAGCCCGCCTCGCTCGAAGCCCTGGCGCCCGACCTCGACCCCGACGCCCGGCGACGCGACGCCCCGGCCCGGCCTCTGAGCGCCTGGCTCGATGCGCCGCGTTACTACCGCGGCTACGTCGCCGGCACCGACCTCGCCACGGGCCGCGTAGGCCTGACCGCCCTCGCCCGCATAAACGCTTTCATCGATCCCTTGCTCGATGAACTCGGCACGATGATCTGGATGCAAAGCACCCGCGACAGCTCAGCCGAAACGCTCGACGAGGCCGCAGCGCGACGAATCCTGATCGATCCAAAGGAAACCACCGCTCTCGTCTGCGCCGATGCGCCCCTGCCCGAAGCCGACGTGGCCGCCGTTGCCGGGGCTGAGCGGCGTTATGGGGTGCCGGCCTTGCGCCGGTTGCTGAAGGCGCCGTCTTGCGTTGTTTTTTTCCCGGAACCGGCCCATCACGGCCACGATTGGAGCTTCTTCTCGGCCCGCCCGATGCGTGAGGCGCTGACCGAAGCCTTCCGCCGCTATCCCCAGGCCGGCGTGCGGCGCTTCGTCGTGCCGTTCCAGAAAGCCCGCTCCGAGCACAAATTCTATTTCGAATCCTGGCAACTGGATCAGCCGCTGCCGGCATACATCGAGGAGGTGTGAGGGAGAAGTTTCTGGATGCTGGTTTCTGGATACTGGATATACAAAATGATCCGCCATCCAGCATCCGGAATCCCGCATCTCATATCCGCTAACACACGCGCCCTGAATCATGAACAGCAGCGATCACGACCGATGGATGCAGCGGTGCCTCGAATTGGCCGCGCGGGGGGCCGGACGGGTCAGCCCCAACCCGATGGTCGGATCGGTGCTCGTCGATGCGGCGGGGCGGGTGCTGGGCGAGGGCTGGCATCAAGACTTCGGCGGGCCGCACGCCGAGCGGCATGCCGTGGCCGTGGCCGAGCGGCGGCACGGCGCCGAGGCGCTTCGGGAGGCGACGCTTTACGTCAACCTGGAGCCGTGCAACCATCACGGCAAGACGCCGCCGTGCGCCGGCCTGATCCTCGAAAAAGGCATTCCGCGCGTCGTTGTGGGCATGGCCGATCCGTCCGAACTGGCCGGCGGCGGCCTCGACCGGTTGCGCGAACAGGGGGTGGACGTGACGGCGGGCGTGCTCGATGCGCGCTGCCGGCGTTTCAACGAAGCTTTCGCCCATCACGTCGCCACGGGCCGCCCGCTCGTGACGATGAAGATCGCCCAGACCCTCGATGGGCGCATCGCCACCGAAACGGGCGATGCGCGCTGGATTTCAGGCGAGGCAGCCCTGCACCTCGGCCACCGGTGGCGCGCTGAACTCGACGGCATCCTCGTCGGCAGCGGCACCGCCCGGCACGACGACCCGGCCCTGACCGTCCGTCACGTCGAAGGCCGCCAGCCCCAACGCTTCGTCCTCGACCGGGCGGGGGCGCTGCCGCCGCACCTCAAACTCTTCACCGACGCCTTCGCCCATCACACCACCGCCGTCGTAGGCGAAACCGCCACGCCGGCCTACGCCGACGCCCTCGTGGCCGCCGGAGGCCGCCTGCTGCGCCTGCCCGAAACAGGCGGTCACCTCGACCTCGGCGCGCTCCTCGAACACCTCGGCCAAAGCGGCGGGCGTGATGAAGGTCAAGGGGGTTTGCCCCTGCAATCGCTCTTCGTCGAAGCCGGGCCGGGGCTGGCTACGGCGCTGCTGCGGCAGGACCTCGTGGACCGGCTCTTCCTCCTCATCGCCCCCAAACTCATCGGCAGCGGCGTGCCCTCGCTCGACGGCCTCGGCATCCAACGCCTGGCCGACGCGCTGACGTTCGCCGAGCACACCTGGGAACAGGTCGGCGACGACCTCCTCTTCCGAGGCTACCGGCGCGGGGTCTGATTTTGGATTTTGAATTTTAGATTTTGGATTGGCGAAACCGCAGCATCGTGAAATCAATTATATAGAGACAAGGCCCAGACACCGCATCGACCGGCGAATCACCATGCAAGCGGTAGAGAAGAAAACCTATACCTACGAGGACTACGCGCAGCTTCCTGAGGGAGCGCCGTATCAACTCATCGATGGAGAACTGGTTATGTCGCCAGCACCGACACCGAGGCATCAACGCATAGCGCGCAATCTCGCACGTGCTTTAGACGGGTTTGTGGAGGAACGTGGGTTGGGTGAAATCTTCTTCGCCCCCATCGATGTCTACCTCTCCGAAACAGACACACCGCAGCCTGATATTCTTTTCATCGCTAAAGCGCGGCTGGGCATCATCGGGGAGAAATATGTTGATGGCGCGCCCGATTTAGTCATGGAAATCCTCTCGCCGTCGACAGCCTATCACGATTTGAAGAAAAAGAAGCGCCTCTACGAAGCCTCCGGCGTGAAGGAATATTGGATCGTCGATCCGGAAGCGCAGGAAATCGAGGTGTACGCCCTCGTCGAAGGCCAATTTGATCTGTTCGCACGCGTGGCCGGCCAGGGCACGATCACCTCGAAACTGCTCGCCGGTTTTTCCGTCGATCTGGCCGATGTTTTCTAATGGAAATGGGCAAATTGCAAAAGGCAAATTGCAAAATAAGCTTTGATTGCCCTCTGCCTTTTTGCATCATTTGCCTATTTGCCCCTTTGCTACTCCTGCCCCGCCATCTCTTCCAGCCCTGCTTCGAGCCATTCGCGGAGGCCGTGGATGTCGAAGGCATCGCCGGGGATGAGGCCGTACTCCACGCGCCAGGCGGCATAGTCTAACACAGGCACGACGCGCTGTTGATAGACGATGCGCTGGAGATCGGATGCCGGGACGCTCGAGAGCAGGGCGATGGGCGCCGCATGGCCGTTCGTCGCCGAGGCATCGCGCGGCCCCACCGGCTCGTAGCCCATCGACCAGAACATCGCCGTCAGGATTTCGCACTCGTCGGGTTCGCGGACGTGGAGGTGGATGCGCGGGCGATCTCCGGCAGCGGTCGCAGCGGTCGCGGCGCCGTTGGCCGATTGTTTGAGCGCCTCTTCGGCCTTATGCGCCAGCCTCGGCAGCGCCAGCACCAGCTCGCGCAGCACGTCGCGGCTGATCTCGTCGCGCGGCATGCCCTGCGCCGCCGCAGGCGCCACAAAGCGGTTGCCGCTGTCGCCGAGTTGGATGGTTTTGACGAGATCGTTGGCCCGGCTGACGACGTCGGCTATCGAGCGCGGCGCGGGTTCGGCGTGATGCTCGGCCACGGCCTGCGCCATCGCCGAGGGCAGGTTCCAGTGCATACACAACACGTGCCCGACGAGCGCGTGGTCGAGGTCGTAGGCGTCGAGTTCGAGTTCGTTGAGCGAAGCATCGCCTTTCTGGGCGCGGCGCATCAGCCGGGCGTAGTCTTCGCCGTGATGCATCAGCAGCACCAGCTTGCCGATGTCGTGCAGCAGCCCGGCCACGAAGGCTTCGCTCGGATTGGGCAGCTTGAAGTGTTGCGCCAGCGTGCGCGCGGCCAGCCCCACGGCGATGCTGTGCCGCCCGAAGGCCGTCGGATCGACCGGGAGGTTTTTATAAAGCCCGCTCTGAAGGCTGATCACCGAGACGCCCAGGGCCAGGTTGACGATGGTGTCGGCGCCCAGCAGCACGGTGGCCTGCCGGACGGTCTTGACCTGCCGCGAGACCCCGTTGAGCGGCGAGTTGGCGGCCCGGAGGGTGCGCGCCGTCAGGGCCTGGTCGGTTTCGATGACGCGGGCAATCTCGCGAAAATCGGCGTCTACGTCGCGAGCCAGGCTCAGCAAACGGGTGACGGCGGTGGGAAGGACGGGAAGGGCGCGCACACTCTCGTGTACGTAATCGGGAATGGCGGACGACACAAACATCTCCTCGCTACAGTACTTCGTGGGGAAACTTCACTTCCGGAATGCGTTTCTGTTATCGACCCGCACGCGGGGGGCTTAAACGTCGAGTGCTCAAGTGTTACAGTGTTTTAGTGTTTTAGTTGATCGATCAAAAAAGAACTAAAACACTAAAACACGATAACACCCAAAAACCGAATAAAACCATGTTCACCGGCATCATCGAAGAAGTAGGAAAAATCGCCGCCGTGCGCGACCTCGGCGGGGGGCGGCGCCTGACTATCGAGGCCAGGATGTCGCCCGAGTTACGGCCCGACCAGAGCGTCTCGGTCAACGGCGTCTGCCAGACTGTCGTGGCTGTCGAAGGTAACACGTTCGACGTCGTGGCCGTCGAAGAGACCTTGCGCAAGACGACCTTCGGCGCGCTCGCCGCCGGCAGGCCGGTCAACCTCGAACGCGCCATGCAACCGACGGGCCGCCTCGACGGCCACTTCGTCCAGGGCCACGTCGATGCCACGGGCACGATCACCGCCGTCGAGAAAGAGCAGACCAACTGGCTCTACCGTGTGCGCTTCGACCCGCAGTTTGCGCCCTACCTCATCCCCGTCGGCTCCATCTCGCTCGACGGTATCAGCCTGACTATCGCGCGGCTCGACGAGACCGAGCTAACCGTCGCCATCATCCCACACACCTACGACCACACCATCGTCTCGACGTGGCAGCCCGGCACACGCGTCAACCTGGAGTTCGACATGATCGGCAAGTACGTCGTCGGCTGGCTGTCGCGGCAAGGCGGCGGCCCGGCAAAAGCGTCGAAGATTTCAGAGGATTGGCTAAAGGAACAAGGATTCTGATTTTGGATTTCCGATTTTGGATTGGTCTTATCCATCAGCGTCATCTCAATAGAAAAAGCCGCAGCGGTTCTGACCGGCGCGGCTTTTTCTATTGTTAAAAGGGAATCAGAAATCTCCCAATCCAAAATCCAAAATCGGAAATCCAAAATTACATCTCCGAGACTGCAAAATTCCCGACGTGGACGTTGAGGCCGTGGTTGATGCGCAGGCCGACGACGCCGTCGGTGTGGAGGTCCGAACGCGGCAGGCGGGCTACCTCCTGGCCGTTGACAAAAAAGCCCACGTCGTCCGCGCCCACTTCGACGGCCAGTGTGTTGGGCACCGAGTCTTCGGTGTCGGGGCCGTAGGTCTTGACGGCGTCGTGCGACGTCCAGCCTTTGATGGTGGACGTGCCGGTGCCCGCGCGTCGTTTGATGAGAAACTGGCCGCTGTTGCGCAGCAGGAAATAATCGTAGGCGATGTCGTCGGCGTCGAGGTTTTGGCCGCCGAAGAACAGGCCGTAGGCTTCGTTGCGGCCTTTGGGATCGAAGAGATGGATCGTCGTCTCGGCGCGGTAGGCGCCCTCGGCGGTGCTGGCCGGATGATAGAAAATAGCCGCCGGCCCCGTCGTGATGTGCCAGCCGGGTGTCATGTTGACGAACCAGATATCCGCCGATTCCTTGTCGGCGCCGATGACGACGCCGTCTTTGGGCCGGTCGAGCCGGACTTGCCAGGAGGGCGGCGTGGTCAGATTATCGCCTTCGGGATTGTTCGGATCGGGCCGTTCCTGCGCAAAAAGCGGCAGCACGATAAAGGCGAGTAGAAGAAAAAACAGAGCGCGTCGCATGGGGGCCTCCAGAGGCTTGGTGAGGGCTGAATCGAGAGGGAGAGCGGGGGAAAGGGGGAGAGGGAGACAAAACGCTTTTGCGTCCCTCTCATGGGAAAATAACAAATCCTCCCCGAACCGACCTCGAACCCTTTGACTTTTTTTGCGTTTACCGCTTCTCTGAATCGTTCAAGGTTCAAGGTTCAAAGTTTCTCAAAAACCAACCTTGAACCTTGAACTTCGAATCTACCATGCTCCACGATCTCCAGATTCTCGAAGACCCCGGATCAAGTCCGGGGCAGGCTCTCGACGCGCCGAAGGTGGCTGCCGAGGAGACACCCGGCGCGCGGCGGGTGTATCTGGAGACGTACGGCTGCCAGATGAACGTGTCGGATTCGGAGATCGTCGCGGCGGTGCTGCGCGAGGGCGGCTTCGGGCTCACACGCGATCCGGAGGCCGCCGACGTGGTGCTGCTCAACACCTGCGCCATCCGCGACAACGCCGAGCAGAAGGTCCGCCATCGCCTCGACTTTTTCCGCGCCCGCAAGCGCAAGCGCGATGAAGATCTGAAGATCGGCGTGCTCGGCTGCATGGCCGAGCGCCTGCGCCACAAGCTGCTCGAAGAAGAACACCTCGTCGATATCGTCGTCGGGCCGGATGCCTATCGCGATCTGCCGCGCCTGCTTCACGAGACCGACGACACGGGTCAGGCGGCGGTCAACGTCCAGCTCTCGCGCGAAGAGACCTACGCCGACATCGCGCCGGTGCGCTACGACACCAACGGCGTGGCGGCCTTCGTCTCGATCATGCGCGGCTGCGACAACATGTGCGCTTTCTGCGTGGTGCCTTTCACGCGAGGCCGCGAGCGAAGCCGCCCGGCTACGAGCATCCTCGCCGAGTGCGCGCAGCTCGTCGATCAAGGCTACAAAGAGATCACCGTCCTGGGCCAGAACGTCAACTCGTACCGGCACACGCACGACGGCGCCTCGGTCGATTTCGCCGAGTTGCTCTATCGCATCAGCCTGCTCTCGCCCGGCCTCCGCATTCGCTATTCGACGAGCCATCCCAAGGATTGCTCGGATGCGTTGCTGCACGTCCACCGCGAGCGGCCCAACGTGTGCAACTACATCCACCTGCCCGTCCAGCACGGCAACACGGATGTGCTCCAACGGATGCGCCGCACCTACACGCGCGACGAATACCTCGCCCTCGTCGACCGCGCCCGCTCGATCTGCCCCGGCATCTCGCTCTCGACCGATATCATCGCCGGTTTCTGCGGCGAGACCGAAGACGAACACCGCGACACGCTCTCGCTGCTGGCGCGCGTCCGCTACGACCACGCCTTCATGTTCATGTACTCCGAGCGACCCGAAACCTACGCCGCCCGCAAGTACACCGACGACGTGCCGCTCGCCGTCAAAAAGCGCCGCCTCAGCGAGATCATCGCGCTTCAAACCCGCATCTCGCTCGAAAACAATCAGCAAGAAATCGGACGCATCCACACCGTCCTCGTCGAAGGCCCGAGCCGCCGCAGCGACGCCCAACTCTGCGGACGCACCGATTCGAACAAAATGACCGTCTTCGACCGGCAGGATTTCGAAAAAGGCCAGTACGTCCGCGTCCGCATCACCGGCTGCACCTCGGCGACGTTGCTGGGTGAAGCGGTTGTTTAATTTTGGATTTTAGATTTTGGATTTTGGATTGTTATTCTTCAGCGGTAGTCAATAAACGGATAAGCCGTGCTGGTCGGGGCCGCTGTAATTGTCTCGATTGAGTAAATACGCTTCGAAAACCTCCCAATCCAAAATCTAAAATCCAAAATCGTCCCATGGTAATCTACGAAGTCAACATCGAGGTGGACGGCGCGGCGGCGGAAGAGATGGCCGTGTGGATGAAAACGCACGTCCGCGAGATGCTCGAATTCGACGGCTTTGAGGGCGCGACGTGGTATTTTCTCGACCCCGAAGCCGGGCGGCAGCGGTGGAGCATTCATTATCAAGTCGATAGCTGGAAACACCTCAACGATTATTTCGAAAACCACGCCGAGGCGATGCGGCAGGATGGATTGAATCGATTCGGCGGAAAATTCTCGGCCAACCGGCGCATCCTCTACGAACGGGAACAGTTCAAGCAGTAATTGTTTTTTCCGTTGACGGAAAAAACAAAACAGACTTTAAAATGACGCAGTCATTTTATCATGGATAGACAGGCGGTACAAGAACGGTTCGGCATCATCGGCACGTCGGCGGCCATTTACCACGTGATCGACCGGGCGCGGCAGGTGGCGCGGACCGACATCACGGTGCTCGTCGAGGGCGAGAGCGGCGTCGGCAAAGAATTGATCGCGCACGCCATTCACGAGATGAGCCCCCGGCGGCACGGGCCGCTCAAGATCATCAACACCGGCGCCATCCCCGAAGGCCTCATCGAATCGGAACTCTTCGGCGCGGAGAAGGGCGCCTACACCGGCGCCTCGGAAAAACGCATCGGCCTCTTCGAAGATGCCGACGGCGGCACGGTCTTCCTCGATGAGATCGGCGAGATGCCGCTGGCGGCGCAGGTGAAGTTGTTGCGTGTGTTGGAGAGCGGCGCCTTCAGCCGCGTCGGCTCGTCGACGCTGCGCAAGACCGACGTGCGGGTGCTGGCGGCGACGAACAAGGATCTGGGCCGCGAGGTCGAAGCCGGGCGCTTCCGCGAAGACCTGTACTATCGTCTCAGCACCGTCATCATCAAGATCCCGCCGCTGCGCGAGCGCGCCGACGACATCCTGCCGATCTTCGAGACGTTCCTGCATCAACTCGCGCAAAAATACGGCACCGCCCGCCGCCGGCTCGACGAGAGCGCCGTGCAACTCTTGCGGCAGTATCGCTGGCCGGGCAACGTGCGCGAGTTGCGCAACGTGGCCGAGCAGGTGGTGGTCTTGCATCGCGGCGAGACCGTCACGGCGGAGGCCGTCCGGCCTTTCTTGCGCGGCGTGACGGCAGCCAGCACGCCCGGCACGGCGCTGATGGCCATCAGCCGCGCCGCCCCCAGCGAACCCGACGCCTTCCGCGAGCGCGAACTGATATACCGCGCCCTGCTGGAACTACGCCTGGAGATGCGCGACCTGAAAGAGGAAATGGCGAAGCTGACCGCCGGCCTCGGCACGGCCCCCGCGCGCGAGGTCTTCGAACCCGGCGACCTGCCACCCGAACGCCGCGACTTCGTCATCCTGGGCGAACCCGACAAAGAGGACTACGGCGGCTTCATCGAGGATGTGACCTATGAGATCGAAGGCGACGAAGACCCGCTCTCTTCCAACGGAAGGCGCCTCGAAGACGCCGCGCCGGAGACCGGCCCGCCACGCGACGAACCGCCGGTGCCTACCCTCGAAGACGCCGAACGCACGCTGATCACCAAAGCCCTCAAGTATTACGAAGGCAACCGCCGCCAGACAGCCAAAGCCCTCGGTATCAGCGAGCGAACGCTCTACCGCAAACTGAAAGAACTCGATGAAGACCTTTAGGGAGAGTCGGAGAGCCGGAGAGCCGGAGAGTCGGAGAAAAAAATCCCCGACTCCCCGACTCCCCGACTCCCCGACTCATACGAAGTCGTTTGTGCAACGCGCCGGCCTCGCGATAGCCCTCCTCGGCCTCCTGCTGGCCGCCCCAGGCTGCGCCTACTACAGTTTCACCGGCGCGACGATTCCGGCCAATCTCAACACGGTGGCCATCCCCCTGGTCGAAGACAACAGCCTCAGCCCGTTGACGACGCTCGACGAAGAGCTGACGGAGCTGTTAACCAACCGATTCGTGCAACAAACGCGCCTGACGCTGGAAACCAACGAGGACGAAGCCGACGTCATCCTGACAGCCCGCATCGACCGCTACACCAACGCCCCGACGTCGGTCAGCGGCCAGGAGCGGGCCGAGTTCAACCGGGTGACTCTCACCGTCTCGGTTCGGTACTACAACCGGGTCGAAGACAAAGAAGTGTTTCAGCGCAGCTTTAACAGCTTCGACGATTACGACCCCATTCAGGGCGGATTGGAGCAGGAAGAAGAAGCCGCCCGTAACGCCCTCGAAAACATCGCCGACGACATCTTCACCGCCGCCACGTCGAACTGGTAGGGAATGGCGAGTGTCGAATGTCGAGTGATGGCTTGAGCTCAGTAACAACTACTTCGGCCCGGATACAGAGTATTCGACATTCGACACTCGACAATCGACCTTCCTATGATAGCCGTTCTCTATGCGGTGGCGATGGCGGTGCTGCTGGCCTACGGGTTGAACCTGTTGTGGCTGGCGGTGGTCTATGCCCGGCAAGACCGGCTGCGGCCCGGCCCCGTACCCGATCCCGACGCCGTGCCCACGCCGGACGCCACGTGGCCCGTCGTCACGGTGCAGCTTCCGCTTTACAACGAAGCCCTCGTCGTCGAACGGCTCATCGATACGTGCGCGGCGCTGGTCTATCCGAGACGCCGCCTCGAAATACAGGTGCTCGACGACTCGACCGACGAGACGACGGCGCTGGCGGCCCGCCGCGTGCGCTACTGGAAAGGACGCGGCCTCGACATCGTCCACATCCATCGCACCAACCGCGAGGGCTACAAGGCCGGCGCCCTGCAAAACGGCCTCAAGATGGCACGCGGCGACCTCATCGCCATCTTCGACGCCGACTTTATCCCGCAGCCGGATTTCCTGCAACGGCTCGTCCCCCACTTCGAAGACCCGGCCGTCGGCATGGCGCAGGCGCGCTGGGGCCACCTCAACGCCGACGACTCGCTCCTGACCCGCATCCAGGCCTTCGGCCTCGACGCCCACTTTGCCGTCGAGCAGTACGTGCGCAACCAGGCCGGGTGTTTTATGAACTTCAACGGCACCGCCGGTATGTGGCGCCGGGAGTGCATCGAAGAGGCCGGCGGTTGGCACGGCGACACCCTCGCCGAAGACCTCGACCTGAGCTACCGCGCTCAACTGAAAGGCTGGCAGTTCCGCTTCCTGCCGGACATCGAAGCGCCCGCCGAGTTGCCGGTGGATCTCAACGCGCTGCGCACCCAGCAATTCCGCTGGACCAAAGGCGCCGCCGAGACGGCGCTCAAGATGATGGGGCGGCTCTGGCGGTCGGCCCAGCCCCGGCGCGTCAAGTTCGAAGGCACGCTGCACCTGACAGCGCACCTCGTTTTTCCGTTCCTGGCGCTGGCCGCCGTGCTGCACGCGCCGCTGTTGATGCTCGAAAACGCGGGGCGGGGGCCGGGCGAGGTGTATTTCGCGGTGCTGGGGTTGGGCCTGCTGGGCTTCGTCGGTTTTTTTCTGGCGACGCTTTTTGCCCAGCGGGCGCTCTATCCGAACTGGGCGCGGCGGCTGCTTTTTTTCCCGCTCTTCATGGCCGGCAGCATGGGCATGGCGCTCAACAACACGCGAGCCATCTGGCAGGCGCTGCGCGGCAAACGCTCGGCTTTCGTGCGCACGCCTAAGTACAGCGAGACGGCCACGGCCAAAGGCTCCTGGTGGAAGACCCGCTACGCCAACACCCGCATCCCGCCGGTGATGTGGTTCGAGGCGCTGCTGGCGCTCTACTGCGTGGCCGGGCTCGCGGCCATCGCCGTGCAGGGCGAATGGGCGGCGGTGCCGTTTCAGGCCTTCTTCGCGCTGGCCTTCGCGCTCGTGACGGCCTACAACGTGCGGCAATTCTGGCTGGGGCGGCAGGGGGCTTAGAGCGTTTTTACTTCGTCAGTCGCGAAGCCTGTGCTGAACTTGATTCAGTGCTCGTGTCAGTTGCGTGAATGCCCTGCCCGAATCGAAAGGGCGAGAGGGAGACAAAACTTAAAATCCCCCTTTCTCCCTCTCGCCCGTTCCCCCTCTCAATCTTGATCCGTCATGCCGTAAAGATGGGTTGCGCCGTACTGAGGATGGCCTCGCGGCGGATCCAGTTGTGGCTGTTTTCGACGGAGGAACGCGTGACGAGATCGACGTCCCGTTCGAGAAGGGTTTCTAGCTCGCGTTGTATCCGGGCGAGGTCGAGTAAGCTCCACCGCGACTCCGGGGCAAAGCGCACGAGCACGTCCACGTCGCTGTCGGGGCGAAAATCATTCCGCAATACGGAGCCGAACAGAGACAACTCCGTGATCTTCCAGCGTCGGCAAAACGCCTCGATGGCGGGGCGGGGCAGGGCCAGATGAGGAGATATGGCTGGGGATGCAGCGGGCATGGTTCGCGTTCAAGCATAGAAAGTTTGATTCTTTAACCCAGAGCCTGGGAGATCGTTCTACCATCGCCCCTCAAAGAAAATCTTCCATCCGCCGATACTTGCTTGAAGTGCCCGGCAATGTGTACTTTGCCTGCTGCAACGGAGCGAATCACCAATTCCCCCCCATGGCTATTTTAGATCTTCAGGAGGCACTTGATCTCATCGAAGCGGGCCGGGCCGACGAGGCCATTCCCCTGTTGACGACGTGGACGCAGCAGATGCCCACGCACGCGGCGGTACACGTGGTGCTCGCGCGCGCCTACGAAGCCGCCGAACAATGGACCGAAGCGCAGGCGGCCTGGAAAGGCGCGCATTTTCTGATGCCCAACAGCCCGGCCATCACCGAAGGCCTGGCCCGCGCCCGCACCGCAGCCATGCAGGCACCGCCCGGCGAGGAAGATCACCTGGTGATGGACCTGGACCTGGAAGCCGAGTTTGAGGCCACCCTGGAGGCGCTCTTCAACCCCTTCACGCTGCCGCAACAGGCCGAGCCCCTTCCCGAAGCACCCCCCGAACCGCCTCGAGAAAAAGACCCTGCGCTGACGCAGGTAGAAGCCGCCCTGGCCGCCGCCGCCCAGGAGGATGAAGAAGTGAGAGCCATCATCGACGAGGTCGGCGCCGAAACGGATGATGTGCTCATCGAAGAAGAAGAACCTCCCGCCGAGCCGGAGACCAATGACGTGCTCATCGAAGAAGAACCTCCTGCCGAGCCGGAGACTTCCGGCGAGGCCCCGGCGCCTGCCAGCGAAACAGAAACTGCCGAGGCCGTCGAGGCACCTCCCCCAGAGCCGGATCCTGAGGCGGCGAAGTCGATCTACGACGAGATCGAGGAGTTGATCGAGGAAAAGCAAAGCCAGAAAAAGGGCACTCCCAAAAAAGCCAAAGAAACGCCGTTAGAGGAAGAAAAGAAAGCCATCGAGGCGCTGGAGGCGATGGTGCGCGAAGCCGCCGAGGATGACGGCGGCGGGGTCGTAGAAGATTGGCAAGACTTCGAACCCGAGACCCCGGCAGAAGCGCCGCCGAAGGACAAAGACTTCGAAGACCTCGAACGGCTCATCAGCGAACTCGAATCGGCCCGCATCGTGCCGCAGCCGGCCCTCGAAGACGTGCCGCCGCCCGACCTCGAAGACGACATCGAGGGCATGGTCTCGGAGACGCTCGCCCGCATCTACGCCTCGCAAGAACAGTACAGCGAAGCCGCCCGCGTCTACGAACAACTGGCCCTCCAACACCCCGACGAGGCCGACCGCTTCAACCAACTCGCCGCCGAAATGAACACCCTCGCCGGAGGAGGGTAGGATTTTAGATTTTGAAATCGAAGATTACCGTAGGAATTTTGGATTTTGGATTGTTTATTTCCAATCCGCATTCAATAACCGAAAAAGCCGCGACGGTCGGATCCGCTGCGGCTTTTTCTGTTGAGACGAGGCTTCCAGATGAGACCAATCCAAAATCTAAAATCCAAAATCCAAAATCCAACTCTGGTTGTTGGCTTGATGAGCGGCACGTCGCTCGATGGGATCGATGCCGTCGTGGCGCGGCTGGCCGGGAGCGGGCGCGATCTTCAGATCGAGCAGCGGGCCTTCGTCAGTGTGCCCTATCCGGAGGCGGTGCGGGCGCTGCTGCTGCGCAACTCGACGCCCGAAACCACGTCGGTCTACGAGCTTTCGCAGCTCAACGTCCGGCTGGCCCACGCCTACGCCGAGGTCGTCGGGCTGGCCGTTGCCGAGGCCGGGGTGTCGCTTGAGGCGCTCGACCTCGTCGGCTCGCACGGGCAGACGGTCTATCACGTCCCCGACGCCGAAGATTGCGCGGGCCTTCCGACCACGTCCACCCTTCAGATCGGCGATCCGTCGGTGCTGGCGAACCTGCTCGGCGTGCCCGTCGTCGGCGATTTTCGCGTGGCCGACATGGCCCTCGGCGGCCAGGGCGCCCCGCTCGTGCCCTACTTCGACTACGTCTACTTCGCCGACGCCCACGAGACGCGCGGCCTGCTCAACCTCGGCGGCATCGCCAACCTGACGGTGCTGCCGAAAAGCGGCGGCCCGGACGCCGTCTATGCCTTCGACACCGGCCCGGCCAACATGGTGGTCGATGCCCTGGCGCAGCGTTTTTTTGACGTGCCTTTCGATGAAGACGGCGCGCTGGCAGCCTCCGGACGCATCGACCCCACCTTGCTCGATCATCTGATGGCGGATCCTTACTTCGCCCTGCCGCCGCCCAAATCGACCGGGCGCGAACGCTACGGCGCGGCTTTCGTCGATCACCTCATCGAACACGCCGCCGCCCTGCCACCTGCCGATCTGATGGCTACAGCGACGATGCTGACGGCGGCCTCGATCCACGACGCCTACACGCGTTTCTTCGCGACGGATCACCCGCTCGACGTGCTGATTGTCTCAGGCGGCGGGCGGCACAACCAGTTCCTGATGCGCCGCCTGGCCGAGCGCTTCGTCCCGGTCCCCGTCCGCCCCATCGACGCGTACGGCCTCGACGCCGATGCCAAAGAGGCGCTCTGCTTCGCCGTGCTGGCGCACGAGACACTCAACGGCGTCGCCACCAACGTGCCCTCGGTCACAGGCGCCTCGCGGCGGACGCTTTTGGGGAAGATTTGCTTGCCGTTGTAACGGAGTTCTTTGTTCTTTGCAAAAGGCAAATGGGCAAATGGGCAAATGAGGCAAATAGGCAAATGAGGCAAATGGGCAAATGAGGCAATCGCGTTTTTATTGCCCTTTGCCATTTGCCATTTGCATGATTTGCCCTTTGCCATTTGCATGATTTGCCATTTGCAGACGCACCCCAGGGCACAACAAACAAATCCCCATGAACGACACCTACACGCCCATCAATGAGGTGGGCGAATTTGCGCTGATCGACCGGATGAAGGCGGTCCTCGACGCGCCGGAAGACGCCGATGTGCTCGCCGGCATTGACGATGACGCCGCCGTGTATCGCATCGATGGAGACCGGGTTCACGTCGTCACCACGGATGCATTGATCGAGGCCGTTCATTTCGACCGGGTGTTTATGCCGATGGAATATCTCGGCTTCAAAGCGCTCTCGGTCAACGTCAGCGACGTCCTGGCGATGAACGCGTTGCCGCGCTTTGCCACGATTGCCCTGGGCCTGCCCGATAACGTCTCGGTCGAGATGGTCGAGGCGCTCTACCGGGGTCTCAAACACGCCGCTTCGGCCTACGACGTGACGATCGTCGGCGGCGACACGACGGCGGCGCGCTTTCTGACGCTGGCCGTGACGGTCATCGGCGAGGCCGGCGAGCAGAATGTCGTCTATCGCAGCGGCGCGCAGCCGGGCGACGTGCTGTGCGTGACGGGCGACGTCGGGGCGGCCTACGCCGGGCTCAAGGTGATGCTCGACCAACGCCGCGCCATGCAAGACGAAGGCACGGCCTATCAACCCAACCTGGAGCCTTTCCACTACGTCATCCAGCGCCAGCTTGCGCCGCTGGCCCGGCTCCCGATCGTTCAGGATTGGGCCGCCCGCGCCGTCCGTCCCCACGCCCTCATCGACATCTCCGACGGCATCGCCTCGGAGGTGCATCACCTCTGCACGCAGAGCGGCTGCGGCGCGCTCATCCACGCCGCCACGCTGCCCATCGCCCCGGAAACACACAGCGTGGCCGATCTCTTCGCCGAAGACGTGGATACCTACGCGCTCTTCGGCGGCGAGGATTACGAACTGCTCTTCACGCTGCCCGACGACGATCTCGAAAAGCTCGACCCCGAATCGTTCACCGCCATCGGTCTGATGACCGAAGCGAGTGAAGGCGTATCTGTGCAAATGCCGGAAGGCGACATCATCCCGCTGCCGTTTACGGGGTATCAGCATTTCGAAGAAGAAGAGTGAGGCGATTTTAGATTTTGGATTTTGGATTGGGTGGCTTCCGATCCGCTTTCAATAATCGAAAAAGCCGCGCCTTTTCCAACCGGCGCGGCTTTTTCGATTGAGATGACGGTGCCGAATCAGACCAATCCAAAATCTAAAATCCAAAACCCTCCCACCCGCACGCTTCGTGCCGCCGGTCCCATTCGTCGAGGAGGGTCTGGCGTTGGTGGCGGCGGTGGAGGTAGCCGGGGGCATCCTGGCCGATGGGCGAACCCGGCGGCGTGGTGAGTTCGACCCGCCCCTCGCCGGGCCGGTAGTCGCGCAGGAGGTAGCGGTCTATCTGGTCGTAGACGAAGGTGCGGTGGGCGAGGGTCTCTTCGTCGCGGCGGCCTCCCAGGTTTTCTTGCAGCCACGCGTGGATCTCGCGCAGCTTCAGCGTGACCATCGCGCGCACCGCCGGGGCCGCGCGCTCATTGGCCGCCACGGCGATCAACTCATCGACCCACACCTGCTGCACCACGCGTTGCAGTTCGGCGTCGTACGGATCGCGCGGGACGCTCTTGGCCCAGGTCTCATTGCTGACGACTTCGAGCACCTCTTCGAGATCCGGCAGGTTGGGATCGAAATCATGTTGATAGACCGACCGGGCGGCGCGTTGCGGATGGATGACGAGGCCGAGGACGAGGCCGGCCACCACGGCGGCAGGCGCATACGGATCGAACGTCAGGCCGGTGTGGCCGGGGAACAGCTCGCGGTGCTGCGGATAGCCGGGCGGGCGCGGCGGGATCTGCGTGCGGAGGTTTTCGGGCAGGCGCAGCGCCTCCGGCTGGATCACCTTCATCAACTCGGTGAGGGCGGCGCGTTGTGCGGCGGCGGGCACCGGCTTCGGCAGCGAGAGCGCATCGCCCCGCGTGGCGTAGCCGTATTCGACACCGCCGACGAGCTTGACCGTGGCCTCCACCTGATAGCGATGCCGGAGGTAGAGCGGCACGAGCGCCTCCTCCAACGTCGCCAGCGGGCGGCCCTGGCGGACGGTCGCTTCGCCGAAACGATTCAGGGCGGCCTGGCGGACGCGCATCTCGCGGTCGAGCGCCGTGATCATGTCGTCGCCGTTTTCCCACAGGTTGGCCAGCGGATGCGCCCCCCCCGGCGGGCGGGCGTCGGCGTCGGTGACGTAGTAGAGGCTGATGCGGTGCGCGTCGTCGAGGATGCCTTGCAACATCGCTTTCTCGTCTACGCCGGGCAGCGGCTGCGCGTAGCCGTAGGCGATAGCCACTTTATCCCAGGCGCCGATGCCCGTGGCATAGGCCGCGCCGAGGCTGACGGCGCCGTCGGCAGCCGGCACGGCCAGCGGCGCCGGGTAATCCATCACCGAAGCGCGGTCGTTGACCGACGAGGCGAAGTTGTGCGACAGGCCCAGCGTGTGGCCCACCTCGTGCGCCGAAAGCTGGCGGATGCGCGCCAGCGACATGGCCAACATCGGATCTTCGGCAGCAGCGATGCCAGCAGCGAGAGAGTCTTTGTAGGGCGCCAGCAACCCTTCGGCAATCAGATAATCCTGCCGGACGCGCAGCGAGCCGAGCGAGACGTGGCCCTTGATGATCTCGCCCGTGCGCGGATCGGTCACCGACGAGCCGTAGCTCCAGCCGCGCGTGGCCCGATGCACCCACTGGATCGTGTTGTAGCGCGCGTCCATCGGATCGGCGCCGTCGGGCAGGATTTCGACGCGGAAGGCATTCGAAAAGCCTGCCGTCTCGAAGGCCTCGGCCCACCACCGCGCGCCGTCGAGCAGGGCGCTGCGCACCGGCTCGGGCGTGCCCGGATCGAGATAATAGATGATGGGCTCGACGGGGTCGCTGACGGCGGCGCTCGAATCTTTCTTGATGAGCCGGTGCCGCCGGATGAAACGCTTGCGCATCTCCTCGCCGATGGGCACGGCGTAGTCCCGGTAGGTCAGCGCGCCGTAGCCGGAGCCGGGATGAAAAGCGCGCGGCGTGTATCCGTCATCCGGCAGCTTCACGAACGAATGCCGCATGCGCATCGTCAGGGCGAAGGGGTCGGCGGCCACATCGAACACGTAGCCGCCGGGGTCGTTGCCGGTGAAGGTGACGCGCGCTTCCATCTCGGTATTGTTGGGGAAGGCTTTGAGCATCGCCGGATAGGGCGCGCTGCGGCTCTTGTCCAGCGTATAATTACCCTGATTACTCCCCTTGAGCCGCCGGATGACGCCGTGGGCGTCGCGCACGACGAAATCGGTGGCATCGACGAGCACGCGCCCGTCGGTTTCGGCGGCGGCCTTGAAGCCCCAGACGACGCCCTCGGCAAAGGCCTCGCGGACGGAGGCGCGCTCGGCGGCATCGTCGCTGTCGGCGCGGTAGCGCAGGTTGGGCATCACCAGGAGCACCTTCGGCCCGATGCGTTCGAACCGCACCACGCGCGTCGAGCCAAGCTGGCTGCGGTCGAGCCCGATGTCGTTCGAGCCCAGGCCCGCCGGCAACGACGAAACGTAGAGAAAGTCTTCGTCGAACCGGGGAATCTCCAGCCAGATCTTCCCCCCGGCTTCATCCCAATAGATCGGAAAAAAGCCGTCTTTTTTTTCAAATTTTGCTGTTTTCTCCTCGATGGAGGAAAGCTCCTGCGCCTGCGCGGGCAACGCGCAGGCCATCAGCAGCACACAGACGAGAACACACAACCGAGAACGCATGGCTTCGTGGGCGGATGGATGGATTGGGCTCGCAGATCGGAATGCCCCAGAATAGGAGGATGGCGGGTGGTTATCAAGTTTTTTGAGCAGGGGAGTCGGAGAGCCGGGGAGTCGGCCCAGCACCGCCCGGCGACAAATCACCGGGCTCAGCGCTGAAGGCCCGCTGGGCCTGAAGAAGGGTTCCGACGTGTCGGGAGCCATGAGCCCGGCTCTTTAGGGCCGGGCGGTGCTGGGCCGAGCTATCCAAGAAAACAGCTTGACTTCTCCCCGACTCTTCGACCCCCCGGCTCTCCGACTCCTCCCACCTTGAATTCCTGAATTCTTTGCGATCCCCAGTGCCCCTCAGACGTTTCAGAGCAAGCTTCTGCCGGGCACGGCTTGTATCTTTCTTGCCCTGCCTCAGACAGGCCCGAAATCGAGACCTTATTTCCGCGTACATAAGACCCTCTATAGAATGGAAGCCAAGAGCACGAACGGCCAGGTGGTGCAAATCGTCGGTCCGGTGGTAGACGTAGCCTTTACCGCCAACACGGTGCCGGACATCCTCGACGCCCTGGAGATCCATCGCGGCGAGGAAGACGTCCTCGTCCTCGAAGTGCAGCAACACCTGGGCGAGAACCGCGTCCGCGCCATCGCCATGGACTCGACCGACGGCCTGACGCGCGGCACCGAGGTCGTCAACACCGGCCAGCCCATCGCCATGCCCGTGGGGCCGGAGATTCGCGGACGGCTCTTTAACGTCGTCGGGCGTGCCATCGACGGGCTGCCGCAGCCCCGGGCCGAAGCCCGCCTGCCCATCCACCGCGAACCGCCCAAATTCGAAGAGCTTTCGACGAGCGTCGAGATGCTCGAGACCGGCATCAAGGTCGTCGACCTGATCCAGCCGTATGCGCGCGGCGGCAAGGTGGGGCTCTTCGGCGGCGCCGGCGTGGGCAAGACGGTGTTGATCATGGAGTTGATCAACAACATCGCCAAGGCGCACGAGGGGCTGTCGGTCTTTGCCGGTGTGGGCGAGCGCACGCGCGAGGGCAACGACCTGCTCCGCGAGATGATCGAAAGCGGCGTGATGCAGTACGGCGACGCGTTCAAAGAGGCCATGGAAGAGGGCAATTGGGACCTCGACAAGGTCGATATGGAGCTGATCAAAGAGAGCAACATCAGCCTCGTCTTCGGCCAGATGAACGAGCCGCCCGGCGCCCGCGCCCGCGTGGGCCTTTCGGGCCTGACCATCGCCGAATACTTCCGCGACCTCGGCGGGCGCGACGTGCTGCTGTTCGTCGATAACATCTTCCGGTTCACGCAGGCCGGCTCGGAGGTCTCGGCGCTGTTGGGCCGGATGCCCAGCGCCGTGGGCTACCAGCCGACGCTCGCCACCGAGATGGGCGAACTGCAAGAACGCATCACCTCGACCAAGAGCGGCTCGATCACTTCGGTGCAGGCCATCTACGTGCCCGCCGACGACCTGACCGACCCGGCCCCGGCTACGGCCTTCGCCCACCTCGACGCCACGACGGTGCTCTCCCGACGGATCGCCTCGCTGGGCCTCTACCCGGCCATCGACCCGCTCGACTCGAACTCGACGATCCTGACGCCCCGCGTCGTCGGTGAGGAGCATTACAGCACGGCGCAGGAGGTCAAGCAGTTGCTCCAGCGCTACAAAGAACTGCAAGACATCATCGCCATCCTCGGCATGGACGAACTCTCGGACGAGGACAAGCTCGTCGTGCAGCGCGCCCGCCGGGCCGAGCGCTACATGAGCCAGCCGTTCTTCGTGGCCGAGCAGTTCACCGGCGCACCGGGCCGCTACGTCAAGATCGAAGACTCCATCCGCGGCTTCCGCATGATCCTCAACGGCGACCTCGACCACCTGCCCGAAGGCGCCTTCACCTACAAAGGCGTCATCGAAGAGGTCATCGAAGCCGGCGAAAAAATGCTGGCCGAAGCAGGTTAATCGATTTTGGATTTTGGATTTTAGATCAATCCAAAATCCAAAATCTAAAATCCAAAATCGGAAATGCCCAATACGCTATACGTAGAGATCGTAGCGCCCGACAAGCGGGTGTTTCAGGGCGAGGCGCAGGCCATCCGCGCGCCCGGCGCCCAGGGTTCGTTCGAGGTGCTCTACAACCACGCCCCGATGATCGCCGCCATCGGCGTCGGGCCGTTGTATGTGACGGTGCCCTCGGGCGAGAAGATCACCTACGCCACCAGCGGCGGCTTCCTCGAAGTCATCGGCAACGTGGTCACGGTGCTGGCCGAGACCGTCGAACCGGCTTCGGAGATCGACCTCGACCGCGCGAAGGCCGCCGAAGAACGCGCCCGCCAACGCCTGGCCGCCAGCACCTCCGCCGAAGAACGCCAACGCGCCGAGCAAGCCCTCGAACGCGCCCGCAACCGCGCCCGCGTAGCCTTGGGCCGCGTCGGTACGGAGCAGCGCGTATAGAATTAGAAAAAGTCCTGGCGGACTTTTTCTAAATGGATATTGATTTGATTCGCGGTGACATGTGCCCGGTACTTTCGAAGTGCCGGGCACATTTTTGTTTATTCGAGATGCTCTAAATCGGCCAGATCCTGTAGTCGTCCTGTCGCTCGTTTATTCTTCTTGAGGTTCTCTAGATCGTTTAACGACTGAAAGAACTCTCTGAAATCCTGGGTCAGTACCATATTTCCAGGCGATGTATTCTTGCCGAATCTGCTCCAGGGCCGCCAGGCGTTGCTCGTAGGACTGCGTCTGCCAGAAGGCAAAGTCGCTCTGCGCCTCGTCGACCTTCACCCGCCGGATGGCGGTTCGGTCGATGCCGGAGGGGCTGTGCTTGTCCGTTTCCTGGTTCATCGCGACGCGTTCTCTGTGCAAGAAGGCTGGTTCCTTTCGCTTCAACGAGCCGCGCCGTGGACAGATCCGGGCACGCGGCCTCGCTGTCGCGCCTTGACGCAGTACTGTTCGATTTTGCGACAGCGCCGGGTATTTTACCGGCAAAGATGCTACCTTGGGGCCGATTTATCACGCCCTGGCATGATATTCGACAACGACGCAAACGACCGGCATCGATCAGTCTGCAGACACTATGAGGAACGCGCTACGAAGTTCTTTGACATCCGTGGCGGCATTCGTCCTGGCGACGGTGTGGACGCCCCGGCTGATGGCGCAAGAAGCCGCGCTGCCCGACTCGGCCAAGGCCTGGATGACCGAGGCCACGGGGCAGCTTTCCTTCGCACAGACCGGCTTTCGGAACTGGCAGGAAGGCGGCGTCAGCTCGCTGGCCTTGAGCACCGGCCTCAACGGCAAAGCCTCGCGGACAGCCGACAGGTGGACGCAGAACCACGACATCCGTCTGGCCTTCGGCCTGATTAAGCAAGACTCGCTGGAGGTTCGCAAGGCCGAAGATCTCATTCAGGTTCTCTCGGCCTTCGAGTATAGAGGGGAAGGGTTTTTCAGTCGGTTCCACCCGACGTTTGCCGCCGGTTTGCGCACGCAGTTTGCCGAAGGTTTCGATTATAGCCAGAACCCGGAGGAGCGCGTCTCGGCCTTCTTCGCTCCGGCCACGCTGACGCAGTCGGTAGGCCTGACGTACAAGCCTACCGAGTGGCTCACGCAGCGGGTGGGCCTGGGCGCAAAGGAGACGGTGGTAACCATCGAGAGCCTGCGCGAGCGCTACGGCGTCGACTCCACCGAAACGATACGCTTCGAAGCCGGGCTGGAGGCGTTCACCGAGGTCAACAAGGAAATCTTCGAGAACGTGCTCTACACCTCGAAGTTGAGCCTGTTTGCCTCGTTCAACCAGCCGGATAAGCCCGACGCGCTCTGGGAGAACCTCGTCACGATGAAGGTCAACAAGTGGCTCAACGTCAACTTCGAGTACGTCGCCGTCTACGACGTGGATATCGTCGATAAGGTGCAGATGAAAGAGGTGTTTTCGCTGGGCATCTCGTTTATCCTGCTATAGATAAATGGGCAAATGAAGCAAATGGGCAAATGAAGCAAGTGACCGCTGCGATTTGCCCCTTGCAATTTGCCGATTTGCAATTTGCCCCTTGTCCTTTCTCCTCACTCTTGCTGCGGCGGGCTGTCGCGCGCCGAAGCGCATCGGAGGCAGATCTTATGAAGAACTACCTGACGGAGTTCATCGGCACGTTCTTTCTGGTGCTTACCATCGGCCTGACGGTCATCGCAGACACCCCGTTTGCGCCACTGGCCATCGGCTCTGCGCTCATGGTGATGGTCTACATGGGCGGGCACATCTCGGGGGCGCACTACAACCCGGCGGTTTCGCTGGCGGTGTTCATGCGGGGCGTGTCCGACTTCAACACCAAAGAGATGATCCTCTACTGGGTGTCGCAGATCGTGGGCGCGCTCCTGGCGGCAGTAATCGTCTATGTGTGCCTCAGCGATACGTTTGCCCCGGCGCCTGCGGCCAGCGCCAACGTGGTGAGCGTGCTGATCATTGAATTTTTGTTCACCTTTGCCCTGGCCCTGGTGGTGCTCAACAGCGCCACCGCCGAAGGCACCCAGGGCAACTCGTTCTACGGTCTCGCCATCGGTTTTACGGTGACGGTGGGGGCGTTTGCCGGGGGTCCCATCTCCGGCGGCGCGTTCAATCCGGCAGTAGGCATAGGTCCGATTCTGATGGACGCCTTGGCTGGAGGCGGTCCCCTCAGTAACCTCTGGATCTACCTCGTCGGGCCGTTAGCCGGTGGCGCGGCCGCCGCTTTGGTCTTCAAAATCCAAAACTAATGCAAAATCCTGCCGGATTTTGCATAGGATGATATTAATGCGCGGTGGGACGAAGAAGCCCGGCTGGGAAAAATACCTGGCCGGGCTTCTTCTGTTTGATCGGGTCCAAAAAAACTGCCCTGCCCCTCTTTTGGGTAATCATCCCGCCGCCGGCATAGATACATTGAAACAACAACACCAGAAATATCTGAAACCGTTAGAAACCAACAATCCCCATGAAACGCTTTCTCTTAGCAGCCATCCCGGTACTGTTCATCGGCCTGGCGGTGGCAGGCTGCGACAGCGGCGTCTCGTCCGACGAACCCGAACCGAGGACCCGCCCGGTGGTCGTGCTCACCGAGCAGCAGCAACAACTCACCGACGCCGATAACACGTTCGGCCTCAAGCTCTTCCGGCAACTGGGCCAGGCCGAGGGCGACACCAACGTCTTCATCTCGCCGCTGAGCGTGTCGATGGCCCTGGGCATGACCCTCAACGGCGCTGCCGGCGATACCCGCACCGCCATGGAGAAAACCCTCGAACTCAGCGGCCTTTCGATGGATGAGATCAACACAGCGTTTCGCGACCTGATCGATCTCTACACCACACTCGACGAACGCGTCCAATTCGAAATTGCCAACTCGATCTGGTATCGGGACGGCTTCTTCGTCGAACCCGATTTCCTCGAAATAAACGCCACCTACTTCGACGCCGTCGTGCAAGCGCTCAACTTCAGCAGCGCCGAGGCTTCGGAGATCATGAACGCCTGGGTCGAGGAAAAAACGCACGGTAAGATCGAAAAGATCGTCCCGGACGAGATCCAGGCGGACGTGGTGATGTACTTGATCAACGCCATCTATTTCAAAGGCGATTGGACCTACACCTTCGACCAAAACCTGACGCACGACGCGCCCTTCACCAATGCCGACGGTTCGAAGACGACGCTGCCGATGATGTCGATGCGCGACGCGCGCCTCTCTTACACCCAGGGTGAAAATTACCAGGCCATCGATCTACCCTACGGCGACAGCCTCTTCTCGATGACTATCTTCCTCCCTCGCGAAGACGTACCACTGCCCGAGTTCGTTGCCGGTCTCAGTCCGGAAGCCTGGACCGAGGCCACGGCCCGCCTCGCAACCGTCGATTTTGGGTTGCTGGAGATGCCCCGCTTCAAGCTCGAATACGATGTCTCGCTCATAGAAGCCCTGACTGCACTCGGCATGGGCGTCGCCTTCAATTCCCGCACCTCCGATTTCAGCCTCATCAACCCTCACCGGGGCGATCTCTACATCTCTGAAGTCAGGCACAAAACATTCGTCGAGGTGAACGAGGAGGGTACCGAGGCAGCGGCGGCCACATCGGTGGAACTCAGCATCGAGTCGGTTGGCGCCACGCCCATCGTGATGCGCATCGACCGGCCTTTCGTCTTCGCCATCCGCGAACACGCCAGCGGCGCCATCCTCTTCATCGGCCAGGTAGGGTTTCTTTAATTTTGGATTTTGGATTTTAGATTTTGGATTGGCTGCCGTTCTGCTTGATCTTCAATAATCGAAAAAACCGCGCCGGTAGAAACGGGCGCGGCTTTTTCGTTTGGTAAAGAGGGATCGGAATCTTCCCAATCCAAAATCCAAAATCCAAAATCACGAAGCCCCTGCGATTTTGGGGGATTCGGAGGAAGAGGTGGTCAGGCCCGGTTCGGGCAGGAAGAAGCGCACCAGGAGCGCCATGAGCACGATGGCGACGGCGGCGATGACGGTGTTGCTGAAATAGCCGTATTCGGTAAACGTCAGGCCGGCCATGGCACTGCCGATGCCGAAGCCGACCTGCCCGATGGCAATAGCCAGGCTCATCAAGATGCCGCGTCGTTCGTCGGGGACGATGGCCGTCATCAGCGCCTGCAACGGGCTCGTGCGCATGGCCACCATCACCATCGCCACGCCGAAGAGCAGGTAGGCCATCAGCAGATCCGAGATCACGTACGTCGTGCCGATCATCACGAGGCCCAGGCCCAGGCAGGCCGTCACGACCAGCGGCTTGCGCCCGATGCGGTCTGAGACGCGCCCGGCCAGGGGGCTGGCTACCACGTTGGCGAGGCCGCCCACGAGAAACAACGAAGCGACCTCCGTGCCCGTCAGGCCGATGTCTTGTTCCAGCCACGAGGGCATGTAATAGACGTAGAGGCCGAAGCTGAGAAACATCAGGAAAAAACCCACGATGGCAGCCGCCGGGTCGCGCTCTTTCATCAGCCGGGCATAGTTGAGCACCGCCCGCTTGATCGTCAGCGGGTGCGGGTCGCGCTGCACGTCGGGTTGGGGAACGAAGAACCAGACCAGCAGCCAGGCCAGGCCCATCATCGCGGCGAAGGCCACAAACGGCATCCGAAAGTCGAACTGATCGGCCAGGATGGTGCCCAGCGGGATGCCAACGATCTGGCCGAAGGCGATGCCGCTAAAAATCCATCCGTTGGCCCAGCCGCGTCGTTCGTAGGGAAAGTAATCGCCCACGTAGGCGACGGCGGCGCCGCTGAGCACCCCGCCGCCGGCGCCGGCCAGGCCGCGCACAGTCAGCAGGACCCAGAAACTATTAGCCAGACCGTGCAACGCCAACGCGATGGCCATGAAGCCGGTGCCGATAAGCAAGATGCGCCGCCGCCCGATCTTGTCGGAGATCGGCCCGGTGATGAGCGCGAAGACGCTCAGCAGGAGCGCGTAGGACGTGCCCAACAGTCCCAGCAGCGCCTCCGAGACGCTCAGCGCCTCGCCGATGCGGGGCAGGATCGGGGCGATGATGATCACCTGGCTGCTGGCAGCAAACACCATCAACCAGAGGGCCAGGAGGATCAGATATGAATTGGTCTTCAGCTTAGCCACAGACAAGGAGGCGAAGACGCCGATTTCCTTTAAAAAGTTGGTCGGAACAACTGTTTGCTTGAGGTTAGGTTTCGGGATTTTGAGGAAATAGGCAAATGGGCAAATGAGGCAAATGGGCAAATGAGGCAAATGAGGCAAATGAGCAAATCGGCAAATCGGCAAATTGTGATTTGATTGCCTTTTGCCCATTTGCCTTTTGACCACCTCCACTGCGAGCAAGCATTACTTCTCTCGGACAGCGGGAAGCCACGGCAAGCCTCCGTCTTCAAGAACCTTGAACCGGATACGCGAATCACTGGCCTCGATGACTTCGATCTCCAGGCTCTTAAAGACGATTATGGGCGAGACATCCAGATCATACGTAAGCTCCTGCGTGGAGGCCGGCTGCGTCGAGCCATCGAGATATTCACGGTAGACCAACTGGATTTGAGAACCATTTTTCCCGGTGTACACCAACGCCGCCTGAAACGACCCCTCTAGAAGGATGGGTGATACGCGCTCGAACTGAGAATCAGACGCCAGCCCTGTTTCTTGCCTGGCTTTGCGGCCGCCGGGCAACCGAATCCAGCCCTCACCTATCTCCCCGGTATTTCGTATGTGGAGGCCATAGGACGCATCAGCATCTTTGACGATCACATAACCGTGTTTGCGATGTATTCTATGGGTTCCAAGCCATGCTAGATCGGGGTTATCGCGCAGCTTTTCATTGGCGCGAAACCGGCTATAGTCAAGCTCTTCTTGGGCATCCAGGGCGACGAACGTAGGAAGCATGTAGACCCGGGCTACGCCGATCATAACGTTCCCCGTTCGGGTATACCGTATTGCATTGGGCGTGTAGGTCTTCCTGTCCTGGACGCGGGGTGTTATCTCGATGAGGCCTGATCCGCCTCCGCACCCCCAGAACAACAACACAAAGACAAAGAGAAACCGCTTCATTTGTTTACCTCCAGAATATATTCTTATGTTGTCGGGTCACTTCACGTACATGAGGAAGCCCTTTTTGAGTACAACGTACTTCGCACTGGTGATTAGTCCAGAAAAGCATACCCTCCGTACCATCTATGTTATCCGTGTGCCCTACCTTTTAAGGGACACACCCTGAATCATCCATCGGAACAACATGGAAGTAACGCAGACGCAAGGCAATGTGCGGGCGCTCCGGCTGTCTTATTTCACCGTCGTCTACAACGTGCTCGAAGGCGTGGCGTCGGTGGCGGCGGGGATGATGGCGGGCAGTGTGGCGCTGCTGGGCTTCGGGCTCGACAGCTTCGTCGAGTCGCTTTCGGGCAGTGTGATGATCTGGCGTTTCCTGCCGCACGCTGCGCTGACGCCCCACGAAGCCGAGCAACGAGAACAGCGGGCGCTCAAGCTCGTCGGCTACACGTTTTACATCCTGGGCGCGTACGTGCTCTACGAAGCGGCCAGCACGCTCTACCTGGCCGAGGCGCCGTCGCCGAGTATCGCGGGCATCGTCATCACGAGCCTGTCGCTCATCGTGATGCCGGTGTTGTTTTTCGCCAAGCGCCACACGGGCCGGCACATCGGCAGCCGCAGCCTGCTGGCCGACGCCAAGCAGACGCTGGCGTGTGTGCTGCTCTCGGCAGCCGTCTTGCTCGGCCTCGTGCTCAACGCTACGCTCGGCTTCTGGCAAATCGACCCGATCATCGGCCTGCTCATCGCCGCCTTTCTGATCAAAGAAGGACGCGACGCGGTGAAGGAAGGCAAGGTGTGTAGCTGCTAATGCAACCGCAGATGAACGCGAATGAACGCGGATGGGACCGCAGATTGGGTGTTTTAAAAAGATCAATCTGTCATCTGCGTTGATCCGCGCCCATCTGCGGTTGCACTATCCGACATCCAAAAAACATGAACGAATACATCGATACCAACCGCGAACTGTGGGACCGCTGGACAAAGCTCCACGCGGCCTCGGCTTTTTATGACGTGGACGGCTTTAAGGAGGGCAAATCGACGCTGATGCCGGTCGAACGCGAGGAACTCGGCGACGTGACGGGCAAGACGTTGCTGCACTTGCAATGCCACTTCGGCCTCGATACGCTGTCGTGGGCGCGGGCGGGCGCCGTCGTCACCGGCGTCGATTTTTCGCCGGGCGCCATCGACATGGCGCGGTCGCTGAGTGAAGAGTTGGACATCCCCGCGACGTTTCTCTGCGCCAATATTTACGATCTGCCGGAGATGCCGGATACGCAGTTCGACATCGTCTTTACGTCCTACGGCGTGCTCACCTGGCTGCCCGACCTCGACGGATGGGCGCAGACCGTGGCACGCTACCTCAAGCCCGGCGGCACGTTTTACCTCGTCGAATTCCACCCCTTCATCTCGATGCTCGACGACGACGGCGAGCGCATCGCCTATCCGTACTTCCGCACCGACGCGCCGTTACAGTTCGAGGCCGAAGGCTCCTACGCCGCCGCTGACGACGAGGGCATCAAACAGACCTCCTACGAATGGCCGCACAGCCTCGGCGAGATCGTCACGGCACTCCTCACGGCAGGCCTGCGGCTCGACTACCTCCACGAATTTCCCTTCAGCCCGTACCCCTTCCCCTCTTACCTCGAAGAAGACACGCCGGGCCGCTACGTCTGGAAAGACCGCTCCGTGACCGCACCGCTGTTGTTTTCGATCAGGGCTGCTAAAGAGGGTGAATGATGCTGTTCCTGAACGTCGGCGCTTTGCTTCAACGGCGGCGCGGGTCATGAGTCATGGGTGAAGGACAAAAAACTCATGACCCATGACAGCGAGCGCCGGCGAGCGTAATGACCAGTGACCAACACCAACGCTCGCCCCAGGCACGTCATCGCAACACACCTCAACCGTCTCTCCCGGCACCTCACGCCATCATCCCCGCACGCGCCTTCGGTAAATCCACCGCGTCGGTCTCCATCGATTTGAGGTAGGCGTGGGGGTCGTGGTAGAGCGCGCCGTCGGGCAGCCAATCCCAGAGCCATTCGAGGTCGCGTTGGACGGGTTCGGTGTAGATCTCCGGCAGGTCGGTCGTCTCGCCGTTGAGGTAGCGGACGAGTTCGGGGTCGGTCTTGAGGCGCTCGCGCATCTTCATGTGATTACCCACGAGCTTGTGGCCGCGCTCGGAGGTCCAGCCGCGAAAGAGTTGTTCGAATCGCGTGACGCGGTGCTTGACGGCCTTGAACCGCCGGTAGACCGCGCGCTTCGAGAAAGCGTAGTCGTAGACGTCGCAGACGTGCGTGAAGAACTCCAGCCACGTGTAGTTTTTGGGCCGGACGTTCATCGAGTGAAGCTGGTTGAGGAAGTGATGCGGCACGTTGAGCACGCGGCCCTCGCGCTGATAGCGCAGGTTGTCCGGCGCGTTGCGGCCATACGACATCAGGAGCGAGAAATACGGAAAGGCGCCGGGCGCCAGATCCACGAATCGCTTCGTCAACTCGAACGGCTCCGGCCCTTCGTCGGCGTCGAGACCGAGGATCAGGTTGGCCTGCACGTAGGGGATGTAGCCGAGGATCATGTTGATGTGCTCCGCCACGCGCTCGACTTTCTCCATCCCGTGCTTCGAGCGCAGCTTCGACTTGTCGCCGATGTCATACCACGACTCGATGCCCGGCAGCATGGCGGTGAAGCCGTTTTTCTGAAGCCGCTTGCAATTATCCTCCTTCAACAGGGCCAGCGACGTCTCGGCCACGAACGAGAGGCTGCCCGGCGGGATGGCCTCTTCGATGACGTCGAGATAATCATTGAAGCGGATGCCGAAGTTGGGATCGTGCCACGCTACCACCGAACGGGGCGGTTTGTTTTCGAGGATGAAGCGCAAATCCTCCTTCATCGGCTCGAACTCCAGCGGCTGGTACGGCACCAGCGCGTCGATGCAGAAGCTGCACGTGTAGGGGCATCCCAGGCTGCCGATCACCGGAATCACTTTCATGATCGGCGCTTTTTCCAGGATGGGCATCATGAACTTCCACCGCTCCCGGACGCCGGGCAGATGCGAGGGCTGCTGTTTGGCCGAGAGAAACTGCCCCCGAGGCCGGTGCTGCGCGCAATCTTGCAGGATGTCCTGAATCAGCGTCTTGTCGCAAAAGCCGACGGCGTAGTCGAAATACTTGACGGTGTCGTCCGGGTAGCTGCGCGAGTGCGGGCCGCCGAGGGCCGTCACGGCGCCCTTCGAGCGATAGTAGTTGCTCAGGGCGTAGGCCAGCATCGCGTTCTGCGAGAAGGCATTGATGAAGACAAGGTCGGCGTCGTCCGGCACGTCGCCGAGCAGGCGCGCGGGGCCGTCGTAGTAAACCATCGAGACGTCGTGGCCGAGTTCTTCGCACCAGATAGCCACCACCTGCGGCATGATGCTCTGGTTGTTGGGCCGCGAATACCGAGAAAACGCCTTCCTGCTCGTCGATTTACCCAGAATGTCGATGACGGCGACTTTGAGCGTGCGCATAGTCGGGTGAGGCTCGATGGGGAGGATCTCCGAAAGAAAAGCCCTTCACCCTTGAAGGGCAAGAATGTTTCGAATGCGCATGAGGGGATCAGGGCGTTGTTACGGGGAACGGGGGAAAGGGAGAGAGGGGGAAAGGGGGATTTCGAATGTAGAATATCGAACAAGGATTGAAGAATGTTGAAGGATCTAACAGCACTCGTCATTCGATATTCGACATTCCCGATCCTCTCCCTTTCACCCTCTCCCCCTTTCTCCCTCTCGATCAGACCTCTCCCTCTCGATCAGGACTGCGCGGCTGGTTCGCGGAAAAGATCGGCGCAGGCGGCGAAGCGTTCGGCCAGACCGATGAGAATGAGGCGGTCGCCAGGCTGCACGTGGAAGTCGCCCGCTGGATTGCCGATGGTTTTTCCGTCGCGGCGCACGGCCAGCACGGTGATGCCGAATTGCTGCCGGAGGCTCAGGTCGGCGAGCGTCTTGCCGGCCACGGGCGCCCCCTCACGCACGGCGACGGCCCGCGTGTGAAGCCCCTCCTCATCGAGCCCCTGCAACACCATCAGGTGGGCTTCCTGGATGCTGCCCCGGAAGACGCCGTAATCGTCGGCGCGGATGGCGAGGATCAGGCGCTCGACCTCGTCGGGCGGTATCATGTAGGCGCCGAGCACATGCGAGAAGATGCGCACCGATGTCTCCAACTCCTCCGGCACCACGATGTCGGCCCCGGCGGCGTGCAGGGGTTCGGCCCGGTGCAGAAATCGCGTCCGCGCGATGATCTGCAACGTCGGGTTCTGGTAATGCGCCATCCGCACGATGTCAGTCACAGCATCTTCATCACTGATCGCGACGACGCAGAGCTTGGCCCGGTGAATCCCGGCGTGTTCGAGGACGTGAACGCGGGCGGCATCGCCATAAATCACGGCGATGCCCTCCTGCCGCATCTCTTTCACCGAAGTCGGATTCAACTCCACGACGACGAACGGAACCCCGGCGTCTTTCAACACACGGACGAGCCGCCGCCCCGCCGGGCCGTAGCCGACGATGATCACGTGGTCTTCGAGCCCGGCCACGGCCTCCGCATCCTGCTGTTCGCGCCGCGCCCCGATCCGGCCCAGCGCCGACGCTTCGAGGCGGCGCCCGAAGCCCGGCCCGGCCTTGACCAGAAACGGCGTCAGCATCATCAGCAAAACCGTCACGGCGATGAACGTTTGCTCGCCGGTCGTGCCGAGATCCGCCGGAGACAGGCCCACCGAACGCCCCACCCGATCCAAGACGAAAGAAAACTCGCCGATCTGCGCCAGCGTCAGCCCGGCGGCGGCGGCAATCCGGACGGGATAGCCCAGCAGCAACGCGCTCCCCGCCGTGATCACGCCTTTGACGAGCAACAATCCCACGGCCACGCCCAGCACCAGCAGCGGATTCCCGATCAGAAAACCCAGGTCAAGCAACAGGCCCACCGACACGAAAAAGACGGCGCTGAAGATCGTTTTGATCGGCAGGATCTCGCTGAGGGCCTGCGTGCGATAGTGGCTTTCGCTGACGACCATCCCGGCCAGAAAAGCGCCCAGCGCCAGGCTCACATCGGCCAGGCTCGTGATCCAGGCTGTGCCCAGGCAGATCGTCACGACGGCCAGCAGAAAAAGCTCTTGCCGCCGCGAATGGGCTATTTTGTCGAGCAACCACGGCACGGCTTTGCGTGCCAGCACGACGACTCCGGCGATGAGCACGACGGCCTCGCCGAGCGCCCACAGCACGTCGAACGCCGTGCCGCCATCGCCGCCGAGGATCGGCACGAACAGGACCATCGCGATGATGGCGAAGTCCTGAAAGATGAGCATCGCCAGCGCGAGTTGCCCGGCGGGCGAGCCGGTCTTGCCGCTTTCGGCCAGCAACCCCAGGACGATGGCGGTGCTGCTGAGCGCCACCAGGCAACCGGTATAAAGCCCCGCCTCTATTTCAACCCCAAACGCCATCAGGAGCAGCGTCACCGTTGCCACGGTGAGCGCTACCTGAAGACCGCCGCCGAGAAGGATGGCCCGTCCGAGCCGCGCCATCTTTTCCAGGCTGAACTCGACGCCGATGGTGAACAGCAGCAAGATCACCCCGACTTCGGCGAGCATGTCGATCAGCGCCTGATCTTCGACCAGCCCGAGCGCGCCCGGCCCGATGAGCACGCCGGCCAGCAAAAAGCCCGCAATCGGCACCAGCCCCACCCGATAGCAGAGATACGCCACGAGCACACTCGCCGCAAAAAGCGCAGCGATCTCGGCCAGAAACGGCAACCCGGCGGCAGCCAGCAACACGGTGGGCGAGGGCATCGAAAACAGCGGCATGTGGGTGAGGAAATCGTACTGCGTATGGGTTCCACAAATACGCAGTACTTCTCTTATCCTTCCGCCATCGCGGCGGTAGGCTCACGCTCTGGCGCAGGCGTGGCCGGACTCGTGCGGCGCAGCAGCCCCCACCCCAGCACGCCGGAGAGCAGCGATGCTGCAAAGATACCGATCTTGGCATGATCGAGCACCACCGGATCGCCGAAAGCCAGGTTGGCGATGAACAGCGACATCGTGAAGCCGATGCCGGTCAGCAGGCTCACCCCGTAAAGCTGACGCCACCCGACGCCCGCCGGCAGCTCGGCCCAGCCCAGCCGGACGGCCAGCCACGAAAACGCTGTCACGCCGATCTGCTTGCCGAAGAAAAGCCCCATGATCACCCCCAGCGACACCGACGTGCCGAGGGCCGCGCCGAGGTCGCCGCCGAGGGCTACGCCGGCGTTGGCGAAGGCAAAAATCGGCATGATGGCGAAGGCCACCCAGGGATGCAGCGCATGCTCCATCCGCGCCAGCGGCGTCTCGATAGCCTCGCAGGCCACTTCGAGCGAATGCACGGCGGCGCGCTGATCGGCGGTGGGCTCAACCTTACCCGGCTTCATCCCGATAGCAAACGTGTCGAGCAGGCTGCGCCCGCGCATCAGAAACGCGTCGGCGTCGATGCGGCGGCGGGCGGGGATCGTCATCGCCAGGAGCACGCCCGCGATGGTGGCATGCACGCCGGATTTCAAGAACGCCACCCAGAGCGCCAGGCCCAGCACCACGTAGACCCACGTCCGCCGCACCCCGGCGCGGTTGACCACGATCAGCGCCAGCAAGAACAGCCCGCCCAGCCCCAGGCTGATCCACGAAAGCTCTGCCGTGTAGAAAAAGGCGATGACCAGCACCGCGCCCAGATCATCGACGATGGCGAGGGCGGTCAGGAAAATCTTGAGCGCCAGCGGCGCGCGCGTGCCCAGCAGCGCCAACACACCGAGCGCGAAGGCGATGTCGGTGGCCATGGGGATGCCCCAGCCCGAGGCGGTGTCCGTCCCGGCGTTGAAGGCCAGGTAGAGCAGCGCCGGCACGACCATGCCGCCCAGCGCCGCCGCCAGCGGCAAGGCCGCCTTCTTCGGCGAAGACAACTCGCCCACGAGCACCTCGCGCTTGATCTCCAGCCCGACGACGAAGAAAAAGATCGCCATCAACCCGTCATTAATCCACAACAGCAGCGGCTTGGCGATTACAAAGCTGCCGGCGCCCACCGTCACGATGGTCTTCCACAGATCGAAATAGCCCTCGGCCAGTGGCGAGTTAGCCAGGATCAGCGCGGCGGTGGCGCACACGAGCAACAGGATGCCGCCCGCGGCCTCCAGCTTGAAAAACGTCTGAAACGGACGAAGCAAAAGAGTTGCCGTCGGCGAAGGCGTGTCTTGACCAGGAGTCTGCATGAGGATAGGATCGATGGTTGAAATAAAGCGGGAGGGTCTACACAGAAACGACGGCCTCGCCGCCCCCAGACTGCATCGTGAAACGACGGCGCTTGGAACGCAGCACCAACTCGCGCAATGCCTCCGCGTCGGACGCCGTCATCCACCGGCGGTCGAAATCGGGCCACTGGACGATCTTAGCGATGGCCGAGAGCGCACGCAGGTGGAACGTCCGCTCGTTGCGCGAGCCGGCCAGCACGAACGCCGCATGAACCCGCTCCGGCTGGCCGGGAAAGGCGATGCCCCGGCGGCATCGCGCAATCAGCAACTCAAACTGTCCCTCGCCTTCGACGACTACGTGCGGAATGGCCAGGCCGGGCAATACGACGGTGCTGCTACTGGTTTCTCGATCCAGAAACATCTCCTGTAGCTGATCGGCATCGAGATCGAGCCGGGGCGCCAGGGCATCCGCGGCCAGGCTGAAGAATTCGTCCATCGAGAGCGCCGGCTCCACGTCTATCACGGCGGCGTGCGCGACGAGGTGGTCGAAGCGGTCGAACACCGTCGTGGCGCGGTGGCCCATTTGCAAGACGATGAGGCGGTCGTCCGGCTTGAGGGTGCTGCCGCTGTGAAACGGCAGATAGTGATCGCCCCGGCGCAGCGCCAGCGGCAGGCTGCGCTGCTCGCGCTGCAGCTTCTGGAAGAGCCCATCGGGCGTGACGCCTTCATCCACCGGAGCCCCGAACCGCTCGACCTCGGCGTGGTCGATGTAGTAATCCCAGTCCGGCAGCGGTATCGCACCGGCAAAGAGCGTCGTCGTGCCGAGGTGATCGGCCAGCGCCTGATGGCCTGCGTGGGTGCCGCTATTGACCACGTACACGTTCGGGATCAGGAAAAGGGTCCGGGCAAGCTGCGCGGCCAGCGCGTTGACCTCG